>JBNMQM010000024.1:0-62741 GCA_051278195.1 Candidatus Azotimanducaceae bacterium
TGAACTGGCTAGGGCTGTACATACGTCAAAATTTCGTCGGTAAAGCGCGTGCACGGGAACTGAGCGCAGACTTTCCAGATGAGGATTTCCAAGCCGTCGCCTCTAACGATGAGGTCATGGGGCTGATAGACTTTCCGCACGTTTACAAAGAGTCGCGTTGGGGCGGGCGTTTAGAGATTTACAACTTGATTGCTGGTCGTGATGAAGCAATCGAATATTCAGTATTTGATTTGCGAAGTTCAGGTGGCAGCGAGAGTGCCGCGTATACACGCTCTGTATTCGTGCTGCAAATGGCAGGCGCAGACCTCATTTCGTTTGTGCTGGGGTTGGAATCGTTCGGGATGGCGGTTCTTTGGGGTGAGGATACAGATATAGATATTGAAAATGAGTTCGTTTTTTCTAAGACCTACCATCTTAGCGGTCCTGAAAGAGAGCGAATTTCTCTACTATTTGATTCAGAACTCGTTGGTTTTATCAAAGCTCATATGCTCTTTTTCAATGCCGGTAGTCTCACCGTCAACAATGATTCTCTGATGTATGGCGCTAGCCAAAAGCTCGATGCGGAGGGCATAAGAGAGAGTCTCAGCGTTCTCTTTAAGTTAATGGCGCTACTCTCAGATAAATCGAAGCAAATTGTGACAATTACTCTCTAGAACTATCGGTACTCATTTTTCCTCTCAAGATTCTTCAAAGATTCTCACCACGCGAGGATAGGGCGTACCGCCAACGCGAGTTTTCCCCTATAGGCTACTAACTGTTACAAGGATCAAGCCGCAACGCGACGGTGTTTTCAGATGCCTCAGTGGGATACATGCCAATTGACGCGGAGATTTGAGCAGCCTTGTATTTATCGACTTTCATCTTATGAATTTCACTTACTGTAGCGCGATCCTCCACCAGCGCCGGAATAACGCAAATGGTCTCTCCACCGCGAAGCATGTCCAGTCGTGCACCATCCAGGTTATGGGTCACGGCTTTGCTGCGACCCATGCCAACCCAGGCGCCATCGCTGCGGTCGACAATCCACAGTCTTAAATCAACAAGGTTGCTCTCCGGGCCAACGGCATAGAGTGAAATTACCTCTTCAGTTTCCCCAACGATTGAGTAGATGGCAGGAAAGGATGCAAAGGTAGCAACTACAATGGCGACTAGGCCCGTGAACCTGGGTTTGCCCGGCCAGAGCAAATAAGCACCGAGGCCAATAGCGAGAAGCGCGCCAATAAACGCCGCGCCTCCTGGCAGAGCATAAGGACCCGCATGAAGAAGCCGAATAGCAAACACCGCTGAGCCAATCGCCAGGAAGATGATGCCGGCAATAGAATAGCCAAGCTGGCCTTTATTAGTTTCACTCATGGGTACACCCCGTTAACTAAACTGGTTCAAAATTGGACCGCCCCGGTAACAAACAACGGATTCGGCTGCTCGCGATAATAAAGCAAATAGGCCATATTTTCCGAAGAACGGTCAAATATGGTAATCGCTGATGTTCTCTTAAGCTTAGGGTTCAGTGACGTAGTAACCTTTTTGATGGTCAATGACTGAATTGGCGCTGTGCTGGCTTACAGACTGTTAGGTTGGTTACTTATGGTATCTAAAGCTTTGGAAGGGTGATTAGGCTCGTTAGTGTCCCCTATGCTTCTAGGGGAGGCCATGTGAATTTCAAGCAGCTGCGGCGCCCAATTCGATGAGGTTGGCGGGATGGGGACTCTGGTAGGGCTTGATTTCGCAGCTCTGTCGAATCTCGTCGACGCTGAGGTTCCATCGTGATTCCCAGTCTATGCCAATCATTGGCGGCGTTTGACGTCCGTGCGCCCATGCGGCGAGGACGGAATCCATCAGTATCGGAAAGCCGACTGCCGGGCTCAAAGCAGCAACGCCTGTCATCACAGCCATTAGACTGCTCGAGTAGTTGTGGCCGAACTGCGCGAGCTGAAAAGCGGCGATCGCAAATTCGTGCAGGATCGTCGTTTCATAGCCCGCAGCCAGATGCCAGAGATCATGGGTTTGTAAATTACGCGCATTGAGAAAGTCGAGAGGGGAGGGCAGCTTCGATAGGCCGAGGCTCGCACCATCGAGCACCTCGAGGTCGAATCCATTGTCGACGATGATGTCATGGTACTGTCTGCCAATTGAGTCGGCCGGACAAGCGCGCAGCACCGCTAACCTGAAGCCCGGTGGGGTCGAGCGTTCTGCGACCTCTCGAACTCCTGGATACTGCAACGAAGAAAGTGCAAGTCGGTCTTGAAAGGATTCGTTTTGCAGTTTGCCCAATCCGGCTGTGCGCTCGGTGATTGAAGCTGCGTTGAGACTACCGGCGACGCCATCCTCGACGATTGACCAGTAGGCATCGAGGAACCCATCCGGGATGGGTTCAGGTGGTAGGTCGAGGCTCGCGATGGGTGCAGCATCGATTGTGTCTTCCAGCCATCGGCCGGCAAACGTGTCGAATACCTCGCCGACGCGATCAGGTGCGAGGAATCCGACATGTGCGAGCAGGGCGGCGACGCGTACCCGAAGCTCCGCTCCGACCATGAATCCGCCCGCCTTGGCTTCGGCCGCGAGTGCCTCGACTTCGTTCAGATCCGGTACTTCGCCAACTCGCAACCAGAATAGTTCTTTGAGACCGTTATCACTCATGCACGTTCTTCCTTTTTGAAAGAGTACCATCCTATTGTCGGCTGAGGTAGGGATCTCAAGATGGGTTTCTGAGAATGTCCGATAGGGAGCGTGATGAAAAATTGCTCGAATTCATGGAATGTGAATAGGCTCTATAAAGCACATTTTCCGAAGAACGGTCCCTGTGTGTCAACCTGAGTCCAGACACTCGCTGTTCGGGATAACATAGAACTTAGGTGAGGATAGTTGATATAAACCGCATTTTTCAAAGAATGGTCAGGTACGGTAATTGCCGGTAATTGCCGGTAATTGCTGGTAACTACTGATGTTCTTTCAAAGTTAGTGTCATGGCAGCGAAACCGTCGCTTAGCTGCGGTGTAAGAAACCTTGCCGATTTGACCTTCAAATGGCGCAATAGATGCGGCGTTGATCATAAAGTGTAAGCCGCCAAGATCAGCTACCGCCTCGTCGATGACCGTGGCCATGCCGTCAAAGTCCATGTTGGGGTTTCGAATTATTGCATTCACTCGGGAATATCGTGGTGTCTGTGTGAATCCCACGCAGAACCCCCTCACTACCTCTTTTAGCCTATCGACTATTTTCAATAGCGAAATTGGATCACTCTATTTGTAACAGTATTAAATTACCCGAAATTGGTTTTTTGGCAAAGTCTTGCGACACCTCAGACGTCTTGATCCGATCGTAAACATGCTGCGTAGACCCTGTACGACCAACTTTTGCTCCCGAGTACTCGGTGACTAAGCTAGTCGTGGGGGGGTTGCATGTTTTAGATATCACTAAATATGCTGAATCCGAATAGCACCAAATACTTATAAACAAAGGTTATAGTTATGACTGACTTGTTACCACCAGACGACTATGTTGGTATGTCTTTTTGGTTGATATCCATGGCACTGGTTGCTGCCACCGCGTTCTTTTTTATCGAGCGCGATCGTGTCGCCGGTAAATGGAAAACATCTCTCACTGTGTCAGGGCTTGTTACGCTCATTGCGGCAGTCCACTACTTTTATATGCGCGACGTTTGGGTCTCTACAGGCGAATCACCAACGGCATTCCGTTACATTGACTGGTTGCTGACAGTGCCGCTGCTAATGATTGAGTTCTACTTAATTTTGTCTGCAGTCGCGAAAGTTCCTCCTGGCGTTTTCTGGCGTTTACTGCTCGGAACGATCGCGATGCTTGGTTTTGGTTATGCCGGTGAAGTCGGACTGATGGATCCAAGAATAGCGTTTGTCCCATCGATGGCAGCTTGGGGCTACATTATCTGGGAGATCTTCAAAGGTGAAGCCAGTCAAATTAATGCTGGATTGGCCAATGTTCATGTCCAAAAGGCTTTTAAGGCAATGTGTCTTATTGTGACGGTAGGTTGGGCAATCTATCCAATCGGTTACTTCATTGGTTACTTCACGAGTGGCGCAGATGTCGGCACTATGAATATTATTTATAACGTAGCTGACTTCGTAAACAAGATTGCTTTTGGTCTTATCATTTGGGCAGCTGCAGTAGCTGACACTGAAGATCAAGCAAGCAAGACCGTAACAGCAAGCTAAGACGTTGAAAGACTGAAAGGGCCAGCATTGCTGGTCCTTTCTATCTAAACAACACATTTTGCTTAAGCAACCAATCGTAAGTCACGATTTATAAGGGTACTAATAATGTCCCCAGCAGTGTTAGGTGAAGCACAAGTATTGCGATCGCTAAATGCTTTGTACCATCGCGAAATGCCCCATGCGGGTAGTAACCTTGAACAAGCCGCCAGTTACCATTTCAAGAATCCTGGTAAGTCCTTTAGAGCACAGCTTGCATTTTCTAGTGGCGCAGCATTGGGCTTAGGTGAGCATGATAATTTGCATTGGGCCGCCGCCTGCGAACTCCTACATAACGCGTCATTGATACATGATGATATTAGCGACGCCAGTATTCATCGACGTGGACAAGAGAGTATTCACGAGCACTTTGGCTCTGACATGGCACTCTGCCTCGGCGACTGGATGGTTGCCAAAGCTTTTGAGCTGGCTGCCAGAAACAGCCAATACGGTGGTCCGCTTGTCGCACTTCTGGCTCAGGCAATGCAGGAGACATGTAGTGGTCAAATTTCGGATATTAGCCAGCGCCACGTTGCTGCAATAGAAGATTGGCAGCGAATTGCTAAAGGCAAAACTGCACCATTACTAATTGCCCCCATCAAAGGCGCCGCGTTAATAGCGGGGTTGAATAAAAGCTTCGGCCACTTAGAGCCTTCGGGTGATTTAGAACGCTTTGTCGGTTTTTGCGCACTGGCCTATCAAGGGCGCAATGACATCGTCGATATTATTCCATCTAGTCACCGCTCAAGCGATTTAGACGGTCGCAAACCGAACCTAGTGATCAGTTTTTTTGCCCAGCAAGGCCATGGTCGAGATGAGTTCAACATTTGGTATCAATCTGAAGACAAAAGCCGGCTAGCTCATTGGCAAAGACGTATCGCATCTAGTGAAGTCATTTTGCAAGCCAATCAGACAGTGGATTACTGGTTGCTAAAGGCAGATCAATTGGTAAATACATTGCCAGCACAACTTCGACCAGTCGCCCTTAGGCTAGTTGCATCCGTAAATCAAAAAAAACCCGGTAAACGCCAGGGGCGGATGGTTTGATCGAAACAACATTTGGAGTCGACAAAACAGCATTAGTGATAGGCGCAGGCTTCGCAGGCATAGCGACAGCGTTAAGACTTAGAGCTTTAGGCTATCAGGTAACGTTGCTCGAACGCCTCGATGCTTTGGGCGGTCGAGCCCAGGTATTCGAAAGAGGCGGTTATCACCATGACGCTGGACCCACCGTTATCACAGCGCCTTTTCTGTTTGATGAATTATTTGACCTGTTTGATGAAAAACTTCAGGATCACCTAGAGTTCGTTCCCCTAGATCCCTTCTACCGTTTTCATTTTGCCGACGGCAGTCAATTCGACTATCGCGCGAGCGTTGAAGATACGCTGACGGAGATACGACGTTTTAGTGCCGACGATGCCGATGGCTATCTAAGGCTGCTAGAGCAATCTAAAAAAGTTTACGACATCGGCTTTAAGCGGCTTGCCCATCGCCCCTTTACTCGAATTTGGGATATGGTTAAGCAGGTCCCTGCACTGCTGATATTGAAATGCTATAAAACCGTTTCACAGATGGTGAATGGCCATTTGAAGCACCCACTGATTCGCCAAGCCTTTTCTATTCATCCATTATTGGTTGGGGGGAATCCGTTTAGGACCACGGCCATTTACACCTTAATCCACTATCTTGAACGTCGCTGGGGTGTATTTTTCTGTATGGGTGGCACGGGTAAACTAGTGGCAGAGCTAGGTGCGCTTATGGAGCGTCAGGGTATCAACATTGTGCTCAACGCAGATGTTGACGAAATAGTCGTTGCCAACAACACAGCGACGGGAGTTCGACTCAGCACTAGTCAGACTATCAATGCAGATTTGGTTGTTTTTGGTGGTGACCCGGAGACTTGTTACCAGCACCTATTGCCCAAAACCAAGTTCGCTAAACCGCGCATCAAAAAGCAATACAGTATGGGTCTTTATGTTTTGTACTTTGGCACTAAGAAACTTTATCCCGACGTTGCTCACCACAGCATTTGGTTGGGGGCTCGATTTAAAGAGCTGCTTGCCGAAATTTTTGAAAGCAAACAGTTGAGTGACGATTTTAGTCTGTATGTGCATCGTCCAACAGCAACGGATAAGAGTTTCGCACCCGAGGGCTGCGAATCATTCTATGTTCTATGTCCAGTACCAAACCTGCAGGGCGATGTAGACTGGAGCATTGAAGCAGAACATTTGCGTGACAGAATCGTCGATGCGCTGGAAGAAACTATACTGCCAGAACTATCATCAGTGATCGAAGAAGTCTTTTGGATGACGCCAGAGGATTTTGCAGAGGACTATCGCTCGATGCACGGTGCCGGTTTTTCCATTCAACCGCAGCTAACTCAATCCGCATGGTTTCGTTTTCACAATCGCGACAGCGCAATCTCCAACCTCTATTTTGTCGGCGCTGGAACTCACCCGGGGGCAGGACTGCCCGGAGTCGTCAGCTCTGCCAAAGTGGTCGAGGAGCTACTCACCGGTGTTGAGGTTGGATCCGGCGGATAGGTAATGAGAAGCTCGCCGCCAAAGCAAATATTTGCTCGCAACAGTAAGTCATTTTACTGGGCAAGCTTATTTCTCGGTTCTAAACTGGCTGAGCGCGCGGCACAACTCTACCAGTTTTGTCGATATGTCGATGATTTAGCTGACGGGGATCTTCCTGATCGCGAGGAATCTCTTACTAATATCCGCGCGCGCCTAGATGGCAGTAACCGACCTGCAGGACCAAAAGTTGAAGCTTTTATGCAGCTCGCTGAAGAGAACAATATTCCTCTGATAGCCGCTCACGAGTTGCTCGACGGCATGCTTAAAGATCAACAACCTACCGCTGTTCGTGATGAGGCTGAATTGCTTCGCTACTGTCATGCTGTGGCCGGTACTGTGGGCCTAATGATGTGTCGTGTGCTCAATTGCAGAGTGCCGCGTGCCGATAGCTTTGCCATTGATTTAGGTATTGCCATGCAACTAACGAATATCTCTAGAGACGTATTGGAAGATGCAAAAATGGGCCGTCGCTATCTGCCAGCTAGCTGGGTAGACCTACCCGCATCAGAGATAGCTAAGGCAGATATCGCTAGCCACCAGTCCGTCGCCACTGCAGTAAACCGGCTGCTCGAGCTTGCCGAAGACTATTATCAAAGTGCTTTGCTGGGTATTCAGCTACTGCCTTTTCGGTCGCGGCTTTCTATAATTATCGCATTACGCGTCTATCGACAGATTGGCTGGGTATTAAAACGTCGCAATCTGCCCTGGTGGCAAGGTCGGGTTTTTGTCACCAAACCAGAAAAGGCACTCCTGAGCCTGCGCTGTCTCTGGGACCTAAAACCATTAAAAGTACCCGCTCATAAAAAACAGTTACACCAACATCTGCAGGGTCTGGCGGGTGTCGAAACTGAGTGACGATACGCATAAGGTCACGGAACTGGATATTGCCATTATAGGTGGTGGCAGTTCTGGCATCACGCTCGCCGCTAAGCTAAGCAATTGTTCTGCGGTTGTTGTAGAACCACGCACCCCCGAAGAGCGCGACTGCAGCTGGGCGCTATGGGCTGATAGCAATCAAGAAAAACAATTCGCCGCCGCGACTAAAGGTAGTTGGAAGCAGTGGCGATTGATTGATCATCAAACTGAAGTACTCCATTGTAGTGATCAGTATCGTTATACAAGTCTTAGTTCTGCTCAATACATGGCGCAATGCGAAAGCAAACTGGCGCAGGGTGTCGATCTTATTCGAGCCCAAGCAGTAGATATTGTCGGCGCAGGTAGTGGCGGCTCATTCACCGCTGCTGGCGAGCATTACAGAGCCGCCCAACTGTACGATAGTCGGCCACCGAAAATGGCCAAGCATAGCCTTAAACAACATTTCCTCGGCTGGGAGATACGCACCAAATCCGCTATTCGTGACCCTCAGATTGCAACATTAATGGATTTTCGTGTCGATCAATCTCGGGGGTTACATTTTATCTATATGCTGCCTTTTTCGGACCGCAGGCTGTTGATTGAATCCACCATGATCTCTAACACGTTGGAGGACAAAGACTGGTATCGGCAGGCTATTGGTCAATGGCTGCGCGAGCAAGATATCGAGATAGAAGAAAAAATGGGCGAAGAAACAGGCGTGATTCCGATGCAAACGGTAACCCCGTTGGATCACGATATTGCTGCTATCGGCGCTGCCAGTGGCGCAGTGCGGCTGTCTTCTGGATATGCCTTTACAGGGATTCAGGCACAGATTGCCAAATTAGCTCAGGGAATAAACACCGGTCAGTACTCTGTGCCAGAGCCTATTTCACCCGCATTAATCCGTATGGACAAGATATTTAATCGCGTACTTATGACACAGCCAGAGTTGGGGGTTTCCCTGATGATGCGCACCGCCAAGGCTTTAGATGCTGATGGCTTTGCGCGCTTTATGCTCGGCTCTGCCACAATCATCGACTGGGCCAAGGTGATAATGGCAATGCCCAAAATCCCCTTTTTAAGACAGGTCTTCCAGTCATGAGTATCTGGGACACGATCGCGATCTCCGCCATCTTATTGTTAGGCGTGCCTCATGGTGGTCTGGATGGCGCAGTGGCGAGGCGTATTGGTTGGCCTAAGGGACTCGTTCCCTGGTTGGGCTTTCATCTTTTATATATTGCTCTGGCAGCATTAGTTGCTGTGCTTTGGTGGCTATTTCCACTACCGAGCCTGGGAGTATTCTTACTGATTTCAGCGCTACACTTTGGTGCCAGCGATATCGTAGATAGTGGAAGTGATTGGCTGCCTTGGATGGCTCATGGAGGCCTGGTCTGCATTGCCATTCCTAGCCTGCAACCATTACTGGTAGAGCCAATATTTGCCATTCTTGTTGGTGCGGACAATGCTGGTCTAGTGATGTCGGGCATCAGCTATTTGTTGCTACCCTGGATATTTTGCCTTACATGCTATTGCGGTTACGCCTACAGTAGACCGCAGTACCGCAAGCCATTAGTCAGTCTGCTGATACTGGTTGGGCTAGTCAGTATGCTGCCCCCACTAATAAGCTTCTCGCTCTATTTTTGCCTCTGGCACAGTCGGGGTCATATGCTGCGGCTATGGCATAGCTTGGCACAACAAGAGCGTAACCGCAGCCTTGGGGAAGCCGTAATCTACAGCGGTTTGGCTTGGATTAGCACAGCAATCATTTTCTATTATTTACAGAGTTCGGCTGACACCATAATGGTCCAGTTAACCTTTGTTGGTCTGGCGGCACTGACTCTGCCGCATATGTTGCTGGTCGATTACGCCGACAGAAAAATTTCTACAAGAACAGCACCGCCGTGACCGATATTTGAACTCGCAGAGCAGGCCATACTGAACTTCAAACAAATATCGAAGGTAGCGGATTAAAACTTCCTAACTGCGGAAATATCTCCGCCAGCTCACTGCCATTTAACCCATACCACCTACCCAACTGCGCAGCATACTGATCAACCGCAATGGTCGGTATCAATCGACCACCACCAGCATCCGAGGCATGGCCAAAATCTGTTGGTGGAATGTCCCCGATAATCCGCTGACCCTCCACGCCACCGCCTACAACAAAGTCATGACAACTGGTCATAAGCCTCAGCGCGGAAATGTGCACTCAGACTGGAGGATAGGTGATATAAACCACATTTTTCAAAGAATGGTCAGGTACGGTAATTGCCGGTAATTGCTGATGTTCTTTCAAATTTAGGCTGCCGTGGGGTTGTGATCTTTTGGATGGTTAATGACTGTCGTAGGGTGCGCAGGAAAAGGGGGCACTGCTCCCATAGTGACTTAGTTAGGTTCGCCTTCCTCCAATCAGAATATATCTAACTTTAGAACGATAAAACCAACCAGATTAACCAGTTAGGCGGTGCTATTTATACACTCGTTTGGCCATTTGCATATTCAGTGTGACACTTCCTGATATCTGCTATGGGAGTGGTATCAGTTGAGGTGGCAAAGGGCAGCAATTCTCGATAGCTGGCGGGATTACCAAGGATGAGCTTAGCAGTAATTGCTAAGTTACTATGGGATCAGTGTCCCCTGGGTTCTGTTGAAGCGATAAGTGACGGCTTTAACGCTCCCTGACCTCAGGTGTAATCCCTTCTTGAAGCCTTAATATGCCAAAGACTGAACCGGGATCCTTGTTGATGTCTCTTCCAATGCTGCTTAGAGATTCATCTGATCTCCAACGCTTCCAAACGCCCGATTTTTCAGCCGGTGATAATCCACGTTTTCCTTTTTGGGCCATCATGCAATCTCCTATTTGACTCAAAGTAACATAGGGTGTTGCATTGACCGATTGAACTCACAGTGCCCTTTTTTAATATCAGGTTGTTCTGATTCCAACCTGAATTCAGGGCTAAACGTACGCCGTGATTTATTGCTCATCACGTGACTCACTTAATCTCCAAGGTGATAACATCACCTACTATTAAGCGGCCAAATTAACTATGCTACGACAACCATAGAATTCGCCAAAAATCGCGATTAGCTTTTCTCTACGTGAACTGCAAGGCTAGGCAACGTACTATTGCTAGCCCCTACCACTCGCCCTCGATACTACCCCATCTTCCTCCAAAGCCAAATGAGTAAGTGTCTGTTCATCGTGATTCATACGCCAACTGATCATTTTTTGCGCAAAATAGAGCACCTTTGTGGTGTAGTCAGGGTTGGTCGCCTGGTTAACTAACTCTGCTGGGTCGTTAGTGAGATCAAAGAACAGTGGGGGGAGGTTGGTGAAGTGCACATATTTATAGTCGTGATCGCGGATCACGTTGAGTGTGCACTGGTGCAGGGTGAGGCCTAGTTTCTCTTCCAAGGGTTCGCCATTAACGACGTTACGGAAGTCGAATTCCCAGTGCGCGGCGTCGCGCCATTGGGTGGGGAAGTTACCTTGGTTCACGGTTGTGATCAAAGATCGTCCATCGCACTGCACGGGTATGGGTGCGTCTATCCAGTTCAGCATCGTGGGCATGATGTCGATGTTTTCGGTAAAGCCGTTGAGCACTGTGCCGCGGGTATCGTTGGCATCGGGGTCACGGATGATCAATGGGATGTGATACGACTGGTCAAAGTAGCCCATCTTGCCCATCAGGTGATGGTCGCCGATTTGCTCGCCGTGGTCCGAGGTAAAGATGATCAGCGTATCGTCCCACAGGTCGTTGGTTTTTAGGTAATCAAACAGGCGGCCCAGGTTGTCGTCTACTTCTGTCATCAAGCCAAAGTAGGAAGCCTTGAGTCGCGCCAGTTTTTTCTGATCATCGGGAGCGCTGGAATATTTCTTTTCTAACTCGTGGGCCAACCACGGATGTTGTTTGGCTTCTGTCTCTCGTGTGTCAGCGCGGATGTAATCCATCAAGGTCTCAGGTGGATACATCTCGTTGTAGGGTGCAGGCGCAATCCAAGGTGGGTGCGGGCGCAGTAGGGATAAGTGCACGCAGAAGGGATCGTCCGTATGTTTGTCTAAATAGCCATCTAAGTATTCTGTCACCTGGTCCACCATAAACCAGGTGTCGTGGTGTTCTTTGGGAATGGTTAATGCTGCGGGTGTGTCGCCGCCATTTTCATATTCGGTGCCGGTCTTGTTGGTATACAGCATGTAGGTTTTGTCGGGGATCTCGTAGCCTTTGGCTTTAAGCCAGTCGGCCCAGGCATCCGGGAAGGTGCCCATCATGCACACGGGGGTAATGCCGGGCAGGGGGCCTTCGTAGGTTTTTAATATGGGGTCGTCCGCTTCAAACTGCCGTGGATCGTTGGCGGTGTCGGTGTAGCCAAACAGCACGGGGTCATAACCTAGCTTACGCACCTCTTTTGCCCAGTTGGTGTGCCTGGCGTCGAGTGGTGTGCCGTTGGTGCCGGCGCGGTGGTTTTGTAGATACATGCCGGTGTGAATGCTGGCCCGGGATGGCGCGCAGGGCACCGCTTGGGCGTAGTGGCTTTTAAACAGCACGCCGTCTTTGGCGAGTGCGTCTAAGTTAGGGGTTTGTACCTTGTGGCCGAGGGTCGAGAGGCATTCGCCACGCCATTGATCCGCTGTAATAAATAGGATGTTTTTGGCCATGGGTCCCTCTGTCAGATTCTTAGTGCGTCACTTTTTGTCGCAGGTTATTTGTTTGATTGTCGTTTAGATCTTCTTCCAGCCCACTTTCGAGCTCAAATAATTCATCTTGCTGTTGCGTCTGCCACAGTGTGGTGTAGGTGCCGTTTAATGCGAGCAGGGAGCGATGATCGCCGTGTTCCACGAGCGTACCATTGTCCAATACAAAGATCTGATCGGCATGGGCTATGGTACTCAACCGATGCGCAATCATGATGGTGGTGTGATTTTCAGCGACGGCGTCAATGGCTTGCATGATCGCTTGCTCGGATACGGAATCCAAGGACGAGGTAGCCTCGTCGAAGATTAAGAAGGTTGGGCTTTTTAGGATGGCGCGGGCAATGGCCACACGCTGTTTTTCGCCACCAGAGAGTTTCAGGCCGCGTTCACCGACGACGGTATCTAGTTGCTCGGGCAGTCGTTCGATCAGTTCAGATAAGTTGGCCAATGCTACTGCCTTCATCACTTCTTCGTGTGAGGCTTCGGGGTTGCCGTACTGGATGTTTTCGAACAGTGAGGTATTGAACAGTGTTGCGTCCTGGGGCACGACGCCAAAGGCAGCGCGCAGGTCTTCAAGCTTAATGTTTTTAACGTTGTGGCCGTCCACTCGAATGCAGCCCTGACTCACGTCATAGAAGCGGAACAGTAATCTAGCAATGGTGGATTTACCCGCGCCGCTCGGGCCAACAATGGCGACCTTTTGGCCGGGTTTGATGGTGAGGCTTAGGTTATCCAGAATCTGTCGGTTGTCGTTGTAACCGAAACTGACATCTTCAAATTTGATCTCGCCCTTGATGTGCGGCAATGGCAATGCGTCAGGCTCATCGACGATGTGCGCTTCGGTATTGAGAATTACAAACATGTTCTCGACATCGGTGAAGCAGCGTTTCATTTCACGATAGATGCCGCCTAATTGGTTGAGGGGTAAAAATACCTGAACCGCAAACGCGTTAATGGCCACGAGATCACCCACGGTGAGTTCGCCATTGAACACTTGCCAGGCCGCCAGCAACATCATGCCGAACATACCGGCGTGCACAAAAAAGGATTGACCGGCGTTTAAGCCCGCCAGCGAATATCGGTTGCGGCGTCGGGCATCTTCCCAAACGATCAAGTTTTCGTCATAGAGTCTGGCTTCTATGGCTTCGTTGCCAAAGTACTTCACGGTTTCGTAGTTGATCAGGCTGTCGACAGCGCGGGTGTTGGCGCTGGAGTTGGCATCATTGGATTCGCGGATAAAGGGCGTGCGCCACTCGGTGACTTTGACGGTGTAATAGCTATAGAACACCACGGCGCCAATCACAATTGCACCGTAGAACCAGTGATACATGGTGAAGAGCACAATGGCGACGCCGCCGACACCGAGAAACATATTCAGAATTTGGAAGGTCAGGATACGCAGTAGGGCCGCGATGGCGCTGACGCCGCGATCCATGTCCCGGGTAATGCCGCCCGTGCGGCGAGACAGATGATAGTCGAGGTCGAGGGCGTGCAGATGCTTTAAGACCTTTAGCGATACCCGACGCATCGCGCGCACGGTCACCGTGCCATACACGGCCAGGGTGAGTTCACGCAGCGCAACAGCGACGAACCGAATAAATACATAGGACGCCACGAGGGCGAGGGGGACCGCAAGTAGCTGGGTCTTATCGATGCCAGTGCCAGAGCCGGTGCCCAGTCCATCAACTATATTTTTGAGCAAGAAAGGCAGGGTCAGCGTGGCTGCGGTGACAAACACCAAAATGCCAAAGGCCAGCAAGATGCGTACTTTGTATTCTGAAAAGAACGGCACTAATAAGCGCAGGGTTTCCCAGTCCTCAGCGGACAGGAACAACGAGAGCTGCTTTTTAGGTAGTGTTGCTTGCATGCAAGATTCCGCGACGAGGCACTAAACGACAGGTGCTTAAACTAGAGATGCAGGGCGGTACCGTCAAGTTTCGCCGTGCATGCGATGTGGAACAATATGGAACTATTATAAGACAAAGGGTATACGGGCTTGGGGTCCAGCTGGTTTAGATGGCTTGTAATTAGAGCTTGGCTAAATAGGCTGGTTGGGCTTGTTGCCAGTAGGCGCGTATGGCTGCGCCTCTTGTGCTTCATTTTGGCCATCCTCTAAAGCGCCGGGCTTTTGCTTCGTCACTTCCCAATAGGCATGGGCTTTGGCCTTAGCCATCGCCAGGATGGTGTCTGGTTTATACTGCTCGATCGACAGTTCACCAGCCGGTTTGCCCATAAACAGCGTCAGGGCTTCTGTGATGCTGTCTATGGCGTATATGCTGAACTGTTCTTCGGCGATGGCTTCCACCACATCTTCGCGCAACATCAGCTCACCGGCGTTAGCCAGCGGTATAATCACCCCCTGCGTGCCGGTGAAGTTTGCCGCCTTGCAGGCATCAAAGTAGCCTTCGACTTTTTCGGTCACTGCGCCGATGGGCAGCATGTTACCTTTTTGATCAATGGCACCGGTCATGGCCAGATCTTGGCGCATGGGTAATCCGGTGAGGGCGCTCAGTAAGCAGCAGAATTCCGCGCCCGAGGCCGAGTCACCATCAATGCCGCCGTAGGTCTGCTCAAAGGCAATCGAGGCAGAGAATGCTAGCGGATGCTGGAGCTTTAACAGGTATGTCAGTAGGCCGCTTAAGATTAAGAAACCTTTGGTATGCACCGAGCCGGAAAGCGATGACTCTTTTTCAATGTTCACCGCGCCGCCGCTGCCGGGGCCAATAGAGGCGGTGATGCGGGTTGGAAAGCCATAGGTAAGCGGCCCGGCGCTCGTGACTGCCAAACCGTTGACCTGGCCGACGGCTTCGCCCGAGATATCAATTCTTAGGGTGCGCTCAGCAATCATGCGGCGGAAGCGTCGGGCGGGTAAATCGGCCCGGCGTTTCGCTCGTGCGATGGTGTCTGTGATGTGACTGGCTTCTACTAATAATTGGCTGCCGGCTTTGTTGGCGTCCTTATTGGCAATAAATGAAGCTTCGCGTGCGACGTCCGAAATACGGCCAAAGCGACTGGTGAGTTGGTTTTGTTGAGCACAGATGCGCGCGCCATGTTCGATCAGCTTGGCCACCGCCGCCGCTGAAAAGTGCAATAAGCCATCGCCTTTCACCAGCCGGGCGATGACATTGGCATAGGACTGATAACCGCGTTCGTCTCTGGTTAAGGTATCGCTAAAATCCGCTAACACTTTAAATAGGCCAGCAAAGCGCGATTCGTGCGTGTCGAGCATATAGTAGATTTCAGGATCGCCGACTAACACCACCTTCACATCAATGGGGATGGGTTCCGGGCGAAGCTGCGGCAATCCCCAGGGGGACGCCATTTCAAAGTTGCTAATTTCTAGTACGCCGGTACGCAGGGTGCGCAGCAATGTCATCCAGGCACCGGGTTCTGCTAGTACGTCCTGAGCTTCTAGGACCAAAAAGCCACCATCGGCTTCGAGCAACGCACCCGGTGTGATCATCAGGTGGTCAGAAATCATAGTATTGCCGCCGGGGTTGATTTGGCGGTCTATTTTGCCGATCAAATTGGCCATGCTGGGGGTGCTCAGGCTAATCACTGGCCTAGTGGCTTGTTCCGTGCGGCGGCTCATCAGGTTGACCTGGTACAAGCGGGAGAAGTCTGCTTCCAATGCCTGTTGGGTTAGCCGGTGTTGGACCAGGTCTTCCATTACCGCTTCAAGAAATGCCGATATTTGAGGCAGGTTAAACAACGCATCGATTTCGCTAATGCGCGCTTTGACAAATTGGGTGGCCTCGTTGACGAAAAACTCCTGCAGCACAGCGCGTTGCTCCAGCTGCACTGCTGCGATCTGCTCACTTAGCTCATTAAATTTGGTTTCAAACTCACCGATTTTTTTGACCAGGGCATCGAACTCGACTTCGCTGATCTTGCCGTCCATGCGCAATTGTTGGAGCGCATCAAACTGCACCGGTTTGCCTTCAATGATGGGCAGAATCACTGGCACCATGTTTTGTCCCACTTGCATGGGGACCATCGCGAGGCTGGCTGGTTTCAATTGTTCCTCGAAGGGCTTGCCGATCGACTTGATTTTTTCTTGGCTGGTTGCCATTAAGGTTTTTTGTTTGCCCTTCATCACATCGGAGTTCAGGTATTCCGGCAGGTCAGTTGTCGTGAAAGCGGCAAATCCATCCATCGCCTTGCGGAACGCTTCACCTTTACCCTGGGGCAAGCTGATGAGCTTCGGTTGGTCTGGGCTAATAAAGTTATGCACATAACAGATGTCTGGCGATTTCATTGGCGCCAGTGGGGTTTCTTCAATCATCTGGTGAATGAGCGCTGTGCGGCCAAACCCCGACAGGCCGCGGACAAAGATATTGTTGCCTCTCAGGCGATTCTCTAAGCCAAAACTTAATGCCTCAACGGCATCGTCTTGTCCCAAGATGCGTTCTTCCGGTGAAATCTCGGCCGTGGTGGTAAAGCCCAATGCTTCTGGCGGGCAGACCCAGCGTGCGCCAGTCGCTGTGATCCGTGCCGGGTGGTCGTGTGCTGTGGTCAACGCAGTCGTCATTAGTCCTGCTCTTCCTTTAGACGAGTTTTAATCCGGTGGTAAGTTTCTTTGAGTTCCGAGCCGACCACACCAAGGCTTTCTCTTAGATCTTCTGCGCTGTGTTCAACATCGTTGGCAAACTTCTCGAGCTTGGATTCTGCGTCTGGCCATTTTTTCTCAAGTGCTTCCCACTCGTCTTTGAGTTCCGATTTGGCGAGATGCATCTGGAGGCGCAATTCATCGCGCTGGGTCTTTATGTCCTGCCAGAGCTTTTCAATTTTGTCGTCTTGCATGGCCTGTCTCCTGTCGTTGCTGAAAGTTGCTGAAAGTTGCTGAAAGTTGCTGAAAGTTGCCCTAAAAACAAAGACCTTAGCATTCTGAGTCCTAGTGGACGTTGATGTAAGTCAGCAAATGGCGTTTTAGTGGCTCTGTGCGCCTAAATGTGAGGGCCCGGTGCGGAAAACATAAGGTTTGCGGGAATGCGAGGGTGAAGCGACGCGGGTTTTTTGGTTTAATCGCGCCGTTATTTATCCATCTGAGAGCAATAGTGACAATAAAGAACATAGACGCGGTTGTGGTAGGCGCTGGTTTTGCTGGTATGTATATGCTGTACAGCCTTCGTGAACAGGGCCTTTCTGTGCAGTGCTTTGAGCGTGGAGATGATGTCGGTGGTACCTGGTATTGGAATCGTTATCCTGGAGCCCGTTGCGATGTCGAGAGTATGGAATATTCTTACCAGTTTGATGAAGCGCTCCAGCAAGAGTGGGAATGGACCGAGCGCTATGCACCACAGCCGGAGATCTTAAACTATGCGAACCATGTCGCGGATCGCTTTAAGCTCCGATCTGATATTCAGTTTGATACTAGTGTCGAAAGTGCGGAGTTTGATGAAGCGACTTGCCGCTGGTTGGTCACCACCAGTCAGGGCGAGACCTATTCTGCCCAGTGGTGCGTGATGGCAACGGGTTGTTTGTCGTCAACCAACTTGCCGGATTTTGTAGGGTTAGAAGATTTTGCCGGCGATTGGTTTCACACCGGTCTTTGGCCGAAAGAAGGCGTGGATTTTTCAGGCAAGCGAGTGGCGGTGGTTGGTACCGGCTCTTCCGCTATTCAGGCTATTCCAGTGATCGCTGACCAGGCGGAAACACTCACTGTTTTTCAGCGCACGGCTAACTTTTCTATTCCAGCGCACAATGGGCCTTTGTCGCCCAAGTTTGTTGAGCAAATCAAGTCTGGCTACGGCGAGTTTCGAAAGATTAATAATGAGACCCACAACGGTTTTGGTGGTCGTTGGGCTCGATACGAAGACTCCATTGTTGATGCCAGTGAGCAACAACGCCAAACGCGGTTTAACGAAAAATGGGCGCTCGGTGGTTTTCACTTCTTGAATTCGATTTCCAACATCGGTGCCAATTCAGAGAGTAACAAGTTCGCAGCGGACTACGTCAAGGATAAGATTCGCAGCATCGTTAACGACCAAGCAACAGCCGATTTGCTCTGTCCAGATCAGGTGATTGGCTGTAAGCGTTTGTGTGTTGATAGCGGTTACTTTGAAACCTTCAATCGCGACTCTGTGACGTTGGTGAATGTGAAGGACGATCCAATCGAACGGATTACCACCAAAGGTTTGGTGACGGGCGGTAAAGAATATGAGTTCGACATTATCGTCTTTGCGACCGGTTTTGATGCAATGACCGGCAGCTTGTTGAGCATTGATATCAAAGGTCGTAATGGTCAACCATTGCAAGAAAAATGGGCAGCAGGGCCGCGCACTTATCTAGGCTTACAAACCCACGGCTTTCCGAATCTGTTCACCATATCGGGCCCTGGCAGCCCGTCGGTGCTGACTAATATGGTGGTATCGATTGAACAACATGTGAACTGGATCAGCCGCTGTATCAGCCATATGCGAATGAACCAGATGAACTACGTTGAAGCTGAGTTAAATGCAGAAGATGAGTGGGTCGAGCACAATAATTCTTTGTCCGAGCTGACTTTATTCCCTGCCTGTAACTCCTGGTACCTAGGCGCTAACGTGCCGGGTAAGCCACGGGTATTTATGCCTTACGTGGGCGGGCTACACGCTTACACGATCAAGTGTGATGAGGTCGTGAACAACGGCTACAAAGGCTTCTTGATGGAGGATAGAGCTAGCTAAAACAGAACCGGCTATAACAGAGGAGGCTAGGCAAAGTTGAGCGGTGGTTCATCATTGAATAACCGCCGGTAGGCCCGGTAGAGCTGATCCGGTGATTGGTAATCATAGGCCACAACGCACTCGGTAAAGGTTTGACTGCGTTCCAGCAAAGCTTGACGAATGCAGTTCAGTCGATAGTTAGCGACAAATTGTCGCGCACTTAAACCGGTCAGTCGTTTCACCAGATGATTAAACTGATTTTCCGTTAAACCCCCATGCTCGCGCAACATTGAGACACTGATTTCATCAGCCGGCGTGTCTCGTAAACACTGCCAGAGAGTTTCTGCGGCCGATTGTCGGTTGGTTTCTGCAGTGTGGTTTGCGACCTCACAGATGCTCAACATCAAATGGGTTAAACGAATATCTAGGACCTGGGTTGAGTTTGTCTCGGCCAGTAACTGCGCCAGTTTATCTTTGAGCAGCTGTGAACGTTCGTCATCCAGGGTCAAAAACTGCATGGATTCTAATACCGAGGTATCTACGATGTCGTAGGCGTGTTTAGCCAACAGCGACCGTTTGACGCTTAAACAATAAAATTCAGTACCGCTTAAATCTGCGGTCCACAGTGGCGCCGTGTGATTGACCGCTGATATCCCAATCAAATTGTCTTTGCCGCAATCTTTGGCGCAAACAAAGGGTCCAATCCCGGTGGCTTGGATCGGCTTCAGGACGATGCAGATCGTGTCCTTGGCGGGGACGAATTCAATGATTGCGGCCGACTTTAATTTGATGTGGCAGACGTCCGTGCTCTTTGACATCAGCTGGTCGACTTTGGCGATTTGATTGCGGCTGTGACGATTGAGCAGATGATAGTGTGTTTCGCCAAAGTGATTGGCGGCCTTGCCAGGTTCGACAATGATTTTTGTATCCGTGAGTGTCTTAAACATCTAGAGCTTCGCCAGCCGTTTTTTGGTGCTAGAGGGCGTTTCGCTATAAAGGAACTTGTAGTTTCTGCTGAGGTTGCCCAAGTGAGGCAATCCTACCTCGTCACCGAGCTGCAATATCGGAATTTGTGGTGTCGCGATGAGCCGCTCCCTCAGTAAATTGATGCGGTAGAAATCGATGTATTGCTTGGGTGTCATCTCTAATACTTCTTGAAACGCATACTCGAGCGTTCGCACGCTGGTGTAAGCGAGATTGGCGACAACTTTTGGGTTTAACATTCGCGGGTCTGCGTGGCGAATCGCTTCTGTGGCGCGGGCCAAGATGCGGCTGCGGCTTGTTGCGCTTTGGTAAATTTCGTTTAGTGAGGTTGAAGAAATGAGAGTGGTGGCGAGATCAGTGAGTTCCATGTGAAATTCTTGATCCTCAAGCTCGGTATTAAAGAGCAGCTCTATTTTCGAAATGACGTTGTTACGGAGCGAATCACGAATCTTCAGGATGCTGTGCTGGCTCGGTATTTTTAAGCCCAGTAGCTCTAGGCGTGGGTCGCGTTTGAGTAATTTGGTTCTGATACCAAAGGTGTAGGCCAGCGTGTTGGGCAAGGTGATCTGGCGCAGTCTTACCGCACCGGCTGCAATCGCCATGGTTTCAATCGAGGTAACGCGGGTATCCTGGGTGAATATGTTGGCGTCATCACGGTCTCTGAGGCTAAAGGTGACCCAGTCGTCGCGTAGTACGCCTTCTTCCAACGTCGTCGTGAAGGTCTCTCTGCGACGGATGAAACAATGCTGGCTGGCGCTAGATTTTACTGTGCCGATTGGGTCGGCATGGCCCATGAGTTTAAGCTGACCGACCATGCAAGGATCAGCATGCTCTTCTGGTTGATAAGTGATTGTTTTTTGTACGAACTTCAACGTTTCAGGCCCGGTCTTGTATGCCAAAATATTAAACAGACAGCCCCTCGATGTTATCTATAAAACGCAATAAGAGTACAGAAATGTGTCAATGTTGTTTCATTTTGATCTCGCGGCATAGAGATTCTACGAAAAAGTAGAACGGTTTGCGCGCAACGGCTATTACCGGGCGAATACCCGCATACACTGGGTTAATGTTATTGGAGTACACGAATGCTATATCGATACGTAGCGGTTGATAATTTGGTACTGCTGAGCCTAGAGGGTGATGTTGGTCTTGTGGACTGGCGTCGCTGCTTTTTTGAAATGGAACAGCTTTTTATTCAAAATGGTTACGAGCGATTGCTGATCGATGGCAGTGGTCTTAAATCTTTTGGACTGAGCCATGACAACTGTCGGCATGTCTCGCCGGATTTTGTTGCCTTTGCCCAAAAGGCGGCGTTCTTCAGCGATAATCCGCTCGTCTTCGGCATGATGCGAGTGATTCACAGCTATGCCTTTAATGAAGCCTTCAATGTATTCAAAACCCATGACGACGCGTCAGCCTTTCTGGCTGATCGCGATCGACAGGCTTTGTTAGCGTAAAAATTTACTTCGCGTAACGTGCCATGGCTTCGAGAATGAGTCGTTTAGCTTCGTCTGCATCGCCCCAACCATCAATCTTGACCCACTTATCGCTTTCAAGATCTTTGTAGTGCTCAAAGAAATGCTTAATCTGTTCTAGTGTAATTTGTGGCAGGTCTGAGTAATTGAGCACGTTATCGTAGCGGCGAGTGAGTTTTGCGCTCGGAACAGCGACGATCTTTTCGTCACCGCCCGCTTCATCGGACATCATCAAGACGCCAATAGGCCGACAATTCATGACCGCACCAGGTGTAATGGCGCGGGTACTCGCGACGATGACGTCAACGGGATCACCATCGTCAGACAGCGTATTTGGCACAAAGCCGTAATTGCCGGGATAACGCATCGAGGTATAGAGATAGCGGTCGACGAATAGGGCGCCGGACGACTTGTCCATTTCGTATTTAATGGGCTCACCGCCCACTGGAACTTCGATGATGACGTTGATGTCGTCTGGGGCGTGGTTGCCCGGAGGAATGGCCTCTAATCGCATGGTCTACCTTTGCTACATCTGAAAAATGCGCATTATTCTTTTCCGGCGGCGCGAAATCAAGTGCCGACTGACTCATTGATGCGGGTTTGATACATTGGCGCCCCACAGCGGAGGCCTGCATGCGAATCCTTTACATTGATATCGATACCTTGAGACCCGATCACCTGGGGTGTTATGGCTATCACCGCAATACTTCCCCCAATATCGACCGGCTGGCAGCGTCTGGGCTGCGCTTTGATAATGTTCACGCCTCGGATACGCCTTGTTTACCGAGCCGCACGGCGCTCTTAACCGGCCGGTTTGGTATTCATAATGGTGTCGTGAATCACGGCGGAACCGACGCAGATCCAGTCATAGGAGGCCCTGGCCGAGAATTCTGGAGTCAGCTGCAAATCGATAGCTTTCCCTCAAGGCTCAAGCGCGCGGGGCTCAAAACCACCAGCATAAGCTCATTTGCCCAGCGACATTCAGCTTTTCACTGGTATGCGGGGTTTGATGAGGCGCATAACGTCGGCAAGTACGGTCTCGAAACCGCGGATGAGGTCTATGCCATTACCGAAGACTGGCTGAAGCGAAAAGGGTCCGAAGATAATTGGTTTCTGCATGTCCACATGTGGGACCCGCATACACCGTATCGAGCAGCAGAATCTTACGGTGACCCGTTTGCCAATGAACCCGTGCCAGACTGGCTGACGGAAGACATTAGAGCGGCAGATTGGGCACGCGGCGGACCGCATTCTGCGCAGGAATGCAGCGGCTTTGCGCCAAAGCCGGAAACGCTCAAGCGCTTTCCGAGGCAACCCCAGCAGATCAGCGATACCGCCATGGTGCGTAAGATGTTCGATGGCTATGACACCGGTGTACTGGTCTCAGATGACTATGTGGGGCGTATCATGAATCTGCTGGCAGACCTTTCCATTGATGACGATGTGGTGATTATGCTGTCGTCGGATCACGGTGAGACCTTGGGTGAGCTGAATGTTTATGGCGATCACCAAACCGCTGACCAGGTCACGACTCGCATCCCTATGATCATTCGCTGGCCGGGCATTACTGTGCCAGGCAGCGTCGACGATGGCTTGCACTATCAAGTAGATGTTTCAGCAACAATGCTCGAACTGCTGGGACAAAAAGTCCCGGGTAGCTGGGATGGTGTCTCTTTTGCCGACGCGTTGCGAGCCGGTGATAAAAGCAAGAAAAGCGGCCGGTCCCATCTGGTCGTATCTCAAGGCGCTTGGACCTGTCAGCGGGGTGTGCGCTTCGATGATTATTTGCTGTTACAAACCCTCCACGACGGTTATCACTTGTATGACGACCTGATGTTGTTTGATATACGCAACGATCCCCACGAAACACGCAATCTGCTCTCTGCGCAGCCAGAGGTGGTGGCTCGCGGTGAACAGCTATTAAACACATGGTATGCAGAGATGATGGTGGATGCCGCACGAGGTCGTGATCCGTTACTCAACGTGATTGCAGAAGGCGGCCCGTACCATGTTCGCGGTCAACTCAAGGACTATTTACGGCGGCTTCGCAGTACGGATCGACATGGTTTTGCCGATGCACTCGAAACCAAATACGCATCTGAATTGAGCTTATGAAGCAGCTGCCTCCGGAATGGCCGTTTAGTCCGCGGCAGGTGCCATTTTTTTACGGTTGGGTGATCTGGGGCTTTAGCACGCTTGGCTTCTTAATGAGCATTCCCGGTCAGACCATGGGCATGGCCGTATTTACTGACGCTTTTATCGAGGTGACGGGCCTTACCCGCACGGAGCTATCACTTGCTTATCTGTTCGGCACGATCGGCTCTTCGTTTTTTCTGACGAGGGCAGGCCGATGGTACGACCAGTACGGCGGCAGGTTTATGATATCGATCTCGAGTTTTATGTTGGGCGTGATGGTGATGTTTATCAGTATTACTGATTACCTTACCCAACTATTGGGCGGAGGCGCGTTTGTGCTGATGTTACTCGGCTATTTTGGTGTAAGGTTTTTTGGTCAAGGCGTGTTGACCAGTTGCTCGCGTAATATATTGCTGCTTTGGTTCGTTAAGCGCCGTGGGCTTGTCTCTGGCATTCGCGGTATTTTCGTCTCGTTTGGATTTTCTATTGCGCCCTTAGGGCTTGGCTATTTAATTCTGACCTTTGGTTGGCGCGGCGCTTTGTGGTTTATGGCAGCGTTGGTGGGTATTGGCTTTGCTTCGCTGGCACTGATCTTTATCCGTGACAATCCTGCCTCTGTTGGCTTAGCCGCTGACGGTGCAAAACTAACAGATGGTGACAGCGCCAGTCTTGAAAGCCCAAGTCTGACGGTAGCAGAGGCGAGGCGAGATCCCGTGTTTTGGATATACAGCGCCAGCCTCGGCATGCACGCTTTGTTTGGCACAGCGCTAACGTTTCATGTGGTCTCGATATTCGCAGAAGCAGGGCGCAGCAAAGAAGAGGCCTTTGCTTATTTTCTACCCTCGGCGGTCTTTTCGACGGCGACGAATTTACTGGCCAGCTGGCTCGTCGATCGCCATCGGCTTAAACCATTCCTAATTCTGATGTTGGTGGCGTTTGTCATTGGCGCTTTCGGTTTGTTAAATTTATCAGAAGCCTGGGGCTTTTGGTTGCTGGCAGCGGGCTTTGGTTGTGGTGGCGGACTCTGGGGTGTGATTTCTAATCTTGCTTTTATTCGCTTTTATGGTCCTCTCAACCTCGGTGCGATTAGTGGTCTGAATACATCGTTGACTGTATTTGCGAGTGCGGTCGGGCCAGCGGCTTTTAGCCTCGGCTTGGATGCGTTTGGCAGCTACAGTGCTGGCGTGATCTTGTGTATCGGTCTGTTAATCACGCTGTTGATCACGGCGATCATATTGCCGCAGAAAGAAATTGCCCCATTTAGATAAACGACTAGATAAACGATTGTTTTGAGGTGCGCCGACAATGGCAATGAATAACTTACAAGATACTTCGTTAGCGAATGATTTGGTTAGGCAGCTGTTTGAGGTTGCTGGATTACCTGATGTTGATTTATCTGCCTGTCAATTGACCGGCGATGAACCGCTGTTAGCCAGCAGTTTTCATGTCGGCGCAATGGCGCAGGGGACGATCGCGGCCGCAGCGCTGGCGGCAGGACAATTGGCAGTGTTGCGGGGCGGCACGATGCCAGCAATCGAAGTCGAACTGCACGATGCCGAGTATGAGTGTACCGGGTATTTTGAATTAGATGGGCGAGCCCCAGATAGCTGGGCACCGTTGTCGGGGCTCTATCCTTGTGCCGACGGCTTTGTTCGAATCCATGCTAATTTTGATCACCACCGCGATGGGGCGCTGGCTCTGCTCGGCCTTCAATATCATGAGGCAGCCACTAAGAAAACAGTCACGAAAGAAATGGTCATAGAGGCATTAGCCGGCGTTAGCCGTTTGGAATTTGAAACCCGAGCGGCAGCAGCTGGTATGCCGATTTATGCGTTGCGAAGTTTTACCGAATGGGATGCGTTGCCCCAGGCTAAGTGGCTTGAACAAGCGCCGCTTTTTACGATGACGCGTCTGGCGGATGCAGATCCGCTCGTGCTTCCTGCGCTGCCTATAGCGTCGTCGACCGAGGCCGGTCTGCCGCTAGCGGATACTCGTGTTCTAGATTTGACGCGAATTTTAGCCGGTCCGGTTTGCGGTCGAACCCTGGCGCACTATGGTGCTGACGTCATGTTGGTGAATAGTCCGAACCTACCTAATATTGAGCATATTGCCGACACTAGTCGGGGTAAGCGCTCTGTGTATCTGGACCTATTGAAGCCTGACGACGCAACGACACTGAAACATCTGGTGGTTGACGCCCATGTATTTATTCAGGGCTATCGGCCGGGTGGTGTGGCCGCGCTGGGTTTCAGTCCTGAAGCACTGGCAGCATTAAGACCGGGCATTGTTTCTGTATCACTTTCAGCCTTTGGCAAGGGCAGCCCTTGGTCAGATCGGCGCGGCTTTGATTCGCTGGTCCAAACTGCCACCGGTTTCAATCATGCCGAGGGCGAAGCTGCGGCAGTCTTTGGATTAGGAACAGCAATGAAAGTAGCAGCGAAAGCAGCACCAAAAGCATTGCCCGTTCAGATTTTAGATTTTGCGAGCGGATTCATTATGGCTTTTGCTGTGTCGGCAGCGCTTATTCGGCAGCAACAAGAGGGGGGTAGCTGGCATATTGAAATTTCGCTGGCGCAAACGGCTCACTGGCTGCGCTCACTAGGGCGGAGTGATCACAATTTTTGCGCTCGCGAGCTGAACCTGGCGGCTCAGATGATCCATTCGGAATCTGGCTTTGGCCTGCTCGGTGCAATGCCTCACGCCACTAAACTGAATGGCCAGGTTTTGCATCCGTCATTGCCGTCTATGCCGCCGGGGACCCATCCCGCAGTGTGGTAGTGCTTTTGTCACTGGCGACAACACTCGCCGGAGCGTTTACGCTAATAGTACTGACGGATTCGATAGCGCAACTTGCGGAGTGCTCCTGGATGCTGGGCCTTCAACATTTGCTCGAACCTTCTTGCGGCAGACCTTCTTTCCAATGGTCGTCGATAGGCTGCTAGGATGACGTTTTCGTACTGCGGTACGGTGAAAAATAGCGCAGAAGCAAAGTCATCTCTTAGCAGATCCGCTGCTGCAGTTGCAGCGCTTTGACTTAAATGATTCTGTATCAGTACACCATTTTTCCCGACGGTTCGGGTTAGGTCATCCTGCCACTGGCTATCAAGTGCAAACGGCCGTTGCGGATCATCGGCGGCGTCGATAAACAGGTCGTCGACGACGACGTCAAACTGACTGTGATGCTGCCGAACCCACTGCCGGGCGTCTGCCTGTTCGAGTTGGATATGATCGCCGACCACCTTAAATATCTCTTTGGCGATTTGTATGTGGATAGGGTTGAACTCAATACCGACGATTTGTTCGGTGTCGATTAGCTTGTTGATTTGATGAATCGCGGCACCACCGCCCACCCCTAACATCAAAATGCTGCGAGGTACCGTTGTGCGGACAAAGCAGGCAGGAATCGACAATAGGTCCCAGATCGCGCCGGTAAACAAATGTTTATCACTGTGTTGGCTGTGGAATGCGCCGTTGGTGTACAGGCGCAGGGACGTCCCCGCGGAGCGAACTTCGTAAAGGGTAGTGCCGTCTTGCAGTTGCCAGATAACCGCCATGAATTAACGCCGTTGGTTTTGTAGCCATTGCCCGGAAACCCGGAACATGCCGTCAGGTTGTACCTCAAATCCCAGTTTCTCGTAAAACGGTTGGGCATCATCGGTTTGTAGGTAAATATGCTGGCCGGGCACGGCGCCGATGATCATTTGCATCATGCGACTCGCAATGCCACGTTTTCGATATCCGGATTGAGTCCAGACATCGACTACATAACAATTGCAAACCTGGTCGGATAGGGCCCGTGCGGTCGCGATGCAGCGGTCACCGTCCCTGACGAAAATACAGACAAAGCTGTTTTTGAATGACGCCTTTAGCTGCTCCGTCGTTCGATTATTGTGGAAATCGTCCAGAATTAGATCGTCACGTAACGCCGACCACTCAATTATGTCGCAATTTTGGCTGTAGACTACAGTCATAGGCAGAATCTCCCAGCGGTCGTTAGTATACTGTTGTTCATTTGTAACATTTCTCAAGCTCTCCGGTCACTACAGTATCCAAACACAGTAGCAAAACAGGACACCAGGATCACAATGATAAAGAAGTTAATTTTAGTTGCAGCCATTTTCGCCGTCGTTGGCGCATATTTCGCTTTTGATCTCGGGCAGTTTTTAAGCCTCGAGTACATCAAAGGGGAGCAGGCCGAACTGCAGAAGTTGGTCGCTGACCATCCGCTCTATGCGGGCGCCAGTTTCTTCCTCATCTATATTGCAGTAACTGCCTTGTCGTTGCCGGGCGCGGCCATTATGACATTGGTTGCCGGAGCAATGTTTGGCCTGGGTTGGGGATTGTTGCTGGTTTCTTTCGCGTCAACCATCGGCGCAACGCTTGCTATGCTGGTATCGCGGTTTGTTTTGCGCGATCAAGTGCAGACTCGCTTAGGCGACCGGATGGAGAAAATTAACCGCGGTATTGAAAAAGATGGCGCGTTCTACCTGTTCACTTTGCGGCTAGTGCCGGCATTTCCGTTTTTCGCGATTAATCTGTTAATGGGCCTCACCACCATACCGATCTTGACTTACTTCTTTGTCAGTCAGTTGGGCATGCTCGCAGGCACAGCAGTGTTTGTGAACGCGGGGACTCAATTGGCACAGATCGAGTCTTTGTCGGGGATCCTGTCACCCGGTCTGATTGGTTCGTTTGTGTTGCTCGGTGTGTTTCCATTGATCGCTAAGAAAATCATTGATGTGGTGCAGGCAAAAAAGATTTTGCGTCAATATACCAAGCCCAAATCCTTTGATTGTGATGTGGTCGTGATTGGTGCTGGTTCAGGTGGTTTGGTTGCTGCGTTGATCGTTGCCACGGTGAAAGGCAAGGTCACCTTGATCGAAAAGCACAAGATGGGTGGTGATTGCTTGAATACAGGCTGTGTGCCCAGCAAGGCGTTGATCCGATCGGCAAAGCTTGTGCATGACCTGCACCGAGGCGAAGCCCTGGGCGTGTCGTCGCAAAAGCTTGATTTTGATTTTGCCAACGTCATGGAGCGGGTCCAGCGAATTATCAAAACCATTGAACCGCATGATTCCATTGAGCGATATACCAGTCTGGGTGTTGACTGTGAGACGGGTGTTGGCAAAATTCTGTCGCCCTACGAGGTGGAAGTAAACGGTAAGGTCATTACCACCAAGAATATTATTATTGCGGCGGGTGCGGGACCGTTGGTGCCACCGATTAAGGGGATCGATCAGGTCGAATACCTGACGTCTGATAATCTCTGGGATTTACGCGAACAACCCGGCAATCTTGTCGTGCTAGGTGGTGGACCAATTGGTACAGAACTCAGCCAGGCATTTAATCGACTCGGAACGAAGGTTACTCAGGTCGAGGCGCTGGACAGAATTCTCAGCCGCGAAGACCCAGAGATATCGGACATGATGATGCATCACCTAGAAGATGAGGGCGTCAATGTTCAGACGGGTACGATGGCGACTGCAGTAGAAGTGGAGGGTGATGACAAGTTCCTCATCGTTGATTCAAAGGGTAAAACAGGTCGTATCCCCTTTGATCATTTGTTGGTTGCGATAGGTCGTAAAGCCAATGTGACCGGTTACGGTCTAGAAGAACTTGGCGTTGAAATTTCACCCGGTGGTACTGTGGCGGTAGATGAGTATCTGCGCACAAACTTTCCAAACATTTATGCGATTGGCGATGTCGCAGGGCCTTATCAGTTTACGCATACGGCTTCCCACATGGCCTGGTTCGCAGCGGTAAATGCCCTTTTTGGTAGTTTTAAAAAATTCGCAGTCGATTACTCTGTGATTCCTTGGACGACGTTTACGTCCCCTGAAGTAGCGCGAGTCGGTATTAACGAAACCGAGGCTAAGGAGAAGGGCATCGATTTTGAAGTGACGACCTATGATGTTTCAGGACTAGACAGGGCATTAACTGAAGAAGAAGCCTTTGGTGTGGTAAAAATTATTACGCCGAAAGGCAAAGATAAAATTCTGGGTGTGACGATTGTGGCAGACCACGCTGGAGATCTGCTGGCCGAGTATGTGTTGGCGATGAAACACGGCTTAGGTCTGGGCAAGATTCTGGGTACGATTCATACCTATCCGACCATGGCAGAAATGAATAAGTTTGCTGCCAGCGAATGGCGCAAGGCGCATAAGCCTGATTGGGCGCTGGATATTGCAGAGAAGTTCTTCAAGTGGCGACGCGGCGGCTGAGTTCTTAAGACGCAGGCGTAACCTGGTTCCTTCGAGCGGGACGCGCAGTCGGAAGCCCGGAGTCAATTGCCACGTTCTATCGGTAAATCAAAGCGTCTACTTGTCGTGCTGCTTCAATCTCGCAACCAGGTCATCGATTTCTGATTCGGTCGGGTTCA
This sequence comes from Candidatus Azotimanducaceae bacterium, assembly GCA_051278195.1. Taxonomy (GTDB): domain Bacteria; phylum Pseudomonadota; class Gammaproteobacteria; order Pseudomonadales; family Azotimanducaceae; genus JAHRVQ01. The sequence goes on from JBNMQM010000024.1 coordinate 29,975, forward strand.
GACTTTCGTCATCGAGGAGGTCGCTCTGCTGCAGGGTGCCAATGGTGAGCTTGAGTTGAAGCAGATAGCGGCGGCAATATTTGCAGACAAAGAGGTGAAAACGCACTTGTATGCGTCGCCATAGACCGAGTTCGCCATCAACGAATGACTGGGCTTCAGTTGTCATGTCTTTGCAGTTTAGCATTAGTGATGCGGCGCAGTTTTTGTGCAGCATTCGCCCGTCATCTGAAAATGATCGATCACGGTGAAGACTTTGTTCCGAGCGCGGTGGAGCAGTACCCTGACATTTGATTCACTGACATCCAAAATGTTACAAATCTCTTTCAGTGAATAGCCCTGCTTTTCTTTGAGGTTGAGCGTGGCAGCTTGTAGGTCAGGCAGTTCGACAATGGCTTGTTCGAGGCAGCCTGACAGTTGGCCTCCTGATAATAAGGCGTCTGGGCTGTCAGCTTGCCAAGTTGAGGCAGGCTCTGCCCAGTGTCCGCTGCTATCAAATCGATCGGCCATGCCCGATTGATCTTCGGTCATGGCTTCTAGTGAAATATGCCGTTTTTCTTTGCGCAATCGATTTTTCGCTTCGTTAGAGACAATGGTCAGAATCCAGGTCTTGAGTTTACTGCGTTGCTCGAACTTGGGCAGCGCGCGCATGACCGAAAGCCAAGCTTCTTGCACAACTTCGTCGGCGATCTTTTCGCCAACAATGCGACGGGCCAGATAAAGCATACTACCGTGATACGTTTTTACGACATGTCGATAGGCGGCTTCATCCTGATCGAGTAAGCGGCGGATGAGCTCGCTATCGTCTTCTGGTTCAATTGGCACTGCAGCATTTAATTCGGACATGAATTCCCCTTTCGTCTGAGAATATTACCATGCCCGAGGACTTTTCGTGACCGGCTGGCTGTTGCATACTCGGCGTTCTATCACAGAGAGGGAAATTTATGCGAACAGGACTGATGTTAGGCGCGTCCGATGGACCAGATGGCACCATTCAAGGATTGGTTAACTTGGCGCAGGATGCAGAAGCAAAAGGTTTCGACAATCTGTGGATGGCCAATATATTTGGCTTGGACGCCATTTCCACATTGAGTATTTTGGGTCACGCGACCAAGAAGATTGGTCTGGGTACTGCTGTGACGCCAACTTATCCGCGCCATCCAACGGCGATCGCGCAGCAGGCGTTGACGGCGGCTGCGGCATCTGGCAATCGGTTCTCACTCGGCATTGGTTTATCCCACAAGGTTGTGATTGAAGACATGCTGGGTTTTTCCTATGACAAGCCGGCTCGCCATATGCGTGAGTACCTGGAGGTTCTGGGACCGCTATTAAAGGGTGAGACAACGTCCTTCAAAGGTGAGCAGTTTAGCGTGAACAATGTCACATTAAATGTCCCTGGTGCAGAGCACGTGCCTATTATTGTCGCCGCATTGGGTCCGGTTATGCTGAAGCTTGCCGGTGAATTGGCAGATGGCACCATTACGTGGATGACCGGACCGAAGACACTTAGCGATCATATTATTCCTGGCATTGGACGTGGAGCAGCCTCGGTGGGTAAACCAACACCATCGATTGTCGCGGGCTTTCCAGTGATTTTAACGAACGATGCTGACGAAGCGAAAAAGATGATTGATCGGGTGCTGAGCATTTATGGCATGTTGCCGTCTTATCGGGCCATGCTCGACAAGGAGGGTGCTGCGGGACCATCTGACATTGCGTTTGCAGGTGATGAGGCGAGCTTGCGGGCGAGTATTCAGCAGCTTAGAGATATTGGTGTCACTGACTTTTGTGCGTCGATTGTTGCTGAGGATGCGGAGACCTACACTCGAACCCTCGACTTTCTTGCGGACGAGTGCGCCTGATATTTGTAATAGTATAAGGCTTAAGAGCAGGCATGGCCGTCGCAACGCGTGACGGTTCATGTCCTCGACTATCGCACTGCAGACAAGTTGTTTGCGGTTGCGCTAGCCGGGCTTGGCCGACAGAACTGCAATAACGATATTGAATAAAGTCTGCCGCAGCTGCATTCGTACGCTCTATTCCTTAAGCTGTGATTTTGGAAATACCATGAAACACTTGATCTTGCTGGGTCTGTTTTTATTACCTCTATTGGCGCCACTGAGTGCACAGGGTGACGATGCGGAGGTGTTGTCGTTGGCTCGCGATGTCATTAAAAAGGTGCGTTATGGTGCATTGATTTCGGTGGGAGAGGCGGGTCAACCAAGATCCAGAATCGTTGATGCGTTTGCCCCAGATGATGACTTTGTGATCTATGTGGCGACCAAACCTAACACGCGTAAGGTGGCGCAGGTTCGTCACAACCCGAAAGTCACCTTGTTCTATTTCGATCCGGCAGAGCGGCACTATTTGTCAGTGATGGGTCAGGCATCTTTAGTGGAAGACACTGCCACGAAAATAGCAATGCGTCGTGAAGCAGACTCCGACCGAATCTACCCTGATTTTCCTGATGATTATCTGTTAATAAAAATTGTACCGGACGTGGTGGAAGGGCTATTGCCTGGCTATCGTGGGCGAAATGAAACTTGGATGCCAGCTCGAGTTGAGCTGTAGTTCTATTTGATTCAGTTCTATTTGATTCAGTTCTGTTTGATTCAGTGCAGTGCAGTCCACTCCACTCCATTCTAGACAAGCTGGTCTAAAAAGCCCAGTTGAGGCTAGTCCAGCGTCATGGGCCAAATAGTCGGACCATCTTTGAAACTGATGTTGTCGATTAGACGAAACCCAAATTGACGATAGAAGCCGAGGTTGTCTTGATTGGAGCATTCCAAATAGACCGGCAATGCGAGCGCTTTGGCTTTTTCCAACATCGGCTCAATAAGCCCCGCGCCAATGCCCGAACGTTGCTGTTCTGGGAGCGTCGCGATGTGAGTGAGGTGCAGAAAATCTTTGCGTGGCCGGTAACTGGCCATCAGTTCCTGAAGCCGATAGGCGCGCAATATATTGCCCTTGAGCAACCACAGAAGCCGGCAAGTCCCTGCTAAATGGCTAAACGCCGATGGCGACTCGGAAGGCCCGACCCACAAGGCAACTCCGGTCTGGTCTTCGTTGGTGTAGCTGGCACCAAAGGACATGCTCTGATGCAGCAGAAGGCTAAAGTAGGGGATCGCAATGCGCTGGTAATGCTCATTAGCAGGAATAATCCAGCGCAATACGGGGTCGTGCTCAAACGCTTTCGCCAGCACTTCAGCCAGCGTGCCCCGGTCTGCGGGACTGATGCGTCGGATGGTCATTTCACTAGCTGAGTTCAGACATGCTGACGACGGATTTGCTGACGATGCCGTATTCGATAGCCTCTTCAACGGTCATCCAGTAGTCGCGGTCGGTATCTTTCTCAACTTGACTGATATCGGTGCCTGTCTCATCAGCAATGAGCTTGTTGATACGTGCCTTCATTTTGATGATCTGTTCGGCGGCAATGCTGATATCAGTTGCGCTACCTTGTGATCCGCCCGCTGGTTGGTGGATCAGAAAGCGGGTGTTAGGTAAACAAAAACGGTTTTCCTTTTTTGCGGCTAAAAAGATCGTCGTTGCCGCACTTGCGACCCAGCCGGTGCCAATCATTCTGACTTCGGGTGTGATGAATTTGATCATGTCGTAGATCACATCGCCGGATTCAACATGGCCGCCTGGTGAGCTGACATAAACGGTAATAGGGTCGTTGCTTTCTGCGGCTAAGGCCAGCAGTTGCTCGGTCACGGTGCGAGCAGTGCGCTCATTGATCTGACCAAAAATAGAAATTGATCGAGATTTAAAAAGTTTCTCGTCGAGGAAGTTGAGCCCTGGCAATTTTGGCTCGCTTGATTCGTCGTTCATCATTGGTCTTTCCTTACAGCAGTTCGAATGTGACAGGCGTGAAAGGATACCAACGGCCCCCTTCGATTGCACCTGAGAATACTTTGAATATGGCGTCGCAAAGCGAAATCTCAAGGGTTAGTTGATTTCTAATTTGCGCTTCGGGCAAGCTGTGCGTTGTTTATCAACGGGGGAATGCAGGATGGCAGGACTAAAGCTAGGGATTCAAATGGGTTATTGGGGCGCCGGCCCTAACCCAAATATGGTCGCAATTGCACAGCAGGCGGAGCGCTTGGGCTACGACGCGATTTTTACTGCAGAGGCCTGGGGGTCTGATGTGTTCACGCCACTGGCATGGATCGGAGCCCATACGGAGCGGATTCGATTGGGTACAGCCGTAGCGCAACTCTCGGCAAGAACACCGACAGCGACCGCCATGGCGGCACTGACCCTGGATCACTTATCTAATGGGCGCGTTATTCTGGGCCTGGGTGTGTCGGGACCGCAGGTGGTCGAAGGCTGGTATGGCCAGCCATTTGCTAAGCCCCTTTCCAGAACGCGAGAATATGTCAACATTATCCGTCAGGTGATGGCAAGAGAGGCGCCGGTACAAAATGATGGCGAGCATTATCCACTGCCGTATCTCGGTGAGGGTTCGTGGGGCCTGGGTAAACCTCTGAAGCCGATTACCCATCCTCTACGTGCGGACTTGCCTATTTTTCTGGGTGCAGAAGGTCCGAAAAATGTTGCCATGGCGGCTGAGATTGCCGACGGCTGGTTGCCGCTTTACTACTCGCCCTATCGTCAAGAAGTGTATGCCGATCAGATCAAAGACGCGCCGCCGGAGTTTGAAATTAGCCAGGGTGTTGCGATGAAGATTTGTGATGACGTGGAGGAAGGGTTAATGGGGGTAAAAAATAATCTGGCACTCTATATCGGCGGCATGGGCGCGAAAAAACGTAACTTTCATACGGAACTGATGGGCCGCATGGGCTTTGAAGCCGAGGCCAAGACAATTCAAGATTTGTTTCTTGAGGGCAAGAAAGACGAAGCGGTGATGGCGGTACCAAGTGCGTTTGCCGATGAAATTTCTTTGGTGGGCTCTGTTGATCGGATTAAAGATCGATTGAAGGCTTGGGACGATACGCCTATTACAAGTTTACTGGTGAGCCCACGTTCCGAAGCAGAACTGCAGGTTATGGCCGATATTGTTCTGAACCGGTAATGTCGCTGCATAGCGTCGGCATTCGCCGTGCTGATCGCGCGGACTATGCCGCGCTAATTCAGCTGAGTGCCGAGCTACTGCCCAAACCGCACTGGTACAGCCAGTGGCGGGAACGTTTGCTGGTGAGCGACGTGTTCACATATTTGGCAGAAGACGAAACGATCTTTGGCTTCGTCACAGCTGGACCATCATTGCTTTTGGCCGCGGATGTCGGTGAAGTTTGTGGGTTGTTTCTGTCGTCTGACCACCGCGGTTCTGGCATGGGCAAAAAACTCCTGGTCAGAGGTCTTAGTGTTCTCAAGCGCCGGGGCTTTGACTGCGCTGTTATTTTTGTCAACTCCGTCAGCTCTGGCAGCTCCGGCGGGGCTGAGCGAGACATTCTCACGCCAATGCTGGAAGGACTCGGTTTTGTCGCGGATGTCGGTGAGCGGGAGCTTAATAATAAGGGCGTAACGATTCACCAGACGGGTCATTCCCTGAATCTCAGGGACTACTTTTGAGCCGGCATGCCATGGGCATGTTGGTCAAGAGGCAAAATATGTGTCTATCAGATCCCCACTAGTGGTTCTTTCTACTATAGTTGTGAGAGGTTTGGCATCGCCAACGCACTGTACTTTTGTAGTCCTTAATTTTAGTCAACAATATCGATCAACAATCAGTATTCATTAATCACTGGGATGACGGCACCGAACATGGATTATCGCTATATCGAATACCACCAGATCGTCGAATCTTTCGTTTTAGGTCAATTGGGGGAGGTTGCGATGCCAAACGTTGAAGAATGCCCTGATTGCCAATTACAATTTCGAATCAAACAAGCTTTTATCAATGTCCTGCGTGAAGAGATGCCGCAATAGTTAGTTCCGATAGATCCTGACATCACTAAATTCTTTAAACTCATCTAGATCAGGAATGGTCGTCGCCTCGACCCTATCCACAATCGTATAGCCCGCTAATTTGTCGGACTTGACTCGAGAATCTGCAATCAATACCTGGTCAGAGAGGTTCGGTAGACGTTTAATCCAGGGAAAATTCTCTCGGTCATAAAGAACATCGGCAGCGATGAGTAAATCGATGTCGCCCTGCAGATCGTTGATATCTTCGAGCAATTCAACTTCTATCTCGTTCAAAGCGGCGTTTGCCTCGCTGGCAAGCAACGCCGTGGGGTCGATATCACAGCAAATGACGCGACTGGCGCCGGACAGAGCTGCCGCAATGCCGACAACACCGGAGCCTGCGCCAAAATCAAGCACGGTCTTGTTACGGCAGATTTCGGGATCGTTCAACAGATAGCGGGCCAACACTTGGCCACTCGCCCAGCAAAATGCCCAGTAAGCAGGCTCGTTCAAGACAGCGAGCATTTCGTCGTGGGGCAAGGGTCCGCGCGGTAGGTCATCGCTGAGTAGGAATAGCTGGACCTGGGGGCACAGGGGAAGTGAGCGGGCTTCAAGTCGAGCGCTGCTAATGGTTTGCTGTAATTTGGCCTGAAGTTGATTCAACAGCCGTTGGGATTTCATCTCTTTTATCAAGTCTTGTCACATCTATTACCTATACATGGTACCACCTACAAAGATGCCAGCCAGCGGGCACGCTGTTATGATGGCGTTCCACCAACGGGATCGTCATGTCGCTACTGAAAACACTGTTTGAATTGCCGCCCCAGGCCGCTCCCGTGCAAAGCGCCTACCGAAAAGAGCTTGTGACTGAGGCAACACTGCCGATGTGTTTCGCGGTCATGGAAGGAGGTTTTGCCGGCGTGATTGCCGATAAGATTTTTTCCGCATCGCCACTGGTGATTGCGGTTATCGCTGCTGCACCGATGTTCAGTAATCTTTCGAGCTTTGCCTGGGCGCGGTTAATTCGCGGCAAACCAAAAGTCAAAATTCTTGTATGGCTGCAGTCCGCAATTTTATTCTTTACTGGTTTGATCGCTCTGACGCCGACAGCTGAAGACGGAGGTCTGTGGTTGTTTGTGACCTGCATATTGATCGTCCGATTTCTCATGGCTGGGCAGGTGACTGCTCGAAGTTTGGTTTGGAGCCTAAATTATGGGCGTAATGTTAGAGCGAGAATTACCGCACGCTTAACCATTGTGAGCAGTTTAGCCATGGTAGTGGTTGCGATGGGCGGGGGGCTGCTAATGGACGCGAGTCCCGAGTCCTTTCGGTGGGTTTTTGTACTTGCTGCGGTAGCCGGGGTGATTGGCGTCAACGCATTCTCCCGGGTCACGGTATTGGGTGAAACAGAGTATTTGCAAACGGAAAAAGACGAGGCTAGCGCCAGTGCCACAGGTATGTGGCAGGTGTTGCGCCGAGACAAAAAGTTTGCGGAATATCAGACCTATCAATTTTTAGCGGGTACATCCAATATGATGTTGGAGGCACCGATAATTTTTCTTGTGTCGAACCAGCTAGGCGCGAGTTACACCATCAGCATCATTATTACGCTCATCATTCCCTTTGCTTTGTCGTTGGTGACCTTGCCTTTTTGGGCTAACTATTTGGATCAAAATCACGTCACACTTTTCCGAGCCCGGCAAAGTTCACTGTGGGTGCTGTGCCAGGTGATCATGTTTTTTGGTGCGATCACTGGATCACTTTTAGTGTTGGGCCTAGGGCGGTTGGTTCTGGGCATTGCCCGCGGGGGTGGTTCACTGGCTTGGACGCTGGGTCACAATGATTTTGCGCGGCCGTCAGAACTGGGTGCCTATATGGGTGCACACGTGACGTTGACGGGGATCAGGGGCGCATTTGCGCCATTTATAGGCATTTTGCTCTATCTAGGATGGACAGCGAATGGCATCTTGCCTGCCTATGAAGGCTTGGGCGCCGGGGTGTTTTTGCTCGCGGCGTTTCTCAGTGCCATCTCCTGGGTGGGTTACCGTCGTATGAAACTATCAATGGCGTTAGATAAAACATCAGCAGCATTAGAATCAAAAATAGGAGACAAATCATGAATCGTTTAACTCTCGCTCTGGGGCTGTTGCTAGGGAGCCTGATGGTGCACGCTGACCAAGCGTTATTGCAGCAACTGAGCGAAGCCCCTTCGCCAACACGAATCGAAGCGGATGTGCGTCATTTAGTGTCGTTTGGGACGCGCCATACGCTTTCGGAAACAGTATCAGAGACGCGGGGTATTGGTGCTGCCAGGCGCTGGATTGAGGCAGAGTTCAATCAGATCTCCGAGGCTTGTGGTGGTTGTCTGACGGTATACACCCAGTCTCGTGTTTTTTCAGAGGAACGTCGAATTCCTGAAGCGACGGAGGTCGTGAATGTGATTGCAGTCTTGAAAGGCACCAGCGATCCCAATCGCTACGTGATTATGTCGGGCGATATCGATTCTCGGGTTTCTGACCCAATGAACAGCACCGACGACTCACCAGGAGCTAATGACAATGCATCGGGTATGGCAGGCGTCATTGAGGCGGCGCGGGTCCTGAGTCAGCATCGCTTTCCTGCATCGATCGTGTTCGCTGGCTTGTCAGGGGAGGAGCAGGGGCTGTTTGGTGGGAAGATCATGGCTGAACAGGCCATAGCTGATGGCTGGCATATTGAAGCGGTTTTGAACAACGACATGATTGGCAACATCACGGGTATTAATGGGGTGACCAACAACACTACCGCACGAGTTTTTTCAGAGGCCACCCGACCAATCGAAACCGAGGGTGAAGCAAGGATTCGACGCTTTACTGGAGGTGAGGTCGATTCTCCGTCTCGTAATGTGGCGCGCTATGTAGATCGTATGGCAGATGACTATATGCGTAATCTGGATGTCATGATGGTCTATCGGTTGGATCGATTCGGTCGAGGCGGTCATCATCGGCCTTTTAACGAAGTTGGCTTCCCGGGCGTGAGAATTATGGAGACCAACGAGCACTATGATCGTCAGCATCAGGATATTAGGATCGAAAATGGCCGGGTTTATGGCGACACCATCGAGGGCGTAGACTTTGATTATGCAGCCAAAATGACTGCGCTCAATGTCGTGAGTCTGGCTTCTATGGCATTGGCGCCAGCGCCACCAGAGCAAGTTACGATTGAAGGTATTGTTGCGCCAGATACAACCTTGAAATGGCGTCAGGTTAAGGATGCGACGACCTACAAAGTTTATTGGCGTTTAACGACGGAAGCTCAGTGGCAGTGGAGTCGAGTGGCGGGTGATGTTGCTGAGTTTACGCTTGAGAACATTGTGATTGATAACTACATATTTGGTGTGGCGAGTGTCAATAAAAATGGCATTGAAAGCCCCGTAGTTTTCCCCGGGCCTATAGGCGCATTTTGGAAAGTAGATGAGTGAACTGATTGATAAGAAGCTAGGCCCCTTAACGATATTGTTTGGCGTTGAGAATGGCAAATACCCTCAGGGCAATTCATTATTGGTGGAGGGCGCCAATCAAACTGCATTGATCGATCCATCGCTGGGTATTGTGGAGCGAAAGGATCGATTGCCACCGGCTGATATGATCCTGCTGAGCCACGTCCATGAAGACCATGTCGCTGGTTTGCACTTGTATCCGGACACACCCTGCCATTGCCATGAAGGGGATGCATTGGGTCTGCAGGATTTGCAAGGCATGATGACAATTTATGGTTTTGACGGTGACGGCGGTTCAGAGTTTGAGCAGACAGTGCTCAACGAGTTTTTTTACCAGCCTCGCCCTGACGTACAGACATTTGAAGATGGCGCTATATTCGATTTGGGCGGCGTGACGGTCAAGGTGCTGCACACGCCGGGACACACGCGTGGTCATTGTTGCTTTTTGATCGAGTGGGACGATGAACAGCTGGTGTATCTCGGTGATATCGAGCTGACCGGATTTGGTCCTTATTACGGTGATGCCTGGTCGAGCCTCACGGATTTTGAGGCAAGTATAGAAAAGCTTAAACACATCGACAGTCACTACTGGCTGACGTTTCACCATAAAGGGTTAGTCGAATCTCGCGAACAATTTTTGGTGATGCTTGACGCATTTCACGGGATGATTGGCTTCCGCGAGAATAATCTTTTGGACTTTTTGGTGCAGCCTCGCTCCATGCAGGACATTGTCACTCACCGGTTTATTTATCGGCCTGGTACGGGTGGCAGTATGGTTGATCAGGTCGAGCAGCGTAGTATGAAAATGCACTTGGATCGATTGATGGTTCAGGGCCGAGTGGCGTTAGCGAATGAGCAGTACGAGGCTGTGCGCCTAAACGAATAGAGGGAGCGACGTGAGTAAAGACAGTGAAGGTAGCGAAATGAGTTCAACTGATATCGAACAAGCCGGTGAATCATTAGGTTTGCTGGAGGGGATTCGTACCACTCGGGCAATTCGCCGTTTAAAATCGGATCCAGTGCCGATTGAATTGATTCGAAAGGTTTGCGAGGCGGGTACCTTTGCGCCTAACGGCGGCAATCGTCAGCCTTGGTTTTTTGTGGCTGTAACCGATCAGGAAAAAAGGCATTTTATTGCCGATAAGTATCGTGAAACCTTTTTGCCATACATTGAGCCGGCGAAAGAGGCCGCAAAATCACCCGACTATCCCGAGGCGAAACGCCGCAATATGAAAGCGGCGATCTATTTGGCGGAGCATTTACATGAGGCGCCGGTACATCTATTTGTTGCTGGTTGGACGAGACGTGGTCAGCCACAAAGTCAGGCGCTATTTCCGGCGATCCAAAACATACTGTTGGCATGCCGTGCAGTGGGGCTAGGCGCGTCGTTGACCACGTCGCATCTAGCATATGGCAAAGAAATCGACGCTATGTTGGGTCTTAGTGCTAATACACCTTCGATTGCCTTGATTCCGATTGGCTGGCCACTGGGTAAGTATGGCCAGCCCACTCGCCGGTCAATCGATAGCTGCTTTTTTGTCGATCAGGTACCTGCTGATGCGGTCACTAAACCATAATGGGTTCGTTAGTTGGTGCTGGGTGTTTGCCAGGGCGAGCGCGCTGATCTAGATCTGGCGCTATGGAGCGGTATAAATAATGAGTGCCATCAAAGTCCTGCGCGATTCGTTGTCGATCCATCAAGCAGTGAAGGTGAGCAATGCATTCGCCCAACGCCATAATTTTGGTTGGGCCTTCAAGTTTGCGATTAAACATTAGCTGTAATAGTTCGACACCGCGATGCGGTGTCACGCAGGCTTCTTCAATGATCAGCATGCGATCTTCATGATGGTCGATTAATTCTTGCAGTCGCGTATGTAAGCCATAAAACGGTAAGTTGTGAGCAGGCAACACGAGTAGGTCGTCTGGTAACGCCGCGCGCAGTTTTTCATGGGAGGCTTGCCAGCCTTTTAGTGGATTCGCCTGGGGCTCGGTTGGATGAACGCTGACGTTCGAGGTGATGATCGGTAAGACCTGATCACCCGATATGAGTAATTTCAGCGACGGCGCATATAAACACACGTGATCGGGAGAATGTCCCGTTCCTGTGATGACCTGCCAGTCGGTGTTGCCTAATGTCAGCTGCTGGCCGTCTTCAAGCCTAATGAACGACCCCGGTAAAGGATGGTCCTCAGGTTGTGGCGAGAAGCTGCTGCGCATGTCCCGTAGCTCATCTAAAAAATCCTGTTCGATGCCATTGCGGAGAAAATGCTCTGACATTTGCCAGTGGTTTCCGTCTTTCATCTGGACCGCCATAATCCGGGCTTGGTAGTACTCAGCGGAGCTCATGTACAGTGGTGCTTGCCAGTGATGATGAAGAAACCCCGCTTGGCCCGTGTGGTCAGGATGCATGTGAGTACAAATGATTTGTTTGACCGGCTTGGTTGAGAAATATCGATCGAATATTTCTAACCAGAGCGCTTTGGTCTCATCGCCGCGAATACCCGTATCTACGAGTATCCAGCCATCGTCATCTTCAATGACATATAGGTTGATAAATTTCAGTGACATCGGCAATGGCATTTGCAACCAGTATACCCGCGGGGCAACCTCAATCAGGTGGCCGGGTTCTGGTCCATTCTTAAAAGGGTAGGTAAGTCCCGTCATGCTCAATCCAAATACGGTTGTGGCAAAGACTATACACCATTCCAATTTTTGATCCGTTGGTCATTGCTTTAGCCTCTGGTCTAAAATCTTGCCCGGCAGGGAATTGTTTTCAAAACATGACGTGGTCGTGATCTAGATTGTGATGGAGCTCACGTTTTAATAAACCTAAGCCATTTCTTCTGTGCAAGCGCACTCGATCAGTGCTTAGATCATGGACAATGAACGTTTTACAGCAATCAAACGTCGGGCCATTGAGTGAAAGCGACTAAACGAACGGCAGATATCATCGTGTTACCTGTGATCAAGCGGGCCAAAATTATTGAGGTCGTTAAACGGGTTAAAAAAGCGGTTGATGCCAAGTTAGGCTATTTGTTTGATGGGCTGGCGGAAAACGCCGCAGACGCTCTTTTTGAAGAGATGTACGGCTGTGACGAGCAGGATAGGTTGACGCAACACTTCAACATGACACGCGCCCTCAAGGTACGGTCAACGCTGTATCGCGAGAGTTATTCCGCGCAAATGAACCATGGCTGGGTTAACTTGCTCAACCGACGTGATCAACCAGCGCTGCCGAGTCCTGACGAAGATGTGCAAGTCATGCTCAAAGCCTACGCTGATCGAAATCAAAATCACTATAAGATATTGCTAGAAGAACTCCGCCAACGATTCAGTGTGCTCGTTGGAGCAGATCTGCAATTTCACCCGATGCTGCCCGACAATTTCTATCTTTGTTTTTGGCACGCAACAGAAAAACTCGAACTTAGCCACAAGGAGCGATGCTTGCTGGTGCCACTGTATAATCGCTTCGTCATGGATCGCTTCGGTCAAGTCCTGTCGCTGTCAAATCAGTGCCTGGCCGAGCAGGGCTTCAATCCAACTATCGCGTCTCTTGTCTCTCGCTAGAAAGCTCTGCTGGAAAGCCCAACCTAAAATCGAAAAAACCGTGACGAAGGCAAACTTCAATTGGTGAACTGGTCACCTATTTCAGTGTCTAGCCAATACGCTTGGTCATCCCGTTTTAAATATCCAGCCGTCGGTGTTGGAAAATGGGTGCCAATCACCAGCGTTTCGGTGTCGACTAATCGTTCAAATAGGTCACTTCGGGTCTGCATGGCCATTTTCTGATCGAAATCTGCGCTGCTACACCAATCGTTTCTCGAGAATTGGCAGGGGTGATGGATGCAATCTCCGGTGATCACCGCATGCTGGCCACCTGAGCGGATATTGACACTCACGTGTCCTGGCGTATGGCCAAGGGTAGGTTCGAGCGAGACCTCGTCACAGACACGATGATCGAGGTCGACCAGTTTGACGAGGCCAGCTTCAAATACCGGCCGAACCGAATCGCCGATCACGTCGCCAAAATTCGGTTCATCTTGTGCCATCCAGTATTGAAATTCCTGATCCGCCATCAGATATTCCGCGTTAGGAAACGTGGGTACCCAGGCGTCGTTCTGTTTCATGGTATTCCACCCGACGTGATCCACATGTAAGTGCGTGCACAAGACCGTATCAATCTTGAGCCGGTCGTATCCGGCCTCAGCAAGGTCTTCAAGGAATGGCAGTTGGAGCATGTGCCAGTTGGGTATGCTGCGTGTTTTGTCATTGCCAATGCACGTATCGACAATTATTTGTCGCGTGGGTGTATCAATTACCAGAGCGTGTACGCTGGTGATGAGGTTGCCGGCTTCATCTGCGAAATGGGGCTGCAGCCAGCCTATCGGTTTCACGGCGTCACGGGTTGCCTGAGGCAAAATGAACCGCGTTCCGCCACTGACCTCCATTTCGATCACCCGGGTAACGGTGACGTCCCCAATTTGCCAACTTTGCGCCATTTTTGAATCCCTCAATCAAGTTTCAATTTCAAGACTATACTCTAAGAGTCAGTGACAGCATTATTTAGTGAGCGATGACCCAGGTCCAGCCACCACAATCCGAAAAACAACAGGCTCTGGTCGACATTATGTCGGCCGTTGATGCTTGTGTCTTTCAGGTTGACTGGTTAACCGGTCGGGTGATCTTCGGCAGTGACCATATTAAAACGCTGACCGGTTATTCAGTCGATTACTTTGAGACAGCGAATCACGTCTTTGGCCTTGGAGTTGAAAATAACAAAACGCTCTCCCAGCGTCTGCAAGAAACTCTAGGTCCCGATGATCGGTGGGATTTCGATTTTGAAATCGAGCACTATAACGGCAGTCGTCTGTGGATCAATTTTCGGGGTAAGTTGCAGCGTGATGCTTCGGGCGGCATAGAATTAGTGAACGGAATTATCCTCGATGTTTCGCAACGAAAAACCAATGAGCAACTTAATCGTATTCTGACGACCGCGGTCGCGACAAGCGGCCACGAGGTGATTGTTTACGATGCGGACCGATACTCTTTGGTCTATGCGAATGAAACCGCGTTGGCGAACCTTGGTTATGCATCTAACGAGCTGTTTGAGTTATCAACAGATGTCTATTTCGAAGATGGTCTGGTGCAGTTGCAACAACTCAAAGCTAAAATTACCGACGCGAGTTCGCAGATAGATACCGGACAGTTGCTTCGACGGAAGGACGGCACCGAATACAACTTTGTTGCGAACGTGACCTTACACGATATGTATCGCCCTTTGCTTGTGTTGATCGGCAAAGACAGTACTTCCATTTTGCGCTTAAAGAAGCTGGAGGAAGAAATGCGCGATCGCTATCGGCGATCACTCGAAGGCTCTGATACTGATATCTGGGAATGGGATATTAGGAACAATACTTTTAACACCACCAGCTCGGTGGCGCGTTGGCTTGGTATTCCGGCGATGCAACTATCCGGAGTGGGTGATTTGGCAATGTCGCGAGTTCATCCAGCGGATGATGATCGGGTTCGGAGCAAGATAGCAGCGGCATTGAAGGGCCGGGACGAAGAGTATATCGATGAATACCGGCTTCTGGGTGCGGCTGACCGTATTGTCTGGATCCAGTCCCGGGGTCGGGTTTATCGTGACGGCAGTGGGACCCCTGTGATGATGTCCGGTACGACTAGCAATATCTCGGTGCAAAAAAATGCCCAGCGGGAAATTCAAGACCACGTCACGACCATCGCTGCGGTTCTAAATAATGTCGCTGACGGTATCATCGCGATACATGCTGATGGCCGGTTGCAGTCGATCAATCCTAGGGCACAACAATTGTTGAAAGCGACCGAAGAGGATCTGATTGGTCAGGAAATCCATTCTGCCTTTTTGTTTAATGGTGCGCCTTTAAGTTCTTGGGCAAGCGTGGCGGATGGCTCGCTGCGAGAAGCGCATCTCAGGAACGAACATGGCCTGCTACTACCTGTAGAATTTGCCGTTAGTGAAGCACGGTTAGTGAATGACAAGCTCTATATTCTTGTCTTCAGAGACATCACTGGCCGCAAGCGTTTTGAGCGCGAGATACTGGCGGCGAAAGAACGCGCGGAGAACGCGGCAAAGGCAAAAACAGAATTCCTCGCCACCATGAGCCACGAAATCCGTACGCCGATGAATGGCATTCTTGGTATGGCGCAACTGCTGGTTGATACAGAATTATCCGAAGAACAGCAGGAGAGTGTGCGGATCATCCATTCCTCTGGTGATGCGTTGCTGACGATCATTAATGACGTCCTCGACTTCTCCAAGATCGATGCCGGTAAGCTCGAGGTGGAGTCGGAGCTATTTGACCTTCGAGTGGCGATAGCGGAGGTGTTCGAAATTGTCCAGAGTAAGTCGAGCGAAATTGATGCGCCGCTGCTGGTCGATTTCCCCTTAGATATTGCGCACCTAATTCATGGCGATGCGGGTCGGGTCCGACAGATACTATTGAATCTGGTGGGCAACGCGGTGAAGTTCACCGAGGCAGGCAAGATCGACGTGCGAGTTCGGGCGGTTACTGACCCGAGCGCCGTGGCGGACAATAGAGTAACGCTTGAAATTTCGGTCTGTGACACCGGAATCGGTATTCCAGAAGATATTCAAGAGTTGTTGTTTGAATCATTCATTCAGGCAGACGCGTCAACCACTCGAAAGTATGGCGGGACAGGGTTGGGGCTCGCAATATGTAAACGTTTAGTGGAACTCATGGGCGGTAATATTGGTGTCGAGAGTTCTGTCGTCGATGGCACCAGATTCTGGTTCCGGTTAGATTTTTTGATGGCAGAGACGCCCATCGATCCAAAGTTTTCGCAGCGTTTTGATCAACTTTCCGCGTTAGTATATTTCGATAATGCCCACGTTGCGGATTCGCTAATGGATCATTTGGCAAAGCTAGGCGTTAGCGCCTCTCGCCTTCACCATTTAGACGATGCTGTTCATGAGGTCCAAGAACCCGGCACTCTGGTATTCATGCCTGACACGGTGACTGAGGAAACCCTACAGCATCTTCGCCGTAAAATTCAATTGCCCATTTGCGAGGTCGTGCTGACGTCGGTTTGGTCAAAACAGCGCGCCCGTTTGCTCGATGCAGGGTGTCGTTACTTTCTACCGACGCCTGTTGGCTACCGAAACCTTATTACCGAGCTACAGCGAACCATCAGTGGCGACCCTCAGACTGAGAGCGTCAACCAAAATGAAAACCTAGCCAACCTTTATGCGGGTGTTCGAGTTCTGCTGGCAGAAGATAACATTGTCAACCAGAAAGTCATTACCCGAATGCTGACCCGAATGGGTTGCCGCGTGGATGTTGCAGCCAATGGCATTGAGGCGATTGAAATGTGGGATGCCTTGCCTTACAACATGATCTTTATGGACTGTCGGATGCCTGAAAAAGACGGTTTGACCACAACGACCGAAATACGAGAATTAGAAATCGTGAAACACGTGCACCGTATTCCCATTGTTGCCATGACGGCCAACGTTGTCGATGGAGATCGCGATGCATGTCTAGATGCTGGGATGGATGACTATGTCGCCAAGCCCGTCAATACCAATACTCTTTCTGAGGTCATGCGTCGCTGGGCCAAATCAGTGTAAAGCGGTAAACTTTGGGGCTTAAAGAATCTAGGATCATCGAATGTCCGAAGCACCCGAATTGACTGAAATCCGCCACTCCGTACGCCAACTATGTGAACGTTATGGAGAACAGTATTGGCTTGAACTAGATGCCAGTCGCGGCTATCCAACAGAGTTTGTCAAAGAGCTGACCACTGCAGGTTTTCTCACCGTGTTAATCCCAGAAGAATACGGTGGCGCAGGTCTCGGCGTACTCGAAGCTTCTGTTGTAATGGAAGAAGTGTGCCGCTCCGGTGCCCACGCTGGCGCATGTCATGCCCAGATGTATGTCATGGGTTCTGTATTACGCCATGGTAGTGAAGCCCAGAAGAAACACTATTTGCCTAAAATTGCGGCAGGTGAACTGCGCCTGCAAAGTTTCGGAGTGACCGAGCCAACGACTGGAACCGACACAACCAGCCTTAAAACCATCGCGAAAAAGACCGGTGATGGTTACGTTATTAACGGCCAGAAGGTTTGGATTTCAAGAATTGAGCACAGCGACCTGATGGTCCTGTTAGCACGGACCACGCCTAAGGCTGATGTTAAGAAGAAGACCGATGGTCTATCGGCTTTTCTGATCGACGTAAAAAAGGCGGTCGGTAACGGACTTACCATTCAACCTATCGATTCTATGATCAATCATCATTCCTGTGAGTTGTTCTTCGATGACTTGCATATTCCTGCCGACAACCTGTTGGGAGAAGAAGGGCAGGGGTTCAAAGTCATTTTGGATGGGATGAACGCGGAGCGCATATTGATAGCCGCTGAGTGTGTCGGCGATGGTCGATACTTCATTGATAAGGCCAGCGCCTACGCTACCAATAGAGTCGTGTTCGATCGTCCTATCGGCCAAAATCAGGGCGTCCAATTTCCGATTGCTCGATGTTATGCAGAGATCGAAGCGGCTTCGCTAATGGTCGAAAAAGCGGCTCGTATGTTTGATGCGGGAGAAGCGCCTGGAGCCGAGGCAAACATGGCTAAGATGCTCGCGTCTGAAGCATCTTGGCGGGCAGGGGATGTGTGCATGCAAACTCATGGCGGCTTCGCGTTTGCCAGGGAATACCATATCGAAAGAAAGTTCAGGGAAACGCGGCTCTATCAAATTGCGCCTATCTCAACGAATCTGATTTTGAGTTTTATTGGTGAGCATGTCCTAAAAATGCCCCGCTCATTTTGAGCGGAGCAATTTTATCGAGCGATTTTTAGGTGCTACTTTTTAGGATGAACGCGAACCATTAGTTCGGTAAAGCCTTTCACAAACGGCGACATCACACGAACAGGTTCACTGACGACTTCGACCTTGTCGAAGCGCTTCATGATCTCTTCCCAGACAACTCTGAGCTGCATTTCAGCCAGACGGTTACCCATGCAGCGGTGAATGCCAAAACCAAATGACACGTGGTGCCGAGCTTTTTCGCGGTCGATGATAAAACTGTTGGCATCTTTAATGACTTCTTCATCACGGTTACCCGAGACATACCACATCAAAATACGGTCGCCTGCCTTAATATTCTTGCCGCCCAGTACGGTGTCTTCATTAGCCGTGCGTCGCATATAAGCGAGCGGTGTTTGCCAACGAATGATTTCAGCGACCATATTTGGAATCAGACTGGTGTCAGCGCGCAGTTTGTCGTATTCCCCAGGGTTTTCATTAAGGGCCAGAACACCACCCGTAATGCTGTTGCGTGTTGTGTCGTTACCACCCACGATCAGCAGAATCAGATTACCTAAGAACTCCATCGGGTCCATGTCGCGGGTCTCTTTGCCGTGGGCCAGCATGGAAATTAAATCGCTGCTAGGTGGCGAGTTGACACGTTCGTTCCACAGGCGAGTGAAGTATTCAAGACATTCTAATAGCTCGTCGCGACGCTGTTCTTCAGACTCGACAACAGTACCAGGCGCTGCTGTTGCGACGTCGGACCAGCGCGTGAGTTTGCGACGATCTTCAAACGGGAAGTCGAATAAGGTGGCTAACATTTGGGTGGTGAGTTCAATCGAGACGAGATCAACCCAGTTAAAGGTTTCTCCCACAGGCAGTGAGTCGAGGATCGTTCCGGCGCGTTCGCGAATCGTGCTCTCTAGCTTTGCCAAATTAATCGGTTGGACGACAGGGCTTACGGTGGCGCGCTGTACATCATGGGTGGGCGGGTCCATGGCGATAAACATACGGGTTTGGAGTCTTTCCGGCGGCGCAATGAGCGGCGGTCCAATTGTAATGCCAGCTTCCGAAGAGAACAGCTCGTGGTTTTTTTCAACTTCCATGATGTCGTTGAATTTGGTGACGTGCCAGTAGCGGCCAAATTCTTCATCTTCACTAAAGTGAACAGGGTCTTCGTTACGGAGGCGTTCAAAGTAGGGCCATTGCGCGTCATGCTGGAACAGCAAGCCATTCAAGGGGTTCACGTCCTCAAGTGGCATCGCATAAGGATCAGGAATCTCAACATCAGGTCGTGCTACCGCTTCGCTCATGGCGCTCTCCAAAAAATAGAGCGCCCATTGTAACCAGCTGGAAACAAATATAAATAGATGTAATGTGCATTAATTTGTGAATAAAATTCATTAATAGGTGTGCAAGTGGCCCATAAAAAAGCCCGATCAGCAAACTGATCGGGCTTTTGATACTGCTACCATTAGCAACGCTAGGCGCTGCTAAAAGTGGTGCTGTGGCGCCAGTTAGACGACGCCGAAGGCCAGCATGGCATCAGCGACTTTAACGAAGCCGGCAATGTTTGCACCCTTGGTGTAGTCAACAGTGCCGTCACCCTTGTCACCATATTCCAGACAGTTGTCATGGATATCTTTCATGATGGTTTTCAGGTGAGCCTGCAGATCTGCTTCGCTCCAGCTGATTCGAGCTGAGTTTTGGCTCATTTCAAGACCAGAAACGGCAACGCCGCCAGCATTAGATGCCTTACCCGGTGCGTAGCAAATGCCTGATTCCTTGAAGGCTTTAACGCCCGCCAGATCAGTCGGCATGTTGGCACCCTCAGAAACGCCTATGCAGCCGTTTTTGATCAGCGTCTTCACAGCATCGCCAGGCAATTCGTTCTGGGTCGCGCAAGGTAGCGCCAGATCACAGGTAACACCCCATGGACGCTCTCCTTCATGGTAGCTCGCACCCGTGAACTCTTCGGCGTACGCGGAGATGGGTCCACGATCAACGTTTTTAAGGTTCTTCACCCACTCAAGTTTTTCCTGAGTGATGCCATCGGGATCATGAATAAAGCCTTTTGAGTCAGACAGAGTCAGAACTTTACCGCCGAGCTGCAGAATCTTCTCAGCGGCGTGAGTGGCGACATTACCTGAACCAGAAATCACAGCGGATTTACCATCAATGCTGTCACCTTTGTGCGCGAGCATATTCTCGAGGAAGTAAACCGCGCCATAGCCTGTTGCTTCGGTACGAACCAAACTACCACCGAATTGCAGACCTTTGCCGGTTAGTACACCCGTGAAACGGTTGGTAATGCGCTTGTACTGACCAAACATATAGCCAATTTCGCGAGCACCAACACCAATGTCACCGGCAGGGACGTCAGTATCTTCGCCAATGTGCCGATACAGTTCTGTCATAAACGACTGACAGAAACGCATGATTTCGCTGTCTGACTTGCCCTTTGGATTGAAGTTAGCACCACCTTTACCGCCACCCATAGGCAGACCGGTCAAGCTGTTCTTAAAGGTCTGTTCAAATGCCAGAAACTTCAAGACGCTTTCGTTCACACTAGGGTGAAAGCGAATACCACCCTTGTACGGTCCGATAGCGTTATTGTTTTGTACACGCCAGCCGCGTTGTACGCGAACGTTGCCGTTATCATCTTCCCAGCAAACGCGGAAGCTGATGACTCGGTCTGGCTCTGCCATGCGACGCAAAATTTGCGCCTGATGGTACTTTTCTTTGTCTTTTTTGTATTCGAAGATATCTTCGGCTACTTCATGAACTGCTTGGATGAATTCGGTTTGGTGTGGGTTGCGCTTTTCCACACCAGCCATGAATTGCTCCAGATTTACGTGGTCATCTACTGCCATGAATTAAATCTCCATTTTTTTTATGGCCAGTCACTAGTGATCAGCGGGGGCCCAAGGGGTTGTTTGTTTTTAGTTATGCGTCACATCTGGCGCTGTTCTACTTTCTGTAGCACAACTCAGATGGTAGCGGAGTGCCGCGTTAATACAACCTAAAACTGTTGTTGTTGGGTGCTGGGCGAGTATCTAGCGGTGTTGATACAGTAGCCTGGTGGTCGGGTTAGTTTATTCAAGTCTGTTCTTAAGTTCGGTAACAGATTGAATTCTTTCATGTTGTGACCAAAGTTGCGGCAAGGTGCATGGCTTGAGTGCAGCGCACAATCTATGGCGCTACCTTTGGCAAAACACATAACGCACCTTAGCGCGTACCCGACAGCACAACCAACAGCACAACCAATAGCACAATCATCTAGAAACGGTGAATCAATAAAGCGCATTTGCTATGGTGCTGACAAATTATCTATGCGGAACGTTTATGCCAGAGAACTTATCAGCCGAATTAAACGCAGTGCGGTCTGCGATGCAGAAATTCATTGATGACGTGGTTCAGCCGGCATCAAGCACTGTTGATCAAGCAGAAGCATTGGTGAAAGTGCGCGAGGCGTCAAAGCAAGCGGGGTTCTATTTCAAAATGCAACCCGAGTCCTATGGTGGTGATCCTGCTTCCACACTTGAGCTGACGGTATTACGCGAACAGCTCGCCGCTGCCAATAATCCTCTATCGCGTGCGGTCTTTGGCCCTGGACCAGGGATCTTGCACCGCGCTGACGGGCACTTAAGGACGCACTATTTGGACCCTGTTTTGAGTGGCGAAAAACGTGGTAGCTTTGGGTTCACCGAAGCCGATAGTGCTAAACGACCTTCTTATGGCGTGTTGGACAATGGTCAGATCGCGATTACGGGCCAGAAGTCCTATGTCACTGGCGGCCAGGATGCAGACTTTGTCTCAGCACTGATCAACATCGAGGACGCAAGCGGAGAAAAGCTGGGCACTGCAATGGTGGTGATTGACCTAAACCTTGAGGGTGTTGAGGTTTCCGAAGTGTTCAGTTCTTTAGATGGCAGTGGCCACGTCTCGATCACCTTTAATGCCGTGTTGGTGCTCGCGGAATGCATGGTCGGCAAGCCCGGCGAGGGCATGCCCAGAGCGCTGGGTAATATTGGCAATGTGCGATTAATGGTGTCAGCCGAGGCAACTGGTATCTGTTTGTGGGTATTGGATTTCGTGGAACAACATCTAAGAGCGCCGCATCGAAGTGGTACGCCGCTAGGTGATAAAGAAGGTGTGCGGCTACGATTTGCCGATATGAGAATTCAAACCTATGCGGCGCGTAGTGTGCTGTACCGCGCTGCTCGGATGGTGGACAGCGGTGAGAACGCTGTAAATGAAACCATTGCAGCAAAGGTGTTTTGCACAGAAACTGCCGGCCAGGTTGTCGACTGGGGTGTGCAATTGGTGGGTGGCCAAGCGCTGGTGCACGGTCATCCGCTTGAGGCGTTGTATCGACGCGTGCGAGCTTTCAGGTTTGTCGAGGGTGCCAGCGATTTGCTCCGTCTCAATCTGGCGAAGGGTAAGCTCGAGTTAAATAAAGGGTCCGTCTAACGCGGGCCCCTTTGTTGTGTGCAGTGTCCGATGTGCTGTCGCTTATCTAACAGCCATAAAGACATTTTTCTATTACGCTAAGGCCGATAGGTAAAAGCACTGGATTCGGGCGTCAGGGTACGTCGCACCAAATTTGCCCATCGGCAAAGATGGGATCGGGTGGTGCTAGGCTCGATGATCTGTTCGATCTCGAAATACTCCGCAGAACGAAATGGCGAACGCACCCGGTTGAGTCTTTCTTTAATCTTTTCTAGATGTGCATCTGGGTCACTAGATGCTGCGAGTTCTGCTTTGTAGGCAACCTCGATCCCACCCTCTATTGGCAGCGACCCCCAGTCACCCGACGGCCAGGCAAAGCGGAAATGTTCTGTGCCCGGTTTGTTGTTGGCAGCACCAGCAACCCCGAATGCCTTACGAATCACAACACTGCAAAATGGCACGGTAGACTGACCTAGTGCCGCGAGTGCTTGAGATCCGATCCTTATCGTCCCACTCTCTTCACTTTGTTTGCCGATTAGGAATCCAGGACAGTCGACAAGATGAACGAGTGGCAGATGGAAGGTAGAAGCGAGGTCACACAATCGGATCAATTTCCGGCAACTGTCTGCGGTCCATGCGCCACCGTAAATCATGGGGTCTTCAGCGAAAATAGCCACGGGAATGCCGTCCAGGCGCGCGAGACCAGTAATGATAGATTTGCCCCATTTTTTGCCGATCTCAAAGAACGATCCTTCGTCAACAACGGACTCTATGACCGGCCGCATTTTGTAAACTTTGCGCGGATCCTTGGGCACCACGTTGTTGAGCAGTTCAGCCCGTCGATCTGCGGGGTCATCGGATATGGCTCTGGGTGGCAGCTCGTCTATGCTGCTGGGTAAATACGATAGGAATTGAGTTGCCCGAGAGAAAGCTTCTGCCTCACTGTTCACCTCATCATCAATGGAACCGTTGCGCGTATGTATTTTGCTTGAGCCGAGCTCTTCCTTAGAGACCTCGCCAAGACTCGCCCAATCAACCAGTGCCGGGCCAGCAATCATCATTTGTGCACTGTCTTTGACGATCACGGAGTAATGAGACGTCGCCACTCTTGCAGCGCCGATGCCTGCTACGGAACCGAGCGCCAGCGAAACAGAGGGGGCAATGCCGAGGTGATTCACAATCACGTCCCATCCAGCGACGCGGGGTATATAGGTTCGGCCTGACATCTCAATGGTTTTGACCGATCCGCCACCGCCCATTCCATCAACAAGCCTGACGTGGGGTAAGCGAAGTTCAAGCGCCATTGCTTCTGCCTGTTGGCGCTTGCCTGCGATTGACGCATCGGCACTACCGCCCCGGACCGTAAAGTCATCCCCTGAGATAATGAGGGGCCGGCCATCAATTTCTGCTGTGCCAAAGATGTAGTTGGATGGGGTAAACGCAATTAGGTTACCGGTATCGTCGTAGCTGGCGACCCCAGCGAGCTTGCCGATTTCATGGAATGTGGTCGGATCAACGATGGCATCTATTCGTTCTCGGATCGTGAGTTTATTGAATTCGTGCTGGCGAGCCACTTTGTCAGCGCCACCCATGGCCTCTGAGAGCTTGCCGCGCTCGTGTAGTTCTTCAATTTCTTGTTCCCAACTCATCGTGTTAATCCTGACCTATTTTGGTCTGATCCTAAACCAAACGAGGTTCTGCTACCATGCGTTCACCAATCCGCTCAGATTTGAAGGACAGCATGAAGTCATATCGTCAAAGCCGTTTTAGCGCGCCACCGGGCGCCACAGAAATTTTGTTGGTGAGGCATGGCGAAAGCCGTGCCGCTGTGCCAGGTGACCCATTTCCTTTGGTCGCAGGACAGGGTGATCCCGAGTTAGCAGTTGACGGTCGTGATCAAGCAGAACGCGTTGGCGAGCGGCTACGACACCAGCCAGTAGCGGCTATCTATGTGACAACTTTACGCCGTACTCATGAGACTGCAGCCCCTTTGGCAAAGCACTTGGGATTAACGCCCGTGGTCGAGCCTGATTTACGTGAAGTGCATCTGGGTGAGTGGGAAGGCGGTCTATTTAGAGTGAAAGCGGCAGAAGCCGATCCCTTATTTTTACAGATGCAAGAGGAGCAACGCTGGGATGTTATCCCCGGCTCTGAGTCTCACGAGCAGCTCCGTCAGCGGGTATCTCCTTCGTTGCAACGAATACATCAAAAACACCCGGATCAACTGGTTGTTGCGGTCGTTCATGGCGGTATTGTCGGGCACATTTTGGCGCAAGCGACGGGCGCTTCGGCATTTGCATTTAACGGCTGTGACAATGGATCTATCAGTCACATTGTGATGCTAAACGATCGAATTATGGTCCGTCGGTTTAACGATGCCGCGCACCTGCATGAAACTGACCGGGCGGCCATGCCTACTTAGATAGCCTACATAGACAGCGGAGTTTTTTATGAGCGCTTATCAGCGACTTGAAAGCCATTTCAAGAAGATCGGAAACCTCAATCACGTTCAGGCTATTACCAGCTGGGATGAATCAGCAATGATGCCAAATGGCGGTGGTCAAGCCAGAGCAGAAGCGATGACGACCCTAAAAGTTTTGCTCCACGAGTTGACCACAAGCTCTGAAGTAGGTGATTTGCTGGCAGCAGCAGAGTCTGAGTCTTTGGATGCTTGGCAGTCTGCAAACTTGAGAGAGATTGGTCGGGTATATCGAGAGGCAACCTGTATGCCAGCTGATTTGGTTGCGGCACAAAAAATTGCGACATCTGCCTCCGAACAAGCATGGCGCCATCATCGCGCTGCAAATGATTGGCCCGCGATGCTACCGCACCTTAAAGAAGTAGTTTCCCTATCGCGTCAAGAAGCTACCGTCCGAGCGGAGGCCAGTGGTCTTGGACTTTATGATGCGTTGCTTGATACCTATGAGCCTGGCGTCACGAGTGCAGAGGTCAGTGTGATTTTCGATGAGTTGAAAGGTTTTTTGCCAGATTTTGTCGAAGCGATACTAGAGCGACAGCAGGTTTCACCGCCTTTACCGGTTGCCGGAGACTTTGCCATTGCTAACCAAAAGTTGTTGGGGCAAGAAGTGATGGCAACGCTCGGTTTTGATTTTGACCATGGTCGATTGGATATCAGCCACCATCCGTTTTGTGGCGGTGTACCGGACGACGTCCGAATTACAACCCGCTACGATGAGAAAAATTTCATGTCGGCTTTGATGGGGGTGATCCATGAAACAGGACATGCCATGTACGAGCAGGGCTTACCAAAAGACTGGCGAGGACAACCGGTGGGTCGCGCCCTGAGTGCTGGCACCCATGAAAGCCAATCGTTGTTGATGGAAATGCAGGCTTGTCGAACCCCAGAGTTTTTCAGCTATCTTGCACCCAGAGCGCAACGTATCTTTCTGGGCCAGGAAAGCAATGATCCGGCCTGGAATGCGCAAAACCTGTTTAAACTTTATACCGCGGTCAAACGTGACTTTATCCGCGTCGATGCAGATGAGGTCACTTATCCGCTGCACGTAATTTTGCGCTTTGAAATCGAGCAAGGGTTGATTGATGGTTCCTTGCCTGTCGAGGACTTGCCTGATGCCTGGAACGAGAAAATGTTGACCTATTTGAAAGTTGATACCGGTGGCAACTTTATGGATGGTTGTTTGCAGGATGTACACTGGCCGGCGGGGTTGTTTGGTTACTTCCCAACCTACACCTTAGGAGCAATGACAGCGACACAGCTCTTTGCGTCAGCGCGGCAAGCAATTCCCGATTTACCGAATCAAATTTCCCGCGGTGACTTCGCGCCTTTGCTTGCATGGCTACGTTTGAATGTTCACGGTAAGGGTAAATTTAGCAGCAATAGTGAATTGATGACCGCTGCGACAGGCCGCCCTTTAGAAGTCGCGCCATTTCGTTCTCACCTTGAAGCCCGGTATCTTAGTTAACCTTTGTTAGGTGGCGAAGACAGGTCTTTTGACTCGAATATGGCTTTGCCCGATTTAGGACGTTCGTCTTGAGTCTTCTCTGTGCTGTCATCGGGGCGGCGTGGCATTTCGTACGGCGTTATAGGTTCAATATCACGTGAAGTAAAAGAAGCTTTGCCTGTGGTTGGAGTCTGAGCTTTCTCAGCATCTTGCACGGCTCTTCTTTTCTTCGCCAGCTCCGCCGGCGTTGGCTCAGGCGCTTGCACCTGATTTGCTCGTACCTGATTCGCTTGGATATGTTCAATTTCCGTTGCGGCAAATGACGCCTTTCCTGTGATCGGACGCTTGGACAAGGCAGCCTCTAACGCGGCTCGTCTTCCAGACGCAAGCTCTGCAGCGGTTGGTTCGCGGGATTTCACTTGAATCAACTGGGCGTGTTCGATGTCCGTTGCAGCAAAGGACGCCTTGCCAACCTGACCTGATTGTCGCTCTGCTAGTTTTCGGCGAATAGCGTCTGGTGATTGTGCGATATCGCGATCTGGTTTCGTGCCTAATGCTTGCGCAGAAACGTCACGAGAGCCGAACTGAGCCTTACCGTCCATGCGTTTTTTATGTTCGGCCTGAATAGCCTGCTTTTGCGGTTCCGGTAAATTGAAGACATTTGCAAGGGCTGCTAACTCGCGTGACGCCGAGTAGATGCCGTTGTCTAAATAGACGTTAACGGGTTCAAGTGCCTGCACTTCTTGTTCGGTGACGCGGATGCGGTTTCTGGAAACTTCTTTTTCGGTTTTACTCTCGCCGCTGAATAGCCCTTTGATCTTGCCGAACAGCCCAGCGCCTTTTTCTGGTGCATCCTCGCTGTCCTCTTCACGACTTCGACGTGAAACCACTTTGGCCTCTAGCTGACGACGGTTGGCGGAAACTTCGGTGTGGGCTTCATGCAAATAGGCTGTAGGAACTTTGGAATCGATCAATCGCCGAAGGACCACAATTCGGGCCAGTAAGACCTCATGCACCTCGCTCATCATTTGGAGGTTCACTCGGTCGCCGCTTTGGTCAAGTTGACCGTAGAGCTCAGTGACGACGCCACCTAGCGCATTTCTGATGCCAATATCGATAGGCGCGAAGGGTGCATCCGAGAGCGCATTGCGTATACGACTAAACTCATCAAGCAGCTGTTCTTCTACTTCTTGAAGCGATTTATCGATCGTATCTAGGAGATCTGTCATCACGCTATCTTAGTATACTTATGCATATATCTTACTCTGTTTAATGGCTAACGCTGAATTTAAGCTCAGCGAGTATGTAAGCGGCTTGTAAGAACACCTACCGACGCTTAAAGTCCTTAACTGCGCCTAAAATGATGCGGCACGTTAGTTGGCCCACCAATTTGCCGTCTTCAATGACAGGTCGACGTCGATGCTTGCTAGCGAGCATCGATGCTGCAACGGTGATGATGTCCTCATCCGGTGAATTCGTTTCCACATTTTTGGTCATGATGTCTGAAACTTTTGCTGCCCCAGGGACGCCGCCGTTATAAGCGGCGTCTACAATCGAGCCCAGGCAATCGAGCTCTGACAGCATACCGACGAGGTCACCTTTGTCATCAATTACCGTAACCCCGGAAAGCTTGTTGGTCATGATGACTTCTGCCGCTTCGGATACCGATAAATTTTGGTCAACACTGACGGGTTTGGTCATGTAATCTCTTACAGCAACTGAATTTGGCATCACACTTTCCTTATTATATTTTTGGCGTTTTTCCAATTTAGCCTAAGGATCAGATGCCGGCAACAGTCTGTATGATCAATAGTCACGGGCGGTTGGCTTATATCGGGGCTAAACTCACTAGTTCGGCGGTGGGGATGGTTTATACTGCGGCCTATGGCTAAGACTTACTTTCAGTGGTTCATACTCTTGTTGCTGTCGCCGAATGCTTTTGGCGGCGATTCGGCACTTGACGGCCCTTCACTTGCAGTGAATTCAGTCGAAGCTGTGCGGCTTCAGCTGGTGGGGATGGAATGGCGGTCAGATCAATACGATTGGCAAGCTGAAAGAGCAGCTGAAGGTCCACTTGCAGCGATTGTCCGCACCGAATCTGAACCACACTTTATTCGTGGCAGGGCGCTTGAAGCGCTGACTCTCTTGCCGGGATCACTGGCGCGAGAAGTCTTTCAAGAATTGATCGCACAGGACCAAAGTCCCGTATTAAGGAGGCGTGCTGTGGATAGCCTTTGCGCGATGCCAGTCGAAACTAGCAACGCAAATAATTTTTTACATAGCCTTTTACCATTACTGGCAAGTCCCGACCGCCACCTGGGTGTTCGCGTGGCACGTTGCCTTGCAACTATGGATGGGCCCTCAGAGCGTATTACGCTGTCTTTACAGCGCTACGTCGCAAGGTCAGAGGCCTGGGAGATTCAGTCGGCAGGTTTACAGAGAGATTCGAAATGAACATCAATGTGTTAACAGAAGCCCAGGCGGCAAGCTTTCAACACGATGGATTCGTGGTTGTGCCTGGTCTTTTGGATGCAAGCGCCATAGCGCAAATGCGCGCCGTTGCAGATGATCACGTTGCCGCGCAACTGGCACCCGTCGAATATGAGGTGGATGTCCAATACCCTGGTTCACCACGAGATGCGAAAGCCGACGGCGGTGAGACCACAAGACGCCTGCTGCACGCTTATTCACGACATGAAGTCTATAGAAACTGGGCAACAGACTCGCATATCAAGCAAATATTAGAATCCTTGTTTGCCTCCCCGAATATCGAATTGTCACAGTGTCACCACAACTGCATGATGACAAAGCATCCTGGGTTTAGCAGCGCAACGTTATGGCATCAAGACAACCGCTATTGGTCTTTCGATGAGGAAAATTTGATTAGCGTCTGGACTGCTTTGGGTGACGAGAGTCCTGAAAATGGCTGTCTACGAGTCATTCCAGGTAGTCATCGGTTGATGTTAGATCCCGGCTGCTTTGACGCATCGTTGTTCCTACGACCCGACTTGCCAGCGAACAAATTGCTCATCGAGAAGGCGATTCGCGTTGAGCTACATCGTGGTGATGTGTTGTTCTTTCATAGTAAGTTGTTTCACGCGGCCGGCAGAAACCTGACTGATGAGGTCAAATACTCGCTTGTCTATACTTACCATGAAGCTTCCAACCGACCGATAAAAGATACGCGATCCGCGCGGTCTCCTGGGATTCCGGTCTAACGCTTTTTGGGTTCTGGTAGTAATGACCTAAGCTCTTCAAATAACGGCTCGCGACTGGTGCCATTACGCCAGGCAAAACCAATATCACGGTAGAATGTTTTTTCCGGTAAGCGGTTGGTCTTAATTCTAGTGTGTCGAAGCACACCCGCATCTACTGTCATATCTGGGACGAGCGTAACGCCTAGGTCGTCGTCGACCATTTGTAGCAACATTTGTAGACTGTTAGCGCCGAAGGTATGAATTTTCTTGTGATTCTTCAATCTGCAGCCAGCCAGAGCGTGATCTCGTAGGCAGTGCCCATCATCTAGTAGCAATAAACTTTCGTCTGGTAGGGCGTCAAAGTCGATCTTCTCAGAATTGACGATTTCCGAATTTTTGTTGTATGCGATGTGCATACCTTCTCGATATACCACTGAGGTTTTAATCTGTCCCGCATCATAGGGTAGTGCTAACAGCACGATATCCAATTTGTTCTGTTGCAATTCGCTAATGAGATTTGGAGTGGTGTTTTCGCGGATATAAAGTTTGAGCCCCGGATACTTTTTACGGATGCTAATGACGAAGCGGCTGATCAAGTAAGGGGCGATGGTTGGTATGACGCCGAGCCTAACGGGTATCGCGAGTGGATTAGATTGCGCTCTGGCTTCATCCACCAGGTCTTCGGTTTGCATGATGATATAGCGACTGCGGTCAGCAATCGTTTTACCCAATTCGGTAAATGCCAATGACTTATTTGTTCGTTCGACAAGGGTAACGCCCAAGTAGGATTCAAGTTCCTTGATGCCCGTACTTAGCGTCGATTGGGTCACATTCTGGGTGGCCGCCGCTTTGCCAAAATGACCCTGGTCGCGCAGCGCAACCAAGTATTGAAGTTGACGTATGGATGGTAAATGCATGGTTGTTACGCCTCCTTTAACGATTGACTAACTATATTAAAACGATAGAAACAATTCAATGTTTTAATTATTAAGTCGTTGCTAGGATGCTTCGCAGCTGGGACGGATATGCCGTCACCGACGAAAGTAACTAGGAGAAGAATTAATGCAACAACGTGAAGGACAGACAGTACCTCAAGTGACATTCCGCGCTCGTGATGATGAAGGTTGGGTTGAATTGACGAGTGAAGAAATATTTAAGGGTAAGCGGGTCGTCTTATTTTCTCTACCTGGAGCATTTACACCGACTTGTTCTGCAACGCATCTACCGCGCTATGAAAAATTGGCACCAGTATTTAGGGCCGAGGGCATTGATGACGTTATCTGTGTATCAGTCAATGACGGCTTTATTATGCACGCCTGGGCTAAGGATCAGGACATTCATGATGTGCGACTTTTGCCTGATGGTAATGGCGATTTCACTCGCGGCATGGGCATGTTGGTGGAGAAGCAGGATCTGGGTTTTGGCGATCGGTCATGGCGCTACTCGATGTTAGTAGATGATGGCGTCATCGAGAAAATGTTTGTTGAGCCAGATTTACCCGGCGACCCCTTTGAAGCATCCGACGCAGATACCATGTTGCGATATATCAATGCTGATGCAGTGGTTCCGGAAACCGTCGCGTTGATCAGCCGAGTGGGTTGCCCGCATTGCAAACGAGCGAAAGCATTGCTCGATGAAAAAGGCATCGCTTACAACATCATTGAAGTCGGCCGAGACATTGACCAAACCTCATTGCGTAGTCTGACGGGTGCCACGTCTGTGCCTCAGGTATTCATCGCTGGCAAGCTTATCGGCGGCGCCGACGAGTTGACGGAATATCTCACGGCCTGATCAATCGTCTCTAAATGATGCTTTTACGGCGCTACCTATTCGGTGATGGGCAACTATCACTGAATGGCAACCGCTTGTCTTGCGCCGCTACTGCACGCCTTTCTTGGCTGGCAGTCTAGGCGCATGGCAGTTGCTTGGGATATTGACACCGATAGGCAAACCATCTTGTTAAAATCTACCGATCAGGCATTGGCTGCTGATTTAGAAACCTACAATTTGGTGCTGGCTCGAGATCTAGGATTGATCGATTTTGGTTAAATAAATTGTGACGAACTGGTCTATATGGATCTTGTGAGCCATATCGAACAATGGGTTGAAATTATTATTCGATGGCATCATCCGCACGCTGCGATAGCAACATTGCATGCCTCGCAGGATCAGCTTGCGCGATTTTTTGAGCGGCAAAAGACCTTGGCCCGGGCAGTGAAGTGATCGACTTCTATATTACCGCAGACAAGGTTGCCGCCCGTGCTTGGCTTAGTCGCGACCGGCCGTAGCAATCTCGTTAATAAAGGTATCGAGGGTCGCTATTTTTTGCTCGTTGAGGTCCATGCCGAGTGTAAAGTCCGGCACAATCAGTTCATCAACACCGCTATCTTTATAATCTGCGATGATCTCCTGCAATTGCGCCACGCTGCCGGCGATTCTCGGAGGGCGCTCGTCCGAGTTGTTCATTTTTGCTGCTAATTTTTCGTCGTCGGTGAGAATGAGCAGGGCGACTGCTGTGCGATGAATCTCTTTAGGGTCTCTGCCGAGTTTCTCGCAATGTTCATCCAGGATCGACATCTTGTGCCGTAATGTCTCCGGCGTACCCCAAACGTTCCATTCATCTGCATATTGCGCCGTTATTCTCAATGTGACTTTTTCTCCACCTCCGCCAATTAGCAGGGGCAGTGGTTGCTGTATTGGCTTAGGTTCAAGCGGCGCATCTTTAAGTTGATAAAACTTGCCATCGAAACTTGCGCTGGTTTCATTAAAGAGTGCCTTTATAACCTGGCAGGCTTCCTCGAGTCGTTTGAGCCTGTTGGCAACGGTATAAAAAGGAATGCCATATTTTTCATGCTCGTTTTCTTGCCATCCTGATCCAAGACCTAAAACAACACGTCCTCCGGAAATTTGGTCGACTGTGGCGGCCATTTTCGCGAGTACCGCCGGATGTCGATAGGTGTTGCCCGTGACGAGAGTACCGAGGCGTAGGCGGGGAATCGTTGCGCCCAGTGCTGCGAGTGTTGTCCAGGCTTCTGGCCA
>JBNMQM010000025.1:0-61803 GCA_051278195.1 Candidatus Azotimanducaceae bacterium
TTTTTACCATCCGAAGCGATGCTGAGTGGACCCAGTCGACGAGTTTGAATGGGCCGTTGTAGAGAAGGTCTGTTGCATCAGAGGCATATCGATCTTTCTTCTCGTTAAAGAAATCCTCACGAATGGGGTAGTAGGTGGCGAATGCCGTGAGATTCAAAAAGTAGCTGGTAGGACGCTCGAACTCGAGGTGCAGGGTGTAGTCATCCTCAGCAACGGCAGCGAGTTCGGTCGGATCTAGCTCGCCTTTGCTGATTTTCTCGCCATTTTTGATAGGGTAGAGAATAAAAGCATATTCCGAGGCGGTTTTGGGGGCCAGAGCATTTTGCCAGGCGAACACAAAGTCGTGGGCCGTAACGGGTTTACCGTCACTCCAGAGTGCGTTCTTCCTCAGCCAAAAAGTAGCGCCTTCTTTCGTGACTTCCCACTTTTCTGCAACTCCGGGTATGGCCCTACCTCTGCGGTCTAAGCGCAGCAAACCTTCCATGACATGGGGCAAAATAAAGCTGCTCACCTGATCTGTCGTTTTCATGCTGTTGAGCTGCGGCGGCTCTTGAGTCAGTGCAATCGTGATGATCTGGTTGTCGTAGTCGACAGAAGTCGGCTCAGAGATCGCATTGAATGGAAAAGAAGCAAGCAATAAGAGAAAAACAACAAAACGCATCGATCATGGCATCCACAGAAAATTCTAGGCGGAATTGTAGCATGAGGACTGAGCCTCATAGCCTTGGTAACAGTACTCGGTATGCAGCGACGGTAGGGTAACGGAGTGGATTTTTATGCCATTTTGGAATAAAAAGCCGAGTTGGCAGCCAATGGCCCGAATGTCGAAACGAATGTCGAAACGAATGTCTAAGGAATTCTTTAAGAAAACTCTCTAGTTAC
Organism: Candidatus Azotimanducaceae bacterium; assembly: GCA_051278195.1. Lineage (GTDB taxonomy): Bacteria > Pseudomonadota > Gammaproteobacteria > Pseudomonadales > Azotimanducaceae > JAHRVQ01. The sequence goes on from JBNMQM010000025.1 coordinate 883, forward strand.
CTTGTTTTTTTTCACTTTTCTTCACTTTTGCACTTCGCAACCGGGATTATTCAGGTAAACTGCAGCGTGTAAAAAATCTACAATGAAATCGAAGCAGATTGTCAGGAGCAAATACTGTCCTGCAGGCGGAACAAGAATAGGTATCTACTTATGGGGGAAATCCACCGAAGAGTGGCAAGCCTGGGTAATTCTTATTCATGCGTGAGATCGTTGTTCGCCCTAAGTCGGCGACAATAGCTAGTACTCATCGCTTCGGTATCATTTTAACTAATATCCATTAACTTGGGGAAAAAGTAATGTTTAAACTGAACAATAAAGCCTCTAGCTGGTCGTTGGCGTTCGCGCTGGCTGCTGGTATCGGCGCTACTGGTAGTGCATTACCAGTTTTAGCGGACGATGATGAGAGCATGATAGAAGAAGTCGTGGTCACAGGTTCACGTATTCGGCGTTCAAATGCCGATTCTTCGACACCTGTCACAGTACTGACACGAGCCGAAATTGACGGCGTTGGCACGACTAACATCGGGGTTTTCCTCGAGAAGTTGCCATCAAACATCGCAGCAAGCAACCAGTCTAACTCTACATTCACCATCAGTAGCTTTGGTTTGGTGACAAACTCGCTACGTGGCCTTGGTCAAGACCGCACATTAACGCTAGTTAATGGCAAGCGCTTTGTTTCTGGCGTGACACCTAATGTTGGTTCTGCTGTCGATTTGTCTATGATCCCGACGCCTTTGATTGAACGTGTTGAAGTCGTTACCGGTGGTGCATCTGCCGTTTACGGTTCTGACGCAATTGCTGGTGTTATCAATATTATCCTTAAGGATGATTTCGAAGGTGTGAGCATTAACGCTCGCACAGGTATCACTGCCGAAAGCGATCGTGAGACGACTGACGTCGACGTCACACTTGGCGCCAATTTTGATAAAGGTAATGCCTATATCAGCATGGGTTATTCTGATGAAGAAGGTCTGTTTGCGCGGGACCGTGGTCTTATCGACCTTTTCCCTTATGACACTGATGGCGATGGCCAGGAAGATACCAATGGTTTCTTAGGTTCTTCAGGTTTACCAGACGGTAACTTTGGTGGATTCTTTGGCACCGGTGCACCAGCTGATTTAAGCACGGGCGTAGGTTCTGAATCGGGCGATCGTTATAACCGAGGTGGTGAACGTGCTTTGTTTAACCCGCTCGAAAGAAGATATGCGCGAGCCGGCATGACTTATGACTTGTCAGATGAGCTGAAGCTAAGCATGAATGCTGGTTATTCAGAAACACTGACGTTCACTGAATTCGAATCGTTTTTCTACAATATCCCAGACGAAGCATTTCAGAAGAACAACCAGACAGTATTCGATCTTGATATCGCGACTAACCTCGTGATGCCAGAAGCTTTGAAGCAAGCGCTTCTAGGTCTGTCTTACAGTCCTACAACGATACAAGACGTTGGCGATCGTGCGCTATTTGTTCGTCGTATGACAGACATCGGCAACCGCGGTGGCGTAGCTGACCGGAACACAGCGTACCTCGACGGATCTTTAGAGTATGAGATCAACGAAGACTACACTGCTGAAATCTACGGTAGCTGGGGTCGAACTCGATTTGCTAATGAAACTAAAGGCCTGATCAACAATGACCGTGTACGTAACGGCTTGGACGTTGAATTGGTCAACGGCACAGTTCGTTGTGTTTCTGCCGTCGCTCGAGCGGAAGGTTGTGTACCTCTCAACTTCTATGCTCCCGCAGGTCAGATGACCGCTGCTGAAGTCGCTTACATTTCAGCAATCTCTACTTCTAATGCTCAAACAGAGCAGACAGTCTTTGGTGGTGTTGTGACTGGCGAAACTCCATTCGAACTGGCCGGTGGCCGAGTTGGTGTAGCTGCAGGTGTTGAATACCGTAAAGAGCAGGGTTTTGTAACGCCAAGTGGTCTTGTGACTGCTGGGTCTACGACGACTAACCAATCGAATCCAACAGCTGGTGAGTTTGACGTTACGGACTACTTCGCTGAAGTTCGAATTCCAGTGTTGGACAAGTTGTCTCTTGAAGCAGCAGTTCGCTTCGGTGACTACAGCACAATTGGTAACGCGACCACATGGAAGCTAGGTTTTGAAGCACCTATTTTGGATTGGGTCAAACTACGTGGTACGGTTTCTGAATCTGTCAGAGCGCCAAACATCGCTGAACTTTTTGACGGTGGTGGTGAAACTTTTGCACAGGTCAATGACCTTTGCGATCTGGTCACATCAACGACTGCTGGTACTGTTGCTGATAACTGTCGAACAATTCCTGAAATCGCTAACCGGATTGCAACTGGTCTTGGTAACGACAACGGTGAACTCGATATCTTCAGGCTGACGCAGGTAGAAATTCAAGGCACTGGTGGTGTTGTTGGTGGTAACGCCAATGTTGGAGAAGAAACTGCTGATTCCTGGACCGTTGGTGCGGCAATTACTGTCCCTATGGTTGAAGGTCTGACCATCGTTATGGATTGGTATGACATTGAAGTTGAAGGCGCGATTGCGGCAACTGGCCGATCTGAAGTGATCCGAAGGTGCTTTAATTCAACTGCGTTTGATGCTACTTGTGCTGGTCTTTCTAGACGAGACAATAACGGAGCGCTAACTGGTGTTGATTCTAGCCAGACAAATGAAAACAACTTGAAAGTATCCGGCCTGGACGTTGACGTTATGTATTCAACAGAGCTTGCTGATTTGAATAGCAATCTACGTGGATCATTGACCAGTAACCTGCTGTATAACTTTCAAAATGAGAACGAGCAAACGGGTATCGTTTCTGGTTTGACTGACGATTTCGTTGGTGAGGTTCTGACACCAGAACATCGCTGGACCTTGTCTACTAACTACCGGATTGACGACCTAGCGATCAACTGGAGAGTGCGTTATTGGGCCGAAGTTGGCGACAACAATGAAGCGTCTGATGGCGGTCGACTTGTTGGATCTCCTCTAAACGATCTTGATGGTGTGTTTTATCACGACTTGAGAGCTGGTTATGACGTCAACGAGAACATTAATGTTCACTTTGGTATCAACAACGTTCTTGATGAAGAGCCAGAAGTACTTGGTCAAGGCACTAACTATGGTCGTACTGGTATTAACACTGCACCAGAAGCATACGATGTTATTGGACGTCGTTACTACGCAGGCGTTTCAGTAGATTTCTAAATCTACTTTAACTTTCTGAGTTTAAAAGGGCCGCAATATGCGGCCCTTTTTTTTGATCTTTTTTTGACTCTTCTTCTTGCCTTTTTTTGTGTTGCGTCTCTTTGCTTCTTCTTAGGAGGCGGATGCGGCTATAATGCGCAACCGCATCGACCGGAGGCAATATGTCTCGAATCTCCATTATTCTTATCATCTCACTGCTTACGATTGGGCACGCGTCTGCTGCTGATCTGCGGACCGAACTGGCAAAATGTCGTAGCATCGCCAGTCTCGCTTTGCGTTTGCAATGCTACGATCGTGTTGTCGATGGCGTACCTGCAGCCAATACCACTAGCGTTGCAGAGCAAACCGCACCGGTTCTGTCTTCCCCTGCGCCTGTTTCCGCATCTGCTTCGGCAGCGACGACACCTTCTACAGTGGTTAGCCAGAAGTCCGCATTGCCTGTTGCCGCAGCAGAAGCGATTGATCAGGTTGAGCCTGAAGAACTGTTCGGCAAGTCGGCTGAGGAGATCAAGCAAGCGGTAAGCGAAAAACTGGAAATTGCGTCGATCGATGAAATATCAAGTAAGGTGGCGCGTGTGCAAATCAACTCATCACAAGAGTATGTGGTTTATCTTGAGAATGGCCAGGTTTGGAAGCAAAAAGACAAGGCGGGAAAGTGGCGCATTAAGGTTGGCGAAACCGCTATTATCAGCACGGCTTTGCTCGGGTCTTTTAAGATGAAGTCAGATGCAAGAAAGAAAAGTGTCCGTGCTGAGAGGCTCAGGTAAGGAAAGCGTTAGGTCGCAGACCTAAGTAAGTTTCCGACCACTCGTTCAAGATGGGTCAGCGAGTTGCACACTTCTGTCTGATGGCAGCAGGGTGCATACTTTTTCATTTCCGCGTCGCCAACCGTCCAGTTGGATTTTGTTTCAGGGTTTAGCCAGATAACGCGCTTTGCCTTGTCATACATTTCTTTCAAAATTTCTGATTTAGAGTCACCGTAATTATTACGGGCATCGCCCAATATAATAATCGTCGTTTTGTTGTCCACATCCTTCATACAATGGCTTCGAAAATCCTGAAGCATTTGACCGTAATCTGTCGACCCGTTGCCATAATCACGCATGGTGCGCGCCATGGCTTCCTCTAGCCCAGCATTTTGAAATAGTTGTGTGACTTCGCCTAGGTCAGACGAGAACGCAAAGGAGCGGACCTTTGGCAACACTGCAGCCAAGCTATACAAAAACATTAGCAAGAAGCGCGAGTAGTTACTCACTGACCCACTGACGTCGCAAATACACATGACTTTGGGTCTATCGACCTTTGTCGCTTTCCACTTCAGATCAAAAAACATACCGTCGTATTGCATGTTATGGCGCAGGGTTTTGCGAATATCCAGTTGCCCGCGTTTAGTGGTCTTGCGACGCTTCGAGTGAACCGAAATGAGTTTTTTCGCCATCTTGAAGACGATTTCTTGTACATCCTTGAAGTTGCGCTTCTCTAAATTCGAGAGCTTTACCTTGCGCAGCAACTCTTCTCTTAGCTGTTTGCCGGACTCATCGGCGTGGAGGAAGAACTGCTTTTCGACATAATCGCGCACTCTTTCTCTTAAGCCTTCTCTTGCCCGTGTTAGCTTTTTGCCCAGATCTTTTTGCCCTTGCCCACCGTTGCCCTGCATTTCGGTGATTTCTTCATTGAGTCCTTTAAGGCCCATCTGATCCATGATCTTGCGGGTGTAGAGCCCTTTTTGGGTAAACACGACAATTTGATTCACTTCCACAGCGCGCCCGGCTTCCACTATTGCGATGGTTTGATCGGTTCTGCTGCCCTCGGTCATTAATTTGCCGAGCGCAGATTGCGCCTTGAGACCGTCTTCTGGGTCGGATTCCTGGGCTTCGCCGCCACCGCCACCTTGGCCGCCGCCTTTGCCAGGTTGTGAGCTGTCGCTATCGCCTGAGAATTCGTCGTCCTCATCTCCCGGGCCGGCATCGTCCTGGGCCAGTTCGTCGTCATTGGCGGGTAACAGCTTATCGATGGTGAAAAACCGCTCGAAGCAATCTTCGAAAGACTCTTTCTCTTCAGGTGTTTTAGCGAGGACCAGTGCCAAGGAGTGCTTAAGGAACAATCTGTCTTCCATGCCGACAACATTAAGACACGCCATGGCATCTAATGTTTCGGAGGGCGATACCTTGATTTCTGCATTGCGCAGAACCTTTACAAAGTCGACCAGGGTATCGTCCAGCATGCTAGCTTTCCTTCAGTACCTTGTTGGTGACGCTTTGTAATTCCGCTTCGACGGTCTCAATGTCTTCTTGGAATTTCAATATCACGTTCAGCGTCTGTTTAACCAGATCAGCATCTAATGATTCAGAGTTAAGCAGAATTAAGGTTCTTGCCCAGTCGATGGTTTCACTGATGGCGGGGACCTTTTTCAGATCCATATCCCGCAGTTCTTGAATAAAATTGACGAGCTGGATGCGCAGTTTTTCAGCAATCTCTGGCACCCGTGCGTTCACGATTTTGTTCTCGAGGCTGGCATCAGGGAAGGGGATGTATAAATGCAGGCAGCGGCGTTTTAGTGCATCGGATATTTCACGGGTGTTATTACTGGTTAGAAAGACAAGTGGTTTGCGCTTGCCGCTCGCCTTGACCGTGCCAATCTCAGGAATGGATAACTGGAAGTCAGACAGCATCTCAAGTAGTAGTGATTCGAATTCATGATCGGACTTGTCGATCTCATCAATCAGCAACACACAACCTTCTTCGGCCCTTAGGGCTTTTAGTAGTGGTCGCGGCTCTAGAAACTCGTTTGAAAAGAAGATATCACCAAAGTCATGCAGCTTAGCAACGGACTCGGAAAGCCCTTTGGCACCATCTAGAATTTCTCCCAGCGTTTCTTTGAGCACCTGGGTGTAGAGTAATTGTTTGCCGTACTTCCATTCGTAAATAGCTTTCGACTCATCAAGCCCCTCGTAACACTGCAGCCTGATGCATTCGAGTTGCAGCATTTCAGCCGTGGTTTTGGCCAGCTCGGTTTTACCAACACCGGGTGGGCCTTCGATTAAAATGGGCTTGTCGAGATGGTAAGCGAGGAACACAGCAGTGGCGATCTGCTTGTTGCAAATGTAGTTGAGTGCTTCAAAGCCATCTTCGATGACGTCTACGTTGGCCAGCTTCTCATCAATGTTTACGGGCACGGACATTCCTTTTGACAATAGAATTGGGGCCGATCTTCTTCCGGACAAACATCGGTCAGGCATTATCCAAAGCCGCCCGGTGTTTGTACAGCAAGGGTAATCTAATCAGAGCGGCGTATTGGTGCAGATAAGGCCTGGTTATTCGTCATTCGGTGCTGGATCGTGGAGTCGCATTAGGCCTTCTTGCGCCACAGAAGCCACTAGATTTCCTGTTGAGTCGTAGAAGGCACCTCGAGCCAAGCCACGAGCGCCGCCAGCGAAGGGGCTGTCCTGGGCATATAACAGCCAGTCATCTGTTTTGAATGGCTTGTGGAACCACATCGCATGGTCAAGGCTGGCGACCTGGAAATTCTCATTTCCCCAGCTGACACCGTGTGGGCGAGCGGCAGTATCAATGAGTGTCATATCAGATGCGTAGGCCAACAGGCATTGGTTGAGTCGTATATCGTCCGGCATGCTGTCGACGGTTTTAATCCAGGTGTGCTGATAGGGCGGCATCTTGTCTGGTTTGAATTCGTTCACAGGCTCAACAAATCTCATTTCAATGGGCTGTGGCCGTTTTGCTCCCGCTCGGAACTGTTCGGGGATGTCGTCAGCAAAGCGTTCAGCTAACTCTTGCTGGCTTGCACATTGCTCGGGCGGCGTGACGTCAGGCATAGGAAACTGATGCTCAAGGCCCTTTTCATGTACCTGGAAGGATACCGACATACTAAAGATTGCCCGTCCTCGCTGCGTTGCGATAACGCGGCGCGTGGTAAAGCTTTTGCCATCGCGTATCCGGTCAACTTCATACAATATCGGGATTGTGGTATCGCCGGGTCTGAGAAAATAACCGTGCAGAGAGTGTGCGGAGCGATTTTCATCTTCAACTGTTCTAGAGGCAGCGACAAGGGCCTGACCCAGCACCTGGCCACCGTAAACCCGCTGCCAGCCTTCAGTAGGACTGACGCCGCGAAAGATATTGACCTCGATAGGTTCAAGATCAAGCAGATTCAGTAAGTCTTGTAGTTCGGGTTTCATATCGCGTCTCGCTGCCGAGGTTCAAGTGAGGAGGGCGATTCTCCAAGGAATGGAATAGGATTACAAGATAGAGCCAAAAGTGGGGTCCCGCGACCCAGAAGGTCGCGGGGTTTTGTTTCCCAGTGCTCAGTCAGCGTACTTATTGCTAGTACTTATAGGTCTCATTCTTAAATGGACCTTCGACCGCTACGTCGATGTATTTAGCCTGGTCCGTCGTAAGTTTGGTTAGCACGCCGCCAAAACCTTCTACCATGTACGTAGCTACTTCCTCATCTAGCGCCTTAGGCAGCACTTCAACGGTAATAGGCTGGCGTTGGCTCGGATCGTGATCTGCCCACTTACGTTCGAACAGGTACATCTGCGCGAGTACCTGGTTGGCAAAAGAGCCGTCCATGATTCTCGATGGGTGCCCAGTTGCGTTGCCCAGATTCACGAGGCGACCTTCTGACAGAAGGATCACGTAGTCTTTTCGGTCGGCGCTGCGGTAAATCTTGTCTACCTGGGGTTTAACTTCTTCCCATTCCCAGTTGTCACGCATGAATTTGGTATCGATTTCAGTATCAAAGTGACCAATGTTGCACACGATGGCATTCTTTTTCACGGTGCTGAGCAGGTTCTTATCACAGACATTGACGTTACCGGTGCAGGTGACGATCATGTCGATTTTGCCCATCAGAGCAGTATCGATATCTTCGATCTTGCCCGTGTTTGCGCCGTTGATGTAAGGCGACACAACTTCATAGCCATCCATGCAGGCTTGCATGGCGCAGATTGGGTCGATCTCAGTGACGCGAACAATCATGCCTTCTTGTCGAAGACTAGCAGCGGAACCTTTACCGACATCGCCGTAGCCAATGACAAGTGCAGTTTTACCGGCCATGAGCATATCTGTGGCGCGTTTAACGGCGTCATTCAAGCTGTGACGGCAGCCGTACTTGTTGTCGTTCTTGGATTTGGTGACAGAATCGTTGACGTTAATGGCAGGCACTTTTAGCTCACCATTCTTCATCATTTCAAGCAAGCGGTGCACGCCTGTGGTGGTTTCTTCTGTGATACCGTGAATCTTGTCCAGCATTTCTGGGTATTTGTCATGAATCATGCCGGTTAGATCGCCGCCGTCATCCAAAATCATGTTGGCAGCCCAAGGCTTGCCGTTTTCAAGGATCGTTTGTTCTATACACCAGAGAAACTCTTCGTCGGTTTCGCCTTTCCAGGCGTAAGTAGGAATGCCCTTTGCGGCCATTGCCGCTGCTGCGTGATCCTGTGTCGAGAAGATGTTGCATGACGACCAGCGAATTTCAGCACCAAGATCTATGAGTGTTTCCATTAGCACGGCAGTCTGGATCGTCATGTGGATGCACCCAATGATATTGGCGCCGGCAAGTGGCTGCTCTTCATTGTACTTTTCACGCAAGGCCATCAGTGCTGGCATTTCTGCCTCCGCGAGGTCGATTTCTGCGCGGCCGTACTTGGCCAGACTAATGTCGGCAACTTTATAGTCTTCACTCATGATAGGTTTTCCTCCAGTTGAATGAGTTTAGTGCAATGAACGTTAGACGTTCTTAGGGTTTGTGAAACATTTTGAGTTGAACCTGAAAGCCATTTTTGAGGCCCAGATAAGCGCTTTGGCCTACCTTGAATTTTGCCTCGGTTGCCCAGGCTTCCAGATCTGCTGGTTCAAAGCCAAGCCATAAATCACCACACACATCTCTTGCCCAGTCTTGGCTATGGGGGCAAAGATCCATCACGAATAGACGACCATTTGTTTGTAGCTTGTCGAATGCTGCTAGAAAGAACCCAGCCGGTGATGCGATATGGTGCAACACCATATTGACGACGATCAGGTCCGACGCATCGTTTTCAAGGTCGGATAGTTCGCCCACCCGGAAAGTTGTCGTGGCGGCATTCTCGCCGAGACACTGCTTGGCTTTCTCCAGCATCTCTTCCGAACTGTCGATTGCAGTTACGTGCATGGACGCTTTTAGCAAAATAGCAAGTAAGGGTGACTCCCCTGGCCCGACCTCCACGATGTTAGCGTTCTGCGGTAGCGATTCGCTGCTGAGCAGGTCTTGGACACAGCCACCGTAGTGAGAGAAATCCACGATCAGGTCTTGATTCTCTTTGAGCCGATTGGCATTTTTCTCGAAGAATGCTTTTGAGCTGAGTTCTCGCTCTTGATGGACTTCGAGGGCGCGCCGCCGAATTTCGCAAGCCACCTGAACAGCATCAATCGCCGCAAAAAGTGCCCTAAACAAACCGGCCTCGGGTTCATGGCTCGGAATTAGTGACCTTCGATAGAAAATCGAATTGCCTTCGCGTCGAGTCGACAGCAGGTTTGCTGTCGACAGGATCTTTAAATGATGGCTCATCGCGGGCTGCGGTATGTTGAACACATGACACAATTCCAGCACGCCAAATGATTCGACACGTAGAACTCTCAAGATATCTAATCTCAACGCATCCGCCGAAGCTTTGAAGAACAGCAACAAGTCGTCGGTTTGGTCGGGGAGTTTTTGGTTCAAGGTGCTCTATATCAATAATTTTCGATATTGTACCAGCAGGTTATTCTATATCAACATATTTTAATATTGCTCTGTTTGGCTATACCGGTTCTGTTGCGCCTTGTATAAGATGAGCTATGCCTGAAAATGCGATAAGCCAGATGCAAATGCTCTACGTACCCGAGGAGGACCGCGTCCTTTTTCGGGTGAATAGTGCAGACAACAAACAGTTTAGGTTATGGCTGACGCGACGCTATACCTTACTTTTTTTGAAAATCCTCAAGACCCACATAGATGCCGATCCCGATGTCAGCATTCAGACAACACCTGAAGCAAAGGAGGCCATTCAGTCTTTTAAGCAGGAAAAGGCGATGGAGGGTGCGAACTTCGAGGAGAAATTCAAAGAAGAGGACTCAGAAATGCCTTTTGGTGATGACGTGCCTCTGGCGTACCGGTTGAACTATCGGATTGAGGGTGAAATCTTGCACCTCGGTATTGAGCCCAAGAGCGGTAAGGGCGTTACCCTAGCCATCAACCGCGACATCAATAACTCTTTGACTCGATTGATCGGTGCCGCAGCACAAAAGGCGGAATGGCAACTGAGTCGTTTCGCAGATAGTCCGGTCAGTATTTCGCACGTTGTTAATTAGCATATAAATCAAAGGCTTGAAACGTTCCATATTGCTTCCATAGTATCTTCATAATCACCCTCTAGACTCAAGATGACAGCGAACTAAGCGCGTCTTCGATTATTGGAAGATGGCGCTGCCTCAAAGTCCTGACCATTCCCCAAATAGTCAGGACTTTTTTTTGCCTGCTCTCTTTATGTCAACAGTCTCTTTATCCAGCCGCGTGAGCGTGGTCTGCCACAGGATGGAAGCGAGGTAAGGTGACGCGAATCGTGACGCCTTGGCCATTCATTAAGTTGGCGGCGGTGACGCTGCCGCCATGATGTTCGGCAATCACGCGAACCACATACAGCCCCATACCAAAATGGAGCCGATTATCGGGACTGTTTGCCCGCACTGAAACCATTGAGTCAAAAACATTTTCAATCATGTCTCGTGGAATTGTCGGGCCTTCATTGGTGACGAACATGGTCAGACTCTGATTGTCAGTCGTCAGGCCGACAGTGATGGTGCTGTTTTCCGGTGAAAAGTCGACAGCATTATCGACCAGCTTGTCGAGCAGTTGCTCGATGCGATAGTCCGAGACGCGGCTTAAGACTTCTTGTTGTGTTCCCTTGTATTCGAACTGACGAGTGTTGTGCACAACTTTGCTGTTGTTCAGATAGCTTTCAACCAGTTTATGCAGATCAATAATTTCTAACTCCTCTGACTCAAGTGCATCTTCAAGATTGGCTGCGTCTGCGAGGTTTTGCACAATCATGCTGATTCGGATGACGCCTCGTTTAGCACTTTCCAGATACTTGCTCCTGGCAATTTCGGAAGTTTCTGACTCGAGGTTCTGCAGCGAAGTGCTGAGAGTATTCAGCGGGTTGTTGATTTCGTGACGTAGCGTTCTCGGCATATTTTCGAGAAATTGATTGTGCTGATGAAGCTTGGCCAGCATCCCGGAAATGCTCCGAGCCAGATCGCCAATTTCGTCTCCGGACCGAATCTCGCTTCTCAACTGATTGGTTTGCAGTCGGCCGTAGACATCAATTGCGTTGGTTGCTTCCGCTCCTAACTTCCGAATGCGGCGGGCAAGTCGAACCGAGAATGCCAGTATCAATACCACAAAAATGATCACTGATAGTACTGAAAAGTTCACAATACGCTGCAGAGCATCCTGACGTAATTGTTGAATGCGGTTGGTGTTTTGCTTCAGCACAACCGTGCCGATCACCTCGTCTTCGCTAATAATGGGATGGCCGGCAATGATGACCTCACCTTCGGCTTTCGTGTAACGACGCTGGTAGCTGGGTTTGCCACCCAGACTGTCTATTATCACCTTGTCCTCAGATTCGTCGTTGGTTGTTCGCCTTAATCTCGTATCCATCTGAGCATAAAAAGTACTCATCGCTCTATCGAACAAGCTGATCATCTGATCAATGCGCCCGGTGTCCTCAATCACAGGCTCAATAATGCTTGTTTGGTAGCTGCCAACCTCAGCCCTTACTCTGCGTTGGGCATCAATCACTTGAATGTTAGCGCCCGAGTAACCGAGGCCTTCCACGATTCTCAGGACTTCGGGAGACTTGAGCAAAACAAGACCAAAGGCTTCGCGTCCAGCAGAAGGAAGCGTGCCAGTAATAGATTCGATAGCGCGTGTTTCTGGCTTGTCCACATCGACGACAGCGAGTCCAAAGTGTTTGGTTGAGCCGAGTAACTCGAGTGGAATCCGAAACTCGATCGCGTAACCATCATCCGTTTGGGTCATAAACCCCTGGACTCTATTTTCCGCGACGCCTTGTAATGCATAGCGCCAATCTGGATCCATCATATAGGCGGTGGTGACCCCGGGTTCAGTCATGGTCACGACCATTTTTTTGATTTCGTCGTTCTGGCCGGTAAATGTAATGCGAATATGATCCGACAAATCGAGGCGTAGGATATTGCGATCGCGAAAAACGAGGGCGTCATCTTTGACCTGTAACAACGCGTAAACCTGGTCATTGTGCTCGCCAAGCACTAGGTAAAACTGGTTTGGGACACTGCCATTGTCAGGCGTGTCATTGACCGTATCGCTACCAAAACTAACGTTATAGGAAAGAATGCCTTCCCAGTCGTTACTTTTGCCATCAATGCGGATCGGCGTGGTGAGGGGGTGCGCGTAAAGTTGTTCATAACCTTCGGGCGATTGGGGTAACTGCTCAATAAAATCCGGGTGGCCATTCAGTAAGGTCGATATGCCTTCCGCTGTGAGGAGCTGGGCATTGGCCTGAGAATCGATCAGGAAGTCTTCCATTTCACTGAGGAAAAGATAACTAAACCAGGGGATCACAACCAACGCCAAACTCATCAAAATGAAGAGTTTGGTCGCTAGCCGTGGGCCCCTGATGGCCGATTTCATTGTTTCACGGACCAGCGATAGCCGAAGCCGTATTCACTTTTAATACAGTCAAAGTCCTTGTCTATGTTCTCAAACTTTTTGCGGATGTTGCGCATATGAGTATTGATGGTGTTGTTGGTGACAAGACTCTGCATGGTGGCATTCATCAAAGTATCGTAGGACACGGCATGACCCGGCACCCGGACCAGCTTAGCCAGCATGCGGAATTCTGTGCCGGATAGATTAATGGGTTGCTCTTTCCAGGAGACGAGCAAAGCTTCTTGATCGATCGACATATCGCCAACCATTTTGGCTGTACTCGAACCAGAGACAGCAGATTGGCCTCGTGCTTCATTGATGCGGAGCAATGAGCTGATTCTTTCTGCCAGATAGTCCAGAGAAATTGGCTTGGGTAAATAGTCCCAGGCGCCCAAGCGTAAACCGCTTATCTTATCAATTTCAGCGATGCGCTCAGTCAAAAATATCACGGGCAAATTGGGTGAGCGGGATAGTAGGTCTCGGCAAATTTCAAAGCCAGCATCGACTTCGTCACCGAGGATAATGTCCAGGATGGCAAGTTCGGGTAATTCATGCTCAAAGCCAGCGATGGCATCCCGGCGATTACTGTAAGCAGTGACGTCGTAACCCTTTTTGGTGATAGCGTCGACGTAGTTATTGCGCTGGTCGGGATCATCCTCGACGATGGCGATGCGCTTGGCCATGGAGCTTCCTTTTTTGTCGGTGACAGCACCTTTAGGGCACTGATGATTGGTTTGTTAACTTGCTAGTGTAAGACAATGAAAGGCAGAAGTAATTTCATTCGAGCTGGCAGATAGTCCCCGCTTCACCACTTCTCCAGCAGCCTTCATGGGACTTTCATTATCCTTAGGGTTAAGTTCGGGTTTTTTGGGGTTTACTTAGACCTGTTGAATTGACCCTGTTGATGTTGGTGCCCGAGATGAAAACCGTATTTCTTCCTGCTTCTGATGAACTCTTGAACGACAGTTCTATTCTGTGTAGTGAGCTTGTGCCGTTTAATCCAGATTTTCTGGTACCCAAGGAAGATCGAAAACCGCGCAATTGGATTACTCGATCTACCTATCAAGATGCCCTGAATAGACTTCGTGACTTGCAGCCAGCCTATTCTTAATAGTGGAGAACCGGGTCGTGGTCGGTTCAGGGCCTGACCCTGAATTGTAGCGGCTTTACTTACACTCAGCTGAAAACTCAGATCGAAACTCGGGCTTAGACGTAACTTAGTCCTAACTTAGACGCAACTGCAGCACCTTCCCTGCTACACCTATACTCCATCACTTATTCTTCAGTACCTCTACTTCAAGATCACAAATACAATCCGTGCGTATTTAAAGGTGCTTTCATGGAAGTGCTAGGCACAGTGAAAATTATAGGTTGACATAATATGTCAAAGCAGTTCAAATTCTAACTATGATCATCTTTCTAAACCCCTCTGTTTGGCTCGTCGCCGGCATCGTGTTGATGCTTGCTGAACTCATAATCCCTGGCGGGGTAGTGGTTTTCTTGGGCTTGGCTGCACTAGTGGTAGCGGCTGCCGTTAACTTTGGTTTCGTCGTCACTTGGGTGAACGCGCTAACGCTGTTCTTTGTGACATCTCTCGCGCTCGTGATTACGCTGCGGGCATTTTTTATGCGTTATGCCGGTGGCGATTTTAGCCGCGGTAACATCATAGAAATACTCGATGACCTTGGCCAGCGAGTGCCGGTTGTTAAGACGATTGGTCCAGGGCAGCATCGCGGTTTGATTGAGTACCGGGGCACTCGCTGGAAAGCGCTGGGCGATGGTCAAAAAATTGAAGCAGGTACTGAAGTACAAATCGTAGGGCAGAATAACGTCACGTATATTGTAGAGCCCCTTAGCGAACCGGCAGAAACAGACGTCCCAACGCAGTCATCCCCATCACCCAACAACGAGTGAGTCCAGTCATGTTCTATTTCACCATCGCGTTACTCATCGGCATGTTCCTGCTCTATAACCTAATTTTGATTGTGCATGTTCGTGAGGTTTGCGTGATCGAGCGGCTCGGCAAGTTTCGGGCAGTGCTTGATGCTGGGCTGCACTTTCTGATTCCCTTTGTTGATCGTGTTGCCTATCGCCAAGAGACGCGCGAACAATGCCTCACCATCCCCCATCAAAGCTGTATCTCTCGGGACAATATCCAGATAGATGTTGATGGTTTGTTCTACATCAAAGTGATGGATCCTTATAAGGCCAGTTATGGAATCGAAGACTATCTTGTCGCAGCGGTAAACCTGGCGCAGACAACAGTCCGGTCTGAAGTTGGTAAACTGACCCTTGGTGGTACGTTCTCAGAAAGAGAAGCACTTAATGAAACCATTGTGCGGGAGATTGATCACGCATCAGAACCCTGGGGCATAAAGGTACTACGCTATGAAGTGATGAATATCACCCCGTCACCTAGTGTCATCGATACGCTTGAAAAGCAGATGGAGGCCGAGCGTCGTAAACGTGCCGAGATCACTCTGGCTAATGCAGAGCGAGATAGCACAATTGCGCTCAGCCAAGGCGAGCGACAAGAAGCGATCAATATCTCTGAAGGTGAACGTCAGAAAAGAATCAACGAGGCACATGGCCGTGCTGAGGAAATTTCAATTTTAGCTAACGCAACAGCGGAGGGGACGATGCTGGTTGCGAATGCGATTAGTCAGCCTGGTGGTGAAGATGCGATGAATCTTCAGTTGGTTGAGTCTTACGTTGAGCGACTGAAGAGTTTGCTGGCCAATGCTGAGGTCAGTGTGGTGCCCACCGAGCTTGCTAAAATCGAAGGTTTTTTTGCCGGGTTTGATCAAGTTGCTCAGTCGATGAAGGTTACTGATCAGGGAGGACGCTCTTAATGGACTTTTTTGTAATGGCAGTTTGGGGCATCATTTTTTTGGTGCTCATCGTTAAATTCTTTCAGTCGATTCGGCTGGTTTCCACCCAGACCGCGCACATCGTTGAACGGTTTGGGAAATATCACAAAACACTTGAAGCAGGCTTCCATGCGTTGATTCCCTTCATCGATACCGTGACCTTTATGCAGGACCTGCGTGAAGAAGCGATCGATGTCCCGCCTCAGGATTGCTTTACCAGAGACGAGGTGAAAGTCATTGTCGACGGTGTGATCTACATGTCTGTGATGGACCCCGTTAAGGCCAGTTATGGCATTGTAGATTATCGAAACGCGGCAGTATTGTTGGCGCAGACCACTACTCGATCTGTAATCGGTACGTTAGATCTAGACAGAACCTTTGAAGAACGTAATGTGATTAGTGCCAAGGTTGTCGAAGTATTGGATAAGGCCGGCGCTAGTTGGGGAATTCGCGTCCATCGTTACGAGATCAAAAATATCGCGCCACCGCATACCGTGCGCAACGCCATGGAAATGCAGGTGAATGCAGAGCGAGAAGGCCGCGCGGTCATCGCCACTGCTGAGGGTGACAAGCAAAGTCGTATTAATCGCTCCGAGGGTTTGAAAGCAGAACTGATCAATCGCTCCGAAGGTGAGATGCAAAAAGTCATCAATGAAGCGGAAGGTAACGCGGAAGAGATTCGTGCGATTGCGGCAGCGACTGCCGGCTCTATCGAAAAAATTGCTGGTGCCCTAAATGAAGAAGGCGGTACTGCGGCGTTCAAATTCAAGCTCAGCGAGAGTTACATTGAGGTTTTATCGAGTCTTGAAAATAGCCGCATTATTTTGCCTGCCAATATTGGGGAATACGGTGGCTGGTTAGCTAATCTTGGATTGGACAGTGTCTTAAAAGAAAAGGCTCTGAAAGAGAATGTCGTGAAGGAAAACCCACCTCAGACCTAGGGCTTAAACACCTCGTGTTGACCATGGGGTGTTTTTGGGAATCTTGGGTCTGCTGCCCAGGGGATGACGTCCGCGGTCGTCAATAGCCACTCTAGAACATCAGTCTTCAAGCCATCCACATCGCTTTTGTATTGTGCTTCTTTCGCCAAATTCTTGGTTTCACCGGGATCAGCCCCGCGGTCGTATAGTTCGTTATCTTCATATAGGCGGTAGACGTAGGTGAATTGCCTGGTCCTCATTGAAATAGCCTTGCCGACTAATTCGGGTTGTTCGTGTTGTAGGGCGGCTTTGCCCGCGTACTCACCACGTGCTTGTTCCAGCAGATCCAGCTCAGAAATAGCGAACCCGCCTTCAGAGTAGGCGCAGTCACGAATCTCCTCTTTCGCGTTTTTGAGCACGGGCACGAGCGATTTTCCGAAGTGCGTGTGGCCCGGTTCAATTTCTGCAAGTTCCAACACGGTTGGCAGGATATCGACCATTTCTGTGAACGTGTGTGCCGTCGCGCCAGACTGGATACCGGGTCCAGCGACGATCAATGGATTTTGTAGCAGGCAATTGTCGAGCCCTGATGGCCACTTTTCGACAAGGCCAAAGTCGCCGGCATACTCGCCGTGATCGGTGAAAAATAACGTGACCGTGTTCTCCGTTGCGCCTATCTTGTCCACCTGCTCGACGATTCGACCCAATTGTGAATCGACCCGGCTTATCATGCCGTAGTAAACCCGCTGAATTTCCCGCCACTCGGGTTCAGTTAATCTGCTGGTACCCAGTTTGTCGCGGACGGCCTGATGAAAGGCGGGTTTGCCGCTACCATGATGGCGAATTCGCGGCGCGACATCATTGGCGGTGTACATACTGTACCAGGGGTCTTCTACCTCAAAAGGGAGATGGGGAAATATCAGCGGTACCCAAATACACCAGGGGGCGCCACTTTCATCTGACTTGTCTGCTAGCCAATCCAGCGCGGTTTGGGTTGCGGCTTCATCAAAATCAACCCAAGTGTCACCCGGTCTCTTGCCGTGATAAAACGCGTTGTAGAGTGCCGTGCCTTCATCGAACTGTGGTCCCATACCCATTTTGTTAGGCTTTGTTGTCCAGCCGCAAAAATGAGTCGAATCTTCAGTTACACCGGGTGCAAATACATCGCCCCGTGCACCGACGAAAGCAACCTGGTAGCCACTCTCTTTTAGATACTTGAGCATATTAGGTTCGTGCGGCTGAACGAGGTGAGTCAGTGTTCGGTGCCCTCGGGTATGGGGGTACCAGCCGGTCATCAGGTTCACTCGGGATGGTCCGCAAACAGGATGGTTGGCATAAGCGTTGGTAAACTTCATGCCCCTTGATGCTAGGGCATCAATGTTTGGCGTCTGGATGTTGGGATTGCCAAAACATCCAATGCAGTCCGCTCGCTGTTGGTCGGGCATGATCATTAAAATGTTGGGGCGGCTCATTAATGTACTCCGTGCATACGTTTGTGGAGGAGGGGAGAAATCAGCAGCATCAATACGCCAAGTACCAGTGCAACAATTGCCAGTTTTTCAAACACGGTAGAGTATGTCAGCAGCGAGGTGAAGGCATCCACTGGGTCACTTGCAGAATCATCAATGGCCATACCGCCGGCAATTAGCCCTGCAGCATAGGATGCGAAGGCGCTTGATAAGAACCATACCCCCATCATCATTGCCGCAACCCGTTGCACCGAAAGTTTGGTGACCATGGACAGGCCCACAGGTGAAAGGCAAAGCTCGCCGGTGGTATGAAAGAAATACATGAGGGCTAACCAGATGAGTGCGACGTTGCCATTTTCATCTGCATGGGACACACCATAGACCAGAACAGCAAAGCCCAGGCCCACTTGAAAAATACCTAAGCCAAATTTCGCTGGGGTGGTCGGCTCCAACCCTCTGGCGGAAAGCTTTACCCACAGCCAGGCAAAAATGGGTGCGCAGACGATAATAAAAAACGGATTAAAAGCTTGAAACATACCTGCGGTAAAAATGCCTTTGTCGATATTGCGATCTGTGAACAAGGTCAGTGATGAACCGGCTTGCTCGAACAAGGCCCAGAAAAAGACTGAAGCGATAATGAGGAATAACATGACCAGCATGCGATCTCGCTCGATCGCCGTACATTTGGAAAGTGAAAACCAAATGGTCCATGCCACCACAACCGTGCCGAGCACGAGTAGTCCAACTCCTAGCTCAGACGTACGCTGAATAACCTGCCAGATAACGAAGACCGAAACCACGCCAAGTAAGTAAATGAGTCGTTCAAGATTAAGCAGCGGCCCCATACTTTTGCGCAGTTCTTCTGGTGCTGGTGGTTCACCGTAACCAAGTAGATATTCTTGGAATATCTGAAAAACCAATAAGCCAAACAACATACCGATACCGGCTAGGCCAAAGCCATATTTCCAACCGTAGGTTTCGCCAAGATAAGCGCAGGCCAATGTCGCGGTGAAAGCACCAATATTGATACCCATATAGAAAATGGTAAAGCCGCCATCGCGACGCGGGTCGCCGTCGCCATAGAGCTGACCGACAATAGTCGAGATATTGGCCTTCAAAAAGCCAACGCCAACAATGATAAAGGCCAGTGAAAGATAGAAGACTTGAGTATGGACGCCGCTGCGCACGACCTCACCACTGATGAGTTCAGCGGCAGGTCCTTCGAATGCCATGCCGAAGTGTCCGAGTACCAGCATTACGGCGCCAAAAGTAACGGCTTTGCGGTAGCCTAGATATCGATCCGCAACGAGCCCACCGATCAGCGGCATTGCATAAACGAGCGATCCATAGCTGCCGTAAATCAGGCTGGCTTCTTTGTCACCAAACAGAAAGTGCTTGGTCAAATACAAGACCAGCAAAGCGCGCATCCCGTAATAGCTGAATCGTTCCCACATCTCTGTGAAGAACAAAACAAACAAGCCTTTAGGGTGGCCTAAAAACTCCTCGGGTTCAGCCGGCGTTGCTTCGCTCATAACCTGGCGCTCATCAAGAATAATACGTAGTGACCGTTGTAACAGAATGCGTAAGCGATTTCATTAAGGCTGCTACCCTGATGTGCTTAACGTTGGTAAGGTTTTGCCATGAAAAATTTCACACGAATTTTGATGGCTATTATTCTGGTCGTGGCACTTGCTGCAGTCTGGTATTTTGACTTTTTTGAATACCTGACTGTCGAGCGATTACGTGCGTTCAAGGACACCCTCGGCCCCTGGGCGCCCATTGCGTTTGTGTTGGCTTTTGTTGTGGGTGAACTACTTCAAGTTCCATCCGTTTTTTGGGTGCTTTGTGCGGGCTTGATCTGGCCCTGGTGGTTTGCACTTCCACTCTCGTTGTTTGCCGCGTTGCTGGCGGCAACCGTCGCGTTTCTGGTCGCCCGTCATGTTCTCGGTGACCGCTTTCACGAAAAACTGCCGCAAGGATTTGAAGCCCTCAATAGAGGGCTCGAGAATTCTCCATTGAAAGCCGTGGTCATGATTCGGCTCACCACATTTTTGCACCCCGTTGTTCACTGGGTCCTAGCGGCGTCGCCGATTTCGCTACCGCTATTTTTGATAGGCACATTGCTCGGCATTCTGCCCGGCGTGGTCGCGCTTATCTTTTTAGGTCAGAGCTTCGTGAATTGGTGGGACGAGTATGCGTACTGGATTGTCGGTGTCGGCATTGCGCTGACAGCGGCTTACGTTTTTCATCGGCGCAAGCAAGCAGCGGCGGCGTAAACCAACTTATCTATTGATGTGCATCAGTGTTTTTCCACCCAATCTTTGACTTGCATCAACGCGTTACCGATGCAGGTTCCGCATAATAATTGGACAGTCACGAGTTGACGAAACTATTGACAATGCGGGGTGGTGGGTATGTTCAAGAAAGTGATGGTGGTGATTGATTCGGAGTCTGATCATCAGGTGGCACTTGATAAGGCCCTCAGGTTTGCTCGTGTGGATGATTTTGAGCTGGTGCTGTTGTCCTGTGATCACACAGAATATTTGGTTGAAGGTTATTACTTCGACGCCGTTGAGGTGAAGCCTTTGCGTGCAGCGTACATTGCAGAACGGCGTTCGAAATTGGAGGAGATCGCTGAACCATTGCGCCAGAATGGACTGCTTGTCACCACGATATCCGAGTGGGCTTATCCCAACTACCAAGGTGTTGTTGAAAAGGCAACGGAGCTAGAGGCCGATTTAATCTTGCACCACGTGAAGCGTCATGGCGCTCTATCTCGATTTTTTTTAAGACACGATGACTGGCAATTGATGCGTTACAGTCCAGCGCCGTTGCTGCTGGTTAAAAACCGGCCCTGGCAAGATGAGTTGACCCTTATAGCGGCTGTTGATCCGCAGCATGCTCGGCACAAACCCTCGGGGCTTGACCATAAAATTCTGAATGTGAGTCAAAAAATCGCAGACATGATGGCAGGTAAGGTCGTCGCTGTGCACGCCTATCGCGCGGTTCCGTTTTCAAGTGAGTACCCTCGCGACGCGGCGAAAATTCATAAAAAGTCTTTCAACACGCTGATGGATGATTTCAATCTACCTTTAGAGCAGCAGATGCTAATTGAGGCATCGCCTGCCTTTGGCTTGCAACAAGCGGAGAACAGCGTCGATGCCGATATTGTTGTGATGGGCGGTATTTCGAGGAGTCTGGTTGCCGACGTCATGATTGGTAGCACAACGGAAAAAGTGATCGATTTTCTGAAGAGTGATGTGCTGGTGCTAAAGCCGAATGATATTGATTTGCCTGACCCTGGGCGTAAAAAATGAGCCATCAATCCTACCGGAACAATTCACTTATAATTTTAGCGTTAACGCTTTCTGCTTGCGAAAAAGGCGTTTAAGGTAAAAACCTATGCTGACCTTGTTACCTCCGAGATCAATCCTTCGCACCGATTGCCGGGTAAGGTAGACAAAACTATTGTCGATGCTGACGGGAAGTCCCGTATGCGAAATTATAATGACAACTATTGAGTACGGCTGTCGATTCGGCTGCCGGTTCTGCTACAGATAGCAGACTCTGGCTTCCAACTCTGCAATCGTGAGGCTGGCATCAGTCAGTGAATCACCGGCTAAACCGAATATGACGGCCTTGCCAGAAATCGGAATCAACTTATCTAATTGAAACTTACCTTTGCTGCCACGAAGGAAGCACTCTTCATCGAAGTAGAGCTTGTGGCCAGGGCTAACCTCATCGACTTCCAGGGTATCAAATCCGATCACAGCTGGGATGGCGGCTTCACTTTCAATGTCGATCTCGCTGATGTGTTGTTCGCTGGCGTCTATCAAAAGTGCTTTCATATCAATTTGTTCCCCCAAAAAATACTCATTATAGACGTCGACCAGGACGATCAGAATCGAATTGTTTCTGTCGTTGTCATCGATAACTTCTATCAAAATCGCTGATCGATCACTGATGTCTGCTTGTCGAAACCGGTTGCGATTAGCTGTCTGGCGAGTTCAATGTGACGACTCGATCGGCCCTTTTTACTTTGGTCATCTGTGCGATTGCCTGCACGAAGGAGAAAAACCATAATGTGGATTCGGGTCTTAGACAAGCGAGGGGTATTGATATGACTGATTATATGGAAGGTAAGGTGATTGTGGTCACAGGTGCGGCCGGTGGTTTCGGTAAATTGGTCAGTGAGAAGGCCACAGCGTTAGGTGCTCGAGTGGTCGCGGCGGATATTAATGAAGCGCTCCTTAACGAAACAGTCGAACAGATTCAGGCGAGTAACGGTCAGATCACAGGTTTAAAGACTGACGTCACAAGCCGTGAGCAAACCGATGCGCTGGCAACGCACGCGATCGAAACGTTTGGCGGTATTGACGTCATGATCAATAACGCAGGGATTATGCCGCTCGCGTTTTTCGCTGATCACGCGGCGGCAAAAGATGCCTGGGAGCGGTGTATCGATGTTAATTTCAAGGGTGTCGTGAACGGCATTAGCGCTGTATATGATCAGATGATCCGTCAGGGTCGCGGGCACGTCATCAACCTGTCGTCGATATACGGCAATTTCCCGGTTGCGGGTGGCGGTGTGTATGGCGCAACCAAAGCCGCGGTCGACTTCCTGTCTGAATCTCTGCGGCAAGAGACGCAAGGCAAGATTAAGGTGACCAATGTCAAACCGACAGGCGTTCCTGCTACAGGGCTTGGTGCGGGTGTGATTAATCCCATGGCAGTGTCTGGTATTTTGGGCGGAAATGCTGCGGCCTACATGGAAAGGTTCGCACAGGCTGCTGAGGGCACGGTGCCTGCAAAATTGATGGATCCAGAAAACATCGAATACTATGCGCTGGACCCGGCGTTTCTCGCCGATCAAATTATTTATGCCATCAATCAGCCCTGGGGCGTCTCTATTAGCGAAATTACTGTCCGCGCTTCAGGCGATGCTTACGTGATATAAATGAGCGGTCTAGTCGCTCTACATTAGCGCTATGTTTACCACTTTTTGTCGTCTGGAAAATCTCATGTTTATTAAGATGTTTGTTTCTCTCAGTCTCGTACTGACGTCCCTTGCTGTTGTCGCGAAAGAGCTACCCCTTGAAAAATTGAATATGCCAGCAGGATATAAAATTGCTGTGTATGCTGAGGTGCCCAACGCCAGACAAATGACGCAAGGCGCTGAGGGTATCATCTACGTTGGAACCAGACGGCTCGGTAAAGTATTCGCCGTTGTGGATCGCGATGGGGACTATGCCTCTGACGAGGTGATCGAGATTGATGCAGATTTGAATCTACCGACGGGCGTTGCCTATCGAGATGGCAACTTGTATGTGGGCGCCGTGAGCGAGATTTTAGAGTACCCAGGTATTGATACCAAACTGTCTGAGCCACCGCAACCCAACGTGATAGTGGATGATCTGCCGACGGAGCGGCACCATGGTTGGAAGTTCATCGACTTTGGCCCTGATGGTCAGCTTTATGTGCCCGTTGGGGCCCCTTGTAACATCTGTTTGTCAGAGGACCCGCGTTACGCTTCGATTTTGAGGCTCGACGTAAAAGATCCGAAACCTGAGATATATGCGACGGGTATTCGCAATACCGTCGGCTTCGACTGGCATCCTGACACTGACGAGCTTTGGTTTTCCGATAATGGCGGGGATCTTTTAGGTGATGAATTTCCACCCTGTGAGTTGAATCGAGTGACGGCAGCGGGCCAGCACTTTGGCTACCCTTTTTATCACGCCGATAGTAAGCCTGATCCGGATTTTGGTGCCAAAGGGCAGGCAGCTGATCAATATGTTGAGCCAGCAATGCTGCTCGGCCCTCATGTTGCGCCGCTAGGTGTTTTGTTTTACACGGGGGAAATGTTGCCGAAAGGTCTGCGTCACCAAGCCTTGATTGCAGAGCATGGTTCTTGGAATAGGACACCGGAGGCTGGACACACAGGATACCGGGTGACGATGGCCAAAGAACAAGATGGTCAGCTCAATTATGAAGTGCTAATTGATGGTTGGCTCGACGACAATAATGAGGCCTGGGGTCGACCGGTAGACTTTTTGCAGTTAAACGACGGTAGCCTGCTGATTTCGGATGATAGTGCTGGTGTTATCTATCGATTGACCTACAGCGCTGCCGAGGTGGCAAGCGCGCATTAACGTTGAGCCAAAACGCTTATTTGGAGCGCAGAGCTAGAAGCTGCGCGAGGTCGAGAAGATGGTCAGTTCTTGCATGGCGGTCTTGAAAGGCGATTCCGCTAAGCCCTCGATGCTGGCGCTGGCGGCTTTGGTTTGTTCCAGCGCTAGTTGCTGGGTGTAGGCGAGTCCGCCGGTTTCCGTCACAACGGCGACCATGTCAGCCAAGTTCTCGACGCCGCCACTCATTATCGCGTTCTTAACAAATTCGGCCTGTTCGCTATTGCCTCTCGCTCTGGCAATGATTAACGGCAGGGTCATTTTACCCTCGGCTAAGTCATCGCCTACATTTTTGCCCAGATCTGCTGTATCGCCCTGATAATCTAGTACATCGTCCACTAGCTGAAAGGCGAGGCCAATATGCAGGCCAAAGTTTTTCAAGGCTGCTTCGTCCTGCGGTCTCGCGCCGGCAAGCACTGCCGCAGAATGGGACGCTGCTTCAAACAACATCGCAGTCTTGCGGCTGATCACTTCCATGTAGCTTGCTTCCGAAATGTCCGGGTTGCGAATATTGGTGAGCTGCTGAACTTCACCCTCGGCGATGGTGTTGGTCGCATGGGAGAGAATTTCCATCACTCTCAGGTCGCCGATCTCCACCATCATTTCGAAGGCACGGGAATGAAGGAAGTCTCCTACGAGCACGCTAGCCGGGTTACCCCAGGTGGCATTGACGGTTTTTCGTCCCCGTCTAAGCTCTGACGCATCGACCACATCGTCGTGCAGAAGCATCGCGGTATGAAGAAACTCAATGATAGCCGCCAGGGCAATATGTTGGCGGTCCTGATAGCCCGAAGCATTGGCTGCTAGGAGTACCAGTAACGGGCGCAAGCGCTTGCCGCCAGCGTCAATCAGGTACTCAGAGATTTCTTCCACCAGGGGCACGTGAGAGCTCAGGCTATTTAGGATAAGCTGAT
Source organism: Candidatus Azotimanducaceae bacterium (assembly GCA_051278195.1). Lineage (GTDB taxonomy): Bacteria > Pseudomonadota > Gammaproteobacteria > Pseudomonadales > Azotimanducaceae > JAHRVQ01. The sequence goes on from JBNMQM010000025.1 coordinate 26,159, forward strand.
TGACGGCGGCAAAGTCCTGCTCGACAACAGCGAAAAAGGGTAATTTCATCTGGCGGCTCAGTTAGGGCGGTTACAGGCAGGCCTCGAGCTTGACTGAATAACAGAATGCTAGGGTTGAGGACTATGACCTGTCAAGCGCTGAAATAATGACGGAGGGGTCCGAGGCAGTATTATCGACCTATTGAAAATCGCTGAATTACCAGTTGATTGCGTGAAATCCATCCCGTAGAATTACGCACCCTGATTCTGGGCTAGGCCGTGGTTTCGCGGAAGTTCAATTTCCAACTGATTTTGAACATTTCTAACCGAATTTGGTCCTTTTGATCGAAATCGAGAACAACCGCCCAAACCTCTGTCAGGTTGGCCAAATAAACAAAATAGAGACAAAGAGCATGTACGCTGTAATTAAAAGTGGTGGTAAGCAGCATCGCGTTGAGCCTGGTGAAGAGCTCAACCTAGAGAAGTTAGATGTCGAGGCTGGCGAAACAATCAACTTCGATGAAGTGATGATGATCGGCGACGGTGCGGATATCAAAATCGGCACACCTTTTGTTGAAGGCGGTAAGGTTTCAGCGGAAATCGTCAAGCATGGTCGCGACGACAAAATCACTATTATCAAAATGCGTCGACGTAAGCATTACCGTCGTCAGGCTGGACATCGTCAAGCCTATACGCGAGTTAAAATCACAAACATTACCGGAGGCTAGGCAATGGCGCATAAGAAAGCAGGTGGTAGTACCAGAAACGGTCGCGATTCAGAGGCGAAACGCCTAGGTGTCAAGATGTACGGCGGCCAAGTAGTGGTCCCAGGTAACATTATCGTTCGTCAGCGTGGCACTAAGTTTCATCCTGGAAAGAACGTAGGCTGTGGCAAGGATCATACCTTGTTTGCTAAAGCTGGCGGCAAGGTCCAGTTTGCGGTTCGAGGACCGAAGCAGCGCAAGTATGTGGATATAGTTGCAGAGGCTTAAGCTGTAAGAGAATTTAAAAAAGCCCTGTCATCGACGGGGCTTTTTTTTGCAGTCATTTTTTGCAGTCATTTTTTGCGGTGAGTTTAGCCGATAGTTTTTAGCTGCCGTTTTCGGGCAGCCCGTTGTTTCCAGTCTATGTTGCAAAAAGAGAATTGCGAAGTAGAGTGGCATCAAGAGCTCGCGAGAGAGTTAGTCCCAACTTTTCACTTTAAGCAGGTAAAGTAACGCAATGAAATTCGTCGACGAAGCCAGTGTTCATGTGGAAGCCGGGAAAGGTGGTGATGGCTGTCTAAGCTTCCGTCGTGAGAAGTATATTGCCAAGGGCGGGCCTGATGGCGGCGACGGCGGTGATGGCGGCTGCGTTTATCTGATAGGCGACGGACGATTGAACACGCTGATAGATTTTCGCTTTCAGCCCAGGTACAAGGCGCAAAAGGGTGAGCACGGCAAAGGTAAAGATCAGACGGGCTCGAAGGGTGAGAATATCTACATGAAGGTGCCGCTTGGCACTAGCGTATTTGATGAAGCCAGCGGCGATTATCTAGGTGACGTCAATGAGTTGGGCGAAACCTTGCTGGTCGCACAGGGCGGCTTTCACGGCTTAGGCAATACCCGGTTTAAATCCAGCACCAATCGCGCACCGAGACAAACGAGCCCCGGCTCTCCTGGTGAAGTCCGCGATTTACGGTTCGAGCTAAAGCTGTTGGCGGACGTCGGTTTGCTGGGACTGCCAAACGCTGGCAAGTCTACCCTGATCAGTTCTGTATCTGCCGCTCGACCTAAGGTGGCAGATTATCCCTTCACCACTCTAGTCCCTAACCTAGGTGTCATTAAGGTCGGTGACAATAGTTTCGTCATGGCCGATATACCGGGTTTGATTGAAGGTGCTGCAGAGGGTGCCGGACTTGGCGTGCAGTTTCTGAAGCATTTGTCTCGTAATCGACTACTTTTGCATTTGTTGGACATTGCGCCGGTTGATGGTTCCGACCCAGCGGAGAATTATCGAGTTATCGAGAAGGAAGTCAGAGAGTATTCAGAAGGCATTGCCGGCAAAGATCGCTGGTTAGTGTTTACCAAACTGGACCTGCTTCCCGCAGCAGAAGCTGAGGCGAAGATGCAGTCCGTATTGATCGACATTCAGCACGAAGGGCCGGTTTTCAGTATTTCAGCAGTGACCTCTAAAGGCACGGCTGAGCTGTGCCAGGCCGTTCAGGAATATATGCTCGAGTTGCAGCGCTCCCAGGAAGAAGCCGCTGCGTTGGAAGAATCCGAGCGAAAGATTCGCGAAGAGACCCATGCCTATTCCCAGCGTCAGCGCGATTTACGCAGAGCTCGCCGCAATCAGACCGCGTTGCCAGAAGACGAAGAAGATGACGATGATGATCACGATGTTGAGGTTCATTACGAACCGTGAGCACTGAAGCCGATACAGAGGCCGCTATACCGGCCAATATGGCAATTGCGCCCGAAGCTTTTGATGCTGGGCAGGTATGGGTTATTAAGATTGGTAGTTCGTTACTGACTCGCCATGGTAAAGGTCTAGCACTCGACCTGATCGCTGAATGGGCAGAGCAGATTGTCGAGTTAAGACGCTCTGGTATAGATGTTGTGCTGGTTTCATCGGGTGCTGTGGCTGAGGGCATGAGCCGTCTTGGTATGTCAAAACGCCCCCAATCCCTTGAGAAATTGCAGGCCGCAGCAGCGGTAGGCCAGATGGGCCTCATTCAGGCGTACGAATCGCGTTTCCAGTCTTATGGGTTGCACACGGCTCAAGTGTTATTGACCCACGATGACTTGCGTAACCGAGAGCGTTACATCAATGCCCGTGGGACGTTGAAGAGTCTGCTGGAGCTGAACGTGATTCCGGTGGTTAATGAAAACGATACCGTGGTGACTGATGAAATTCGCTTTGGTGACAATGATACCTTGGCGGCGCTGGTGGCCAACCTAATTCAAGCGAATACCTTGCTGTTGTTAACCGATCAGGATGGTCTTTTTGATGCCAACCCGAGTACTCACCCTGATGCCAGGTTGATCCGGGCTAGGCAAGCTGATGATCTTAGTCTTGATGACATGGCCGGTGAAGGTGGTGCGATTGGCCGCGGCGGCATGATCACCAAGATACGCGCCGCCCGAACAGCTGCGCGTAGTGGTGCTAATACAGTGATTGCATCAGGTGCCGCTTCTGAGGTGATTCGTGAGCTTGCTGCAGGCCGGTGTACAGGTACGATCCTGTTTTCAGGCAAAGCGCCGTTAGTGTCCCGAAAGCAATGGCTAGCCGCGTTGCCTTGCCGAGGCAAGTTGCATTTGGATGAGGGTGCCGTCCGAGTGTTAAAAACTCAGGGCAGCAGTTTGTTGCCGGTGGGTGTGGTTGGGGTAAGCGGTGAGTTTACGCGCGGAGAGATGGTGGCTTGTGTGGGCCCGGATGGACACGAAATTGCCCGCGGTTTGGTTGCATACGCGCACGGCGAAGCTGCAAAAATTGCGGGTAAAAGTAGTCAGGAAATTGAACAGACTCTAGGCTATCCCGGCGACGAAGAGCTGATTCACCGGGACAATCTAGTACTTGCGGTCAACTAAAGCAGCGAACAGTCGCCGCGCGATCGCTAGCACCACTAAAAGACCAGTCGATCAGGCTTTAAGTGCTTTAACGCCAACATTCAGCCGAGACTTATGTCGAGAAGCCTTATTTTTATGAATAATGCCGTGAGTCACCGCGCGATCCAGCACAGGCACAACAGCGACATAAGCGGCGGTTGCTGCTTCATAATCACCACTTTCAACTGCAGCTAGTGTTTTCTTTATTGCCGTACGCATATTAGAGCGCTGACTGGCGTTTTGCTTGCGTCGGCCTTCAGCCTGACGAGCACGTTTTTTTGCTTGTGGGGTATTTGCCACGTTCGATTTTCCTCAAATAGGTCTGGAAATTAAGGGAGCGGATTGTGCCGATTACAACGACCTTTGTCAATGTTAGTGAAATGGGCTGCATCGTCGTTCGTAGCCCCTAAACAAGTAGGCCAAGTGTTGTTTATAAAGACGCTGATGGCTCTTATCTAAACACGCTGATGGCTCTTATCTAAACACGCTGATGGCTCTTATCTAAACACGCTGATGGCTCTTATATAAAGACGCTGATGGCTCTAAAACGATAGACTAGCGAAATGACTGATTCTGAAACAATAGCGCCGAAGGGTCCGCCAGGCGGGGGGCTTGTGAAGTCCTCAGGCCTCGTGTCCGGTATGACGCTGCTGTCGAGAATCCTCGGAGTGGTTCGAGATATGGTGATCGCCAATTTTTTTGGCGCGAGCGCGGGGGCCGACAGTTTCTTCTTGGCATTCCGGATTCCCAACTTTTTCCGTCGTTTGTTTGGTGAAGGCGCCTTCGCCCAAGCCTTTGTCCCGGTACTTTCTCAATATCGGACAGAAAAATCTCATGCAGAAGTCAGGGGCCTGATTGCGGCGATAGGCGGCTCGCTTGGGCTTAACCTCCTCGTGCTCACTATTATCGGTGTTGTAGGCGCGCCTCTGGTGATCGGCCTCTTCGCCGCCGGCTATGTCTATGGTGGTGAGACAGAAAAGTTGGCCCTCGCCACAGAAATGCTGCGGCTCACCTTCCCCTACGTTTTTCTTATCTGTATGACCGCTTTTGCAGGTTCTGTGTTGAATAGCTATGGCCGTTTCGGTCCACCTGCATTTACGCCTGTGTTGCTCAATGTCTGCCTGATTAGCTCGGCGATGGTCATTACGCCTTACATGACGACGCCAGTGATTGCGCTGGCCTGGGGCGTGCTGTTGGCCGGCATCTTGCAGTTATTGTTTCAGCTGCCTTTTTTGGCACGGGAGCGACTGCTTGTCAGGCCGAAAGTTGAGTTTTCACATCCCGGTGTAAAACAGGTCATGACATTGATGCTCCCGGCGTTGTTGGGGGTTTCTGTGGGGCAGATTAACCTTTTGCTCGACACCGTTATTGCATCATTCCTGCCCACCGGCAGCATTTCCTGGCTCTATTACTCAGATCGCTTGTTAGAGCTGCCGCTCGCGCTATTTGGCATTACAATTGCCACGGTGATTTTGCCGAGTCTGTCACGGCAGCAAGGCAAGGACCCAGACGCATTTCAGGAGACTTTAAGCTGGGCAGTCAAAATCGTGTTTTTGATTGGAGTGCCCGCATCGATTGCTCTGGTCGTTTTATCTGAGCGCCTGATTACGACATTGTTTTATCAGGGTGAGCTGACGCAACGCGATGTCGAGATGGCCGGGATGAGCCTGGCTGCATATGGACTGGGGTTATTGGGACATATGTTGGTGAAGGTTTTAGCCCCGGGATACTTTTCTCGGCAAGACACCAAAACACCAGTTCGTTTCGGTATTATTGCGCTGATTGCCAACATGGTGCTGAACCTCATGTTGGTCTGGCGCTTCCAACACGTAGGGCTGGCGCTGGCGACCTCGATTGCAGCATTTTTAAATGCCGGGCTACTTTGGTTTGGCCTGGTGCGAGCGGGACACTTTCGGCTGCCAGCAGGCTGGTGGAGATTTATGCTTCAACTCCTAGCGGGCAACGGACTGATGCTCTGGTTTTTGTTATGGTGCTTGCCCGAGCAGGCAGCTTGGTTTGGTATGGAATTTTGGCCGCGTCTGGGTTGGATGTTGGCGATATGTATAGGGGGCGCACTTGTCTACGGTGTGACGCTTTTGGTAACTGGAATAAAAATTAGAGAGTTAATGAAATAGCGATGGAAATTGTACGCGGCATCGCGAATCTAAAGCCCCATCATCAGGGATGTGTCGTGACCATCGGTAACTTTGATGGTGTACATCGTGGCCATCAGACGTTGCTTCAGCAGATTCGACAAAAATCTGAAGCGCTTGGGGTGCCTAGCATGCTGATTTGCTTTGAGCCTCAGCCCAAAGAATATTTTGATGAGTACAGTGCGCCCGCTCGGCTGACACGGTTTCGAGAAAAGGTTCGCTTACTCGAGCAATACGGTGTCGATACTGTGTTCTGCATGCAATTTAATGAGGCCACTAGGAGCATGCAGCCGGAAACCTTTGTTGAGCTGTTGGCCGAAAAAATCGGCGTCAAGTCTCTGTTTGTGGGAGATGATTTTCACTTTGGACAAGGACGCGGTGGTAACTACGAGACACTGGTTGCGGCAGGTGAACGCTATGGCTTTGAAGTCTCCAACCTGCGCACGATGACGCTAGGAGATGATCGAGTCAGTAGTACGCGAATTCGAGAATGTCTCGCTGACGGTGAGTTTGAAGAAGCTGAAGCTTTGCTCGGGCATGAATACTTTATTATGGGAAAGGTGGTCTACGGCCGACAACTTGGCAGGACCCTGGACGCGCCGACGGCCAACATTCAGCTGCATCGATATCGCGCGCCAATCAGTGGCGTTTACGCGGTGGAATTAGATGGCTTAGGCAAGCGCTTGCAAGGTGTCGCGAATGTGGGCGTCCGGCCAACCCTAAATGAAGCAGTCATGAAGCCGGTGCTCGAAGTGCATTTGTTTAATTTCGCAGAAAGCATTTATGGGCGCAACGTTGAGGTTATCTTTCGTCACAAAATTCGTGACGAAAAAAAGTTTGATGGACTGGCAGCTTTAAAAACGGCAATCGCACAAGATATTGAATCAGCAAGAACCTATTTTTCGCTCAGGCAAGCAGTATGATTCACGTTGCACTCGTCGTTCTGCTGATAGGACTAGATCAATGGTCGAAGTGGTATATGTCGGATCTTCTGACTTTGTGTGTGCCAGGTCGATGTGAGTCAATCGTGATCTTGCCTGTTTTCCAGCTCACGCTTTTGCACAATAGCGGCGCGGCGTTCAGCTTTCTTGATGACGCCGGCGGCTGGCAGCGCTGGTTCCTTGTCTCGATCTCGGTGCTAGTGTCTGCCTACATTAGCGTATGGTTGTACCGGATTCGTCAACAGGAAAAATTACTGGCATTTGGCCTTGCTCTAATTCTTGGTGGTGCTCTGGGTAATCTGATCGACAGGGCATTCGTAGGATATGTTGTAGATTTTCTTGTTGTGCATTGGGATGACGCTTATTTCCCTGCCTTTAACGTCGCAGACAGCGCCATCACAGTGGGCGCAGGTGTGTTGATTCTTGAAATGTTTTTAAAGAAAGATCCTGATAAAACGGTGGAGAGTACAAATGGCTGATATAAGCCCTTCAGCGACCCCGGTCGGCCCGGGAACCAAAGTGACACTAACGTTTTCGTTGAGTCTCGAGTCTGGTGAGGTCATCGACTCGACCGGTGATAAACCGGCAGATTTTGTGGTCGGAGATGGCAATTTGCTGCCCGGTTTCGAAAAAGCTTTGTTCGGTCTGAAAGCTGGAGATAGCCGGTTACTAAAAATTGCTTCAGTAGATGCTTTTGGCGAACCCAATGAAGACAATGTTCAGCGGATCAAGCGATCCAGTTTCCAAAGTAATATGGAATTGGCGGAGGGATTGATGATGTCATTTTCAGACGCTCAAAATTCTGAGTTGCCAGGCGTTGTCGTCGGCATTGACGATGATTATGTGGATGTTGATTTTAATCACCCTTTATCGGGTAAGACGATTCTGTTTGACGTGTCTATCGTCAACGTCGATCAGGTCTCCAACGAAATATTGAGGGTCAGTGGTTGATGCAAATAAAACTGGCTAACCCGCGGGGCTTTTGTGCTGGAGTCGATCGCGCGATTGAGATTGTAAATCGAGCGCTCGAGAAGTTTGGCGCGCCGGTCTACGTTCGCCACGAGGTCGTACATAACCGAACCGTCGTTGCAGAACTGAAGGCTAAAGGTGCCGTCTTCGTCGATGAGCTAGAAGATGTGCCGCCCGGTGCGCACGTGATCTTTAGTGCGCACGGGGTGTCTCAGGCGGTTCGGCTGGAAGCAGAGCAGAGAGGGCTTCAAGTCTTTGACGCAACCTGTCCTTTAGTGACGAAAGTTCATAATCAGGTGCAGCGCTTTTCTCGCGAAAAACGCGATACGATCTTAATTGGCCATGCGGGGCATCCCGAGGTCGAGGGCACGATGGGTCAGTTCGAGGATGCAGCGCGCATCCATCTCATCGAAACCGCGTCTGATGTTGAAACATTGGAATTGGCAGATCCAGGTCATGTTTCTTTCGTCACCCAGACGACGTTATCCGTAGACGATACAGCTCTAGTGATTGTCGCCTTGAAGGACAAGTTTCCAGAAATTAAAGGCCCTCGAACTGACGATATCTGTTATGCGACCCAGAATCGGCAAGATGCTGTAAAAGCTTTAGCCCAAGAATGCGATTTGATTTTGGTGGTGGGCTCCGCCAACAGTTCTAATTCAAACCGTCTACGAGAGCTGGGTGAGCGATTAGGCGTACCTTCGTATTTGATCGATGATGAGACAGAAGTGAATGCTGACTGGTTTGAGGGTGTTACGCGCGTTGGTCTGACTTCTGGTGCCAGTGCGCCAGAAAGTCTTGTCGAAAGCGTAATCGCGCGACTAAACTGCATTGAGGACGCCACCATAGAAAATGTGATCACGCGGGAAGAAAATATTGAATTTTCACTTCCTAAAGCACTGCGTTGACCCTAATCATTGACCTAAATGGTTGGTCGTAGATGTTGAGATTGGTGGTTGACGTTATTTGACGAGAGAGGAAGGCATGGCAACCAAGACAATTAATAAGACAGTCGGCAAGGCAATGGGTTATTCATTGATTGAGCTGATGATCGTGGTCGCGATTGTTGGGATTGTCTCTACTATCGCTTATCCTAGCTACCAATCCTATACCTGCGATACTTACCGAGGGCAGGCGGTTGCCGATCTTAAGGTATGTGCACTGTCACTTGAGCGTCATTTCAGCGATGGCTTTACGTACGTTGGCGCGGTCGTCGATGGTACGGGTGATACGCTTTGCTCAAACGCATCTCCCGATGACGCCAACACTAAGTTTGATATCACCTTGTCGACATTAACCCCTAATAACTATGTCTTGCAGGCCGCACCGGCCAGCGGACAGTCCTGCGGTTCTGGTACCACGATTCAGCTAGCGGCTGACGGAACCATGACGGAAATCTAAAAATTGTTAGTTTTAGCGCCCTAACCTCCAAAATACTGCCGCTCGTCTCCAAAACGAGCGGTCTCATCATAGCTCAAACCTGCTTGTGGCCTCTTTCTCGTAGACTTTCCGGCTCTGTTTGTAAAAGGATCGCAAATTTTGCCTTCTCGGCCGCTCAATATCCGCCGTACCGCCGGTGTGACTCTCATGGAGATGCTCATTGGCCTGGCCATTATCAGTATTGGTATGACCGTCGCGATACCCAGCTTTCAGGGCATGATCGCTCGAAATACGGTCGCAACTGATGTAAATGAAATGCTGCTGGCCGTCAATTTGGCCCGTAGCGAAGCAGGTCGAACCGGTTCCGGTGTCAGCATCAGAGCCGCGGGCGGCACTGAAGCGAACGAATTTGGCCCTGGCTGGTGTGTTGTTGCGACGATTCAGGCGAACTGCAACGGCGCAGTGATTCGATCTTTTTCTGGCACTAATCCCAATGCGACGCTCAATCTGGTTGATGCCGGCGGTGAGACCTCAATTGATTTCACGGCCAGAGGCGGGCTCGAAAATTTCTCGACGGTCAGCATCGACTATTGTTACGAAGGTCAGCAAGGTCGCCGGATTTTTGTATCGCCGATCGGTCGTTCTAAATCCCATCGGCCAGATGATCCTGATACCAACCGACGCCCAGACTGTTAGGAGGCCAGAAGTGATTCGAGAACAAGGTTTTACGCTGATAGAGGTGCTGGTCGCCATGTTGATCGTTGCTGTTGGCGTGCTGGGCGTTGCAGGCATGCAGGTCGTGAGTCTCCAACAAAATCGAAATGCGCTACTGCGTGACCAAGCGCTGCAGTCCGGCAATGACATTCTTGATCGAATGCGGGCTAACCCGTTAACGGACTATGCGCCCGTACTGATCGACGATGACCCGGTTTCGGAATTTAATTGCATGGATGTTAGCTGTGACAGAAATGAGATGGCTGAATTTGATATTGCGCAATGGAAGTGTGGTTTGGATCCTATTGACGATGACGATTCGGTTTACGCTGCCTGCACCGATTTTGGCATCTTGCAGGCTGCGTTACCGGAAGGCAAAGGCAGCATTGAGCGGGTGGGCAGTGTGCATGTGGTTACCGTGGAATGGGTCAATGATAGGGAAGGCAATGTCAGTCAAATTATTCTTCGAACTCGAACGGAGGCGCCGTAAATGAAGCGAAGGCATAAACGTTCGGTAAAGGGTTTCTCGCTCGTCGAACTCATGATTGCACTGGCGCTGGGGTCGGTGGTAACCGCTGGTGTGGTACAGCTTTTTGTCGCGAATTCTGAAACACATACCCTGTTGATTGGGCAGTCTCGTATGCAGGAGTCTGCAAGATTTGCCCTCGACTTTGTGGGTCGGCAAGTGCGACAAGCTGGGTATCGAGGGTGTTTTTCTGGCAACGCTAATTTGCTCACCAGCATGGGGCCTAACAATGCGCCCTTTATTCCTTATGAATTCGATCTGCGTCTCGGAATTCAAGGCTTTAACGATGCGGGAATTGATACGTGGAACCCGCCGCTGGATGTGTTGCCGAATACGGATGCTGATTTTGCTATGACCAATCCGCTGAACACGGTGTTTAAAACTACCTATAACTATGGGGCTAATGCCGGCATCGACCTGGATGAGGTGGTTTCCGGTACTGATGTCGTCACATTTAGGCATATCTCTCAAATTGATGCGCGTCTGGGAGGCTATACCGACGCGGACGGGAACACCACTTATGGCACCATGCCCACCTCTACTGAACCGATGGTGGTCGGTGTACAGGCTGGATGGGCAGAATTTGACCTGGATCACCTGGCAATGGTTCATGATTGCGAAAAAGCCACTGTTTTCAGAGTGACGACCAGCAATCCCTGGGGCAGAAATGGTGACGGGAGTCCAATGGCGGTGCCAACTGCCAGAGATTTGACCGTTGGTCACGATACTGGAGACCCTGATACCACTCAGAACATATTTACACGTCTGGCGTTGTTAAATACCTTTGGAGTTGATGCGGCGGTTTCCGCGATTGAATCTCATACATTTTTCATTGCACCAGGAGAGGGCGTGAATAACGCAGGTAATAGACCATTGAGTTTGTGGCGTAAGTCAGGCGTCCAGGCGCCCATTGAGCTGATTGAAGGCGTTGAGGATCTGCAATTGCTCTACGGAATTGATACCGACACGGACGGTGTGCCTAACCAATATTTTTCTGCGAACTTTGTGCCCGCTAACGGTTGGACAAACGTCGCGACTGTTCGGGTCTCAATTGTGGTCAATAGTATTGAAGATGTGGGCTCAACAACGTCTCTGCCTACCCATGGCTGCACAATTCAGGATTGTATTACAGGCGAAGCATACGATGGTTTGATTCGTCGTTCCTTCACGCAGACCATAATGATGAGGAATAGCGGATGAACATGTCCAGCGCAGGCAGAGCATTACCACGGCGTCAATCTGGCATTGCGTTGTTTATGAGCCTCGTGATGTTACTGATCATTACCGTTCTTGGCTTATCGTCTGTGCAAACCACGACCTTACAGGAACGTATGGCACGCAACGCTCGGGATACGAACTTAGCGTTTCAGGCAACAGAAGCCGCGATCAAAGATGCAGAGACGATGGTTGAGACGTTTACTTCGCTTGTCGATTTTGGCAATGATCCGAGGATCAACCCAGCCCAGTGTTATGACTCTCCCAATGATGATGCGGGCCTTTATTACGAACGAGGTTACAACTGCAGCTCAAATTGGGTGGGTATTGATTGGTCGGGCTCAACCGGGTTTATCGCTGCTGCAACCGCCATTACCGGCGTTGCGGAGCAGCCTAAGTACATTGTGGAACATGTAAAAACAGTGATCGCAGATGAGGACAAGTTAAACCTCGACAACATTGGTCAGGATACCGGCTCAGGTCGGGCGCAAATTTTTCGCATTACAGTATTCGGGACGGGTGGTACAGATACCGCCCACGTCATGATTCAGAGCACCTACGGAAGGCGCTTCTAGGGAACTCATATGAATAAGTTATCCAGGCATGCTCGTCGATGGATCGTAAATCTGGTCTCGGTGTTCGCGCTCGTCGGTAGCGTTGCCGCAATGGCGACGAGCGACGATGTATACACAATCGATGAAGATAGTTTACTGGTAAAGAGCGCAGTAGATGGTGTTTTAGCCAACGACATCCCACCCGACCCAGTTGGGTCGCTCGTCGCGGCAGTCAACCTCACGCCGTCAAGTAGTGTTGGTCCTACCGGATCAACGACTTTCTCTGGCGACCTCGGTGGTGCTGGACGCCCATTCCAAATGAATTCCGACGGTAGCTTTACTTACGACCCGCGCGGTCGTTTTGAGTTTCTAGCAGCAGGTGAATCGTTTGCCGACGTTTCTGATAACGCAGCACGAGCAACAACGCGTTATTTCAATAATCCGGACAATGGTATTGCGCTGATCACGATTACTGTCACCGGGGTAAATGATGACCCTACCGCTATAGCGCTATCCAATAATTCCTTGAGCGAGAATACCGGTGCCAATTTTGTTGTCGGTAGTTTCTCTACGACTGATGTTGATGTTTCTGATACGCATTCCTATTCACTTGTCGGGGGTTCCGGATCTGCTGATAACGGCTTGTTTAATATTAGTGGCGCTAATTTACGTACCTCTGGTGATGTCGATGCTGAGATTGCTAAGACCTACTCGATTCGAGTCCAAGCAAGTGATGGTAATGGCGGAATAGCTGAGGCTGAGTTCGTTATTACCGTAACTGCGGAAGCCGTTGCGCCTAGTGTTTCTTCGACGGCAACGTTAACGCCTGGTGAAGACGTGGCCGCAAGCCTTGGTCTCACAGCATCGTTGAATGACCCAACGGATGAAACGTTGCAAGTTGTTATTAGTGGTTTACCTGCAGGCGCATCCATTACCGACGGCACTTTTAGTTCGAGCACAGCGAGCACAGATGTCTCGGCGTGGACCTTTGCGAGCATTACAGTAACGTCCAAGCTACACGATGATAGTAACTTTGCGTTAACGACTACGGCGACGGCCTCGGAGGCGGCTAACTCGACTACCGCGCAAGCTCAATCGACGACGAATGTGAATGTTGTGGCAATCGCCGATGTTCCTACTCTTGCGGTAACCGCAGCAGCGGCTGGCAATGAAGATACGGCCATTAGTTTAGGGATTGCCGGTGCGCTGGTAGATACCGATGGTTCAGAAACGCTGAGCTACCAAATTACGGGTGTACCCTCTGGCGCGAGCCTAAACAATGGTACTGATTCAGGTGGCGGCACCTGGGATCTCGTCGTTGCTGATGTCTCCGGGTTGACGTTAACGCCCAAGTTACATGACGATTCGAATTTCTTTATCTCGGTGACGTCGATCGCGACTGAAACGAGAGATGGTGACATTGCCGCAAGTGTGGCCGCGGTTATCAATCTAACTGTAACGCCCGTCGCGGATACCCCAACAGTTAATGTCACGGCGGCGAGCGGCAATGAAGATACCGCTATCTCCCTGAGTTTGACACCGGCTCTGGTAGACACCGATGGCTCAGAAACCATCACCAATATTCAAATAACAGGTGTCCCGAACGGTGCGACCTTAAACCAAGGGTCTGATGCAGGTGGTGGCACATGGAACCTGACAGCGGCCCAACTCAGCGGTCTGACCATCACGCCTAAGCTCCATGATGATAGTAATTTTAGTTTGGATGTGACGGCTACGGCTACAGAAGCAGGCAATAGCGATACGGCAACGACCACTGCTAGCGCGTTAGCCGTTACGGTGAATGCGGTCGTAGATGCACCCGCGATTACCGTGACCAACGTTGCCGCAGGTAATGAAGACACGGCTATCTCACTCACAATTGTAGGTACATTAGCTGACACTGATGGTTCGGAAACTCTAAGTTTTAGAGTCAGCAATGTGCCTAATGGTGCTGTCTTAAACAACGCTGTTGACGGTGGGGGAGGTGTTTGGACGCTGACCGAAGCCCAGGCTACCGGGCTGACGATTACACCCAAGTTGCACGATGATAGTGAATTTACCCTTACGGTTGCAGCGATCGCCACCGAAGGCGCTAATAGTGATACTGCACAAACCACCGATACCATCGCGATCACAGTAACAGCCGTTGCTGATACGCCTAACTTTGCCGTCACAGCAGCTGCTGCCGGTAGTGAAGACATACCGGCGACATTGGTCATTACATCCAGTCTTGTCGATACCGACGGTTCCGAAGTGCTGTCTTTTAAGATCTCTGGGGTACCAACTGGCGCGACGCTGAACAACGGTACAGATGCCGGCGGTGGTGTTTGGGATCTAGCTGAAGCAGACATTTCCGGTCTGACAATTACGAGTAATCTCCACGATGACAGCGACTTTATCCTTAGCGTAGTGGCAACATCGACAGATAATGACGCCAGTACCATTACACTCGCGCCAGCGGCGATTGCGGTGACAATACTCGCGGTTGCTGATGCGCCGACGTTGATTGTGACGAACTCGGTAACGGCGGACGAAGACAGTGCGCTGCCTCTCACGATCGCAGCAGACCTCGTCGATACAGACGGCTCTGAGTCAATGACCTACGAAATTAGCGGCGTGCTAGCAACGGCGACACTGAGCGCTGGTGTTAACCAGGGCGGTGGTGTCTGGACGTTGACAGAAGCCGAAGCAGAATCTGGTTTGACCTTGACCATGGACACTCATGTTGCGGAGGACTTCCAGATTAATGTTCGAGCTCTGGTCACTGAGGCTCGAGATAGCAGCACGCAGTTTTCAGCGCCAGGTGCTGGTCGAATCAACATTTTCGTTACGCCTAAAGCAGACGCCGTAACGATCACCGTGAACGCTTTAGCAACCGGTAACGAAGATACGGCGATCCCACTAGATATCAGCGGCACATTAACGGATGTTGATGGTTCCGAGACACTTACCATGGTCATCACAGGCCACCCTGCTAGCTCTACTTTTAGTGCGGGTACTGATTTGGGGGGTGGCTCTTGGGGAGTCAACCTCGGAGATCTACCTGGACTGACTATTAGCGCCGCGGCTAATAACAACGACGATTTTACGCTGACAGTTACTGCGACTGCGACTGAAAGCGGCAACGGCGATTCAACGTCGGCGGCCGATACTATTAGCGTGCAGATCGAGGCAGTGAACGATGCGCCAACGCTTGACCCAGCAACACTTTTTGTCGACGAAAACTCACCTAACGGAACAGTTGTAGGGACGGTTACGGCAGTTGATATAGAACCTGTGGGCGCCGAGCTTGCTCAGAGTTTTACCTATGAAATAGATGGAACGGCGTTCGTTATTGATAACAACGGCGTGATTACTGTTGCCGATGTTGCTCAGCTAGACGCGGAAGTTACGCCTCAATTCAATGTGACGGTGACGGCCAATGATACCGGCTTGCCGAGTCTGGCTGATGACGCAACAATCACGATTAACTTAAATGGCCTTGACGATAACGCGCCTCTGGCCGTTGACGATGATGTCGCCGTTGACGAGCAAGCCGCTGCGAATTTTTCCGTGGTTGATAATGACACCGATATAGATGTACCTGCACAAACGCTATTTGTCTCAGAAGTGAATGGTGATGTCGGACTTGTCGGTGTGCCGATTGATCTTGAGGACGGTGGTCTTGTGGTCGGTACTTTGACTGTCAATGGTGATGGCTCTGCTAACTTTGTCACCACCTCTGTTGTGACCGTTGAAAAATTCTCAGCGAGCGCCACCTATCGCGTCACTGACGGCGACACCGCGAGTGCTAACGAGGGCTCGATCAACATCACCATTAACCCAAGGAACGATAATCAGCCTGAACTATCGGTCGATGGACTGGCTTTAGAGGCAGCCGGGATCAATTTTGAAGAAGATCAATATCCTAGTGTCAGCACACCATTCACGGTTGTTTTGAATACTCTGTTTAAGGATCTCGATATCGATGCTGATGGAATGTTTGATTCCAATACGGGCGAAGACAATGACTCGCTAATATTCTCTGTCGTCAGTAACTCCAACTCAGCGGTTTTGCAGGTTAATCTCAACAGCGGTGACTTGAGTTTATTCAGCGGCCAGGATGTGCACGGGATTTCGACTCTGGTTCTGCGTGCAACAGACACAGGAGATCCTTCGGGCAACATTTCATTCGTGGAAATGTCCCTGCTGGTGACCGTAGATTCAGTGAATGACGCGCCGATTTACCAGATCAACTTTTATAATAATTACGACATCGATGAGGATTCAGGAGATATTGCGATTAATCTGGCGGGTGCCTTTTCAGACGCGGACATAGACGATGATACTAGTGGTGATGAAGTTCTGACCTATCGTCTGACGATTGTTGGTTCGCCAAACGAGTTTGTTCAAACCCCTATGATTGATGAGACCGGGTTGAATGTTATCAGTGACGACCTCCCGGATGGCGGAGATCGAACTCTGATAGTTGAAACGACAGATCCCACGATCGTCCTCGATGTGTTTAAAGATGCTCATGGTACGGTCGATATTAATATTCGTGCCACCGACCAGGGTAGGCCTCCAGAATTACCAGCGTTACCCTTGCCGCAGTTTGCCCAAGCCAACTTCCGTGTCACGGTCAATGGCATAGGCGATGACCAGCCCGTAGCAGAAGACGATCATCACGATGATTTTCCGACTTTGATTATCACCGAAGACAGTCCAGTGGTTTATTTTGACGTCACTGAAAACGACTATCAGGGTGATGGTCCTGCCAAGGTCATTAGTGCTGGGCAGTCTATTGTTGACTCTTCCGGTGCAGATCAAGCGTTAGTGTCGACCACGAGGCTGGCTGACGTCAGAGATACTGGCAACTTCGTCATTACGGTCAATGGTGAGGTCAGTTGTGCGTTTAGCGATTGTATTGATGCGCAGCGTGGCAACCAAAGAATATCAGGTCTCGATATCTCGGATGGTGAGATTGCCTATCTGCCGACTCTTAACTTTAACGGTGAGGATTCATTTACCTACTGCATCGAAGATGCAGCACCTGCCAATGAGGATCCGTTCACGCCGCCTAACGACGATCGTTGTGCCACGGTAACGGTTTTAGTCCTCCCGGCTAATGATAAGCCCGTGGTAGAAGAAACGATTGTGGTCACTATGGAGCAGGCTGATGACCTGGTGGTGGGCGCAGATGATGAGAATAGTTTGAAAAACTTCGTCCGCGACCTGGATAACACCCATCTGGATGGACTCGGTTGCGATCCGCGGCTTGTCACTTGTAATCCGGGCGCCGGCGATCCTCAGTCAGACAGGCTGTACTTCTATTTTGCGGGCGCTGTAACGGAACATGGCCAACTTTTTGCGCCATTCTTAGATGATGGTTCTTATAACTATCGTCCCGATGCGACTTACGACGGTGATGATGCGTTCTTCTTTGAGGTTTGTGATTCTAATACACCAGGAGATCCAGACCACTGTGCGTCGGGTCAAGTTTCAATCACGATTGATGCTCTCGAAGGCGCGCCTGAAGGCTCCAGTGATTCTGCTGTTCAGTTCGATTATCAGTTGGCGCAAACACCTTTGGAATTGCCGATTGGCCCTGAGCCCAACGTTTTGATTGTGAATGATGATTCGGGCTCGATGGGCTGGGATATCATGTCGGACGGCACTAGTGGTCTGTACCAAGTGTCGACCGGCCATTCGTTGTACTACGTTAACGAGGCAACAGCGGGTACGAGTGATCTTATTGCCCCTGCTGAGAGCGATGCGCCTAACCAAGGTTTTTGGCGCTTACGTAACTCGAATTTCAACACAGTGTATTACAACCCAGAAATTCGCTATCAGCCATGGGAAGGCTTAGTGACCAATGACTCTGAGTTTCCCGATAGCCCGCCAACTGCAGCGCGGCACAATCCATTGTCGTCAAGCAATACAACAAACCTGACCACAACGATTGATTTCACTGGCCGTGCTGTTGTTACAGAGGAACGAGTCTGCGAGACAACCTGTCGTCGTTATAGACGTGGCCGTTGTGTTTCTACTCGTACCACCTGTACGGGCGGCACGCAATTTACTAATGTTGACTCGAACGGATTCTATATCCCAAGGTACTACCAGTGGACGGACCTTGATGGCGATTCAGCTCTGGATGCGACGCCTTCACCTGCCAATGAGGATGTTGGTTGTGCAACCAACCGTGTGCTTGGTTGTTCCGAGGGTGAACTGCTTGAAATTCGAGATAATGGTGACCTTTATCCTCGTGGCGCTGACCGAACTGACTGCGAGGCGACAACCGCTTCGTGTAATTACGCAGAAGAAATCCAAAACTTCGCTAACTGGTTCACCTATTACCGCAGCCGTGAATTTACAGCTAAAGCGGCGCTCGGTGTCGTGGTGGCAAATGCAGAAAATCTTCGCGTCGGCTACGCCAAGCTAAACACTGGCATTAACACCCGAGAGATTGCTTCCATGAATACCTCCGAGCGTACGGGTGAAAAAGCCGCGCTTCTAAACGCGATTTATGCGACCAACAGTAATGGCGGAACCCCACTGCGGCGGTCTTTGAATGACGCTGGAGAGTACTTCAGCTGTGATTCAACGGATATCTTTACGTCAAATCGTCGTTTCAGTACGACAAATGATGACGTGAATACCGCTTCTTCGAGCCCAGGCGATAGTATTTGTCCGGTGCTGCCTGCACCAGACGGTAACTGCCAACAAAACTTTACCCTGCTGATCACTGATGGCAGGTGGGGTGGTGCTTCACCTAGTACAGGTAACTCTGATGCAGACGGTAGTTCCAACTTCGATGGTGGCGCCTTCGCCGGTTCTGAATTCACAACATTGGCTGATGTTGCGATGAATTATTACGAGCGTGACTTGCATGCGAGTCTTAATAATGAGGTACCCACTACCGCTCGTGATCGTGCTTTGGCGGCTGATGATGCCTTTGAAAATGGCTCCAACGACATCATGCACCAACACATGACGACCTATACGGTTGGGTTTGGCGTAAAGGGTTTGGTAAGTGCAGAGCCGACTAACTTTGCTACTGGTTTTAACTGGGGAAACCCTTTCTCTTCTGACCTCCGTAAAACCGATGACGTTCGCCATGCAGCCTATAACGGTCGCGGCGAGTATCTGGATGCCAGCAACGCGGCGAATTTAGCGGATGAGTTAGTAAAAGCGTTTGATGAATTCTCGCAAGGTAGTGGTGCAGCATCGGCGGTAAGCTTTAACTCCCAAGAAATTCAGGAAGACACGCTGATCTTCCGTGCTTTCTATAACACCAAGATCAACACGGGTGATTTGATTGCACAGAGTCTGACCGACGATGGCTTACTCGAGGAGCCTGTCTGGAGTTCGGCCGAGGCTTTGGATTCGCAGGATCCCAGCAGCCGACAAATATTGACCTACGATGCGGTCGGTTCGGTGGGTATTCCTTTTCGCCCTGGGTCTCTGAATACAGATCAACGTAATGTATTTATATCCGACCTGTCGGCCAGCGAGGCGCAAAAAAATTCGGAAGTTACACAGCGGGTGAACTACCTTCGCGGTGATTCTGCGAACGAAAGACCAGCCGGTAACTTCCGTGAGAGACCTGTGATTGAAGGTCGATTGGGTGACATTGTGCATTCAACTCCAGTGTTTGTCGGCGCGCCGAATCGGGTTGGGCGAGATCAATCTCCGTTCCCGCAGAGCGAGCTTTATTCGAGTTTCCGGGCCGATAACGCTGATCGAAATGAAGTGATTTATGTGTCCTCCAACGATGGCATGCTGCATGGGTTTGATTCGGATGATGGCAGTGAGGTGTTTGCCTTCATGCCTAACAATTTGATGCTGGGTACCTTCAGTCGCCGCATTACTGAACTGTTGGACTTTGAATACGAGCACAAGTTTTTCGTTGATCTGACGCCAGCTGTAAATGATGTCTATATGGATTCGGACAATGACGGCACCAAAGAATGGGTTAGTTTCTTGATTGGCGGTCAGGGTGCTGGTGCAAAAGCGTACTTTGCATTGAACGCCACGGATCCGGCTAAGTTGACTGAATCAACCGCTGCTGATGTTGTGCTTTGGGAGTTCACCGAAGCAGATGATACTTATCCAACTGATGATGCTGGCAATCCGTTGCTGACGCCCGGGCTTACCCAACGTCAGGATCTGCAGGATACACCGCAGCCTGTTAAGGATATGGGCTACTCCTTCAGTGTCCCAACGGTTGCTATGAGTAATATGCTAGACGGCAACGGTGATCAAATTTGGGTGTCGATGTTTGGTAATGGATTTAACTCGACCTCTGGTATCGCGAAATTGTTCATGCTCTTTATCGACGAGGGCGTGGACGGCCTCTGGTGTCATCCAGA
The DNA here is from genome assembly GCA_051278195.1 of Candidatus Azotimanducaceae bacterium. Taxonomy (GTDB): domain Bacteria; phylum Pseudomonadota; class Gammaproteobacteria; order Pseudomonadales; family Azotimanducaceae; genus JAHRVQ01. The sequence continues at coordinate 46,534 of JBNMQM010000025.1, forward strand.
TATGATTCACAATGAGACGCTTAATGGGCCGTTGCCAGCCGAATGTATTGGTAAACAGGACTTCGTTAAGATCGACACAGGGTTTGGTGTTCAGGATGGATTTCCCAACGGACTAGGCACGCCGCGAGGTATCGACGTGGATGGTAACGGCACGCTCGACTATGCCTATGCCGGTGATACCTTCGGTAACTTCTTCCGCTTTGATCTCACGTCGACTAACTATGATGACTGGAGTTTTACCAAGATTTACCAGGCCAGCTATGTCGATAGTGATAGCAATGAAACGCTGCAGCCCATCACGACGCAGCCGATCGTTACAGCACACCCAACTGAGAGCGATGGCTTTATTGTGATCTTTGCGACCGGCTCATTCATCACGATTCCAGATGGTAGAAACAAGGATATTCAGTCTATCTATGGATTGTGGGATCGTTTGTCGCCAGAACTACTTGAGGTTGACGATCTTGTGCAACAACGATTTATCAACTTGTTTGATGCAGACTTTGGCAATGTTCGAGCGCTGACCAACAATGAAGTAGATTATTCCCCGACTGCCGAAGGCGGCAAAAAAGGTTGGTACAACCATCTGGATGCGGTCGAGTTGGATGGCAATCAGACGCTTGATGACCCGGAGTTTCCGGGTGAGAAAGCGATTCGTAACATCCAGTTACGAGGAGGTCTGGCGTTCGTCAACAGTGTGATTCCGCGAAGCGACACCAGTTGTGTCGATATTGCTGGTGGCTTTGCTCTGTCTTTCTGTCCAGGAACAGGCGGTACCAATTGCCTAGCTACCAGGGGTATTTTCGATCTGGATAATGATGGTGCATTTGATGCAGGTGACGAGGTTGATGGGCAGGTCGTTGCGGGTACACGATTTGAAGATGCTGTGCCAACAGATTCGTCTTTCATTGAAGATAAGCGGATAACGCAGTTGAGTGACAAATCTATCGATTCAACCAAGACCAACACAAGCGGTGGTGAAAACACCGGTCGCCTATCTTGGAAAGAACTTGATTCTGTTAACTAGGACTAAAGCTATGAAGTTTCGTAACCTGATCTTGTTGGCATTGATGTTCATTGCCCATGTCGCTTATGGCGAAAATCTTGAGTCTGAGTTGTCAAGTAACTCAGCGTTGGTGTCCTTTGATGAAATTATCGATTCAATCGAAGACCCGGTGCCTGAACGAACGACAACAGGCACAATCGAGGCGATTGACTTGTCCGCACGCACGGCAGTGATTGGTGGTTACATTTATCACTTCGGGCCTGCGACGGACTCGACGCCTCTGCAAGTAAAACTGCTGGGTCGTGACTTCGGCTCGCTAGAAATGCTTTCGGCTGGAATGGACCTGCAGATCTACTTCTTCCAGTCCCCAGCCGGTGACCGAATTGGTACTGAGCTGATACAGATTGAGGCTGCAGATGTTGATTAAGGTCAACACCTGAGCGGCTTGCCTTTGCGATCAATAGGAATGCCGTGATCATTCCGAGTGTGAACCACCCGGGCTCTACCTTGAACATTAATGACAATTTGGCGCGCGAGCTTAGCGCTGCTGCGGCCGGGACAATAAACGAAATTCCCATTTTGGTAGTTGGTGTAGCCAAAACGCGTGAGCTGCAAATATTGTCGATTCCGAAATGATCGCCACTTAAAGGTCCCCGTGACTTTTTGGCTGTTGATCTGATGAATCAGATAGTCCTTCTGGTTAAATTTCCCGTCTCCGTTGCGATCAGCGAATATCATCAGGTCTTCGTGCCACTGGCCGCCGCATTTTAGGTGGTCGTGGTCTTTAGGGCATAAGGTCGCGGTTGTTCGAAAGCTAATGGCTGCATGCCGTGTGTAATTTACCGCAGTCACCATCCAATTAATGCTCGTCGTTGCTTCACTTCTGGCGTATAGCTTTGCCACTGAAGGCATCACCATACTGGCCAAAATGGCCATGATTGCTAATACTGCGGCCAGCTCAATTAATGTGAACCCGGAATATTTCATGGCACTATTCATGGCACTATTCATGGCACTATTCATGGCACTATCCAATCGACCAGTCACAAATTGTGTTCGGTTAGAAAATGGTTGGCTGTAGGCTAGATCTTAGAGAGTCGTGCGAGGATGTCTTTGCTGTCTCTTGTGTTTTGGTCTATTCGAGGCCTAACTTTTTCAAACGATAACGCAGAGCGCGAAAAGTGATCCCAAGCTTTTTGGCCGCGGCTGTCTTGTTCCAGCGGGTCGCTTCGAGTGCTTCGACGATAACGTTTTTCTCGATGCCCTCTAAATAGGACTCGAGATTATCAGCATTTTCTGGCAGCGCAATAATTGCTTCAGCTTCTGGATCTTCGTCGACTTCAACTTTCTCGTCTTCCCCAACTTCCTCATCTTCGACCGTTGAAGCGGCAGCGGTTAGGGTAGGCTTCGGCATACTCTCGGCCGGCGATAAGCTGAGATCCTCTACTCGAATAATGTTGTCTTCACAGAGTGTAAAGGCACGTTCTAATATATTGGTGAGTTCTCGAACGTTGCCCGGAAAATGGTAGCTTACGAGTCTTTCCATGGCATCGGCGGCTATTTCTGGCACTTCGGCTTTGTAGTCTGCCGAAATTCGCCCCAGGAGCTCGTCGGCGAGTTCCGGCACATCAGCTAGCCTCTCACGCAAGCTGGGTACCTTTAACTCAATAACATTGATTCGATAATAGAGATCCTGACGAAAGGTACCTTTTTCGACTTCCGTCGCCAGATCTTTGTGAGTTGCGCTTAATATTCGCACGTCGACTGAAATTTCTTGCTGCCCGCCAACAGGTCGGATGGCTTTTTCTTGAATGCCACGTAACAGTTTGACTTGCATGGGCAGTGGTAAGTCTGCCACTTCATCGAGAAATAGAGTGCCGCCGTTTGCGGCCTGGAACAAACCTTCTTTATCGCTGACAGCGCCAGTAAAGCTACCTTTGACGTGGCCAAAAAATTCACTTTCCATCAGCTCGCTAGGAATAGCACCGCAGTTAACTGGAATAAACGGGGCGTCGGCGTGAGGGCCCTGTTCGTGAATCATGCGAGCGACAAGTTCTTTACCGCTGCCGGATTCACCACTGACGTAGATCGGTGCCTGACTTCGCGCGAGTTTTTTGATTTGCTTGCGCAACGACAACATTGCGGGTGTACTGCCGATTAATCCCTGATGGCCATCCGAGTCATCGCTCGGCGAGAGTGGTTTTAGGTTTAGTGCTGTATCGACAAGTTTACGAAGTAGTTCAAGGTTTACGGGTTTAGAGACAAAGTCGAAAGCGCCAGCTTTTAAAGCTTCAACAGCACTTTCCATATTACCGTGAGCGGTAATCATCGCGACTGGCATGTGAGGAAAATTATCCGATATGTACTGAACCAGTTCGATGCCATTTCCGTCAGGCAGGTTCATATCGGTCAAACAGAAATCAAAATGTCCGTCTCCAAGCAGTTTTTTCGCACTGGTTACATCTGCTGCGGCCCGGGTGTCGATATCCATTCGGCCAAGCGTAATTTCGAGTAGTTCGCGGATGTCTGGCTCGTCATCAACAATTAGGGCGCGCTTTAAATCCATGTTTGCCTTTATGCTTTTTCCTGAATGAATTGTTGGGTCGGTCGCTGAACGAAGGAGATACGAAAGCGACTACCCTGTAGATTTGAATAGCTAAGTCGTGCGTTGTTCGCTTCACATAACTCTTTAGAAAGGTATAGACCTAACCCAGTACCTGTTACTTCGGTTGTATAGAAGGGCTCAAAAAGGTTGGAGATCAAATCTTCACTCACGCCCTCACCATCATCGATGACGTCAATAAATTGGGTATCAGATTCAGAACCTATGCGAATCGCCAAGTGCGCCTTGCCGGTCTTCTTCTTGCTATATCGTAATCCGTTCTGGCATAGATTACCAAGTATCTGTGACAAGTGTAGCGGGTCAAATAGCAACTCGTCGCTCGGGTTGTCTAGTTGCACTACTTGAATATCGGACTCTTCAGGGAAGCCAGCTTTAAACTCGAGGATAAACTCATCTAGCCAAAGGTTGAGTTTAAGCTTCTTCGGTTCTGCTGTTTTGCGGCGCGACATTTGTAAGACATTTTCAACGACCTTGTTGAGGCGCAAACAGTGCGTTTGAATGATTTCGCTCAAACGTAGATCACCTCGGTCCAATTTCTCGGACTCGCTAAGCAACTGTGCTGCATGGCTAATAGCCCCGAGAGGGTTTCGGATCTCATGAGCGATACTCGCTGATAGGCGGCCTAAAGCTGCAAGCTTAAGCTGTTGTGCCTGCTGCTGAATAAGTGTGCTGTCTTCGATAAACACTAGTGTGTCAAGTTGGGGGTCCGGCGAAACGACTTTAGAGTAGGTCGCCAACAGATCCTGTGAGTTGTCATCAACGTGAAATGTGAACGTTTGACGGTCTGCAACAGGTTGCTCTTCGCGGATGCGGCTGCGAAGCGCTCTCGGAAGTTCAGTATTTTCAGCCAGCTCATTAGTACCAGGAAAGAGGAACTCTCGACCCGATGCATTGATCAACTTGATGATGCCGTCGTGGGAAGCTACAACGACACCGGTGGAAATTTTTTCTACGACCAGCTGGTTGATCTTTTCCAGCGTAAATACTTCTTTTTCCCGTCGTCGTAACTGTTGCGAAAGGGTCTGAAAGAAAATGTTCGCGACGAAATATACGATGCCAAGAATACCTGCCTGGAAAAAACTTTGTAGCTCATTCGCATCCAGAAAGAATAAATAAAATTCGTTATAGATTGTCAGAATGAATGCGATTGCAGGCAACACGGTGGATATCCTGCCGTAAATCAGGCCGCCGCCAAATGCGACTGTGAAAATTAGAAAATTGCCTAAGCCAGAAGCAACACCTCCGCTGGCCGACATTAACAAGGTTAGCGCGATAATATCGGCTGTTAGAATGATAAAGGAAGGTGCGGCTTTGGAAACAAATTCATCTGAGACAAAAATCGGCAGCGCCAATCCAATGAGGATATTGGCGCCTAGATAAAAGAGGATGGTGCTCTGAAATAACTCTGGATTAGCACTTCCAACAAACTCTCGAAAGTTAACGTCAGAGAATAGGTACAGGAACAGAAAGGATATTAGGATTCGGTAGTAGTTATATACCCGTAAAATCGTCGAGCGCTGAAGGCTGTGGAGGTCATCAATTTTGTTTGTACTCTCGACTGCCATGACCTGTTCTTATCCCATCAAACCAAAGGAAATAATGTTCAGCCAGCTTTTCTCCTGGTTTTTCACAGACTCCGATTTCTTTAGCTGTTTGTTGTTCGTCAGCGAGTCATGATCGGGGAAGTTGCTGCTCAACACGAGTAGTGTCTGTTCGGCCAGGTCTGGCATATTCAGCAACTCATAAGCTTCAACCATGACGGCTAATGCGTTGGGTACTGCGGGTGCTTCTTGAAAGTTCTCAAACACATATCGACCTCGGTTAGCAGCGGCAATATAAGCGCCACGTCGGATATAGTATCGGGCGACGTTGATCTCGTACTCAGCAAGCAAATTACGTAGATAGATCATGCGTTTCTGGGCGTCCGGTGCATATTGGCTATCTGGAAAGCGACGGACGAGTGAATTGAAGTCATCAAATGATTGGCGTGCTGCGCCGGGATCACGAGTTGCCGGATCGAGGGGCAAGAACTTCTCAAGAAAATTCTGATCCTCGTCGAACGATGACATACCTTTTAGGTAATAGGCATAGTCAACGTTAGGGTGTTGCGCGTGGAGGCGAATAAAGCGATCTGCGGCGGCACGTGCTGCCTCTGGTTGACCGCTTCGGTAATAGGCGTAGACAATCTCAAGCTGTGCTTGTTGGGCGAAGCGACCAAATGGAAAACGGGCTTCGAGCAACTGTAGTTTTGCTACGGCATCTTGATAGTTGCCCGAGCGCAGGCTGTTGCTCGCAGACTCGTAGAATTTCAATTCTGTGGCATTAATATCTTGGTCTACTTCATCGCTCGAGCAAGCGCTAAGTAGAAGCATAATTAGTGTGATAGTAAATAAACGCATACGCCTCTCAGGGTGACATGTAATAATAGGACTCTAGGCCCCGAAAAACCGGGTCATTTAACCACAAAGTGCATCAACAATCCCGGCTAATGAAAGACTCTAACGTCATACAGGATCAGGCTATAGTCCCGGCCGCGATGTCTCGCCTTCGGTTTGATCGCGTCGCGGCTGATCTGTTCCCTGATTTTTCGCGCGCCAGACTCCAGCAATGGATTCAGTCTGGTGAGTTGACCCTCAATGGTCAGGTACAAGTACCTAAATATAAAGTGGATGTGGGCGCCGTGCTGGTTTTAAGCGCCACGCCTGAGACATTGAATAATGTGGCGGAGGACATACCACTTAGTATCTTGTTTGAGGACGAGCAGATACTGGTACTTGATAAGCCCGATGGGCTGGTCGTGCATCCGGGGGCTGGCAATCGCGACGGTACACTGCTCAATGCATTGCTGCACCATTGCCCTAGGCTAGATGAGATTCCAAGAGCGGGCATTGTGCATCGACTCGATAAGCGCACAACTGGGCTCATGGTTGTTGCCAAAACATTGCAAGCGCAAAACTATTTAGTTCGCGAGCTCCAGCTACGGCAGGTAAAGAGAATTTATGAGGCGCTGGTGTATGGCGTGATCGTTCGACCCGGTAAGGTCGAGGCACCAATTGGTCGGCATAAAACCCAGAGGACCAAAATGTCGATTAGAGATGACGGTAAAGAAGCCGTGACTCGCTATCGTTCACTGGAGGTATTTGAGCGTTACTCTCATGTTGAGCTGTCGCTGCAGACTGGCCGAACGCATCAGATTCGGGTGCATATGCAATATCTAGGCTTTCCGCTAATCGGCGACCCAACTTACGGCGGCCACTTCCGCCATCCGCCAGGCAAGGAACAAAACGGGCTGGTGAAAGGGCTGTTAGAGTTTCCACGTCAGGCACTGCATGCCAGACAACTAAGCTTTGTCCACCCTGCCTCTGAAGAGATATGTGAGTTTGAATCTCCACTCACCGAGGATATGTCGGATTTGTTGGGTCTTTTGAGAACCCATGGACGCGCCTGAAATACTGGTCCCAGATGTGGGGTTTGATGATATTTCGATCGCTGTAACGACCCGCTCAGGGGGATGCAGCTCACCACCTTTCGGTTCTATGAACCTGGCAAGCCATGTGGGCGATGACCCGCGATGTGTGGCGGCAAACCGTGAGTTGCTGGTCTCTAATCTCAACCTTGTAGCCCGACCGATCTGGCTAGAACAGGTTCACGGCAATGATGTTGCGGTGGTCACGGCTCCTCAAGCCGAGGTGCTTACAGCGGATGCGAGTGTCACGACACGATCAGAACTACCCTTAGCCATACTCACCGCGGACTGTTTGCCGATTGTGATGTGGGATAAAGATTGTCGTCAGGTGGCTGCACTGCATGCCGGTTGGCGTGGGCTCGCCAATGGCATAATTGAACAGGGTGTACGTCATTTTGCAGGCAAGTCGGTGTTTGCCTGGATCGGACCAGGAATTGGACCTTGCCACTACGAGGTAGATTCGGCGGTACGAGAAAATTTTTCCAGTCATGAAGCCTTTGAAAAGAGTCGTTCGGGTCATTATCGATTGGACCTGGTCGCTGAAGCCAAAAGGCAACTGATGCTCTTAGGTATTAACCAGATTCAAGAGATGCAGGCGTGTACCGCCTGTGATGAGCGTTTTTTTTCTTATCGCCGAGATGGAGCAACAGGCAGATTTGCTACGCTTGTTTGGAGGTAGGGGAGGTAAAGAGCAGCTTAACCCGTGCAGTTTTCGCGAATAGTGCCCCGTGCCTTGTCGCCGCGGGCTTCTTTCTCTTCGTCTGTTAGGATTCGGTTTTCGCCTTGTTCATCGGAGATCCGAATACGAGAAAATGCCTTAATCTGAGCCAGATTGCTTTTGCCGATTTCGCAATTCTTACGTTTGATTTCAGAAATTTCTGCGGCTATTGCTGCGGCTTGTTCGTTTACCAGCGCATCCGGATCGACGACCGGAGTGTCGTTTTGAGGCAGCTGTGCTTGTGGCTTGGGTCGTCCTTCCTCAGCGGCTCGGCGACCGAACGCTTGATTTCTGGAAACAAAAGTTGCGTTGACCCCTTCAGGGTTGCGCTCGGAGTAATTGGTGATGCCGTTTTCGTCCACCCAGGTATAATATTCTTCTTCCGCTGTGGCGGTGACGGCGCACGCGCCCGTTATCAGTGCGGGGATCACGATAAGTATCAGGATTAGGTTTTTCATCTAACGTCATATTGTAAAAGACTTTTCAAAGTCTACGCTAACTTTTTGTGGGAATCGACCGCAATCCTGTTAATTTCCTAAAAAGCCGGATTGACTGCTTCGGCCTGATGGCCGAGAATGCCCCGCTTTGGCTGCTCTGCGACAACCGTGATTTCAGCCGACATCATCTACATATAGAGGACCCTAAGGTGGAAATGTTATCTGGCGGCGACATATTGATTCGCGGTCTACAGGAAGAGGATGTGGAGTTCGTTTTCGGTTATCCCGGTGGTGCCGTACTGCATATCTACGATGCTCTGTTCAGGCAGAATAAGATCAAGCATATTTTGGTTCGTCATGAGCAGGCAGCCACGCACATGGCGGATGGTTATGCGCGTGCAACCGGGCGTCCAGGCGTCGTGTTAGTGACCTCAGGCCCAGGTGCAACCAACGCAATTACGGGTATTGCTACTGCCTATATGGATTCTATTCCGATGGTCGTGATATCCGGGCAGGTTCAGAGCCACCTGATCGGCACCGACTCGTTTCAGGAAACCGATATGGTGGGCGTATCTCGACCCATCGTGAAACACAGCTTTTTGGTTAAGCGTGCGGAAGACATTGCTGGTGTGCTTAAAAAAGCCTTTTTCATTGCCACGACGGGACGTCCTGGGCCTGTTGTGGTCGATATCCCAAAAGATATTACAAACCCCACGGATCTTGTGCCTTACGAAATTCCTGGGAAAGTCAGTATTCGGTCCTATAACCCAGCATCGAAAGGCCATACCGGCCAAATCAAGAAAGCAGTTACGATGCTTATGGCCTCCGAGCGGCCTATGATTTATGCCGGTGGTGGTGTGATTTTGGGTAATGGTTGCGACCAGTTAACAGAAATGACGCGCCATTTGGGTTATCCCATTACGAATACATTAATGGGCTTAGGTGCATATCCTGCGTCGGATAAGCAGTTTCTTGGCATGCTAGGTATGCATGGCACCTACGAGGCGAATAACGCCATGCACCACTGCGATCTGATTCTAGCGATCGGTGCTAGGTTCGATGATCGAGTCACGAATTCGCTCAACAAGTTTTGCCCTAACGCCAAGATTATTCATATTGATGTCGATCCTGCGTCTATCGCCAAGAATATAGCTGTCGATGTGCCAATCGTGGGCCCCGTCGATACTGTTCTGACGGAAATGTTGGCACAGGTGAAAGTCGCTTTGCCAAAGCGGACGGATGCACAACATGCCTTGCTTAAAGAGTGGTGGGAGCAAATCGAGGGCTGGCGTCGTCAGGATTGTTTGAAAATCGTGAAAGCCAAGGGTGATGAGAAGATCATTAAGCCTCAGGAAGCGGTTCGTGCTGTTTATGAAGTGACTGGCGGGACGACGTATGTCACCTCGGACGTAGGTCAGCATCAGATGTTTGCCGCTTTATATCACCCCTTTGATGAACCGCGAAAATGGATTAACTCAGGTGGGCTGGGGACTATGGGCTTTGGCTTGCCAGCGGCCATGGGTGTTCAAATCGCATTCCCCGATGCTACGGTTACCTGTATCACGGGAGAAGGTAGTATCCAGATGAATATCCAAGAGCTGTCTACCTGCGCTCAGTATGGCTTGCCTGTAAAAGTGATCAATATTAACAATCAATCATTAGGCATGGTTAAACAGTGGCAGGACATGCAGTACGAGGGTCGACATTCGCATAGTTACATGGATTCCTTGCCAGACTTTGTCAAGTTAGTTGAAGCGTATGGTCATGTTGGCTTTCAGATCAATAACCTGGAAGACCTCGAGCCGGTACTCAGGGAAGCCTATGCAATCAAGGACCGACTCGTCTTTGTTGACATTATGGTGGATCCCAATGAGCACGTTTATCCCATGCACGTCGCGCCAAATGGCTCGATGCGTGACATGTGGTTAAGTAAGGGAGTTCGAACCTGATGAAGCGAATCCTCTCGATCTTAATGGAAAATGAGGCTGGTGCTTTATCGCGGGTTGTCGGATTATTTGCGCAGCGCAACTACAACATCGAAACATTAACGGTAGCACCTACTGAAGATGCGACTCTTTCTCGCTTGACCCTGTCGACCATCGCCAATGACAAGCAGATAGAGCAGATCACGAAACAGCTCAATAAATTGATAGATGTTGTCAAACTGGTTGAGTTAACCGAAGGCGAGCATGTTGAGCGAGAACTTATGCTGATCAAGCTACGAGCCACTGGTGCACAGCGGGCCGAGGTCAAACGGACTTCCGATATCTTTCGTGGTCTGATCGTGGATGTGACCAATACTACTTACACGGTTCAGCTCACCGGTACCGGTGAGAAGCTAGATGCATTTTTAAGTGCGATGAGCGAGACTACCATCTTGGAAGTCGTCCGTTCCGGCATCTCTGGCTTATCGCGTGGCGAGAAAGTGCTCGCGCTCTAACCATCTGCGTTTCAGCGTTAAGCCGACCCAGAAATCGGCTCTCCAGCAACAGTACTGCATTAAAGGCTCACTAGTCACAGCTCTTTGGTCACAACCAAGGGCTCACTTTTTCACTTGAATCGCAACGTATTCGGGGCAAACCAAATGGCGGATAACAAGCAGGATGAAGAGGTCTCTTCAGTCGAAGCTAATATTTCTTCGCTGTTCGAAGTGAAATCCGAGCGAGCTGGGCTGCGGCGCGGTATTTACTTGCTGCCAAATTTGATTACCACTGGCGCGCTCTTTTCGGGTTTCTACTCCATGATCGCTGCTATGAGCGGCGCCTTCGAAAATGCGGCAATTGCCATTGTCGTGGCAGGCTTTTTAGATGCGCTGGATGGCAGAATCGCAAGGATGACGAATACCCAGAGTGAATTTGGCGTTCAATATGACTCACTCTCGGATATGGTCGCGTTCTGTGTGGCGCCAGCCGTGCTCATGTTTAGCTTTGCACTAGATTCACTCGGTAAGGTTGGCTGGACGGTTGCGTTTCTATATATGGCGTGCGGTGCGCTGCGGTTAGCGCGCTTCAATACTAAACCCGACAACCGGGTATTTTTTGGTCTGGCCAGTCCAGCCGCGGCGGGCGTCCTCGCGACGTTGGTCTGGGTCTGGATTGAATACGTCAATATGCCCATGGTCTATCAAGTGTCCCTGCCGTTCGCGGTTATCACCGCGCTACTGGGGTTGCTCATGGTGAGCAACGTGCGTTATTACAGTCCCAAGCAAATGAATAGTGATAAAGAAGGCATCCCTTTCGCTTATTTGCTGGGGATTATTGGGGTCTTTGCCCTGGTATTCTCGAACCCCCCGGTCATGCTGCTTATTATTGGCATCTGTTATGCCGCTTCCGGTCCTCTTCAGGCGCTTCTCAGGCGTCGATCTGATGACCATGAAGTCAGCCAAGAACGTGACGATGACTCCACGAAGAAAGACGCTGTCAAATAGACGCTGCCAATAGGCGCTATTCAGCACGGCTCTGTTTAGCAGGGCTCTGTTGACTAGGGTTAGGTTCCTTCCAGCTTTTTTCAGTCCTTCCCAGCCCGCTTCAGCATGAAAGGGGTTTAATCCCAAAATCTGCCTCTTTACGTGATCCCTTGTAACAAAAGGGTGGTATCACCTGTCTGAACCACTAATCGATAAGGAAAGTTGTATATGAAGAAGCCTTGGACTATTCCGGAATCTGAAGTCACTGACCAAAAAGTCTACTTAAATCGACGACAATTCATGCGAGGCGTGGGTACGGCTTCAATTGCGGGTTTGGTGCCTGCTGCGTTTGCAGCAGAAACCGGCGGCACCGGTCTCGTTCAAGCCGAGCAGCCGGGCCCGCACACCGATCAGGCGCCCCAGTGGCTGCAGCGCAAGGTTCGCGGGTCGAGGCCAGCCAGCAATCCGGGCAATGAAGCGTTAACACCGTATGAGTATGCCACTCGATATAACAACTTTTATGAGTTTGGCACGGCCAAAGATGATCCCTATGAGAATGCCCAGGATTTCAAGACAGATCCTTGGCAGCTGACAATCTCCGGTGAGGCCGAATTAACCGGTAGTTTCCAGTTGGAAGACATTCTGAAGCCCCATGATCTGGAGGAGAGAATCTATCGGTTACGCTGCGTTGAAGCCTGGTCAATGGTAATCCCTTGGATTGGTTTTCCGCTGGCTGATCTGATCAAACGTTTTAAGCCGACATCTAGGGCCAAATATGTCAGGTTCCAAACCCTCTATGACCCGTCCCAGATGCCGGGGCAAGCGAGTCGATTCGCAGCTCTCGACTACCCCTATGTGGAAGGCCTACGCATCGATGAGGCGATGAACGATCTAGCTTTTGTTAGTGTCGGTCTCTACGGCGAGGTACTACCTCCTCAGAATGGCGCTCCGCTTCGATTGGTTGTGCCATGGAAATATGGCTTCAAGAGCATCAAATCAATCGTCGGAATTGAATTTAGCAACAAACGGCCGACGACAACCTGGGAAAAATCAGGACCGAGAGAGTACGGTTTTTATGCAAATGTGAATCCTGAGGTCGACCATCCGCGTTGGAGTCAAGCCACTGAACGTCGACTACCTAACTCGCTGTTCTCTCCTAACCGTATCGATACGCGGATGTTTAATGGTTATGCAGAACAGGTTGCGAGCCTCTATAAAGGTTTGGACTTGCGGAGAAATTTTTAGCAAATGAAAGTGGCACAATTACATAAGCCTGCATGTTTTTTCGCCTCAGCCGTACCGTTAGCCTATCTTCTGGTTATTGTCTGGCGCTATGTGCAAGGAGACGTTGCGGTTCTAGGCGCCGACCCTGGCAAAGAAATCGTGCACTATTTGGGTCAGTGGGCGCTAATACTGTTGTTGGTTACGTTGTCGGTGTCGCCATTTCAGTTCTACTTTAAGGTTAGAGTGTTCCCCTTAAGGAGAATGTTAGGTTTGTTTTCATTTTTCTATGCTGTTCTCCACTTCTCTGCCTATTGTGTCTTTTTACTTGAGTTAAACTTTTCGGAAATATGGAATGAAGTTATTGATCGCCCTTACATAACTGTTGGTGCGTTGGCCTTGCTTGGGATGTTTCCACTCGCTGTTACGTCAACGCGAGCGATGCAACGAAGGCTGGGACGTAACTGGAAGCGGCTACATCGCTTGATATATCCAATAGCGATATTTGGAATTATTCACTTTATTTGGCAAACCCGTAGTGACTTCACGGAATCGCTTATGTATAGTGCCGTCCTCGCGTTGCTACTGAGCCTTCGGGTTTACAGAAGCACACGAGAACGACCAGCCAAATCAGTGTCTGTAAAGACGTGAAACGGCGGTCAACTTGATCAGAGTCCAACTGCTTTTAGTAAAGCTTTTGGGTCGTTCAAAGGGTGCAAGCCCTTCGATAAAAAAAGAATTTGTTTTTTATCAAATTAGGGCTTGCAACGGCGAAGTTTTAAAGTATTATACGCCTCCTTGATCGACGAGATCAAGACAGCAACAAAGCAGCAAAGAAGGATTCTCGACCAGGATCCTTGAGCAGTAAGGCAGCAAGAAGGACCGCACTGAAGAACATCCAGTGAGGCGACCTTAGCTCCGAAACGTGTTCTAAACGCTCTTTAAAAATTTGGAAACAAACAATAGGTGTGGGTGCTTGTTTGGTTGGATACCTAAAATTATCCAGCAAATACATGACTTGCGAAAGCAAACATGGAAAAACAAGTTACCGACACTTTTAGCGAATACTTACTAAATATATTGGTAATTTTAATTTTGCTGGGCTTTCACAAACTGTGCTGGTACAGACAGGGAGTGAATGATCAGATTTGCAGACTTTATCTGCAGCTAGTTTCTCAAGGGAGCTCCAAAAGAGTGTAACGAGAGGGCTAGGGTAATTCTTTTTAAATTGAAGAGTTTGATCATGGCTCAGATTGAACGTTGGCGGCAGGCCTAATACATGCAAGTCGAGCGGAAACGATGGGAGCTTGCTCCCAGGCGTCGAGCGGCGGACGGGTGAGTAACGCGTAGGAATCTACCCAGTAGCGGGGGACAGCCAGTGGAAACGCTGATTAATACCGCATACGCCCCACGGGGGAAAGGGGGGGAACTCTTCGGAGACCTCCCACTATTGGAGGAGCCTGCGTTGGATTAGCTAGTTGGTAGGGTAAAGGCCTACCAAGGCGACGATCCATAGCTGTTCTGAGAGGAAGATCAGCCACACTGGAACTGAGACACGGTCCAGACTCCTACGGGAGGCAGCAGTAGGGAATATTGCACAATGGGCGAAAGCCTGATGCAGCCATGCCGCGTGTGTGAAGAAGGCCTTAGGGTTGTAAAGCACTTTCAGTAAGGAAGAAAAAGCTGAGTTAATACCTTGGTTTATTGACATTACTTACAGAAGAAGTACCGGCTAACTCCGTGCCAGCAGCCGCGGTAATACGGAGGGTACAAACGTTAATCGGAATTACTGGGCGTAAAGCGCGCGTAGGTGGTTTGTTAAGTGGGATGTGAAAGCCCTGGGCTTAACCTAGGAACTGCATTCCAAACTGATAGACTAGAGTACGATAGAGGGGGGTAGAATTCAGAGTGTAGCGGTGAAATGCGTAGATATTCTGAGGAATACCGGTGGCGAAGGCGGCCCCCTGGATTGATACTGACACTGAGGCGCGAAAGCGTGGGGAGCAAACAGGATTAGATACCCTGGTAGTCCACGCCGTAAACGATGTCTACTAGCCGTTGGGAGGCTTGACCTCTTAGTGGCGAAGCTAACGCGATAAGTAGACCGCCTGGGGAGTACGGTCGCAAGATTAAAACTCAAATGAATTGACGGGGGCCCGCACAAGCGGTGGAGCATGTGGTTTAATTCGATGCAACGCGAAAAACCTTACCAGGCCTTGACATCCTGAGAACTCGGTAGAGATACCTTGGTGCCTTCGGGAGCTCAGAGACAGGTGTTGCATGGCTGTCGTCAGCTCGTGTCGTGAGATGTTGGGTTAAGTCCCGTAACGAGCGCAACCCTTATCCTTATTTGCCAGCACGTAATGGTGGGAACTCTAAGGAGACTGCCGGTG
>JBNMQM010000026.1:0-61433 GCA_051278195.1 Candidatus Azotimanducaceae bacterium
GCGTCAGTGCCGTGGGCATCAATGCCGTCCGGAAACTCTTTGCGGGTTGCTTTCTCGATTCTCGCGGCCATTTTCGGCTGCAGCATATTAGCGGTGCGTTTTTCAATTAAGGCATCCAGAGAAATGCCATCAACAATGTCTAGCGGATCGAGCCCATTGCCTTTGGACTTAGACATTTTCTGCCCTTCAGAGTCTGTCACCAGCCCGGTGATGTAGACTTTTTTGAAAGGTATCTCGCCCGTAAATTTCAGGGTCATCATGATCATGCGTGAAACCCAGAAGGTAATAATGTCGTGGCCAGTGACCATGACATCGGTACTGTGAAATTCTTCTAGTTGCTGGGTTTTATCAGGCCAGCCAAGTGTGGCAAAGGTCCACAATGCAGAGGAAAACCAGGTGTCGAGTACGTCGTCGTCGCGCTCTAATACAACTTCTGAATTCAGTTCATATTTGGCTCGAACTTCGGCTTCATCTCGACCAACATAGACATTCTCGTCGGCGTCATACCAGGCTGGGATTCTGTGTCCCCACCATTGCTGCCGTGACAGGCACCAGTCCTGAATATCGCGCATCCAGACCAGATAGTTATTTTCGTAAGCTTTTGGTACAAATTCTATGTCGCCGTTTTCAACTGCAGCGATGGCTGGCTCTGCCAGCGGCTTCATTTTCATGAACCACTGGTCGCTAAGGTAAGGCTCTATGACGACGCCAGATTTTTCGCCACGTGGCACTGACAGCTTATGTTCGTCGATCTTGTCCAGTAACCCCGCTGCATCAAGGTCAGCGACGATCCGTTTTCGAGCCTCAAAACGATCAAGGCCTCGATAAGCTTCTGGCATATCATCGGTGAGGGTGGCGTCCGGGTTGAGAATGTTGATTAACTCAAGGTCGTGTCGTCGACCCATTTCATAGTCATTGAAATCATGCGCCGGCGTGATTTTAACCACGCCGGTACCAAACTCGCTGTCGACGTAGCGATCAGCAATAATAGGTAGCGTGCGATCGGTCAGTGGTAGGTGAACAAACTGGCCTACAAGGTGCTTATATCTTTCGTCATCAGGATGAACCGCTACGGCGCTGTCGCCGAGCATAGTTTCCGGTCGCGTGGTGGCCACTGTGACAAATTGATCACTGTCTACAATGGGGTATTTGAAATGCCACAAAAAGCCATTTTCTTCTTCTGCTACGACCTCTAAGTCAGAAATCGATGTGGTTAGTACGGGGTCCCAGTTCACGAGGCGTTTACCGCGATAGATCAGGCCTTCCTCATAAAGCTGCACAAATACTTCAAGTACAGCCTCAGACATGCCTTCATCCAAGGTGAAACGTTCGGTTTCCCAATGCAGAGAAGCCCCCAGTCTACGCAGTTGGCGAGAGATGGTGTCACCGGATTCTTCTTTCCATTCCCAGACTTTTTCTAAGAATTTTTCGCGACCCAGGTCAGTTGGCTTTATACCTTGAGACGCGAGGCGTTCAGTGACCAGTAATTGGGTGGAAATTCCCGCATGGTCCGTGCCCATTTGCCAAAGCGTCTTGTCACCCTTCATCCGACGATAGCGAATCAGAGAGTCAACAAGGCTATGCTGAAAAGCATGACCCATATGCAACGTCCCGGTGACATTCGGTGGCGGAATCGCAATCGAGAAGGAGGGGCCGTTACCCTGGGGTGCGAAGTAGTTGCCGCTTTCCCATTTTTGATACCAGCTTTGTTCGATGTTCTTTGGTAGGTACTTTTCCATTCGTCGTCTTTCTGCAACGGGAGCCTGTTGGCGCGGCAATCCCTATGGGTAAATTTAGTGCCAATGCGGCCGCGAATTATACACAAAAGCCCGTGAGGCAGGCTCTAGTCAGGTTTATTTGTTGGTTCTTGCTTCTGGCCTTGTTTCAAGTCAACTAGGACCGCGGTCAATTCGTCTCGCAGTCGTTCGACAATCTCATGAGAGTACTCAGCGACGAGATGGTCGACCACGCGATCTGTCTGAGTTCGCGCCTGTTTTGTTGTTGCGTCTACATCCTCCGCTTCGTATTGCTTCGAGAGCGGGCCGGACCGTGCTGTTTCTGCAGAGCCGCCAAACAGATCGGTGGCTCTTGGCGCATTTTCGTCAACAGGCGGTTTTGCTCTGGGTCGTGACTTTGGTTTTGAGAATGGCAGTTCGGTATTAAAGACAACGTCGTCCAACAACGGGATTTGAGCCGGTTGAGCTTGCTCAATCGGGCTATCTGGATAATCCGCATCATCGGCGCCAATGCGGGTGTCATTACCAGTGTCAGTGTCTTGGTCGTAGTCTTTTGTCATAGATTATTTTTTTTGACCAATCTGGTGGTAATCGAGGTCGTAACCACGATCTTTGTAAAACTTGTAGTTTTCCCGTGCCGCTTCTCGTCTATCTTTGTTCAGTGGTACAACTTGTGCAACCCGTGAAAACCGAGAAAAGAAATCGGGTACCTGATTGGAAAGGTTAACCAGTACGTCTTCGTGATCTGTCGGGTCTGCTTCGTGGCTGATCTTAACCGGAGCGTCGTCTTCTACGCCATGAATTGCATGGGGAATAAAGTGATCCGGCCGAAAGCTCCAGAGCAGGTCGTCCAGCGCCTCGGCCTCCTTTGCATCCTGTGTGTGGACATGCACCGCATGGCCCTGCTGATAGATCTTGTCGATCAACCGGCAGGTGAAGAGTAGCGGGTCGTCCTGATCAATTTGATAGAAATCGATTTTTGTCATGCAGCGGCACGATCCATCAAATACTGTGTTAGTAGGTAAACCGGACGGCCCGTGGCAGCTTTGGTGGACATGCCGCCATTAAAGGCAGTGCCAGCGACATCTAGATGCGCCCAGCGATATTTCTTGGTGAATCGCGCCAGAAAACAGGCTGCTGTAATGGAGCCCGCAGCAGGTCCGCCGATGTTGGTCATGTCGGCAAAAGAGCTATTCAGTTGTTGCTGGTAGTCTTCCCACAGCGGCATGCGCCAGACACGGTCATGTGTCGTCGTACCTGCTGCTTCTATGTCGGCTGCCAGAGCATCATCGTTAGCGTACACAGCAGAGGCTTGAGTACCGAGTGCTACAACCACTGCACCCGTCAGCGTGGCGACATCAATTACGGTGGCAGGCTTGAACTTTTCGACATAGGTTAATGCGTCACACAGCACCAGGCGACCTTCTGCGTCGGTATTGAGGATTTCGATAGTTTGGCCAGACATACTTTTTACGATATCACCGGGGCGTGTAGCACGATCAGAAGGCATGTTTTCCGCTGCAGCAATGACCGCCACCACGTTTATCGGTAAGTTCAGTTCCGCGACGGTTTTCATTGCGCCAAAAACACTGGCAGCGCCGCACATGTCGTAGATCATTTCGTACATAGTGCCCGGTGGCTTGAGAGAGATACCGCCAGTATCGAAGGTGATTCCTTTGCCAACCAAAACATGGGGCGCGTCTTTAACCTTGCCACCTTTGTGTTGCATGACAATCATTTTAGAAGGTTCAATGCTGCCGTGGCCGACGGAGAGAAAAGAGCCCATGCCCAATTTCTCCATCTGTTTTTCGCCTAGGACCTGGGTGGTGACAGAAACATATTTTTTGGCGAGCTTTTTACTTTGTTCCGCTAGATAAGTTGGCGTACAAACATTGGCTGGCGCATTGCCAAGATCTCTTGCCACTGCAACACCTAGTGCAACAGCGGAACCATCTTTGATACCGAGATTGGCTGCTTTTTGATCGGCCTTGGCTGCCACCTGTAAATCAATAGTACTTAGTTGCAGCCTATTTGCTGGTGGTGTGCCGCGCATTTCTGTGTAGCTGTAAGTGCCGGCGACGAATTGTTCGACCAATCGGCGAGTTTTCCAATATATGTCTTTGTCACCCGCGCTAGCTTCTAGAAGACAGCATAGTGTGTTTTTTGCGGGCACGTTCTTCAATACGGCAATCAACGTTTGCATGAGCTTGATAAATTTGGGACCGTCGGCGGTTCCAGCATTACCAAGCCCAACCAGCATCACGCGTGGTGCGCTAATACCAGCGACATCATGCAATAGCACAGACTGGCCTAGCTTCCCTTCAATGTCACCACGACCAATGACCTTTTTCAGATAGCCTTTGCTCGCCGCGTCAATGATTTCGGCAGAGGGCGTGAGACTTTTGTCGTCATATAAGCCAACCACGATGCACTGGCTGCGGCTCTTTGTGATGTTTGCTGTTTTGGTGAGGAATTGCATGCAGTCTCCTAAAGACATTCGGCGGTACGAAAGGGATAATACTAACGTTTTCAGACCTCATTGTTGAACTGTTTTGATCCTTTACCGATATTTTGCCCGGGAAGTTTTTACGACCATGCTTGCCGTAGCGGCTATCGTGCTGGTGATTTCTATGGGCTGGCGTTTTAGTGGTTATCTAAGTGAGGCAGCATCAGGTGGTCTGACAAAAGATGTGCTGTTTCTGATCATGCTGTATCGATTGCCTGGATTTTTGGAATTGATACTCCCCATCAGTTTTTTCTTGGCGATTATGCTGACCTACGGGCGGCTATACGTGGACAGCGAAATGGTGGTGCTGGAGTCGACTGGCATGAGTCCCCTTAAACTCATTAGCATCACACTCTCTTTTTCGATGTTGATTATGGCGGCGACGGCGGTGATTTCGCTGTGGCTAAAGCCAGCGGGAGAAGCCAAATTCGAAGTGCTGTTTATTGATCAGCGTAATCTCACTGAGTTCGATACCCTTGCGCCTGGCCGTTTTCAAAGCTTACGCTCGGGTAAGCGGGTGACCTACACCGAGGCGCTTGACGATGGCGGCGATCTGCGCAATGTCTTTATTGCTGAACAGGCCGATGAGGATGATCTAGGTGAGTTGACGGTGGTGAATGCAGAAAGAGGCAACACGCAGATTGATGCGTCGGGTAATCGATTTTTAGTGTTACTCGATGGCACGCGCTATAGCGGTAAGCCTGGATTGTCTGACTACCGGGTTATTCAATATGAAGAATACGGTCAGATCATTGCCAAAGAATCTGGCAGCGTAGGCCAGAGGCGCCGATCTGCGATCTCTACGGCGGACCTCCTAATTGACCGCACACCCCGAAACATGTCCGAGCTTCATTGGCGCATATCCGTGGTGTTGATGGTGCCCATCATTGCACTTTTGGCGATTCCGCTGTCTAGGGTTAATCCACGGCAGGGCCGCTTCACTCGACTCTTGCCAGGTATGGTGCTGTGTTTTCTTTATGTCGTGTCTCTCTCGACGGCGCGATCGGCGCTAGAAGCGGGTCGGATTCCGATGGTGTTTGGGCTCTGGTGGGTTCATCTAATCTATCTGGGGCTG
The DNA here is from genome assembly GCA_051278195.1 of Candidatus Azotimanducaceae bacterium. Classification (GTDB taxonomy): domain Bacteria; phylum Pseudomonadota; class Gammaproteobacteria; order Pseudomonadales; family Azotimanducaceae; genus JAHRVQ01. The sequence continues at coordinate 5,318 of JBNMQM010000026.1, forward strand.
ATTGTGGGTATCTACAAATTTGAAGATCTAAAAGCGATGGTCAGCTTCAAGGCAAGACCGTGAAACGTCTCGACTATTACCTTGGCTCAACCGTCGGTATTACCATTGTGATGGCATCGTTTGGGTTGGTCGGGATCTTGAGTATCTTCACTTTTCTTGAACAAATCGAAGATATGCGCCACAACTATACTGCTGCGAAAGTGCTTTTGTATGTGGTGCAGAGTGTGCCGCGGATGTTTTACGAAACCATTCCTTATGCTGCTCTGATCGGTTGCCTCGCAGGGCTTGGTTCATTGGCAAACAACAGCGAACTCATTGTGATGCGCGCCGCTGGCGTTTCTACCTGGTCGATTTCGTTTAGTGCTATGAAACCGGCGTTAGTGCTGGTGGCGATAGGGCTCTATCTCGGTGAGTACATTCTGCCAGATATGGAGCGAGCCGCTCGTTCAAATCGCGAGCAGGCGATGTCTGCAGAAAACGCCTATCTGCCTGAGCGAGGCGTTTGGTATCGCGAAGAGAACGTTTTTATGCGATTTGAACTAATACAAGGCAGTGTCATCGAAGGTGTCACTCACTATTACTATGACGACGATATGATGCTTACGCGCGCCTTGTTTGCGACCCGTGCGGTCTACCATCCTGACAGCGATATGAACCGCTACTGGCTCATGGAAGGCGTGTCTCTGACAGATTTTGACGGTGCCAAAACCGCGAAGCATTCAACCTTGACCAGCTTGCGTTGGGATAGCGGGCTCGAGCCAGAATTGCTGAGTGCTGAGCAACTGGTTCAACCGGACAAGATGTCCATCGGCGAGCTCAATAACAAAATCAGTTATATGCAGGCACAAGGTTTGAACAGTACTAAGTTTGAGTTGGGTTACTGGGGTAAGGTTCTGCAACCGTTAGCCACGCTCGCCCTCGTGTTTGTCGCTATTTCGTTTATCTTTGGGCCACTGCGTGAGGCGACCATGGGCATGCGGGTGGTGACTGGGCTCGTGATCGGAATTGTATTCAAGTTTGTTCAGGATTTACTGGCGCCTGCCAGTATCGTATTCGGCTTTAGCCCTCTCATCGCGATCTTGCTGCCGATTTCACTTTGTTTGATCGCGGGCTTTTTTCTTCTGCGTCGAGCAGGCTAGGCTACTGCGCTTTCTTGCCAGCTAAGGGTTATTTATCTGCTACAGGCTTTTTATTCGCTAAAGGCTTTTTATCTGCTAAAGGCTTTTTATTCGCTAAAGGCTTTTCCTTCTCGAAGGGTTTGGATCCTAGATAAACAACCCGGGTACGAGAGAAGCGGTCGTACAATGTCAGGCGATCGCGATCAACGATCATCCAGAAAAACCCCAAGCCTGCCGGTGCTAGCAATAAAGTGGCGAGTAGAAACCTAAGGCCCGACTGCGCCCAGTTTAGGGTCTCGCCCGCGTCATTTTCTGTACGAATTTTCCAGACCTGCATACCCAGCGTTTGGCCTTTGACCCGCCAGAAGTAGGCATAGAATAAGAACACTTCTAATATCAACATCACCTGAAACGGCCAGCCGTTCACAGGTTCTCCCTCATTCAGAAGTGAAACGACAACGATCGTGGTCAATATCCATATGGCGACGATAAAAAATAGGTCATACACCATTGCAGCGGAACGTCGCAGCGCACTTGCATTGGGATATTCAGCAGCAATCAAAGGGCGTTCCACAGAGGGTTCCACAGGGAGATCCAAAAGAGTTCCAATAAAGAGACTAGAAAGGTGTGCAGTCTAACAAAAAAAACAGCCAACCATGGCATTGCCGGTTGCGTCTTTTCTATGTATTCGAGATAGTTCCTCGCATCAGAGGTATTGAGAATAGAAGGTATGCAAAGTTTAGTCTGGATCGTCGTTATTTGGATGTTTAGTGTCGGCGCGAATGCGGCGAACCCGCCTTTTAAGCAGTGGCTTGCGGGTATTCAAGAGCAAGCGAGAGTTGCCGGCGTGAGTGAGCCCACCATCGCCTTGCTGAACGATCTAGAGCCTGACCCTCGTGTGCTCAAGTTCGATCGACGGCAGCCAGAATTTACCCAAACTTTCGAAGAATACCTGGCGTCTAGAGTGACGCAGTATCGAATCGATACTGCAAAGAAGTACTACTTAGAGCATCGAAGCGAGCTTGAGCGTATCGCTGCTGACTACAAGGTAGATGCGCCATACCTTGTGGCCTTTTGGGGGGTCGAGTCTAACTTTGGCACCTATCAGGGGAAGTACAGCATTATCCGTTCTCTCGCGACCCTGGGTCATGATGAAAGGCGTTCGGCCTTCTTCACCAGAGAGCTCATGACGGCACTTACGATCCTGGATGAAGGCCATATTGAAGCCGACAAGTTTGTCGGTGGCTGGGCGGGTGCTATGGGTCAGAATCAGTTTATGCCATCTAGTTTTTTGAATTATGCACAGGACTACGACAAGGATGGTCAGAAGAATATCTGGTCAGATACCACGGATGTCTGGGCTTCAATCGCCAACTATTTGCAGAAGAACCGTTGGCGCCAAAATAGCAGTTGGGGAATGGCGGTTACGCTCACATCCGCTATTGATTTCGAGGCACTTCGCCCGGAAAAAGTCCGATCTGGGTGCCGTGCCTACCGCCACCACACAAAGGTGCTCTCAGTTGACGATTGGCAAGCAAAGGGAGTCAAATTACCAGAAGGTGCTGAAGGTAAGTTTGCGATGGTGATTCCGGAACAAGACGAGATCAACGCTTATCTCGTGGGGCCCAATTTTGGCGGCATCTTGGCTTACAACTGCGCGAACAAGTATGCGGTCTCGGTAGGCTTACTGGCTGATCAAATCGCGGCTGCTGCAGCAGCTTCTAGCGATCAATCATAAAGCTGGCTTCGGTTTCGGCGACGGCGGTGCCGTCGTCGGCCCTGACCATCATTCCTTTCATCTGTACCAGACGCCCTTTCTGTTTTAAACACTCTCCGATCAAATTGACCGTGGTGCCTGTTGGCAGTGGCGACTTGTAGCGAATATCACATTTTGCGGTATACGCCCGTATGCCTTTGAGGAAGATCCAGTTGGCCATGACGTCATCTAGAGCGCTGAATATCAGACCACCATGGGTGACACTATCGTATCCGCAATGATTAGGCCCGGGCGTAAACTCAGATAGGCAAAGATCGCCCTCTAAACGAAATACAAGCTGCAAGCCGTCGGGGTTGCCAGGACCGCAAACGAAGCAGGTGTTTGCATCGGTGCGCAATTCACTCATCGATTAGTTTCTGACGCCAAAAAGGCGAACGATCCAGCTGCGGTCGAAGATATCCCAGAAGGAGCTGTGATAGAGCTCGTCGGGAATGCCAGGGCTAATTTTTTCGTGCAGCGCGGGTAATTTCGACCAGTGCATACCCTGCTTATAGTGGTGTGCTGTGTGGTAGCCCAAATTGCCGGTGAGTAAATTAAACATGGGGCTTGTGTTGTTGTAAGACGCTTTGAAATGGTCTTCTTTTTCTTCCAACCCTGCGTGATGATCATGGGTAGCCCATGCCGTAACGAGAAGCCCGGTGATCATCGGTAAAATAAACAGCATAAAGCCCTGAAGGGGGTTGGCAACTGTCAATGCAGTGACGATTGAAAATGCAATAACGGTATAGATGAGGTGCGTTCGAAGATGTTTCGGGAATCTCTTACCCACTTGAAAGCCCCGATAGTAAGCGGTTAATGCAACGCTAAATGTGTATTCCCAGACGCCCATATTCTCACCGTCTTTGCGTTTCCAGCGACTCTCATCCTTAGTCTGGTCGAGATAGTTGTGGTGGTGACCAAATACGTGATGTAGCAGCCACAGGTTGGTCGTGATGCCGGTATGCCAAGCATAGCTTAGCTCTAGCATTCGATTAGGGGCCGTCCATCTAAAAGTCTTGGTGTGCTGATGATGATGATTCCAGGCGCAAATACAGCCTTTAGGAATTATCGTAATTAGGTAGTAGCCCAACAGCACAACAACGTTCTCAACGGTGAAGTAAAGGACGAAGTCCAAAGCTGTAAGCGACAATATTAGCAGTACTGGTAAACGATCTTCTGAGTATCTAAGCACGGTGTGTTGTTTTTACCATCGATTGTTTTGAGTGTATAACAAGCCCACGATCTTGCTCTTTAGGCAGTGATGGCAACATGGTATAAGTGCTTGTAAGTAATGTAAATGCCGACGGTGAACGAGTTTTATGGTAGATGTCGTCAACTTCGACGAGGCAAAACAGCCTCATAAGAGAAAACGTCGAGATGCAAAGGCGAAAGCAATTAAAGCGGCTTTTGCAGCATCGCGTGTTCAAGCGCCAGAAAAGCCCAAGAAAAAGCGCCGCAAACCCAAAAAGAAGTGATTTAAGGGGGCTTATCAAGAGGCCTGATTGAGTGCGAGTCGGATCTGATCGTGGGCTTTGCGTGATAGCTCACTTGCCGCTTCTGCGCTTAACCCCTTCGTCTCTATTGCTGGCAATATCTCGAGCGTGGCCTGTCCAGGCATGAGATCAATGGTATCAGAGGGCAAAATGTCTTTAGTGCCGTGGATAACGACAGGCAAAATAGGCAATCTCATCTCGATTGCAAACCGAAATGCGCCCTTTTTAAAGGGATTTAGCTCACCTTGGCGTGACCGCGTACCTTCTGGGAAGAAGACCACGCTAATGCCATCGACAATGCTAGACCGTGCACTGTTAATAGATGCTAAAGCGGCTCCAGTGTTGCTTCGATCAACCATGATGTGGCCCATAGCTGCACAAGCCGCACCTAAAACTGGCACTGACCGCAGTTCGGACTTCATGACCCACTTAAAATCGACGCCTAGGAACCCGTACAGGACGTAGATGTCATATAGGCTCTGGTGGTTTGAGACGACGACATAGGAGCGTGAGGGGTTCAGGTTTTCCCGGCCTTTATGGATGACCGACATCATCGAGACTGCACTGTTGAATCTGGCCCACGCTGTGGCAAATACCCTGGAAGCCATATTAGGCGCGCCAAGGCTCGACAGCACAATGATGATAGATCCTAGGACTATGGTCGAAAAAGCCAGGATGGGTGCGACAACAATCCACTTGTAAGCGATGAATATGAGTTTCAGCGGGCCTTGCGTTCTAGCGGCGACGTTCAAAGGGTGGCTCCACAAGACCAATTACAATGGACGATATGGTAGGCCAATGGGTGAATGAAAGGAATCTTGACTTGGCCAAAGTATATAGGTTAAAACGTAGTTAACTACCTAATTATTCATTGCTATGGACCTACTCCGCGAACTCGGCCCTCTTGCTTTGGGCAGCCGTCTAAAAAGACTCTCAGACCGCTTGATGCAGGATGGTATAAAGATTTACCGCCACGATGATCTTAATTTCGAGCCAAAATGGTTCCCAGTCTTCTACTTTCTGGCAGAGAAGGGACCGAGTGCAGTGACCGATATTGCCCGTGGTATCGGCATTACTCACCCGTCCGTTAATCAGATTGCCAAGGAAATGACGAGTCGCGGCTATGTTGCTGCCTACAAAGATCCAACGGATAAGCGCCGCAGAGTGCTGGCGCTGACCTCCGAGGCAAAATCCCAACGACAGCGTCTGTCTAAGACCTGGCAGTTGATCGACGCTTCTTTGCAAGAGCTAATCGAAGAGACGGGTGTTGACCTGCTTGCGCATATTGAAACTCTAGAACGGGCCCTCGCGAAAAAGTCCTTTCTTGAACGATTCGTAGCCCGTCATAACGCGAATCCAATGAACCTTGAGATCAAACCTTATCGCGTAGAGCTGGCGAATGACTTTCGGGACATTAATCGTCACTGGATAGAAGAATATTTCGAGATGGAAGAGGCGGATTTGCTAGCACTCGATGACCCGGAGGGTTACATAATTAAACCTGGTGGCGCGATCTTGTTCGCCGTCGACCCTGACGACCAAGTGGTGGGAACCTGTGCGTTAATACGTCACAGCGAGACGCTGGCGGAATTGGCAAAAATGGGCGTCGACAAACAGCAGCGGTCAAGCGGTGCAGGCAAGTTGCTCGGTCAGGCTGTTCTGGAACTCGCGTCTCAGATGGGCTTTCGCAAAGTTTTTTTAGAAACCAATTCAGTTCTAGCACCGGCGATTGGCTTGTACAAACATCTGGGGTTTGTTCAGCGTGCTTTTCCAATGCCAAGCGACTATCAGCGTGCGGATGTCTATATGGACATTGAGTTGACGACCCCTTAGTTCGATCGCTTCTTTGAGCGGTAAGTCGTCAGCTCCTTAACTATCTTAAAAAAGACCATCTTCAAAGCCACTACGGCATCGAAAAGATTGTGAACTAGATCACAGTTCACCGGCGAAACCTCGGCTGGTTCACAAAACACCTATGATGCTCTCCACAGATTTGAACATTGCGTTCGCATTCCAAAATGAATGCGACAACACTGCGTGAGTGAAGTGGAGAACAGCAATGTTACGAACAAGTCTTGCCATAGTGACCCTCTTAATTGGGTCAACCAGTTCAGCTGCGATGCAAGTCGAGACTTGTATGGCAGGCGAAGCCGCAGCAGGAGGTTCCTGGTGGCAAGGTGCAGCGTCGATCATGGGTACCGAAATACATGTCGAACTTTGGCACACAGATGCCGAGTTGGCGTGCAACGCAGTCGCAGATGTGATGGCAGAAATGCATCGCATCGACGAGGCCATGAGCCCCTATATCGAAACCAGCTTGCTCTCCCAACTGAATTCTAAAGGCGCAGACGGCTTTGTTGAAGTCGGTGACGAACTGTTTGGCCTAATCAATCGCAGTCAAGGTTATGCGATTCTGACTGGCGGAGCGTTTGATGTCACCTACGCGTCTGCCGGTCGATATTACGATTACCGGAAAGGACAGAAACCCGATCCTGATACGCTAAGAGTTGCTGTTGAAGCGATCAATTACCGTCATCTCGAATTAGATCATCGCAACCACGCTGTGCGTTTTGATCATAAGCATGTCTATGTCGATCTAGGCGGTATTGCAAAGGGGCATGCGGTCGATCAAGGCATCCAGATTCTAAAGCAATTGGGTGTGGAGCAAGCCATGGTGAGTGCTGGTGGTGATAGCCGGATTATAGGCGACCGTTTGGGTGAGCCCTGGGTGGTCGGCGTTAGAGATCCGCGCAAGACCAACGCTCAGGTTGTAGTGCTGCCATTGATGAACGCCTCGGTTTCAACATCCGGTGACTATGAGCGCTTTTTTGAAGAAGACGGCGTACGTTATCACCACATCATCGATCCGAAATCTGGAGATTCCGCGAGGTCAGTGATGTCTGTCACCATTATTGGCGCAGAGACAACCGCGACCGATGCCTTGTCTACGAGCGTGTTCGTCATGGGTGTCGACAAGGGCATTGCACTGATTGATCGCTTGATTGGTATTGATGCCATCGTTGTGGACAGCGACGGCGATGTGCATACCTCCGAAGGGCTTTTGCCAATGGCGCCCTCTAACCAACTCAGTAATTATCGTAAAGTCGCCCTATGAAAAAGACGTTTATCGCAATCATTGCCTTGTTAGCAAGTGCTGTTGTCAACGCCGTTGAATTAGAAGATACCGTACCGGACTTCACCCTGAAATCCATGGGTGGACAAAACCTTCGTCTTGAGGAATTTCGCGGCCAAGTTGTGCTGATTAATTTCTGGGCTTCTTGGTGTGGACCCTGTCGTCAAGAAATGCCAATCCTGCAAAAAATCCATGAGCGCTATGAACCGCTCGGCTTCACTGTGCTCGGCATCAACGTTGATGATAACCAGGAAAAAGCTCGAAAAATCGCTGAGCGGCTCAATCTAAACTTCCCATTGTTGCTCGACACAGGCCAATTCGTGAGTGAAGCCTATGACGTCAACGCGATGCCCTACAGTGTTCTGGTGAGCCGTGACGGGAAGATCAACTATATCCATCGTGGCTACAAGCCAGGCGATGAAAATCAGTATGTGAACCGCCTTAAGCAGTTGCTGCGAGTGCCTGCTACCCAAACTATCGCAGGCACAGGTGAATGATGCGTCCCACCCTTAACAACATTAGCGGCCTGAATAGCCTGATTTTTTGCCTGGTCACCATGGTCACGCTCGGTGCCTATGGCAGCGGCGAGGTATCAGAGAGTACCGCCAAAAAGACAGACACCCACCTGGCAGCAGAGCTGTTGCAGTTAAATGCTCGCCTACAAATGCTCGAAGAAGATTTGCTATACCCCGCAAGCTCTCGAGTGGCGGTCTATTTGTCGATGGATCTGGGCGTACTTTTTGCGCTAGATGCCGTCACGCTTAAATTGAATGGCAAAGACATCTCTCATCACCTTTATACCGAGCGGCAAGTAAGCGCGCTTTACAAAGGAGGTGTACAAAAACTATACGTGGGTAACGCGAAACAGGGCACGAATCGCTTAACCGCATTTTTTACTGGTAAGGGTCCCCACGACCGCGACTTCAAGCGAGCGACCACACTGGAGTTTGAACAGTCTTTCGAGCCGGTGTTCGTTGAGCTGTTGGTGACAGACGATACGGCAAGCCAACAACCGGAGTTTGTGGCGACAGTGTTCTAAACGGGTATCAAAACATGTACGGGCAAATTGGAATTCTATGGGTGTTATGCGTGATGTTTACGCAAAGCGTCTGGGCAGCACAAGCGTCGCTAACGCGGGAGAGCTTGCCTATGAAACATGCTCTGTATCAGCACTGGCAGGGTGAGTATGAAGCGGCTTATCGCGTGGCCGAACACTACCGGCTAAGGGGCTTCTACAGTCCCGAGCTGAGGCTGGCCCAGGCGTCTGCTAGCCTGGAGTTGGGATATCTTGCCCATGGGCGGGAATTGATTAACGACCTTGATGAGGGGTCATTGTTGCCCGAGAACCAGTCGCGTCTACACCTGTATCTTGCCCGGGATGCATACCGTAGGCGTGACTGGATTTTATTGGACGAGCATCTCGATGCCCTAAAACCCTTTGAGGTCGATAGTCGCCATCACCTTTTCCTACTGGCCGAATCTGCGCGTGAGCGCGGTCGTTATACGGAGGCCGAAGCCACGCTCAGACGGTTAGAAAAAGACGACGTCTATCTATTTTATGGCCGCTTTAATCTTGCGACATCTCTTGTAGTCGAATCTAAAATAGTCGAATCCAAAATTGTTGAATCCAAACAAGTGACATCCAGGCAAGAAGCGAAACGACTGCTGCTGTCTGTGATTCGCCTGCCGGCGCGAGATTTAGAACAGCTCATGCTAACCGAAAGAGCACGCGTGGCGCTTGCAGACCTGTATCTGGACGACAGCGAGTTGGACGCCGCGAGGCCTTTGCTCTCTAAAATTTCAGCTTCACACCAGTATGGCCCGCCAGCACTTGCTCGTCTAGCGCGCCTCGATATGCAAGCCGAACGATATAAAAATGCTGCGGCAATCTGGGATCATTTGCTTCAAGTCTACCCTTGGCATCGCGCTGCGACCGCGGCGCCCAGTGGTTTAGGTTATGCGATGTTGCAGTCCCGCGGTGAGGAAGCAGCCTATGGCACTTATCTTGCGGCACTGACAAAAATAGAAAGGCAACAAGAGCGGCTTGTGATCTTTCGGGAGCAGCTTCAACAAAACCTTCGAGACCCCAATTGGTTGCTCGGAAAAGGCGATTCGGAGCTATCGTTGCTGACATGGCTGGCAGAAGGCCTTGGTCACAGCGACTGGACAAGTTGGCTGGCCGACGAGTCTGTTCGACAATCCGCGCGACACTGGCAATCGCTTGATGCTGCCTACGAACAACTGCAAAGCCGCCAGCAGGATTTGGCGATATTGTTAGCTGTGGATGCGGAACAGCAGCGACGGATCAAGTCCGCGCGATCAGCCATCAGTGAGGATGAGCTGGATCAGGTGACCATAGCTCTGGTCCAAAACATTCAGAATAGTCTGTCAGACCTAAGGTCTCATCGCTATGAAATAACAGGTCACCTTGAAGCCTTTACGACGACTGAGGAGCAGACGTTACTTGATGCGCTTCGGCAGCTCCAAGCCTCGAAGCTAGGTGAAGCTGAAACCAAACGAATTGAACGCTTAATCGGCCTCGTTCGGTTCCAGATCTATGATGCTATTCCTGTGCGTCGGCAGCAGCAAGCAGAGCGATTAGAAGTTCGGCTTAATGACGCGAGAAAAGCCGAGCAGCGGATTGCTCGAATCAATGCTGCGGCTGAAAAGCTGCCGCAAGCCGACAGTGTCAGCGGCAGAATTCAGTTGTTGGCAACTGATTCTGAATCTTTAAGAGCTAGGACTGAGCTGGCGCTTGGTTTGGCACGGGATACGCTTATCGCCAGTATGTCTGAGTTCGTTGGGCGTGATGAGGCATTGCTCGCGGCCCAGGCCGGTGGTTTGCAATACGATATCACCCGGCTGCTTGATCAGCAGTATGTTGCGGCTGAGGCGGGTCCATGACTTTAGAAAGAATGACTTTAAAAAGAGTGAACCTCAATCTAACGGCTCGCAACTTGCTGCTCATTCCGAGCATTGGTTTTTTAACCGCTTGTGGGTTTTTCAAAACAGACGTCTATCGCCCCGATGCACCAGCGGTGTCGCAGGTCATCGGCAAACTTGGCGCGCCTGAAGCGCCTAGTGGGTCGCTGCGGAAGACCAGCGTCGCTGATCTGATCGAGCGATTCGAAAGGGTCAAAGCGACCAGCGAGGCGCCACAGGAGTACTACCTGGTCGCTAAGCGATTAGCCCAGCTACGATTATTGTCTGTCGAGCAGCAACTCGCAGAAGGAACAGAAGCGGTCAACTTTCAAGTGCCTATCGCAGCCCTAGAAGAGCTTCGCCAACTAGAGTCGGCTGAGCAAAACCGATCGGAAATTGCCTACCAGCTTGCCAGAATGCAAGCGCTAAAAGGTGCCCCTGATCATGTGTTGGCTTCTCTGACGGAATTAATCGAACTCGGTGGTGAGGATGTCAGCGCTCCAGGTACCAGTACTCAAGAAGCCCGGTTAGAAGCTCGATTTAGGCGCGCCGAAATCTATTTCTCTCGGGATGATTATGCGTCCGCTGAGCAAGATTATGCCAAGGTGACTGCAACTCCAGGGCAATATCAATTGCATGCGCGGTATATGTTGAGCTGGGTGAAGTTTAAACGAGGCGACCTGGACAATTCGCTCAGTATGGCTGCCGAAGCCTTTGCTCAACTCGCAGAGATGGAGCAAATCGATCAACGCTATGACGAATTGAGACTCGACCTACTTCGCGTGACAGTCATCGCGCTCGATTATGTTGATGGCCCGGACACGCTCGCAACTCTGATGTCCCAAAGGGCCAAGCCCGACTGGCAAACTGATATCTACCAAGCGCTGGGTGATTGGTATTTGGCCAAAGCAAGATTTGCCGATAGTGCTCAGACCTGGGCCACATTCCTCATCGAAAATCCTCTGCACCGGGATGCGCCGCGGATCGCGCTGCAAGTGATAGATACCCAACGTGAGGCAGGATTTGTTGAAGACATACCGGCGCTTGAGGTTTCCTTTATCGAGCGTTATGGCAAGCAGAGTGATTTCTATCATCTGCATGGTGATGAAGTACTCAAAAGCTATCAGGCAGATTTGAAACCCATGTTCGAGCGCTATACGCGTCGGCTCCATGCAAAAGCGCAGCAGAGCCAAACGGCGGCAGATTATATTGCCGCTGGTGATGCGTATGCAGTTTGGCTGGTTAATTTTTCCGATGATTCAGATGCTCAAGAAAAGCGATTTTTGTACGCTGAAGTCTTGCAGGACGCCGGTCAGCTCAATGTGGCACTTACGCAATACGAGCGCGTGATAGAAGAAGACCCCACCACCGACTTTGCTCGCGAGGCTGCTTATGCGGTGCTGCTAGGTCACAGCAAGCGAGTGACAGCGAGTGAGTCAGTAGGTGAGGATCAGGAGCAGCAAGGAGTGGAGCAAAGGGTAGAAGCCAACCTGCGTTTCGTTGCGCTCTTTCCGAATGATCATAGATCCCCAGTCAGCCAACTAAAAGCGGCTAACATCCTGTTTAAGGCGCAAGCGTATCCTCGCGCATTAGAAGTAGCGCGGCTAGCCATCACCATGCCCCAGCCTAAAGCTGCGCTCGATATGGCTCAAAGAATCATTGGACACAGTGCTTTTGAATTGTCGGATTATGCCTCTGCCGCTGATGTCTATAGGTCTTTGCTGGCCGACCAATTCAGTCAAGAGCTTAGTGAGCGTCTACTCGTCACAGTATTCAAGCAGGGCGAAGAGGCCGAGCAGGCGGGCGATACTAGTGGCGCCATAGTTTTTTATGACAGTTTGGTGGGGATAGATCCGAACGCAGATCTAAGCCGTGATGCTCAATATGACATTGCCAGTCTTTACGATCAGCTCGGAGATCGCGATGCTGCGACCCGTCAACTGGAGCACTTCCGTACTCAGTATCGTGGCATTCACACAGCTGAAATTACCCATCGCCTGGTCGCACTCTACGAAAGCTCCGGCAACTTCGAAGCCGCTGCACAAGAGCTGCTCGCCGGTCATGGCACCGATGAAATATGTCGTGTCGCGAGATATCGAGCGGCTGAGCTATTTCTTACAGCGGGTAATATGCCGCTTGCGATCGAGCACTTCCGCTTCTACGCCCACACCTATCCAGCGCCCGCCGCGCTGCAAATGGAAGCCATGCATCACATGGACCTTCTATACCAACAAACCAGAGAGCCGGCTAAGCGACACTTTTGGCTGAGAAAAAAGCGCGACACTTTCAACACGCTCGCAGCAGATGACCGGACTGAAAGAGCCAAGTACCTGGCGTCCGACTCGATGTTCTTGTTGGCCGCTGATCAGCTGGATGCCTTCAAATCAGTGCGCCTGACTCAGCCACTTAATCGATCTTTGAAAGAGAAGCAGCGGTCATTACAGGCGAGCCTTACTGCCTACCGTCAGCTTGCTGAGATTGGTGTGCTGGAGTTTGTGAGCAAAGCGAACTACTCAATGGCGAGTCTGTATCAAACTCTCGCCGAGGACCTTCTGGCCTCCGAGCGACCCAAAAATCTAAACGCGCTGGAACAAGACCAGTATCAGCTGCTTTTAGAAGAGCAGGCCTATCCCTTCGAGGAGCAGGCAATAGCCCTACATCAGAATAACTTACGTCTCGGCTGGCAAGCTGAATGGACCGGCGCGGTGAATAGCAGTTTGCTTGCGCTACAAACCCTATCGCCGGGTCGGTTCAGACGTCAAGAACAGGAGGTGGCCTATCTCGATTCAGCGCAGTAGGTTTGTGCCGATGATAGCCTTGACCCTTGCGCTGGTGACGGTGACGGGTTGCAGTTCGGTGTCCTTTCCAAAATTCGAACAACCTAATCTCGTCGAGAACAAACCAGCAACGGAATCATCGTCTGCATCTCTCCGGCACGACTCACCTGTGCTCTTGCTGATCAAGGATCAACAGTTCGCTGCAGCAGAGACGTTGCTGAAGAACAATATTAGGCGTCACCCACGACAGGTTGCGCCAAGCACTAATCTTGGCCTGCTGTATGCCAACAGCGACCGAAAAGCCGAAGCCGAAGTTGTTTTACAGGCGGTTGTTCGTCGCCATCCAGATGCTTGCGCAGCTCAGGTGCGCCTGGGCCAGCTTTATCGTGAATCGTTCCGTTTTGAAGCGGCAGAAACGGCCTACAAAACCTGCCTGCAATACGACGTAGCTTATCCGGCGGCGTTGCTAAACCTTGGCATTCTCTACGAGTTGTACCGAGGGTCTTTTGATCTCGCGCTGTCTCACTATGAACGTTATCAATTGGCTATCTTAGAACCGGATAGAAATGTGCAGGGCTGGATTGCAGATCTCTCCCAGCGGCTGGCGACGAACAACCAGCTCGCGGAAGTCATTAGATGAGGATACTTGAATGAAAACGATATCCAAGATGTGCATAGGCCTAATGATGTTGTCGCTGGCCAACGTGATCCATGCTGCTGACGACACCATTTATCTTGAAGAGACTGTGATCTCTGGTAATCAGGAACTGCCTAAAGTGCTCTACATCTTGCCCTGGCGCGAGATGACGGCGGAATCTCTGCCGTTGCGCACCCTAAATTACCAAGAAAGTAGCGTGATGGTACCGGTGTATCCGGCGGAATATCGTCGTGAACTCGCTTATCGCGAACAACTCAACCAACTTAATCAGCGACAACAATTGAAGACAACCAAAGGAGAGTAACCATGGAGATGCTGACCAGCTTGATCCGTTTTTTCCAAACCGGCGGGCCGTTTATGGTCCCCATAGCAATGGTGTTGGCCGTCGGCCTCGCAATCGCACTCGAACGTTACGTCTATCTGGGTAGTGTGATGCGTGCTAACCGCCGAGATTATAAGGCACTACTGCCGTTGCTCGACAAAGGCCATATTCCCGAGTTGTTGAAGCGAACCCAAACGCCTAGTTCTGCTGTGGGTCTGGTGTTTAAAGAAGGTCTCGCCCGTATGGAAACCACGCGGCGCCGTCAGGATGTGGAGTATGCAATGGAAGAAGGCTTGCTCGAAACACTACCAGCGATTGAAAAGCGGACGCCTTATCTTGCCACCTTCGCCAACATCGCCACGTTGCTGGGCTTGCTCGGTACCATTATTGGCTTGATCGCCGCCTTCACGGCGGTGGCCAATGCAGATCCAGCGGAAAAAGCCACGTTGCTCTCTCAGAGTATTTCGATTGCGATGAATACCACAGCCTTCGGTTTGATGGCTGCGATTCCACTGTTGCTTGTGCACGCCTATTTACAAGGCAAAACCAAATCAATTATCGAAAGCCTTGATATTGCGATAGTGAAATTTTTGAACTTTGCCGATGGGCAAAAGCCAACCGTTGGCTAGGAGGCGAGATGCGTAAAACCAATCGAAGTGGACGGCGCCGGCAGATGCTGGATGATGATCTTCCGGAGCTGAACGTGACGCCCTTTATGAATCTGATGATTGTGTTGGTACCGGTACTCCTTTTGTCATTGGTCTTTACCCATACCACCGTGATTGAGTTGGAGTTTCCGGCAGCGGATGCATCCGGTGAGGTTTCATCCGAGGTGTTGCATTTGGAAGTCAGTATTCTTTCCGATGAACTCGTGATTGCGGACAATCGAGGTGTGGTGAAACGCTTACCCCGTATTGACGGCGAGCATGACTTTCTGGGTCTAAACCTAACCATGCAAGTCATTAAGCAACGCATGCCAGGTAAACGTGATGCCATCATTTTGCTAGAGTCCGCCACTGACTATCAAGCTCTAGTGTTTGTGATGGACAGTGTTCGCGGCTATCGGACTGTCCAAGCAGGCGCCGCAATTCAGGCAGAACTGTTCCCGGATATGTCCCTAGGCGACGTTCCACTGCAGTTAGCACAAGGGGGGCCTTCATGAGCCTTAGACGATTGGCGCACCGTCGCGGCAGTGGCATGGAGAAACAGCCTAGCCTGAATCTGGTATCGCTGATGGATATCTTCACCATCCTCGTGTTCTTTTTGATGGTGAATGCCAACGAAGTTGAAATTTTAGAAACCAGCACGGCTATCAAGTTGCCGGATTCTATTTCCGAGGATTCACCTGGAAATCGAGTTTCCATTGAGGTCAGTCACGATGAGTTGCTGGTGCAGGGGCAAGTGATTGCCTCGATTGACGACATTATGGCCGAGGACAGTCCGCGTATTGAAGCGTTGATCACCGCGCTACATGCAGCAAAAGAGGCTGCGAGCACGAAACTTGAAAATGGTGGTAAAGGCGCAAATGGTGAAGAAGGTATGGTGACCATTATGGGTGATAAAGCATTGCCTTATGAACTGCTCAAACGTGTCATGTTCTCTTGCCAGACCGCGAATTTTACGCGCATTGCACTCGCGGTGAATCAAGTGAGTGAGGAGGGCGCCGCATGATCTTGACCGCCGTGCCTTGGACGCCCTCTCTGGCAGACATTCGTTTTCAACGGCAAGTACTCGCTACGCTTGCCTTAGCGATTGCCTTGTCGATCGTTGTGTCTCTCATCCCATTGGCAGAACCTATTTCAGCGATCAAAGAAACCAAAGCCAGATTTGTTGAAATTATCTTGCCGGAATTAGCGCCACCCACGCCGGCCGTGGCTGAGCGGCCAAAGCCTAAACCAAAGCCCGCTGAGGTTAAGCTTAAGCCAGAACCGGTAGTAAAGCCGCTGGAAGTATTAGTGGCAAAGCAACCGCAAACGGTTAAGCAAGCAAGAGAAAAAGCGAAGGTCTCTGGCTTGATGGCATTTCAGGACCAACTGAAATCTATGCGTGACTCCGTCGATACCAGCACAATGCAAGATACCGCGAGTTTAACGCGTGGAGCAGGCGAAGCCGCGCGACTAGAGCGCTCAGTGCTGACCAGCAACAGTGCTTCCGCCCGTCGAGCTAGTGTGAATGTCGAGGCGCTTTCCAGCCAGACTGGCGGCATTGCCCTGGCAGGTCGTGAAAGTACGATAGTCGTTGCGCCGGAACGAGAAGTCGCTGCCACGGGGGCCGTGCGCTTGATTAAACCTGATGTCAACATGGTCCGCAGTATTGAAGAAATACGACGTGTATTTGATGCCAATAAGGGTGCAATCTTTTCTATCTATAATCGCGCGTTACGCAAAGACCCATCGTTGCTGGGTAAGGTTGTTCTGCAGTTGGTGATTGAGCCAGACGGTACAGTGTCTGCATGTGATGTCGTGACATCAGATCTTGCCGATGAAGAGTTGATCAGCCGCGTGATGCGCCGTGTACAGCTTTTTGATTTTGGAGAAAGGGATGTCGCGGTGACCAGAATCTCTTATCCGGTACATTTTTTACCCACGTAAATCTATTCCATTCCTAAAAATAGACTGTCTGTCGGAATCGCACGGTGGTTTCGACGGATTGTTGGCCTCAAGGCGTAGCATAGAAATATTGCCACGGTTCGGACGGGGTACGATCGATGCGAATGGGTTTTCTTTGTCTTTTTATCGTGCTGCTGAGTGCTTGCGGCGGTGGAGGTGGTTCTTCTTCAGCCGAGGCGCCTGCGCCTGCACTTGCACCGGTGGCGCCACCCAGTAGCACCCCACCTGCCACTACACCGCCTCCGCCGATAATACCTCCGCCAACAGTTCCGCCAACAATTCCGCCGTCCGATCCCGTTCCGTCTGGTATTTCTCTGAGCGAGGGGCATCGGTTCTTGATCCAATCGACTATGGGCATTGACCAGGATGATGTTGCGGCCTTGCAAGCGTTGGGTTTCGAGCCGTGGATAGACGAACAGATACAACACCCTGTTTCTAACCAATTGGCGTACCTTGCCTCCTTACCCGAGCCTGCGAATAATTTTCAAGGGCAAGCCAATCGAATCGATGCCTGGTTTCGCTATGCCGTGCAAGGTGATGATCAACTCAGGCAAAGAGTCGCGTTTGCTTTGTCAGAGCTGATGGTGGTCTCGGATTCCAGTACGCTATTTAACACACCAACGGGGCTAGCGGACTACTACGACACGTTAGCTACTCATGCATTCGATAATTTTAGGACATTAATGCAAGCCGTTACCCTGCATCCTGCCATGGGCGTGTACTTATCGGTGCTGGGTAATGAGAAACCAGATGCGAGTAGGAATATCAGGCCCGATGAAAATTACGCACGAGAACTGATGCAACTTTTTACGCTGGGTCTGGTGGAACTCAATATGGACGGCAGCGTTAAAATTGACAGCTCAGGTGAGCCTATTCCCACCTACGACCAACAGATTATTGAAGGCTTTGCTCATGTTTATACGGGGTGGACTTTCGGCGGCTCGACGAACTTTGATCGACCCTCGTCTAATTTCACGATACCAATGCAAGCCTTCCCAGATTTTCATGATACCGCTCCTAAAGCGCTCTTAAGTGGGGTCGTATTGCCGGCGGGTCAAACACCCGAACAAGATCTGGACCAGGCGCTAGACAATATTTTCAATCATCCCAATGTGGCACCGTTTGTTAGCCGCCACTTAATCCAGAAACTGGTGACGGCAAATCCGTCCCTCGCTTACGTCAATCGCGTGGCACTAGTGTTTAGTGACGACGGTAATGGTCAGCGCGGTAACCTAGCTGCTGTGGTCAAAGCAATTTTGCTTGATACCGAAGCACGAAGCCTAGCAAATGACTCCGGTGGCAAACTGGTCGAACCGATTCTGCGTTTGGTTCAATTATGGCGAGCCTACAATGCCTCGGCTGCCAGTGGTCGATTCTATTTTCCGTCGCCAGAGCAGTCGTTTGCTCAGGCACCACTGCGCTCGCCATCGGTTTTTAACTTTTTTTCGCCTTTCTATGCCCCGCCCGGTGAAATCTCGGATCGGGGTTTGGTGTCACCAGAAATGCAGATCACCAATGAGACAACGATCGCGAGTACCCATAATTATTTTGCCATCGCGGTATTTCTGCAAAATTCCAGTACGCCAGATCTCCGGGACGACGTTATCGCGATTGATATTGCTTCAGATATCGCCTTAGCCGGCGACCGAGAAGCACTGATCGACAGTGTCACCATACGTTTACTTGGTAGCGCGCCGTCAACATCACTGCGAATTCAAATTGATGAGCTGTTGAATCGAGCCCCGACCGATAATGCAGAATTCACGGTTACAGAGGTGATCCACGCCGTTGTGACCTCCACCGAATTTGCCCGACAACGATAGGAGCATCAGCGATGCGAAGACGAAAATTTTTGACGTTGTCAGCCTCGGCACTTGCGAGCTCAATGATACCGCTGCGAGCATTTAGCGCAGATGCAGGATTTTCAGACTACAAATGTCTGGTGAATATTTTTCTCCTTGGCGGTAATGATGCGTTCAACCTGGTCGTGCCGAGCAGCAGCGCCGAATACAATATTTATGCTGCGTCTCGGCAGAATCTCGCGGTGCCACAAGCAGATTTACTGGCGATCAACCCCAGTAACCCCGACGGTGCGAGCTACGGCTTTCATCCGTCCGCCTCTGTATTGCGAGATTTGTTCGAAGCCGGTGATCTGGCGGTTATGGCGAATATAGGCCCGCTTATAGAGCCCACCACGAAAGACGCCTATTTATCGCAGAGTGTGGCTTTACCACCGCAGTTGTTCTCTCACAATGATCAGCAAGATCAGTGGTACACCTTAAGAGGTAAGTTATCGCTGAGTACGGGCTGGGCGGGCCGGATTGCGGATCTGCTGCAGAGTTCAACGCAAGCGCAACAGCTGGCGCTGAATACATCGCTTTTTGGCACGACCTTGTTTCAGGCGAGTGATACATCGGTTCCTTATACCGTGGGGGTCGGCGGCGCTAATACCTATGGCGCGCTGGATGCCGACGCTTTTTTGGGGTCGTCACGACGCGCGGCTTTTGAAGCCTATCTGGATCGGGGTTTTACAAACCTACATGCCAGGGCGCTGTCTGAGGTGCATCAGCGTTCGCTTGGAACCGCGGATCAAGTCAATGAAGCTTTGGCACTGGTGCCGCAATTGGCAACACCATTTCCAGATTCGAGTCTGGGTAAGCAACTCAATACCATTGCTAGATTAATTGCGGTCAAAGATGAGTTTGCTATGTCGCGGCAGATATTTTTTGCAGCAACAGGGGGGTTTGATACTCATGATAACCAAAACCAGGTGCAACCCAATCTGATTCAAGATATCGCCGATTCTGTCGGTGCTTTTAACGCAGCGCTAATGGAAATTAGCCAGTCCGATAGCGTCGTCACATTTACTCAATCCGATTTTGGCCGGACCTTGACCAGCAATGGCGACGGCACGGATCACGGTTGGGGAAGTCATCAGATTGTCACGGGTAGCGCAGTAATCGGTCGAGATATTTATGGCACTATGCCGACCCTAGAGATTGGTGGCGAAGACGATGCCACTGGCGGGCGAATCATTCCCACGACATCGGCCGATCAGTACGCGGCCACGCTAGCACGTTGGTTTGGGGTTGATGAAAGTGATTTGGCGCAAGTAGCCCCCAACCTGGGTAACTTTACGAGCCAAAACTTAGGCTTTTTTGGTTGAGCAACTATCGTACTCTTTGATGATCAAAAGCTAGCCCCTGTTGCTCTTTGTCCCTGTTATGCAGATGGCTCTGTGTCGACAACCTCTAAAATTTTTAAGGAATTTGTACCGCCCTGTACGTTGTTTTCGTCACCCTGAGACAACACAATTCTATCTCCAGCGCTGACCTCTTCGTGTTCCCTTAGATATTCCGTTACTGCTTCTGTAATTCTGGTGTAGTCGATGTCTGCTGATTGAAAATATCTCGGGTGGACGCCTCGAAAAAGAGCGACTTTTGCCAAGATTTTGGGGTCCCGCGCCAGTGCGTAAATCGGAAGTCTTGAAAGGCTACGGGACATTAGTTTAGGCGTATTGCCGCTAGCAGTAAGCGATACCACAGCCTTGATGCGCGGTAAGTTCGCAGCAACGGTCATGGCGGCCATCGCAATCGCCTCGTCTATTTTTTTGCAGGCATAGGGTTGAAAGTGTGTATCGGTCGCGAAATCACTCTGCTCAGCGCCATTGATAACATCCACCATCCGTAGCACGGTCTCAACGGGGTATGCGCCAACAGCAGTTTCACCAGACAACATGACGGCATCAGTACCATCTAGAACGGCATTGGCAACATCCATGACTTCGGCGCGGGTCGGCTGAGGTTGTGTCACCATGGACTCCATCATCTGAGTTGCCGTGATGACACTTCTATTAAGTCGCCTGGCAAGACTGACCAGATGCTTTTGAACACCCATTAGTGCGGCGTCACCAATTTCAATACCGAGATCCCCACGGGCAACCATCACCGCGTCGGAGGCGAGAATGATTTCTACTAACGCGTCTTCGCTCGCGACCGCCTCTGCTCGTTCTATCTTGGCGATGACGCCTGCATTGCCGTTAAATGACTTAATCAATCGTCGTGCTTCATCAACATCACCGCGATTTCGCACAAAAGAGATCGCCACATAGTCGACGGACAGGCTGCAAATGAACTCGAGATCCGCGATGTCTTTCTCTGTTAACGCTGCCGCAGAAAGACCACCACCTTTGAGGTTAATGCCCTTGCTCGAACCCAGTTCACCACCCAGTAAAATTTCAAGGTTGATCTTGCCATCTTTTATTCCGGTGACTTTCATTTGCGGTGTACCGTCGCCCAGTACTAGTGTGTCGCCTGGTTTTACTTCGTCAGTAAGATTTGGGTAGGTTGTACCCACGACATTTTGTGTACCGCTATCGAGGTCGAGCCCGGGATCGATTTGAAATAGGTCTCCGGCAAGGAGTTGTATGGCATTGTCTTTGAAGCGGCCAATTCGAATTTTCGGCCCCTGTAAGTCAGCCATTATGGCAACGTATCGCTCTTGGGCTGACGCTGCTGCGCGAATGTCTGCAACGCGTTTAGCCTGCGCCTCGTAACCCCCGTGGGAAAAATTCAGGCGAAACACATCGACACCTGCAGCAACCAGTTCTGCAATCAAAGGGTCGCTTGCTGGGCCCAGTGTCGCCACAATCTTACTATTTCTCATGATGATCCCAGATTTATGTCAGAATACTTTTGCGAATTTTAAGTTAGCTGCTGCCAAGACACCTAATTCTATGCTGTACAGCCAATCATTCAGTGAATACAGCGATTGAATTTCTCCATAGAATCTATCCATAGTATATACACAGTGAAATAGATTAATCCTATACTGAGCGCTGCAATATGGAAAAACATGGTCGAACTAAAAAATTCACTTTGAGCAGAAATTTGATGAGCTCTTTTTCACAATGACGCCAGTTGAAAAAATTGAATCTAACAGAATATAGTAGTCGCGAATCTGCATCTTCAGCAGCGGCCGAATTTTTAGGTGGGCATCTTAAAAAAACTCTCGAGCTGCAATCCAGGGCGGTTCTAATGGTGAGCGGTGGTTCGTCCCCTGTCGTGTGTTTAGGCCGGCTTTCTGAATATCCGCTTGTTTGGTCGCGAGTGGATGTCACTTTAACGGACGAGCGTCTAGTGTCAGTCACGGATGATGCCAGTAATGAAAAGATGGTGCGCGAAACGCTGATCACAAATGCCGCGAGTCATGCACAGTTTTGTGAGTTGTCAGCAACCAACAGCGAATTAATCGCCTCGGCAAGACCCGTTTGTTTGGTTGGCATGGGCGAGGATGGGCACTTTGCGTCAATATTTCCCGACAACACGATGTTGGATCAGTTGGTTAACCCGAAAGCAGAGCCAGCCGCTATCGATATTACGACCAAAGCCAGTTCCTATCCAAGGCGAACGGTCAACTTGGCGATGGTGCTGCAATCGCGTGTGATCCTATTGCTGGTTTATGGTGACAAAAAACGCCAAGTGCTCGACGCGCCGTCGGGCTTGCCGGTTCATCATCTTATTCAACAATCTAAGGCTCCCGTCAATATTTACTGGGCACCTTAGGAGTAAAATCGCTTAGTACATCAAGCGTTAAGCGTTAAGTTAAGAACTGAGTTAAGTACTGATTTAGAAAGTGATGTACAAATTGAAGTAGGCAGTAAATTAGCAGCAAAAGGAGTTAACGTGCACCCTATCGTCCAAGACTTAACCGATCGTATTCGTGAACGGAGTCAGCAAAAACGTACGGCATATCTGTCGCGGCTGGATCATCAAGCCGCAGCCGGTCCTTCGCGGAGTAGTTTATCCTGCAGCAATCTTGCTCACGGCATGGCAGCCTGCTCCGCCGGTGATAAGGATCGTCTGACGGATGAGTACTTGCCGAATATTGCGATTGTCTCCGCGTACAACGATATGCTGAGTGCACACCAGCCTTACGAGTCCTATCCTGAGCAAATTCGCACAGCGGCTAATGCCTTAGGTGCTGTTGCGCAGGTTGCCGGAGGCGTTCCTGCGATGTGTGACGGCGTCACGCAGGGTCAAGATGGCATGGAGTTGTCGCTGTTTAGTCGCGATGTCATAGCGCTCGCCACCAGTGTTGCGCTATCTCACAATATGTTTGACGCCACGATGTACCTAGGCATCTGCGACAAAATTGTGCCCGGGTTAATGATCGGTGCCTTGTCCTTTGGACACCTTCCGGCCATCTTTGTGCCGGCAGGTCCTATGCGTTCTGGAGTCTCCAATAAAGAGAAAGCCAGGGTTAGGGAAGCGTTCGCAGCCGGCGAAGTCAATAAAAGCGAACTGATTGCAGTTGAGTCAGCTTCCTATCATAGCGCTGGTACGTGTACATTTTATGGCACGGCTAATAGCAACCAGATGTTAATGGAGATTATGGGGCTGCAATTACCCGGGAGCTCCTTTGTAAACCCAGATGATCCGATGCGGCCCTTGTTGACGAAACAAGCGGTGCAGCAGGTGCTGAGTATGACCAAAGATGGCAATGACTATCGACCTGTCGGTCGGATTGTCGATGAAGCCGCCGTGGTCAACGGCATTGTCGGCTTGCTCGCGACAGGCGGGTCGACTAATCATACTTTGCATCTAGTCGCGATTGCGGCGGCGGCGGGCATCACGATAAATTGGGAAGACATGTCAGCATTGTCAAAAGTGGTACCCCTTTTGGCGCAGGTTTATCCGAATGGGTTAGCTGATATCAATCACTTTCATGCTGCAGGTGGCTTGGCCTATATCATATCGGAACTGTTGAGCGCCGGCCTGCTGCATGAAGATGTTGAGACCGTTGCCGGGTCGGGTCTGAGCCACTACACCAAATCCCCGAATGTTGATGGTGAGCGTATTGTCTGGAAAGAGAATCAATTTGATAGGGTTGATGCTGATATCTTACGGCCAGTTGCTCGGCCTTTTAAGGATCAGGGCGGCATTTCTTTGGTTCAGGGTAACTTAGGTCGCGCCATCGTTAAAACGTCGGCGGTAGACCAAGAGAATCAATCCATTACGGCGCCAGCGCGGGTGTTTTTAAGTCAGGCGGCATTCGCACAAGCCTTCGATGCCGGTGAGCTGTCAAAAGATATGGTGGCAGTGTTGCCAGGCCAGGGTCCTGCGGCGAACGGTATGCCAGAGTTGCACAAGCTCACGCCATTGCTGGGGGTTATGCAGAATCGCGGCTTAAAGGTCGCACTGTTAACCGATGGTCGAATGTCTGGTGCGTCCGGCAAGATTCTGGCCGGCATCCAGGTGACACCTGAGGCCGTGCAGGGAGGTTGGATCGGACTCATTCAGGATGGTGATCATATTACGATTGATGCAGTCACTGGCGTCATGAGCGTGGACGAAGATCTGTCGAGCCGTCCAGAGTTTGACCAAAGCCATCTCCAAAACACATTTGGTATGGGCCGCGAATTATTCAGTATGTTTCGAGCAAATGTAGGTGCTGCAGAAGCCGGTGCGAGTGTTTTCCAGTTATGAGTGCGCTCACGCTTTTAGGTGATGTTCGGCTTGTGCCGGTCGTCAACATCGAGAAGCTTGAAACCGCTGTGCCGCTTGCAGAAGCGCTGCTTGCTGCCGGCATTGGCGCGATCGAAGTGACGCTTCGCACCGATTTCGGGTTAGCGGCGATCGAGGCGATACGTGCTCATGTACCCGACATCATCGTCGGCGCAGGTAGCATCCGGCAGGTTGATCACGTTCGGCAGGTGCTTGATGCTGGTGCTCAATTTGGCGTCAGCCCGGGTGGCCCTGAGACATTGCTGGATGAAGTCGAAAACCTCGGCCTGGCCTTTGTACCAGGTGCTGCGACCGAGACGGAGGTTATGACATTGCTGGCTCGTGGCTTTGAATTGGTGAAGTTTTTCCCGGCAGAACGTTTAGGCGGCTTGCAAACGCTGAGCGCAATGGCGGCACCCTTACCGGAAGTTCGATTCTTTCCCACGGGCGGTATTAATGCAGAAACAGCCCCCGCATATCTTCGCCACCCGGCAGTGGTATGCGTTGGAGGTTCATGGTTCGTGCCTTCAGACATGTTGGCGGAGGGTCGCTATGAGGCAATACAAACTCTCGCCACTGAGGCGAGAGCAGTTTGCGCCTAGGCCCTAGGCCTTAGACCCTAGGCCTTAGACCCTAGAGCCTATACTTAAAACTTAGAACCACAGAGATAGGTAGGCTCTCAGGACGACTGCATCAAACTGATACAACGGTTCTTCCCCAAGTGCCGCACCAGCGGTCACGTCAGAAAAGTTTTCGTAGTCAAACATCACGTAATCTACGTACAGGTTGGCTGAGCCCTTGCTGAAAATCCAAAAGCCATCGTGGCCGAAACTGTAGCTGGCTCCCGCGCCAATGCTGGTGCTATTGAAAGCCGCCAGCTCTTTGTCTCTAGCGAGAAAGTTTTGTGCATCTTGAAAGGCGAAAATATCCGCATAAAAATCTGCATTGGTCTGATCGTAATAGCGAAAACTGGCATCGAATTCCCAGTGATCCCCGACTGGATGGGTGTATGAGACCTCGCCATTGTACGCATCAATTCCCCAGGAGTCGCTGTAGTACCGATACTCACCGCGCAGCGCTGCGCGATAGGGCAGGTAGTACATCGCGCGGACTGCTATTGCATCGCTGTTGCGCGTTCTGGGATAGTTTTCCGCCTGATAACTAAAGCCATTTGCAGAGCTAGAATCGCGAAAGCGTACCGAGCGATACGGATTATTGAGAAACCCTTCATCGGTCACAGATTCCACCCCCACCGTCATGATCAGCTGGGTTGTCAATATTTGTGATAGCTCGAGTTGAAACGATTGGTGTTGAGCTTCATCTTCAAACGCGTCATCACCATTGCGGCGCACCGTATCATCACCAAATGCATAGCCCATCGAGAGTGTCGTTAGATCACCAAAAAAGTCCTGGCTGACGCTGACACGGAAAGTCCGTGCGGAATAGTCGTCTTCTTCGCTCTGTGTGTAACCAATGCCTAATACGGTTTTATTATACAAGTAGTCGGCACCGACGCTGAACTCTGTTCGAGTTTCTGAATACTTGGACGCCGTCGCTTCCACATCGACAGACGCGCCAGAAATCATATCGGCGTAATAGTTACCCCAGACAGAGATCTTATCCTTATAGGCTTTGCGAACGAGCACAGAAGGGCCCTGGATGGTCACACCGCCGCCATCGTAGCCGTGATACATAACATCACTACGATCTTCCGGTAAAACCTTCGCGCTAGCGGGTAAGGTTGCAGCCACCAAAACGATCGGCAACATGGCCTTATAAAATTTAGTTACAACCACAGCCACCTCCACCACCACCCTCGGCGCCGCGTGCACCTTCACGCGCTTGGTGAACATGATGCATATAGGCAGAGTCTGCGGGTGCCCGCGAGAAACTCATGATTGGGTCTGCCAATTTGCTCCGCTCGAAAGGGCTAACCCAGGGCTCTATCGACGCGCAGCTCTGGAGCAGCAGTAAAGTGATACCAATTAGTAAGGTTTTCATGTCGTCATTGCTCGTTTGAAAATGCTCGTTTGAAAGTGCTTGTTGGAATATGCCTGTTAGAAAAAGATGGAAAAGCCAGCGCCGAGTTCAATGTTGTGAGTCGCCTTTTTACTGCCGGTGATCTCCGTATCAAAAACGTGGTCACGCACCTGGAAATTAAAAGCGAGGAAGTCGTTGGCAATTAGCCGATAGCCAACACCACCGTTGATCGTAAAGCGGTCGCTACCGGCAAACTGCGTAGCGCCAACGCCGCCAACAAAGTAGAAAGTAGAGTTCACCGCCCAGCGATCCCAGATAAAAGTTTCACCGGGAAAGACGTTAACGCCCAGAGACAAATCATAAAAAGTGATGTCCTTGTCCTCTGATCCCAGCAGTTGTGCACCACCGGACAGGCGGTCGAAACTTGATTCTCCCAGTTCACTCTGAGCAAACCGGGCCTGAACAAAAAAGTCTTCCGTCACGTGATAGGTCAAATGAGCGATAGCGATAGGGTTTGATTCGAAGTCTTCTACTGAAAACAGGCCGCCCGATATACCTACTGCAAAGTCTTCGGTGTCGATGCCCGCGATCTTGACTTCGCGCCGCTCGAGCACCGGGGTCAAACCAAGGTCCTCAATGGACAGGCTTTCCTCCGCAGTTGCCGGCAGCGCAAAGCCCAGACTTGCTAGCGCTAAATAGCGCCCGAGGTAACTCACTTGTTTTAGTCGTACTTTTAGCTTAGCTATTAGAAGGATACGTTGAAGCCCAGTTTCCATTCGTCTATCTCCTCGTTGTCGTCTCGACTGGTCAGCACTGTGTGGCGCCTAAAATCGAGAAAAAGGTTAAACCGGCGCCCGAGGAAAACGTTCAACCCTCCACCGACCAGTAAGGTGTTGTCTATTCGATCTTCTGCCTGAACCAGTGTTGCGCTAGGTTCGGTTTGTAGGACCCCGGCGCCCAGTTGAAAGTAAGGGGATACCCGCCAGAGAGGAAACGGATAGTGCTGGATGGATACATTCAGCATCTTGCCATCGGAAAATTCACCGAGGATTTGAGTGCCCTCTAGCTGCACGGCGATGTTCGGGGTCAGACGGTAAGCCAGCGCGGTTGAAATGGCCGCGGCTCTACCGAAGTCACCACCGGCAATCGTCCAACGCCATTTGGCAGGGATGCTTCGGTCGTAGCCCGGGAAAACGGCGTAGATCGCGCTGCCATCGTCTTCTAGCGAGGTTGCGGTCATACGCATATCGCGGTGCTTTGCCCAACCACTTATGGGTCGCCGATCGTTCGTTTCAATCAAGAACCAGTTGGTACGACGTTTCAGGATACGAATGCTGCCGCCACCAGCAACCACATGAAATACTGGATAACCGCGGCCTGGCCCGGTATGCAACTCAATGTAGGGTTCCATCACCAGTACATCTGGGTGCTCTGCTGCGGCATGCGCACTCAAGCTAAAAATGAGTATTGATATTAGAGATAGTGTTTTGATCATTGGGGCACCACAAAGGGGTCGTTGTAGTATTGACCGCCAATATCGATCCATTCTGTTAGTAGTTTCAGTTCGGCTGGCGTCAGATATCCTGCGTGGGATCCGCCCACTCGAAGGCGATCAAAGAAGTTACTAGAAGTCATTGCGCCAGCGGTGCGCAGGGCGGGGGCAACGTTAAAGGTACGAAGCACAGGAATAGGCAAGCCATCACCATCCAAAATCAGCACACCGTCCTCATCGACTTCAAAGATCGGATTACCGTTATTATCAAATGCAGGTTCTGCCCGGTCTACGAGAACGCCATTGTCGAGAACTTGTTCTCTATCGTTAAACAAAAGTTCGCGATAGCTCTTGAAGTGATCAGGCTGATCACTAGACGCGCCGTTTGTGAGATCTAGCTGGGATACGGGTACCTGAGGCATGTCCATGGCATCGGTATTGGTGTGGCAACTGGTGCAGGTGAAATCCTGTAAGACGGTAACCCCGTCTACGTCTAAAGTTTGTCGATTCACCGCCCAAATTGGATGGATGTGATCTTGATAGTGAATTGTGATCCGACAGTTCGACTGCCACGCGGGTGAGCAGGCGCTATTGATGGGTGCTGCAGTTGATAGGTCCTGATAACGATACTCAAAGGGTGCGTCGGCCGCCCGTTGCGCAATGTCAGTCCAGATATCCTCAAAGACAATATCTGCTAGCGGCGTGGGCGTCGCCGTTAAGCGCGCAGAAGCCTCAGCCATGGTATCGCCTGGGTCGACAATAAAGCCAGCCGCAAGACCTGAATAGGGTCCGCCGAGGTTAATGCTGGGGGCGTCAGCATCGAGTCGTCCGTGCGATAACTCACTGTCTTGAGTGTGGCAGCCGTTGCACTGCCGGACTTCGCCTGGCCGCAGTTGCAGCCAGTTGCGATGCCTTGTGCTAACCCGTTCACCGTTCGAGTTGAGTAAGCTCAAGGTGAAAGGTACATTAGCCGGAACCTTTACCAACACTGAGCCATCTGGATGTACTGTAGCGTAGCCAAGGATCTCGCGCATCAGTTCACCCTGGGATCGACCGAAAGCGGTACCAGGTAGGTCGACGATCTCATCGTTCGGTAAAGAGACAGGTTTGACCAGTCTCAGGAATGAGACGGCGCGCTGCGCTAAAGGTACCTGAACGGGGTTCGCCGCCGTTGATAGATTTGGTAACGCGGTATCAATGCCGTCGATGTCGTAGATGCTGCGAATGTGCAGCAGTCCGACGTTTTCATTGATCAGCATCTGGGTGTCATCGTCGATTGTGGTGCCTTGGAAGAAGGGCGCTGTTCTCGGTGACAAGACCACAGCTTCAGAGATCATTGAACCTTCAACCGGTGTTACTACCGGTTGCTGTAGGTCACTTTTGGGGTCGAGAATCCATAAGCCGTAAAGGGGTGTCGCTTCTATGGCAGGGTTGTCCGCGTCGTTAAGGCGATCTTCGTTGCACGGGACGATGCGCTCGATCCCATCGGTTGATTCTAAGAGGCGACATTGTGCCCAGGTAATGAGCAGTCGGTCCGTGCCATCTTCGAGTGGCCAAACACTGGAGAACCTGCCGCGCTCCGATATCTCGAGTAGGTTAACAATTTCGATCAGGGGAGAAGTCTGTGCGCTTTGTTCAGGACTTGTGTTGTTGAATATCGGTTGTGCCTGTTCGACGAAGTTGTCGGCATCAATGATGACGATGTCGCCGCCGGGTTCTGCATCATTGTTGTCTCGCGCGAGGACCAATAGTTTGCCATCGCTCATGGCTCTGGGGTCAGAAAAAACGATGGTACCACCGTCTCGGCCACTTTCCTGGCTGTGATATCCGTAAAATCGCTCTAGCTGACTGCCGTCGATATTACTTCTGTACAAGCTCACCACATCTCGCCCCGGTATATTGTCCCACCGATTAAAAACGAGTTTGCCGTTCGGCATGACGATGGGGTCTCGGTCATGACTTTGATTAAACGTGATCTGCTCAATATCGCTGCCGTCATCATTCATCACATGCAGAACAAAGGCTTCTTCATTGCGATCCTCATCCAACGCGGAAAACTGTGGACGACCTTCATCTAACAAAATGGCGCGCGCATTGCGTTGGCGATTGGACGTGAAAACGATTTTACCGTCAGGCAGGTACTGGGCTTCGCGATCGTGGCCAGCTTCAGCATTAGTGTCGGACGTGATGATTCTACGCAGGACCTCGGTCTCTAGGTTGTATTCCCAGATGTTCCAAGTGGGCTGGTCTTCCTCATCGGCATCGGGGTCAAAAGGTCCACGCATAGAAAAGAGTAAGCGCTGACCGTTGTAGTCGGGGGCGAGATCTCGAACATCGTAAAGAGCGGTTGTTTGCTCAGTGTCTTCAAACAAAATATCAGTGAGATTAGTCGTGGCTGCACTGGGTAGTGCTCGGTCTTTCATCATTAACGTTGCGCCGGGCTCAAATACTATAAGGGCGCGTTGACTGCTGGAAACGGTATCACCGTCCATATTCAGGACGAACGGTCGTTCTACAAAGATCAAGGGAAAGTCCTGCACCACGGGGTCAGGTGCTTGGTTGTTACTAGAGAGGGTAGACGCCGTGCCGCCGCTGCTGTCACATCCCGCGCCAATAAAAGTAGCGAGGGTCGCGATCAGTAGAGATCGAATAACGAGGCTGCCCGAAGACCTCTTGTTCATCATGAATTCCTATTTCGTTGCTTTGTTTTTTCTAAATACTGTGATGATTGATTTGTTGCAGTGAGACTAGTTGGATTTGTGGCGGGTGCTTGTGACGTGACTCACAAAACCCGACGAGCATTTCACGCAAAGTGTGTCGGCCGTCACGTAACTGAACAAAACAGCTCTTACACCTTAAGGAATTTGCCTAGGCTATGACCAATTCCAGTTGGTAAGGCTGTTGTAAATGCCTTTGAAAAAATTTTTGAAGCTTCCTAAGAAATAAGGGCGAACAAAACATGCGTAGGATTGTTGGGAGTATAGGGTTGCTGCTGGTGCTATTTACTGCCACCGAAAGAGACGCCGGGCCAATAGAACAAGCGAAAAGAATTCATGACCGAATAGCCGGTGTTCCACCAACGGTCGAAATCCTGGAGCAGATGGCAGGCACGATTGCCAATGATGGCGGCTCAGAACAAGAAAATGCGCAAACGGCTGCGTTTATCGCGATTGACCACCCTGATTTTTATCGAACCACGCTGAAGAATCTTGTGACTCCTTGGACGAATCGTGACTTCGATGTATTCGCTCCACTAAATGATTACACCGCTACTGTGATTGGGCTTGTTCGAGATGACCGAGATTTTCGAGAGGTTCTAACCGGAGATCTGCTGTACGTCGGTAGCGGCAACACCGGCGCACCCGCTTATAGCCCTGCGAGCAATGACCACTATGAATTTCTTGAGCAGCAGGGCATTGATCTTGCTGCAGAACTTGAGGCGCAGCCACAAACGAGTCTAACCGGTATTCCAGCAGCTGCGGCGGCCGGTGTACTCACCAGCAGGGGGGCGTCAAAAGCGTTCTTCATTGCTGGCACCAACCGCGCCATGCTCCGCTTTACTCTGGTCAACCATCTTTGTCGTGATTTGGAACAGGTCGCCGACACCTCACGAGCTCCCGATCGTATTCGCCAGGATGTCACTCGCTCGCCGGGCGGCGATAGTCGGCTATTTCGTAATAACTGCGTTGGCTGCCATTCTGGCATGGATCCGATGGCCCAGGCGTTTGCTTACTACAACTTCGAGTATGACGCTGATAATGACCCCGCTGGCGATAACGGTCGCCTCGCCTATAACGATATCGGCGTACTGGACCCCGACACCATGACTCGAGTTGTGCGCAAATATCACTTTAATCAAAACAACTTTCCATTTGGTTACGTGACACCTGATGACGGCTGGGATAATTACTGGCGGGCGGGCATCAATCGAAATCTGGGTTGGAGTGGTTCTTTGCCAGGTAATGGTAATGGTGCTCAATCCTTAGGGGCAGAGCTTGCTAACAGTGAAGCCTTTGCGGCCTGCCAGGTTAGCAAAGTTTTTGAAACCGTGTGTCTTCGAGCACCGGTAGATAGCACCGACCGCGCCCAGTTGTCTGCAATGACAAGTTCATTTATCTCAAGCGGCTATAACCTAAAACAGCCTTTTGTTGAGTCGGCTGCTTATTGTCGGGGAGAGTAGACATGAAAATTCTTTTTCTTAACAACTTAGTGATAGCACTCGTAGTGACTCTCGTTGCGAGTTGTAGTGGTGGCTCTGGCAGCGTGGTCGAGCAAAACATCGACGCAACAGCCGGCGGTGGTGATAGTCGCAGTCTGGTTTTAAACGGCTCGCCGCCACAGTCCGATGATGTGCAACGATTTCGCCTCGAGCTCTGGGAGAATATCGCGCCCGGCAATCGCTGTGGCCAATGTCATGGTGCCGGAGGTCAAGGCCCGACATTTGCGCGTAACGATGACATTAATCGGGCCTACGAAGAAATCAATGCATTGGTTAATCTCAACCAACCGGCGCAATCAAGGCTGGCAGAAAAAGTCGGCGGTGGTCATAACTGCTGGCAGGCCTCGGATCAGGCTTGTGCTGATATCCTGACCACATGGATTAGTAATTGGGCTGGAGGTACGGTGGGTAGCAGTAATGCTATCAAGCTGATAGCGCCACCAGAAATCATACCCGGCGCATCAAAGTCATTCCCAGCTTCAGCGGGCGTGTTTGCCACCACGGTGCACCCCTTGCTAACCGCCTACTGTGCAAACTGTCATGTCGACGATGCTGCTATACCCCAGGCACCTTTCTTTGCGAGCGATGATGTCGAAGCCAGTTATGCCGCATCTCGAAGTAAAATTGAATTGGATGACCCTGCCAACTCGCGGTTAGTCGTTCGGCTCAGAAGTGAGTTTCATAATTGCTGGAGTAACTGTGTAATTAACGCTCGCGAGATGGAAGCGGCCATCCAGACGCTGGTGGATAGTATTGCCGAAACCGAAGTACCTGCGGAGTTTGTCACATCAAGAGCGC
The DNA here is from genome assembly GCA_051278195.1 of Candidatus Azotimanducaceae bacterium. Classification (GTDB taxonomy): domain Bacteria; phylum Pseudomonadota; class Gammaproteobacteria; order Pseudomonadales; family Azotimanducaceae; genus JAHRVQ01. Next base: position 38,100 of record JBNMQM010000026.1, read on the forward strand.
TCAATCTGGTTGACGGCGTTGTCGCTTCCGGCGGCGGTCGAAATGACGCCAGCGCTGTAGCGCTGTATCAGTTTAAAACATTGAGCGGCAATACCGCATTTGATACCAGTGGTGTTGAACCGGCCATGAATCTGTCGTTTACCGGTAGCGTTAACTGGGTGGGTGGTTATGGCATTCAATTCGGTGCTGGGAGCCGTGCCCAGGCTTCCACAAGTACCAGTAGCAAATTACACCAGCTGATTACGGCGACCAGTGAGTATTCAGTAGAAGCCTGGGTTGCACCGGCGAACGTGACCCAAGAAGAAGCTTACATCGTGAGTTACTCCGGCGGTAACACCGCGCGCAATTTTACTCTGGGACAAACGCTCTACAACTATGATGCTTTAGTTCGTTTCTCGGAGACTGATGCCAACGGCAACCCAGCCCTGTCGACGCCCGACGGTGACGACTTGCTCCAAGCGACCCTGCAACATGTCGTGATGACGTTTGATCCAACGACGGGGCGTCAGCTATTCGTCAATGGAGCTAGGATCGACGTCGCCGATGAAGGCGGTGGTGACCTCAATGACTGGGACGATACTTTTGCTTTCGTACTTGGTAACGAAGTGGCTAACAATCGCCAATTCCAGGGTGTTTTGCGTCTCGTGGCAATTCACAACCGTGCACTTACACCAACCCAGATTGTGCAAAATTTTGATGCCGGCGTCGGCGAACAATTTATGTTGCTCTTTGGTGTCAGTCATCTTGTCGATGTGCCTGATGCCTATATCGTGTTCGAGGTATCGCAGTTCGATAGTTACAGCTATCTGTTTAGTCAGCCGTTCTTTTATTCTTTAGATCCTATTGCAGCACCGAGCAATATTCCGCTGGTGGGTATGCGTATTGGTATTAATGGCCGAGAGCCAGAAGTCGGTCAGGCTTATGCCAATTTGGATTTGGTGGTCGATAGTGCTAACTACTCAGCTGAAGCGGGCCAGCCGTTATCTGCAATTGGAACTGTGCTGGGTATCGAGAAGAATCCGCAGACCGATGAGTTTTTCCTGACCTTTGAAAGGTTAGGTGACTTTACAGACGTCAGAATTGAGGGCGGGATTGAGCCACTACCTAGCACTGCTGACGCTGCTCCGGTTTCGGATATTGGGATTCGGATTTTTGATGAGATCAACGCCAGTTTGTCCGCCGCAACGGGTATATCGATCGCGCAACAAGATGTGTTTGAAACCTATAGTGCGGTACGCCAGCAGTTACCCAGCTCCAACAACATCGAAGGATTTTTGTCGTCCCAACAAATGGGCATTACTCAGCTTGCGATAGAGTATTGCAACGTCTTAATGGAAGACAGTGCGCTGCGCGGCCAACGGTTTCCAGGCTTCGATTTTGACACGGCCCCGGCGACAGCCTATGCCGATGCGAACAGGGATGCATTGTTGAACCCATTGCTCCAGCAAACGTTGCAAAGCGGCATGGGTACGGTCGCCACTCAACCGGAAGTCACATTGGTCAGAGGAGAGCTAGATCGGCTGATTGATCAACTTGCCGCCAGTGGTAATGACGGCACCAGAACTCGAACGATCGCAAAAGCGGTCTGCGCTTCGGTGTTGGGCAGTGCGGCCGTCTTGTTGCAATAGTGACTTCACTAACTAATACACATAGTCGCTGCTCAGATGGGTAATTCTGCTAGGCAGCTTTGATTAGAACGCACGAGGAATTCGATGATGAAGAAAGCACTACATCCAGATGCGCCGCTTAAATTCGGTGATCACAAAAAGCCTGTTTCACGCCGCGACTTTATCCGTCAGGGCTTCTCGTTAGGTTCTGCGGCTGTGATGGGCCCCACACTACTGAGCTTGTTTGCTAACCCGTTGGCAGCGAAGGCTGCACTGTCCTCTGACCTGGAGGCGCTTAAGCAATCCTGTGGCTTAGCATTGCAAGGTGCAGGCAAGGTACCGTTTATATGCTTTGACCTCGCAGGTGGCGCCAATATCGCTGGGTCCAATGTGCTAACGGGAGGGCGAAGCGGCCAGATGGATTTTTTGTCGACGGCGGGTTATTCAAAACTGGGCTTACCCGGTGACCAGATCCCTTCGGTTGTTAATCCTCAGACTGGCACCAACGATTTTGTTAATACGGATCTCGGTTTAGCCTTTCACACTGACTCTGCCTATTTACGCGGTATCTTGGAGAGAGCTTCGCCGGGCACGGTCGCCGCCACCAATGGCGCGGTGGTACCAGCTCGGTCAGAGAATGACACGGGTAATAACCCCCATAACCCACTGTATGCGATTAACCGAGCAGGTGCTGATGGTTCGTTGCTGACGCTGATTGGTTCAAGAAGTTCTGACTCAGGCGGCAACTCCATGGCGCCAGCAGATTTGATCAACCCTGCCGTTCGGCCCACCAAGGTTGATCGGCCTACTGATGTCACTGGTCTCGTGGACGTCGGTGACCTGATTGGGCTGTTGTCCCAGGGTGATGCGGTCGCTGTGATGGAATCCATTCAGCGAATTTCAGACATGAAATTGAATCGAGTGGATTCTCGAATTAGCCGGGACGACGTGATCAAGGATCTAGTTCGCTGCGGCTATGTGAAGAGCGCTGACCTTGCTGATCGGTTTGGTGATCCCACTGCACTCAATCCCGCGATCGATCCGGACATTGTTGGCCCGAGCGGTATATTCAGTGCAGCCGAATTTGATGGCGAACGCGAATTTCAAAAAACCGCTTCTGTCATGAAACTAGTGTTGAATGGGTTTGCAGGTGCTGGCTGTATCACAATGGGTGGTTTTGACTATCACACCGGTGAACGTGGTACTGGCGAGGCGCGAGATTTACGTGCGGGCCGTTGTATGGGTGCCTGTCTTGAATATGCCGCAAGGTTAGGCGTACCGCTGATGATGTACGTGTTTAGTGACGGTTCTGTCGCGAGTAACGGACGGATTGATGACAGCGTGGAGGGCAGAGGTAAAGGCGAATGGACTGGCGATAATCAATCTACGGCCGCATCGTTTTTCCTGGTGTATAACCCGGCTGGTCGCCCGCAGCTGTTGGGTGCAACTGTAGCCGCCCAAGCACAACATCAGCAGTTGGGTTGGTTTCGTTCTGATGGGTCGGTGGAGACAGCGTCGTCACCGGCGGCTAACAATGTGAATCAGTTGGTGCAGATGGTCGCACTAAATTATATGGCATTACACGGAGAACAAGGCAATTTTGCTGCCACGTTCCCCGGTAATGGACTCGGCGTTTCGCAACTGGATAGCCTAATGGCCTTTAATCCAATTATGTAACTAAAGAGTGTTTAACTATCGAGCGTTAGCCTGGCGACCACCGGGTCGACGACCTCCGCCAGAAGGACCGGCAGATGAGTTGCCCCGGTTGCTATTAGATGGGTTGCCGCTAGAGACGTTACCGCCAGCGCGGTTGCCGTAGTTGTCTGGACGCGTATCTACAGAGTTACCTGAACTGTTACCGGCTTGATTGCCTGAATTTTCTCGTGAACTGTCACTCGAGCTATTACCGTCTCGATTGCCTGTCCGGCCGCTTGAATTGTTTCCAGAGCGGTTGTCTGAGCTGCCGCTAGAGCGGCTATTTGAACTGCCGCTAGAGCGGTTGCTCGAATAGCTTCCAGAGCGGCTGTTTGAACTGCCGCCAGAGCGGCTGTCTGACCGATTGCTTGAACTGCTGCTAGAACGACTGTTTGACCGGCTATTTGAACCGCCACTAGATCGATTACGAGAGCCGTTACTAGGAGCGCGTGCTTCTGAAGCGTTACTTAAAGCAGGCTCTGTTGGCTCGTAGCCTTCAGTTGTCTTCTGCGTTAACTTTTTATCTAACAGTCTCTCAATGTCGCGTAAGAGTTTGGTTTCTTCGCGGCAAACAAGAGAAAGCGCTTCGCCTTCGTGTCCAGCACGACCCGTTCGACCGATGCGATGCACGTAGTCTTCTGGTTTATGTGGCAACTCGAAATTGACAACATGTGGTAGTTGGTCGATGTCGAGACCACGAGCCGCGATGTCGGTTGCAACTAATGCCCGTACTTTACCTTCTTTAAAATCAGCGAGTGCGCGAGTCCGTGCGCCCTGGCTCTTGTTGCCGTGAATCGCAGCAGACTTGATACCATCTTTTTCAAGTTGAGTAGCAAGACGGTTGGCGCCATGTTTGGTGCGAGTAAAGATTAGTACCTGGTTCCAGTTACCTTCGCCAATCATGTGCGAAAGTAATTCACGCTTTTGTTTTTGATCAACTAGATGCACGACCTGAGCAATACGCTCGGCAGTAGTGTTCTGTTGGGCGATTTGTATCTGTGCTGGATTTCGCAAGAATGTGTTTGCGAGAACCTTAATTTCTTTCGAAAATGTTGCAGAAAAGAGCAGTGTCTGACGATTTTCTGGGACTAGCTTCATGATGCGCTTAACATCTGGGATAAAGCCCATATCGAGCATTCGGTCAGCTTCGTCCAGTACCAGAACTTCCACTTCGCCCAGCTTAACGTTACCTTGATTGACATGATCGAGCAGGCGGCCTGGTGTTGCGATTAGAATATCGACACCACGACGTAATTTGGCGATTTGTGGGCGAATATTAACGCCACCAAATACAACAGTAGAAGTAAGGGGCAAGTTTCGGCCGTAAGTTACGACGCTTTCATGAACCTGGGCAGCCAATTCGCGAGTCGGTACAACAATGAGCGCGCGAACTGGGCGGTTTGGTTTGTCTGATTTTCTAGCAAGTAATTTTTCGAGAATTGGCAAGGTAAATCCCGCCGTTTTGCCGGTGCCAGTTTGGGCGCCCGCCATAAGGTCGCGCCCTTCGAGTACCAGGGGGATCGCTTCTTGTTGAACTGGGGTTGGTTCGGTGTATCCAGAATCGGACACAGCATTAAGAATCTCGGCGCTCAGGCCAAGGGAATCAAATGACATCGATGATGCTCCTGTGCGTTGTTTGCCGCCGGAATTAACAGGAGTAAGGTCCAAACAGTGCAGTAAAAAAGTAGAGATGATTTTCGGGGAAACCAGGTTGGATGCCACGAGCATTGCACGACCTTCGGTGCAAAGTGCGCGCATATTAACAGAACACTGCTGAATTCATAGGCATTTCCCAGTTAATTTCCGAACGGTCGAGATGGTAGCATGGGCGGTAAATGCCAATTTAGAGCAATACGATGTTGACTGTGCATGCTATGACTTGTGGGTGGATGACGATGGACCTAGGGGCCATGCTTGCGGGGGAGGCAGGTAAAATCCGCATTCCCATTCCCAGTTATTTGATTCGACATTCTAAAGGTCTGGTCCTTTACGACACTGGTTTGCACAAGTCCATGCAGAAAGAACCCGAGGCGCGATTGGGCGCTATTGCGCGGATGTTCGACATCCACTATGAGTCGAACGAGGATGTGGCGGCACGACTTGAAGTGTTAGAAGTATCAGTGGACGACATTACCTGGCTGGTGAACTCTCATTTGCACTTTGATCACTGCGGCGGTAATGATGCTATTCCTAACGCGCCAATCGTGGTGCAACGGAAAGAGCTAGACGCCGCGAAGAACCCAGATATTGCGCGGAAAATAGGCTTTCTCGCTCAGGACTGGGATCACGGCCATGACTTTGTGCTTGCCGATGGCGAGTATGACATCTTTGGTGATGGCTCAGTTGTGTGTATCCCTACCCCAGGGCATACGCCAGGTCACCAATCCCTGCAGCTCACCGACGAGAGTGGCGTCAAAGTGTTGACGGGCGATGCCTGTTACCTGCGTCGTTCTTTAGACGAGATGCATTTACCTGCGACGTCCTTTAGCCCAGAGCAAATGCTAGAGAGTTTTAAGCAACTCAAAGCACTCGAAGCCAAAGGCGCGACACTTTTTTATGGCCATGACCCAGCTTTCTGGAACGACCTACCGCAATTTCCAAAGCCATTAGCGGGTTAAGAGATTAGTCAGTTCTGTGGTTATGTACGAGCGAGCGACGGTCTAACTCGTCTTCGACCATCCGAATTTTGTGGGATTTCACTTTCTTTCTCCAATCGTCGCAGTCTGAGAAGTCGATAGTCACCAGAGTTTCTGCACAACGACTCGTTAATCGATTCCCAAGCATCTCATCACCGCCACCAAGCGCCTCAGTTTGTAGATTAGTGGTCAGGAATGTCCCCGCTTGACCCATTTCATATCGGCGTTCAAGGAGGTGTAGTACAAGCTGGATTTGTTCTGGATCGCTTTGTGGGTGGATGTCGTCTATAAAGACGATGCGGGCTGACTCTAATGCGTGCATCGCGTCATCGCGTTGAGCGGAGTGTTTGCATACTTCGAACAATTCTTTGAAACCAATATAAATGAGATCGGTTGGTTGGTAATCATATCCCGCTATTCGTTTTTTCAATAGATTGATGGTATGCCAGAACTCTTCCTCAGGGGAGGACTCAAGGATCAGTTCATTATTTTCAACACTATAATGACCCATTTCTTCAATCGTAACTTCTCGTTCAGAACCAGTCCTTTCGTAGAATTTGAAACAAGCTTCTTCAATGACACTGGCCATCATGTTGTGGACGTCAGCGAGTTTAGTATCTAAAAACATTTTCAATCTACGTGCATACGCTGCTAGCAAATGCGTCTTGCCACTTCCAGGTGGTCCATAGAGGTAAGCCCCTAGGGTTGGTTTTAGTGGATCTGAGTCCTCACAAGCCATCGGGTCACCGTCCAATAGCATCTCGAACAGAGTGATTGCTTTAATTTGAGAAGGATAAGGGTTCACGATCTCGGTTGGTGGGTCATTCAGCAAACTTTTGAGTTCGGTGTCAGTAAGCATTGGCAGATCAATCAACTTCGATGCAAGGTCACAATTTTTATAGCCTTCTGGTATTTGGCAATATTGATGGAGGCCAACATAAACTTGATCGAGCACTTCCTGCTGGAAGCCTTGTCTATCAAGTAGACCTGCCTGAAGTTTATCGAGAATTGTTGGGTTATTTTTCTTCATTTATAAAAGATACGCTTCAAATCGAAAGATCGCGAGGACAATTATTTCTAATCAGCTTTTGCAAAATTTAAAAAATGACCCGTACGATATTGTAGACCCCTTACGCAACCGGCTGTCGCGACACGTCCATAGTCACGAATGTGTGTGACACTGTTCGCGTACGAAAAAGAGGTTCTTCTGTTAGGCGATACTTACGAAGGTTGATGGCTTAGGCTAATCGACCGGAAGCCTGCGCAAATGAGGAAGGCTGCGCCTAAGCCGAGAAGATTGGCCAGCACATCTAGTAACAACACCTCACGATGAGTGGTGAAGTTCTGCAACAGTTCAGTGGCGAGTACAAATGTAATGGCCATGGTCAGGCCTCCACTTGACCGATAGAACAGAACGAGCCCCATGACAAAGAAGAGCAGGGCGTGATCGGCGGATTCAAAACCCAGATTAACGAAGGATTGTAGTGTCACCTTTACGGGTGCGGGTATTAGGAGCAGTACCGCCAGAACGATTGCCGCTCCGGCAATAATCAGTTTTTGCCCCGCCCGCCATAACATTGCCATTGATGCCAGGATGACCATTAGCCACAAGGTCATCAACGCCGGTTGAGCGACTGTTCGATAAGGTTTCAGTCTGACGGCCTGTGCTGACACTTCAAGCAGCGTGAACGGTGTCGCATTCGAAGTAGATTCAACTTCTATTTGTAGTTCGTTTACGCCGTCAGGAACCCTTGCGATGCTGGTGAATTCGCCGGTACTCCCTGTCGACTTCACTTTGCCAATGTTGGCGAGCCACAGGAATTTTCCCTCTCCAGTGCGTCCATAAATATCAGCGCGGCCAATCACTTCCGCGGATAAAGGTGATGCAGAATCAAACCCCGTGACACTAATGCGCACTTGGACCAGCTGGGATTCAGATACCGAGAAAGATTGCACCACGGCGTGGATCCTCTGGGCATTCCGCATCAAAACGAGGGGTCCATCTTCTGGGTGATGACGCTTGGGCATAATTTTCCAGCCTAGCTGTTGATGGTCCAGCGCTGGATTAGTGAGCAGAGAGGACTGTGTGACCTCGTAGGGTTCTGTCAGGTAAAAGAACCCTACAGTGATAAGCATCAGGCATAGGATGACGAAATGGAGGGCACCTGGCAGGCGAGATTGATTCACTTATGGGAGGCTAACAGAAACGGCTTCGTTCGAGCCACTAAGTTCATTTTGTGTGAAAAATTTAGACAAAATTTTAGAGCTAAACCTAGGCCAATATCAACTTGTTGAATCGCCCAGATGGCTCTCGCTTTGGGTAATGGCACTAAAGATCCTTGGTGAGTATGTGGCCGTGCCAGAGCTAGGCAGAAAGAGCGACCTTAGTTCGGAGCCCGGCGATTGCCGTCATTGGGACTCAGCGAAATTGGGAAACCCCTCCTCCCATTTGTTCGCTAGTCCTTGTATATGAGATTCTTTGTAAATCATTTTTGTGCACTCGGGGTCGAAAGCCATGAAGTTGCAGGGCACATTTAGCGTCAACGGAATCTTGGTGTAGCGGAAATCCCAGCCGATATTCAGGTCATCGTCTTTCAAAATCAGGTCATAGTGCAGCCGGTAAAGGTTTCCCTGTGTGCGCTGATTCATCATGATACTCATTGCCCGCTTGGATAGGGGTAACAGCTTCTTGGTTATCCAGCTAATATCTTCCAGCTCTGTTTTACCGTTGAAGATGAGATAGGCAATGGGTTTGGCTTTCACCAGCTCTAGGATTTTCTGAGCAGCGTCGAGGGCTATTTCCTGTTGTTTCTGTTCCAATTTTTTGTATTCGTCCAGGCTCGTCACTGTGAAATCAGGATACGTGCCGGCGGTGGTGCCAGTGGTGTTGTAATTGATAGCGTGATGCACCGTTATGTCATGCAGTGCAACAAAGATATTCTCTTTCAACCCTCCATCGGTATATAGGCCATCTTTAAGTTCAACCGGTGGGAACAGAACCGGAAAGGCGACGGCAGCCTTCAAAACCTTTCGATACAGCCGGTAGTCTTCTGCTTTGGCGATCTCAGCCAGATTCCACTGTACGAAGGTATTGGTGTTGAGATTCACTGTACCAATACAGAGTATGGGTGGCGGCGTCTTCCAATGCCCCTTACCCCGTGCCCGCAGTGCGACCTGGTCAATAACATCATTACTGAACAGTTCCAGGAGTCGTTTCTTTTGGGGTTTCGTTGTGTAAAGCGAATCAGAGAATAAAGCGAACAACGGGAAACGCTTGCGGTAGAACTCTTTGGTCGTTGTTTCTAAGAACAGGCTCTTCAGTCCCTCCGCATCTTCCAAGTAGACAAAGGTTGCCGACATGGCGCCAGCGCTGACGCCGGTAATCATATCGAGTGGATTGGCGCCTTGTTCTCTCCAACCATTAATAAAACCCGCGCCCCATGCGCCATGCGATCCACCGCCGGACATCAAAAGCAGTCGCGCTCCGCGATCTTCCTCACGCGCTCGATTGATAATCTCTTGGGAATTTTTAGTGCTTGAGCAATAAAAGTTTTCGGGATATTGAGAATCGCTGGCCATGACAGGTAAGAAGCAAGACGATAATATGATTGCTGCGAATACCCACTGAATCATCACTATTCTCCCCTTTGCATGTTTGTTGATAAAGCAGAACGCGCTACGATGGAGACATTTTTACACTTTAAGGACGCACTGACAATGCCCATGGGTATGATGTCACAATGTTGTTAGAGATCATTTCGGCCTCACTCGGTTGTCAGGAAGTGCCGCCTAAAACATCCGTGCGTGGCGGGTCGTGACCATGGGTCGCGCTATCGATGCGATAGTACTGGCTGGTAACAGGGGTTCAGCGCGCAATTTTTCGGCCAGTAACCTTCCAAGTGACAACCTTCCAAGTGACAACCTTCCAAGTGACAACACTTCACTGCAAAACACTTCATTGCAAAACACTTCATTGCAAAACAAGGCATTCCTAGAGATAAACGGCGAACCACTTATACAGAAGATCATCGATGCGCTTCAGCTTGTACCGTTGGTGGATAGGATCGTCATTGTCGGTCCTGATGATCGCATGGGTTTTCTGAGAGAGCAGGAAAGTGTGATGACGTTGGAGCAGGGTGACACCCTATACCAGAACTTCTGGAAGGGTTTTGCTTTTTTGGTCTGGGGCGATGCGGATGTTGCGATGTGTGAAGCTGATGCCAACGACAGGGACAAGGCAGTGTTGGTCGTTCCATCAGATATGCCGTTTCCTGACCCTGAAGAGATTTCTGAATTCCTGGCTGCCTGCATGGCCCGGAACCTCGACTACGGCGTAGGAATGACGGACCAGTCATATCTGAAGCGATATTTGCCGACCGCGGAGCGACCTGGGTTCGAGTTCCAATACCTGCATCTTGATGACGGCAGTCTGCGCCTCAACAACCTGCATTACGCTAGACCATTTCGAGTAGAAAATCGTGAGTATATCGAGCGAATCTACGAATTCCGTTACCAGAAAGACCTCGCAAACATCTTTGGCGTAGCGTGGGATCTAATGGTTCGTCAGGGCCTTGGAATGGCTGCTGTTCGAACTTACCTGCTTTTACAATTGGCCAACCTGGGCCACCGCACAAATAGCCGCTGGCTGTCCAATTGGTCACGGGCCGGTTTGACCCGTCATCGTATTACTGAGATCGCATGCAGGCTCCTTGGCGGGAAAACAGAAATTGTTGAAACGACAAAGGGCAACTGCGCTATCGATATTGATAACCAGCAGGACTACCTTACACTGTCGCGGCACTACGATGAGTTTGAAGAAGATTTATAGCTTTCGTTACAAGCGCACAAAAATGCTACATAATGTTTAACCGATATCAACTCGGAGTTCACCGAAAAATTCAATGAACGAGCAACAACAAAAGACGTTGTTAAGTAGCTGGAGGCAAAGCTCACTCTTCCGAGTTGCAGCCGCCTACGTCTTTGGTTCATGGGTGCTGCTGCAACTAGCGGAAATCGTCCTGCCGAGCTACGACGTGCCTAATTTGGTGATGCAGGCCCTGATCGCCACACTGTTCTTGCTTTTTCCCGTTGTCATACTGCTTGAACACTTTACGAACCTTTCCAATATTTTTCTGGGCACCGCCAAAAGTCCAGACGCATCGGAGAATACCGATGAGATTTTGTCCCTCCAAGCTGCGTCTGTGGTGCCTGTTACCATGGTTGAACGCCGGCGGATAACGACATTGGCCTGCTCGGTGCGTGGCGTCAGGAATGAAAAAGACGATCCGGAATTGATGGTTGGCGTTGTCGCCGGTATCGAGGCCGAGATTCAGGAAATCGTCGATCGCTATGAAGGCTTGAGACTGCTGAGTAGCCAGAATGAAATTGTGGTGGCCTTTGGTTATCCGCGTCTCCATGAGGACGATGCACGAAGGGCGGTCAAAGCCAGCATAGAGCTGAATCAGCTGGTCTATGCGCAGGACAAGGATGACGACCCCACGACATTTATCCTCGGCAGGATAGGTCTGCATACCGCAACCGTTGTCATCGATGATGCCGATGGACTTGCCGACCCATTAGCTTTGCTGGGTGACTGTAAGGCTGTGGCAGAGTGGTTACAGGCCGCTGCACCTGAAAACGGCGCAGCGGCCTGCAGCGAAACAACCGATCAGATCAAGGCCAGCTTCAATGTGGATGAGCTCGCCAAATTGAGTCATCCTAGGCTTGGTAACAAAGTTCCCGTGTATGCCATCGGTAGCGAGCTGGATGCGCAAGCCCAGCAACTCCACAAGAGTGGCGGCGAGCTGATTGGCCGGGACCACGAACTGGGTATGCTGATGGATCGCTGGCAGTCCGTGGTTGAAGGAGATGGTCAGTTTGTCCTGCTTAAGGGCGAGCCTGGTATTGGCAAATCAACCTTAATGCATCATGCCGTTCGAAAAATGGTCGAACAGAACTCGCCTCTGTTGTTGTTGGCGAATTGTGAATCCTATTTTCAGGCAACGCCACTTCGGCCAATTGTTAGCCTCTTTGAAAAAATGGCATTGGGCGATGATTTGTCGACGTCAGATCCTGACCGACTGGAGGGCCTCCGCAACTTCCTTGAGCCGTTGGTGATCGATAAAAACTACGCGTTGCCAATCCTCGTTTCACTCTTGTCGATAAAAACTGACGACCCTGCGCTGCTATTGAATGACAGTGGCCAGAAACTGCGCGAAAAAACATTGACTCTTCTGGTTAACCTACTGCAGGTGCTTTCTCAGGATCAGCCCGTCCTGCTGGTGCTTGAAGACATACACTGGGCAGACCCGTCGACCAGGGATTTTATCAATCGTCTGCTGGTAGACTGTCAAAGCGACCGGATACTCTGCTTCTTCACAGCTAGGCCTGAGATCGAAAGCTGGGAAAGTGCATCCAATTTGGTAACGATCGAAGTTCAGCGGCTCTCTGGGAAGATGACAGACATGCTGGTGCAGGAGTATCTAGGCAACGTTTCAATCCCTGAAAAACTCAGAGAGCAAATTGTCAGGGACGGCGCGGGTGTTCCGTTTTATGTAGAAGAACTGGTACGTGGTTTGATGGAACGTCCTTCCTCCTCAGGCAAGGCCGAATCGCTGCAGTTGCCGACAACACTACAGGCTGTTTTGTCAGCTAGGTTGGATCAGCTCGGTAGCAGCAAACCGCTACTGCAACTCTGTGCTGTTGTGGGGCACGAGTTTAGTTATCAATTGCTCAGGGAGATCGTGCGCGTTGATGACGATGTCCTGTTGAATAAGGTCCTTGCTGACCTGGTTGCTCGTGGAATGCTTTACCAGAGGGGAAGCATTCCGGAAGCCACGTTCAGCTTTCAGCATGGTTTGCTGATGGATGCTGCCTACCAGTCCTTGACGACAAAAACCCGAAGTGAATTGCACGGCACCATTGGTGATGTGATCGAACGCTCGTTTCCTGAGTTGTGCCACAACACGCCGGTTCGCCTAGCGCAGCATTTCACCTACGCTGGTCTCGGCGAGAAAGCGATTGGCTACCGAATTGTTGCCACCAGACATGCGGTGCAGCATTTTTCTACAGACGAGGCACTGACCCAAATTAGCAGTGGGCTGGAAGCTCTTGTGCTGGTGGAAGATGCGGAGCAGAAGAAATTCCTCGAAATGACCCTGCATAACCTCAATGGCAGTGTTCTGCTGGCTTCCAGGGGCTATACCAGTCCGGAAGTCCGTACGTCATTCGAGACTGCGCTGGCTCTGTCGAATTCCGTCGATCACTCACCAGAACTGTTCCAGATGATCGTAGGTCTGTGGATGTATTACCTGATCAAGGGCAACTATAAACAGGCTGAAGAGCTGGGGCATCGATTGCTGGCGCTCGCAAAAGAGAAAGGCGGTGGGCCAGAGCTGTTGCAGGCATACTACTGCCTGGGTTACAGCATCTACCAGACAGGCGCTATCGGCGCCTGCATCAAATACTATGAGCAAGCTATCGCGTTGGAAAAGCCTGGGGAAGACTATACACGCCAGACGCCAAGCCATGACGACACACGGGTTCACCTACATTGTATGTACGCACACGCGCTTTGGATGGCGGGTTATTCAGAGAAAGCGCTGCAGGAAGCGGAAGGTGCCATACAACTTGCGATCGACATAAACCAGCCTTACGCTGAGGTGTGGGCGCGATACCAGATCAGCTCGTTCTACCACCAGCGCAGCGACTTTACCAAGATGGAAAGTACGCTCAGCAGGGCGCTCGAAATTGCAACTGAAAAGGGCTTTAATTTCTTTATCCCGCTGTGCATTTACTTCCGAAGTAGCCAAATAAAAAACCTCAATGAACGCGTCGTCAGCATGGTGGAGCATCACGAAATGACGATGCAAACCGGGGCCCGCTCGGGTAGTACTCATCTTAAAAGCCTGCTGGTTGAGAGTCTCATTGACCTAGGGGAACATCGTCGGGCGGGTGTCAGAATGGATGAAATCCGCGAACTGATGGAACAGAATAATGAAAATCTCTGGCAGAGCGAGTTCGTCAGACTAGAGACAAAGCTTGACCTGTCACTCGGGAAAATCGACACGGCGCTCGCAGAGGAGAGACTGACCGATAGTGTTGGTTTGTCGCTAGAGATGGGAAATCTACCCTTCGCTCTGCGCAGTGCGCTGGCTTTGCACAATATTGCCAGTGATAAAACGGCAGCATTAGAGAATTTGAAGTCGGTACTGGACAGTTATCCTACTGGCGATTCAACGGAAGAGTTTAGAAGAGCGGAGCAGATGGTATCTCAAAAATAATAATTAGGGGGACGACATGGTCGCAATAGTTAGGAAGAGAATCCTTATCGTCAACTGCTTCTTCCCAGATGAACGAGTCCCCATAAAGCGCACAAACCAGGTTCCAAACGCAGTTGCACCGGTGCTACTGGCAGGCTATTTTGATCGAGAACATTGTGACGTTAAGCTCTACAATGAAGTTCATTCAGGTTTTATTGAGTATTACGATCCAAAGTTATTAGAGTGGCCAGACCTGCTGGTACTCACTGGGCTGACAGCGGCCTTCGATCGACTACTTCATGTTACAGCCTATGCTAAGACTGCCAACCCCCATGTAATCGTCGCAGCAGGAGGGCATGGTGTTCGAGCCCTACCCCTCTATGCTCGGCAGTTTTTTGACTACACTTGCCTAGGCGATGTTGACGAGATCACTGAGGTGATCGAGGATTCAATAGGCGCTCGTTACCTCAGTGAAAATTTTGAACCCAGGTATGACCTCGCATACTGGATGAACCGGTTGGGTTACGCGGAATCATCACGCAACTGTAACTTCCAGTGTGGGTTCTGCAGTCTGACAGGGGTCGGTAGAAAGTACGAGGTGCCGCCTCTTGAGTACCTCGAAGCTCAGATGAAAAACATGGGGAAGCGACCGATCTTTTTCTTCCAGGACAACCAAATATTTGGTTCCAGCCGGAAAAATTTCTTAGAACGAATCAACCTGTTTCAGTCTTATCGCGCGGCGGGGCAATTCAAGTACTGGACAGGATTCGTCACCAATACCTTCTTCTGGGACGACGAGAACATCAAGCTGGCGAGTGATACCGGGTGCATTTCAGTGTTCGTTGGCGTTGAAAGCTTCGATGACCACATCTGGCTAGAGGGCTCTAATAAAAAGCAGAACAGTCGCTACCGGCAGATCGACCTGCTCCGAAAAGCTATCGATGGCGGCGTGCTGGTCCAGTATGGACTTGTCTATGACCCGACGAGTCAGTCGCTCAAATCGATGTACAATGAACTCGATATTATCTGCGACAACCCTGAAATTCCAGCGCCGAACTTCATTTTCACGTCCATTCCATTTCCGGGCACGCCTTTCTTCAGAAAGTGTATTGAGGATGACTTGATCCTGCCAAACACTCATATGCGGCACCTCGAAGGGTCGACCCTCAGCGTCAAGTCTATTGAGAGCGAACAAGAAACTGTGGACTTTATCCGCAAAGGCCGTAGATTTGCGGGATATCGTAAACGCTTTCTGGCGCATCATGTCCGCTTTGATCGCCGCTACCGCGAATCATTGAACCGCGATCAGCGGTTGCTCGCTGGCTTGTCGGCAGCGGCAATCATGGCGCCCACTCTCGTGCTTGGACCCGGTTCAGTGTTCCAGAAAAAGGCCAAACGTACCCACGTGTCGACAACAGAAATTCTCGACCCCGTGTATACCCCGTGTCAGGCAGTTGACGGTAAATATGGGCACTATTTCGAACCGACTAACCTCGTTAACATGCAGGGCCATTTAAATGAAGCTGTTGCCGAAGATGTTATGGCAGTCAGGCATCGCGGTGAGGCACAACCCGTGACGGTCAGGTAGTCGTGCGAACAATGCCTGCACCTCAACCAGAGCAGCTAGAACAGCGAACAGCGCGATCGACCAATTACCTGACCGTCGGATCCATTTTCCTGCTTCATTTGATGCCCGTTATCGCGCTGATTCTGGGGACCAACAGTGAAGACTGGTTGTTCTTCTGTATCGTTTATCCGTTTTCTGCCATCGGAGTCGGGGTAGCAGCACACAGATATTTCGCTCACCGCGCATTTCGCACCAGCCGATGGTTCCAGTTTTTGCTGGCACTGATGGCGACCAGCGCTTTCGGTAATCCCGTTCGATTCGCCGGTAAGCATCGGCTGCATCACCTCCATGTCGATACAGATAGAGATGTTCATTCACCTTCGCAGGGATTCTGGTATTGCTGGATGGGCAGTCTTGTATCGCCGCAATACCCAGCAGAAGAAAGTGATCGATACGCCAGGGACTGGCTGCGTTACCCAGAACTGCGGTGGCTGAATAAATACTACTGGTTGCCTGGCATGCTCCTGATACTCCTAGCGTTTTCGCTGGGCGGCATTGGGATGGTCGGCATCGGCGTCTGCTTGGGTCCAGTGATTCTCATGCACCAAAGCTCGGCGGTAAACTACCTGTGCCACAAATACGGATATCGCCGTTACGGTTCTACGAACGCAAGCACTAACAACCCTATTGTCGCGCTGTTGACCTTTGGTGAAGGCTGGCACAACAATCACCATGAACACCCGACATCGCCTCGTGCCGGTGAAGTCTGGTGGGAGCTGGATATCTTCTACTACGTAATTCAGCTGTTTCAGCTTCTAGGCTTGGTCTGGCAGGAAAAGCGCAATCACACTTGAGGTTGATGCCAGTCGCCCATAAAACTCTACTCCGGTGTATCGGAGGTCGGTAGCTGAAAACCGGGTGAGATAGTTTTAAAGCCTACCGACACTTGGCCCGCGAAGGACTTGCATCAGGCGTGGGCGGGGTCACGTTAAGGTCGCTTTGTTTAGGCTTTGCTGCCGCGTTTTAGCATCATGCCGAACAGGCCAACGATGAATCCTACCTGGATCGTAATCCCATCGGTCAACACAGGGCTGCCGCCACCATATGCATCGATTCGATCAAAGGTATAGGTACCTTGATTCAACCAGCTAAAGTCGATGGCGGTCCGGACCAAGAAACTGCGTCGCCGGCCGTAAGGATGCCTCCAGCGCCACTTCGAATCCCAAGATTGCAACAGCTATCATTCATACTCAAATACATATCGGAAAGTGGGTTGGAGCCATGCTGTGTATTTGTCATTTCTGCGCTGCCGCTAGCAACGGTGTCCGAGCCGCTCATAGTGAACTGGGCGAAGCCGCCAAAGTCATCAATATTTAACAGTAGGCCAGCGCTGGCGCCATGACTGACTGCGATAGAGCAGAAAAGGATTAGTGCTAGTCGAAATTTCTTCAGAACAACGGATACCATGTGGTCGGTTAAGTGGCTTTTTATTAGCATTTATCACGACAGAATATAATATCTTTTAAAATCAGTACCTTAGAATTTTTCTCTGCTGGCACTGTAAAAATAGTCGACACAACTGCTCCATCAGAGCCCAATTTTTGCTTGGGTACAGTAATCGCACTCATTACTTCCCTTCATAAAGACGAAACTCGCGTGAAACCTAGGTATCGGAGCTAACACGGGTTTGTTTGGTGTAAAGCTTGCCGACACTTAGGCAGATTCGCTGAACAATTGCGGGCAATACCTTGGAGCCGTTCAAGCCAGGAAATTGCGGCCACTCACGCAAACGAGAGGGCGCTGTGATAGGCCTTCTGGGCATTTTCCTAGTGCTTTACTCGCATCACTTATGGTGCTGGATACTTTTTGATCAGACGCTGAGTTTAAGGACGCTTTGAATGAAGCCGTTTTCTTGGAACGCTGCACTGGTATTCACTCTTTTCTTTTCCAGCAACTTATTAGCCACGACAATCACCTTTGTGGGTGACGGCTCTATCGACGACTGGAACGATTATTCGACAACATGTTGACTCTATCAACGGCCACCGCGACCGTCCTCCTGTTTGGTCTGGGCTTGGCATTCCTCGGCTTGCGACGCCGAGCACGCTAAATCTCAATTGGGAAACCAACTAACTCGCCCCAATATTGAGTTCATCCGCGGGCGAGTGATCGCCAAGCTGGCAACCTCGTCTAATAAAGCGCCTTTTTGCTAAGCGTTAAAGGCAGTTTGAGTAATGTTTACTCTGGCGCGCAGTCAAAGTGGGTCGAAAAAAACAACGGAGTCAACCTCAGCGACTCCCCTTTGTGACGAAACTTGTGTACAAAGTAGGTATCGCAATCTATCTATACGTTGTTATGTGCATAGAACTCCCTGATATTGTTGATGATCAAGCTAAAAATAAGCCAAAGGATGAAGGCAACAATGCCTTAGACGTCCGGATATTTAATTGGATTTGCTTGATAGTCGTGTGGACCGGTTTTGCAACTATAATACTTAATGTGGTCGTCAGTAATCCTGCCATTGAACTCTTTTACTCTTTATCCGCCATTATTGCTGGTGGCCTTTGCTGGTACTTTTCCACTCAACACGGTCAAAGCCAACACTTACGAATTCCCTTGGTGCTATTTTTTCTAGTGCTGTTGAGTGGGGTATGGCTCACTAATCAAGGGTATGAAGGCAGTGCGCCCTATTATATTTTTTTGCTTTGTAATGCCGCGATAATTATCTCGCCTGCAACTTATCGTTGGTTCCTATTTGCGTTTGTTTTGTTGTCGATCCTCGCCTTGTACGTCGTGACTAAAAATGATCCGACATTGGTCAGAGATTACATATCATCGGACGTTCGGTTTTTAGATATGGCGCTATCTTTTTTCGCTTGCATCACCCTCAGTGGAATATTGATGTCGCTCATAGTGCGAGAATATGAAAGGGAGAAGGACAAAAATGAGCAGTTGGTGCGGCGGTCATTGGAAGATAAAGCTCGCCTTGAGCAATTATTAAGCGAAATTAGTGTTCTTAAAGGCATTTTGCCCGTGTGTAGTTTCTGTAAAAAAATCAGAGATGAAAATGACCAATGGCAATCCATGGAGCACTACATTTCGGGCCACAGCGAGGCCCAATTTAGCCATGGGTTTTGTCCTGATTGCGGAAAAGAGCACTACAACGTCTAGCCACTGCTCCAGCCCAATCCCCTCGAATACTTCTCCCATTACCTTTACTTTTGATATGCCAGATTCTAACTTCTCAGGTTTGTCTGGCACAGATTCCATCCTTGAAGTAACGGTCGATAATGGCGGTGCGGCAGCAGTGAATCAGACCTTTCTCACCTCCGAGATAACCTCACTGGGTGCCGACCTCACCGGTACTATCGCTGTCACTACCGTCTCGGCTATTGCGAGTGCGCTCACCACGGATAGCTCTGGTATCGCGACGCTAAACCTTGTGCCGAGTTCTACGGATGTTTTCGTTCTCAGTTAAGTCGGTAGCGTTGTTCGGTCTGGGTCTTTTGGCTCTGGGGGTTAGACGCAAATACTCTTAAGTCTCGTCTGCATTGATGGAACCCGCCTAAATGGCGGGTTTTTATTGATCTTACCTATTATCCTCTTACGCAATCGCCTTTTGATAAGAAGGCAATTTGGGGTCGACAGCGGACCCGTGATCCGGTCTGAATAAAATTTGAACAAATGTGTCAGATTTCGATCTACAGCAGTCATTTAGCCAGATATGCGATAACCTCAGCGTGTGAATATTACCGTTCCAACATTAATGAAACATCGCGCCTCACTCCTAGGTGAGGTCGTCGAAGAATGGCTCGCCAGAATCGATGACCTGCTGGCAGAAGTTGAAGGTGCTTGTCAGTTCAGTATTCAATAAATGGTGCGGCTAATACGCGCCCGCTTTTTAGCGAGGTAAGAGCCATTAGCGAAACAAAAAGCCATTAGCGAAACAAAGAGCCATTAGCGAAACAAAAAGCCATTAGCGGAAAACCTTCGCTAGCCTGGGAACGTAGGATAATTATGAATGAACTGCAAGCATATATAGATGAACTAGAAGCGATTGATTTGGCGATTGCCAATGGCACTTATAAAAAGGGTCGATGGCAGCGGCTCGTTCGAGAGATACAAGATCTGCCCGCAGAATCGAAAAAAGCACTGTCGACCTTGGTTACGCAGGTGAGTAATCATCTACATCAAGAAAATGAATTCCCATCTCTGCCCGTGACCATTGGTTTTGCTTTCGAAGCAGTGTTGTTTACCGCCGCTTGTCTGCTCTTAGTAGAGCCTTCGATTTGGCTACGGCTGGTCGGTGTTGCAGCGCTAGCGCTATGTTTGCAACCGAGTATAAAAATACTCACAGGCTCGATTTTGGGTGTTCGTTATGCCTACGTATTCCTCTGGTATTTTGAGCCCCGGTTCAAAATGCAATTCGGGTCTTACTTAGCGCGCAGTCAGGGTCAAAAAATGTTGATCAATGCCATGGGTAGCATCGGTACGCCGATTGCTCTGGCGACCGGGTACGTTGTATTGCAGGATCTGCCTTGGCTTTCATTGCTCTGTCTTGCCGCCGTGGTAGGCGCAACTGTCATGCAGGTTGGGGCGTTTATCGCGGCGCTCATGGGGGTTAGAAAAGTGGGTCCGTTTTTGCTCACCACGCTGACCACACCAGCGACGCTGGGTGGGCAGGTGAGAGAAATGCTCGGCAAATAACGAAGCACGAACTTATAGATTGTCGTCCGGCAGGTCTGCGACTTCTTTCTTTAAGACATCTCGCATCGGTTTACGTAGTTCAATACTGTCTTGATTACCAAGCGCATCTGGCGCAATTTGCAGGGAGAAGAACTTAACGCCCCACCATCGCGGCGCACCCTTGGCTCGAATTACCCAGCGCGGTTTGGCACCAATGGGTGCAGTACCAGCGATTGCAGAAAATACGGGATAACTTTTACCGCGGCTGTCTTGAACCAAAAATTGCTTCGGCTGCAGTTGGAGACCTGGCAGGTCGCCCTGTATGTCGAGATAGAAAACAAGGTTAGAGCGCAGGCGCGTATTTTTGCCGACGTCTTCGCGCTGATTCTCGACGTGTACTTGATCCAGAATGACTTCAACATTGCTGTCTGCAATCATGGCATTATCGCGCTGGACAGTAGACATAGGCACCGGCTGGTAGGCGGGTGCCTCTGAATCACGGACTTTTTGCCAACGTTGATTGGGCTTCAGTCGAATCCGCTGGCCATCCGCTGTGGTGGCAAACTTATCTTCGCTCACATATTCCCAATCGCCGTTGTCCTTGAGTACAACTTCTCGGCCGTCGTCAGCAATCGCCGATTTCGGTTCGGCGATGGCCGTGCTTGTACCCATGCAACCGAGCATGGACAAAAGCCCCAGCAAACAAACCTGTCGCCTTACTGTTTTGCGCGCGGTTACAGGTAGCGTCATATCTAGTGGGCGTGGCCGTGATCTTTTTCTTCATCGGTGGCGGCACGAACTTCTCGTATTTGCACAGAAAAATGCAGGGTCTTGCCGGCCAGAGGATGGTTAGCATCGATGGTCACATCGTCGCCTTCTACTTCAATGACGGTGATGCTTTGCACTTCGCCCTCGTTACCCTGAGCTTGAAATTGCATACCAGGTTCGATCTTGTCGACGCCGTCGAAAGCGGCCTTGGTCACTTTTTGGACCAGTGTGTCGTCAAACTCCCCGTAAGCCTCCGCGGCTGGAATGCTAACTTCTAGTTCGTCTTCGGCGATCTTGCCTTCTAATGCTTTTTCAAGACCGGGGATGAGACCACCAGTGCCGTGTAGGTAAGTAAGTGGTTCCTGACCAGCAGAGCTGTCCAGGACGTCGCCGTCGTCATTTTTTAGCTCGTAGTCGATGCTAACAACTTGGTGTTGTTCAATTTTCATGGGTTCTCCTGGAGGTCTTGCTTTTAAATGTAGCCAAGCGATTGAATCAGTTTGAACACCAGACGGTGAACAACCTGAAGGGCTGTGACGGATTGAAAGATAAAGATTATTTGAGAAGGGTACAGGAGATTGAGCCATATCTCGAATCGAATTGGCCGCATTGTTTTGGTGCGGCTCAGATGTACGGCTCAGATGTGCGGCAGGATGTCCTTAGCAACCCGGTTGATCACATCATAGCGGGGATCAAATGGTGGTAAGAGCATGACTTGGTTCAAGCCTTCAGCACCAAGTGTTTGCAGTTGTTCAATGAGTTGATCTTGGGTGCCGACGAGGCAGCTAGCTGAAATCGTAGCGGCCGTGACAAACTTTTCTTCTTCGGGAATAACCCAACAGTTGTGGCCGGCGTGAATTCTCTGGTGACGTCGATCTTCTGGGAAGGACTCAATCAGTTTGGTGTAGTCATCCCAAATTCCAGCTAAATAATTAGGTGGCTGGTGGCCAAAATTTCGATATTGATCATATGCGTAATGAACGGAAGCCATCGCAAAGGCGCCGCACTCGTGTTTGACACGCGGGGAGTCGATCGCCTCGCCCTCATCCAATACCACCATTGTGGTCAACGCGGACAAATAGAAATTGTCTCGGTCTATCGTTCGATCAACTTTCTTTGCGCCGGCCTCGATCATCGACCACATCATTTCTAGCGCTCCTGTGCTTGCGGCAAAAGCAATAACGGCGCCATCGCCATGTTTGCCAGCAAGACCTAGAGAGCGTGGACCGAATCCAGAGACATACATTGGAATTGGATCATCAAAGTTGACGAAGCCCTTGTCTGGCATGACATGCCGGATGGGTGACTGGATGTCTCCGAGTTTCACGATGGATTCTTCACCCTTCAGTAGCGGAGCGATTTCGGTCAGGTAACGATCCAGGTCTTTGATCTTGTGGGGCGGTAAACCCATGATGCGCATAGCGGTATTGCCAGCGCCGACGCCAAAGAATGTGCGACCCGGTGCAATGGCGTTGATCGTGGCGATGCCGGCGGCATTGACTGCCGGGGGTCGTGTGCCGGTAATGGCAACGCCGGTACCCAGTTGAATATGACTGGTCTTGGATGCTGCAAGGGCAAGCGTCGCATAGCAGTCTGACCAGATCATCTGGCTATCGGCCATCCAAGCGTGGCTATAGCCTAGCGACTCGGCATGAACGACATAGTCAATGTCCTTGATATGAGAGGCAACGCAAATACCGAGATCCATACTGAAACACCTGTTTAAGAGGGTCGTAGCCTGATGATAACTCTAATTCCAGAACTCAACTAGGAGGGCTGCAACTACCTTGGGTTTGCCCGTCGTTAGCTAATGATTTCGCGAGAATCTGCTACCGACAGACGCCGTAGATTTTCATCGTGATCAGAGCGATTGATCTTATATACCGTCAGTACCGACAAGGCCGCCAGGTAGAAAAACAGGATAACCGGTATATAGATGTAGGCAAGATCAGCAAGGGTTTCCGGCGGTACTTCTCCAGGTTTTGCTTGGGTAGGGAACTGGATATAAGCCAAAATCTGGCCCGCGACAACGACACCTAAACCGTTTACAGCTTTCTGCGCGAAGCTGTTCGCAGCGAAGAAAATACCTTCCGAGCGACGGCCTGTTTTGATTT
>JBNMQM010000027.1:0-60306 GCA_051278195.1 Candidatus Azotimanducaceae bacterium
CGGCGGGAGTGACCACCATCGAGCATTGTTCCTGGGTCGGGGAGCAAGGTTGGGCGCGTGACTATGACTCTGATGTTGTCGATACGATTGTAAAAAATGGTGTCTGGGTAAGCCCAACCATAAATGCTGGCTGGCGTCGTTATATTGGAAGTAAGACGTTCGAGAGTCTAATTGCTGACAATTATCGAAAAATGAAAGCGGCGGGCGTGAGGTTGATCGCCTCTACGGACGCGGGCATTCCAGGTGTCTATCACCGTGACCTTCCCAAAGCGATTCCAGTATTTGCACATTTTGCTGGACTGACACCCGTGGAAGCTCTTAGAGCAGCGACGAGTGACTGTGCCGAGGCTATCGGACTCAAAGACGAGGTCGGTCAAATACGTGAGGGCTACTCAGCTGATATCGTGGGATTTAAACGTAACCCCCTCGACGACCTTGGTGCACTAGAAAATCCAGCATTTGTGATGTCTCGAGGGCGCAAGGTTGACTCTCTGGTCAGGTGATGTAGTAGAAAAAATAGAATTTTCTGCTAGTATAAGAGCAGAGTAAGTGAGATTAGATCCGTGCAAAGAAGGAAATTTCTCGGTTTGTTATCATTGGGTTCTGCTGCGGCAGCGCTAGGAGGTTCTGTTGCGTCGCGGTTTAGCGCCAACAACTTTAGTTCCGACAATACAGTTTCCGCCATCGTCGAAGATATGCCTACGTCTGCGACAGAGATGTCAGCGGCAGTCCAGCGTATGTCTGGTGTCGCGCCAGATCGCCTTAACTATCTTGAGGCATTTCAAACAGCATCCGGCACAGAGTCCTTAGTCGATAATGAGACCCAGCTTGATCGTTACTTAGAGAAAATGAGTAACTTTGAATCTTCTCACGGTGAAGATGCGTTCTTAACGGACAGCCAGCGACCGCTTTTAATCGAAAGCTTTAAGAGGATCGACCGAGTTCAAAGTTTGGTTGGCCATGGTAATTTCAATGTACTCAGTTTTGACGACATGCTTCGTTATTCCAGCCAGTATGAAAGCGTCGGTGCCTTTACGATGCAAGAATTAGACTTTTTGGAATTGCTATTTTTTGATGACGTTGAACGATATGGCTTCTATGGCGAAAAGGTTATTGATAGCTTAACTGCAGTCGTTAGCTTAAGGGATCGTGTCAAAGTATCCCACACAGGACATTTTCTTTTCCAAGGCCAATCGGAAGATATCTACAAGAAGATTCGCAGCGACGTCGGTGATAGCATTATTCTGACCTCGGGCATTCGTAGCATAGTCAAACAGACGCATTTGTTCCTTGCGAAGACGATTCAGTCTGACGGGAACCTCTCTTTAGCTTCTCGCAGCCTTGCGCCTCCGGGGCACAGTTTTCATGGCATTGGCGACTTTGATGTGGGCAAAGTTGGTTTTGGTGCGAAAAATTTCACAGCTGATTTTTCAAGTACAGATGAATTTCGCAAATTAGTTGATTTAGGTTATCTCAGTATCCGTTATCCCGAAGAGAACCTACTTGGCGTTCGATACGAACCCTGGCACATCAAAGTCGTCTGATCCGATTTGCCTCGCCCCTCGTAATCGGGGAAGATATCCAGCGAAATCACAAATTGAGTTCCAATCATGGTCGAAATGAACGCTGCTGCTAACAAGCAGGAAACATTATGGTGGGCTAAGTTTTTTGTCTTTAGTTCTGTCCTGTCAATTGTCATTCTAATCTCAGGACCTTTTGGTTATAAATACGGTGTAACCGGTCTCGCGCCTTCTCTGATATCGGTGCTGGTTGCTTTGGTTGGTGCATTCCTTGTCATACTAAGCGGCATTGTCATGACAATTGTGGCAACGAAAAAAGGACTGCCTCGGGAAAGAAACATGATTGTGATTGCTATGGTCATGAGTTTGATCCCGATAATTTTTGTCTTGCCCCAGATGATCAAAGCACGATCTGTCCCCCCCATTCACGACATTTCTACTGATACGGTTAACCCCCCTGAGTTTTATGTCCTAGTGGCCGCGAGGGAAAGTGCCAGCAACGATCTGGTTTATGCCCATGAAGGTTCAGCCGAGACATTAGCTTATTTGCAAAAACAGGCTTATCCGGCAGTCGTCACGGCAACTTCTGATCTGAGCATCGCTGAAGTTGTGGCGAAGTCTGCCGAGATTCTCTCCGAGCAAGGGCTAGAAGTCGTGAATATGGACCCGGCATCTGGAATCGTAGAAGCGACAGCAACGACATTTTGGTTTGGTTTCAAAGACGACGTGGTTGTGCGAGCCAGCAAAGATGGTAGCAGCACAAAAATTGACGTTCGTTCTGTATCACGAGTGGGTCAGAGTGATATTGGCGCTAACGCTGCAAGAATCCAGAAGTTCATCACTGCGATTACTTCAACTTAGCCATCAGTAGATCGTTGACCTGTTGAGGATTGGCTTTACCACCTGTTTGTTTCATGACTTGGCCGACGAAAAAACCAATCAGTTTGGTTTTTCCGGCCAGGTATTGTTCAACTTGTTTCGGGTTATCGTTGATAATCTGATCGATCATTGGCGCAAGCGCAGAGTCGTCTGACACCTGAGTCAAATCGTTGGTTTTGATGTATTCATCTACGTCCACTGCATCTCCAGCCCAGACGGCGTCAAAAATCGACTTAGCGATTTTGCCGGAGATGATGCCATTGCCGATTTTTTGAATAATCGCGGCAAGTTGTGCGGGCGAAATCGGTGTCTGGCGGATGTCTAAATCGTCGCGATTGAGTCGTCCTAGAACTTCTACCCTTATCCAGTTATTGACGAGATTCGCATCTTCAGCCATGTTTGCGACCGTTTCGAAATAAGTGGCGACTGCAGGGTCTGAGGCTAATACGTCGGCATCCTGTTTTGATATTTTATAGTCACGACAATAGCGCTCAGCTTTAGCCTCGGGCAGCTCAGGCAGGCTTTTACGAATTTGTTCAATATAAGCATCGTCAATTTCCACAGGCAAAAGATCGGGCTCAGGGAAATAGCGATAGTCTGT
Source organism: Candidatus Azotimanducaceae bacterium (assembly GCA_051278195.1). Lineage (GTDB taxonomy): Bacteria > Pseudomonadota > Gammaproteobacteria > Pseudomonadales > Azotimanducaceae > JAHRVQ01. Next base: position 3,001 of record JBNMQM010000027.1, read on the forward strand.
GGCAGTTTCCTTGCTTCGCATGGGGCGAGTTTCGTTCTTGCGTGCATCGTACAATCGCGTTTCCTGAATGATTCTGCGGCCAGCTTCTAATTCATCGATCTGGCGGCCGATCTCGTAGTTAATCGCAGCCTCAAGAAAGCGAAAAGAATTGACGTTTTTAGTCTCGGTTCGCGTGCCCAGTTCCTTCTCGCCTACCCGTCTAACGGATACGTTGGCATCACAGCGTAACGAACCCTGCGACATGTCGCCGTCAGATATATCCAGCGAAGTTACGATTTGATGGATCTTTTTTGCGTAAGCAACCGCTTCTTCTGCAGAACGTAGTTCTGGTTCAGAGACGATCTCGAGCAGGGGGGTACCCGCTCGATTCAAGTCGATTCCGGTTTGATTGTGAAATTCGTCATGGACTGACTTGCCTGCATCCTCTTCCAGGTGAGCTCGGTTTATGTGAATGAGCCGCCTGGTACCATCTCCGAGTTCAATTTCGACTTCGCCGAATTCAACGATTGGTTTAGCTAATTGAGTGATTTGGTAGCCTTTGGGTGAATCTGGGTAAAAGTAATTTTTCCGGTCGAAAAATGAAGTTTTGTTGATAGTCGCGTTTACACCTAGACCAAAAGCAACGGCTTTTCTGAAAACGGCTTCATTCACCACGGGCAGTACCCCGGGTAGTCCCAGATCAACCGCGCTGGCCTGTGTGTTGGGTTCAGCGCCAAATGCGGTGCTAGACCCTGAGAATATTTTTGATCGAGTATTCAGTTGGGTATGGATCTCTAGCCCAATGACGACTTCCCAGTCAGACCGGCTCACGTGAGGTCTCCTGGCGACTTGAGATGAAAGTCGGTTTCTAGCTGAAACTGATGGGCGACATTTAATAATGTGGCCTCGCTTAAGTAGTTGCCAATCAATTGCATGCCAATAGGCATACCATCTGAAAAACCGGCGGGTATTGACGCCGCTGGTAACCCAACTAAGTTACTGGTTACGGTATAAATATCCTGCAGATACATGGAGATTGGATCGTCACTCTTTTCGCCGATATTGAATGCCGTAGAGGGTGTTGTCGGACCGAGGATGATATCCACCGTTTTGAAGGCCTCCATAAAATCATTCTTGATGAGGCGGCGAATCTGCTGGGCTTTCCCGTAGTAAGCATCGTAGTAGCCAGCAGAGAGTGCGAAACAACCTACCATAATGCGGTTCTTTACCTCGGCGCCAAACCCCTCTGTTCTAGACCGTAAGTAGAGGTCTGCTAGGTCCTTTGGCTCATCGCAGCGATAACCAAAACGTACACCATCATATCTGGCAAGGTTCGCAGAGGCTTCTGCCGGTGCAATAACATAGTAAGCAGGAATGGCATGCTTAACTGTTGGCAGGCTAACTTCGGTGACTGTTGCTCCTTTAGATTCAAGCACGCTAATCGCATCTTGAATTGCACGAGCGATGTTGTCATCCAAGCCGTCACTAAAGTATTCCTTACAGAGACCTATTCGAAGCCCCTCAATAGAATTGTTTATTGATGCTTGGTAATCTGGCACTGGTGCGTTTATTGAGGTCGAGTCTTTAGGGTCGTGCCCTGCCATAACCTGTAGCATGATAGCGGCGTCTTCTGCCGTTTGGGTCATCGGGCCTGCTTGGTCTAGGCTCGATGCGTAAGCGATTATTCCCCACCTTGAAACTCTACCGTAAGTGGGTTTAATGCCTGTAATACCGCACATTGAAGCCGGTTGACGTATTGATCCGCCAGTATCAGTGCCAGTGGCAGCAGCACATAGTCCTGCCGCTACGGCGACAGCAGAGCCGCCCGACGAGCCACCGGGAATTTTCGATATATCCCAAGGGTTTCGTGCGGGCCCAAAAAAAGAGTTTTCGTTCGATGAGCCCATGGCGAACTCGTCCATGTTTACTTTGCCTAGCATGATTGCGCCACTGTCGGCTAGTTGGGAAACTGCAGTTGAAGAGTAGGGTGCAATAAAGTTTTCAAGAATTTTGCTGCCTGCGGTGGTGCGTACACCCTCGGTGCAAAAAATATCTTTGTGTGCGATGGGTACGCCCGCTAGACGAGGCACGTCACCTTTGCTACGCAGCTGGTCAATCTCGTCAGCTCTCGTTAGTGCTGCCTCGAAATCTTTAGTGATAAAAGCATTGAGCACTTCATCTTGAGATTCAATTGCGTTGATATAGTCTTGGGTCAGTTCTCGACTAGAGTAGGTTTTGTTGTCGAGATCTTTGAGAATCTTGACGATCGTTCGCTGTTTCATAGTCGTTACTCGATAACTCTTGGTACAAGAAAAAATCCGCGTTCAACACTGGGGGCTGTTTTTTGAAATCGCTCGCGTTGATTGCTTTCGGTGACTTCGTCAGCTCGCATGGTCTGCTTGGCATCCAGAGGGTTGGACATAGGTTCAATTCCCTCCGCATCGACTGTTTGCATTTCATCGACAAGATCCAAGACATCCGTGAGGCTCGTTATGGTGTTTGCCAGATCAGCTTCGCTTATTTTTAGCTGCGCGAGCGCGGCGACGTTCTTGACCAGTTCAGCGTCTACTTTCATGTCTTCAAAGTTGGTGGAGCAAGGGCGAAGAATGCTATCAGGTTCAGGGTTTTGTGCAATTGAGAGTTCCATTATTTTTCAATACATTGCGAGCAAAACTAGTGCAGAATTCACCATCTGACCCTGCGGTGTTTCGAAGGTGAGTGATTCGCCGGCTTTGATGACTGTTTGGTTGTAAAAAAATCCCTTTAAATGATAGAGTTACAAATGATTTCTAATCTAAATAATAAGGTGCCTCCATGTTCAAAAAATTGAGAGGCATTTTCTCTAACGATTTGTCGATTGATCTGGGCACCGCGAATACGCTGATTTATGTCCGCGACCAGGGAATTGTGCTGAACGAGCCTTCTGTTGTTGCTATTCGCAATAATAATAACCAGAAGACGATCGCTGCGGTAGGCATCGACGCAAAGCGCATGTTGGGGCGTACGCCCGGAAACATTACTGCGATTCGCCCTTTAAAAGATGGCGTGATAGCAGACTTTCAGGTCACCGAGAAAATGCTGCAGCATTTCATCAAGAAAGTTCACGAAAATAGTTTTATTCGACCCAGTCCGCGAGTACTTGTGAGTGTTGTGTGCCAGTCGACAGAAGTCGAGCGGCGCGCTATTCGAGAGTCCGTTATCAGTGCTGGTGCCCGAGATGTCAGGTTGATTGAAGAGCCAATGGCAGCGGCCATTGGTGCGGGGCTTCCTGTCCATGAGGCCATCGGTACGATGGTGGTTGACATTGGCGGTGGCACCACAGAAATTGCAGTGATTTCACTGAACGGCGTTGTGTATGCCCAATCGGTGCGTGTGGGTGGAGACCGGTTTGACGAGGCGATTACGGCCTATGTTCGGAGAACTCAGGGCAGCCTTATTGGTGATGCTACGGCGGAACGGATCAAGCAGGAAATCGGTACGGCATTTCCGTCTGACGAAGTGCGTGAGATTGATGTGCGTGGCCGTAACCTTGCTGAAGGGGTTCCTCGCAGTTTTACGCTAAACAGCAACGAAATTCTAGAAGCGCTGCAAGAGCCACTGTCGGTCATCGTTCAGGCAGTTAAGAGTGCTCTCGAGCAGACGCCGCCAGAATTGGCTGCGGATATTGCCGAGAGTGGTCTGGTATTGACGGGCGGTGGTGCATTGTTACGTGAACTCGACCGTTTGCTGGCGAACGAGACAGGGCTGCCAGTCATTGTCGCGGAAGACCCGCTGACCTGTGTCGCACGTGGTGGTGGCAGAGCGCTCGAAATTATGGATGATCGTGGCGATAGTGACTTTTTGTCTGTTCACTAATCGAGGCTTTTCTTGAACCTCTAATGAAATAAAGCAGGGCCTTGCCATCAAATCGCTATTTCTTGAAGAGACAACGGTTGGTTACAAGATTTTCGCTCTGGGATTTCTTTCCATTGGGTTGATGGTAGTGGACCACCTGTCAGATTTTTTAGATCAGGTACGGTTCGGTCTCACTGCCGTTGTGACGCCTGTCATGGTCATTGCAGACTACCCAACCCGAACGGCGGACACCTTTCAGGAAGTTTTTTCCAGTCGGGATTCGATGCAATTCCGAATTTCACTACTCGAACAAGAGCAGCTTTTGCTTAAGGCGAAAACTGAAAAGATGGCAGCGCTAACTGCTGAAAACGACCGTCTTCGAAATCTACTTGGTTCTGCTGCAAAGTTGCAGGACAACGTCCTCGTTGCCGAACTGATCGGTGTCGATCCAGACCCGAATCGGCACGAGGTGACAATCGACAAGGGGTCTAATCAGTCAGTATATGTCGGTCAGCCCGTCTTGGACGCTGAAGGTCTCATGGGGCAGGTTGTCGCGGTCGGTCCACTTACTGCAAGGGTTCTGCTGATCAGCGACCAGTCACATTCGGTTCCGGTTCAGGTCGTAAGGAGTAATTTACGTCTTATTGCTCAAGGTTCGGGCGTGTCGGGTGAACTCGATCTAATGCACGTTCAGGAAACGGCGGATATCCGAGCCGGCGACATTCTGGTCAGTTCTGGCTTGGGAGATCGATTCCCCGTGGGTTATCCGGTGGGTATCGTCAAAATGATTCAGCATGATCCAGGTAAGCCGTTTGCAGTAGCCACGGCAATGCCAAGCGCATTGCTCGATCGTAGCCGCCACGTGTTGTTGGTGTTTACTGAACGAAAATCTAGCCCAAGCATGGGAACTGACAACCGTGGCTGATCAATCAGCACGCGGCTGGTGGGTGATACTCGTTAGCTTCTTTGTGGCGATGATATTGGCGGTGATTGCGGTGCCGGGATTGCTGCCCTGGGAGTTTGGCTTTCTGCGCCCAGACTGGGTGTTACTCGTGTTGATCTACTGGGTGATCGCATTACCCCAGCGCGTGGGCATTTTGACCGGATGGCTGCTAGGCTTAATGATGGATGTCCTGCTGGGTACGCTGCTGGGACAGCATGCCATGGTGTTTACGGTGGTGGTGTATGTCGCAGCGAATCTCTATCAGCGACTCCGTATGTTTGCAGTCTGGCAGCAAAGTCTTGTTGTGTTTGCTCTCGTCGGTCTTGCGCAATTGATGAACTATTGGATCGAGAGCCTGATTGGTAAGAATGATTGGAGCTTATGGCTACTGCTCCCGGCAGTTATGAGCGCATTGGTCTGGCCATCGATGTTTCTGCTGCTGCGGTTTATGCGACGTTTTTTTGGGGTTACCTAAGTGGTACAGCTAATCCTTGGTTCGACCTCCCCAAGACGCGCCAGCTTATTGTCACAATTGGGTGTGCCCTTTACAGTCTTAGCGCCAGAGGTTGACGAGTCGCATTTCGCTGGCGAGGCTCCCTTTATTTATGTTGCTCGTATGTCGAACGAGAAACATGCTGCTGTGTCCCGCAGCATTGATTCTGGGCCTGTGATCATAGCCGCAGACACGGTCGTTTTGCACGATGATGACATCCTTGGCAAACCGGAAAATGAGGATGAAGGCTTTTCCATGTTGCGCCGTTTGTCGGGAAGCCAACACCGTGTGCTGACTTCTGTGACGATTGGTTCTAACGGTATCAACAATCAACAGTTTGTCGTCGAAACTATCGTCAGATTCCGTACACTAACCACTACTGAATGCAGAGCTTATTGGCACACTGGCGAGCCACAAGATAAGGCCGGTGGATATGGAATTCAGGGCGTAGGCGCCATTTTCATTGAATCTATCCAAGGCAGCTATACCAATGTTGTGGGGCTGCCACTCACGGAAACTGCGCAACTGTTGAGAGGTTTTAGAATCTCGATACTAGATTGAGAAGGTTTGTGATGAACAAGAATTTTAAACGACAGGGAACTCGGCATGGCCGAAGAAATTATCATCAGTGTCTCAGATCTAGAGACGCGCGTTGCAGTGGTCGAACAAGGCCTGTTGCAGGAAGTGTTTATTGAGAGATTCCATACTCGCGGAACGGTCGGAAACATCTATAAAGCTAAGGTTGTTCGTATCTTGCCTGGAATGCAGAGTGCTTTCGTCGAGATTGGTCAGGCGCGCACGGCCTTTATGCATATTACAGATCTAGTTGATTCTCATGAATTGGTTATGCATGAGCGTGGCGAAAAACCGAATCACCCGCCCATCACAGATATCTTGCATGATGGTCAGGAACTGTTGGTGCAAGTCACGAAAGAACCGATCAGCACTAAGGGTGCGAGGGTTTCTGCGAGCATTTCTCTCGCATCGCGATTTCTGGTGTATATGCCAGAGACGTCTCATATCGGTATTTCACAACGCATTGAAGATGAAGCCGAGCGTGATCGGCTTAAGGCATTGCTAGCGCAACTTCATGATGCCGGGCAAGGTGATGGTTTTATTGTTCGCACCGCATCGGAGAGAGCGGAAGGCGATGAAATCCTCCGGGACTCAGAATTGCTCAGAAACCGCTGGGCTGCGATTCAGTTAGATGCCAAAGCGAAAGCGCCGGCTCTTATTTACGAGGATCTGCCACTGCACTTGCGTGTGATGAGAGACATCATCAATAAGGACACTGCGCGTATCCTTGTTGATAATCAGGACATTTATCAAATTCTAGAAAAATTTCTGCATGACTTTATCCCTGATAAAAGTGGCTGTTTGGAAAAGGCCTCTTCGACAGTGCCGCTATTTGACGCTCACAATCTTGAAGACCAGATTGAAGTAGCCTTGAAACAAAAGGTACCGCTCAAGTCTGGTGGATATCTCGTCATTGACCAGACCGAGGCTATGACAACAGTGGACGTTAATACTGGCGCTTATGTGGGTCGTCGTGATTTGGAAGAAACGATTTACCGCACGAACCTTGAATCAGCAGCGGCAATTCCCCGTCAGCTCAAGCTACGCAATATTGGTGGGATTGTGATTATTGATTTTATCGACATGATTAATGAGGAACACAAGCGTCAGGTGTTGAGAACACTCGAGAAAGGTCAGCAGACCGATCGGGTGAAATGGAATATCACTGAGATATCTGAGCTTGGTTTGGTGGAGATGACTCGGAAGCGGACGAGTGAGAGCTTACTCAAAATGATGTGTGAACCCTGTGATTCCTGCGGGGGGCGCGGTTTTGTTAAAACCGCAGAATCTGTTTGCCTAGAGATCTATCGCGAAATGCAAAGAAAAGCACTGCGCTATAAAGGGCACGAAGTTCTCATTATGGCTGCCCAGCCGATTATTGATCGATTGCTGGATGAAGACTCCGAGAGCGTTGCTGGGTTATGTCGCCACCTCGGTACGGCCGTTAGACTTCAAGTAGAAAGCAGTTATACACAGGAACAGTTTGATGTGGTGTTGACCACATCAGCATGAGCGCATCATGAACTCGCATAATAGTAGACAATTCCTCAGTAATTTCTTGCAGGGCAGTATCTTGTTGCTACTGGTAGCGGCTGCCAGCTACGTGTCGATCGGCAGAATACTGATTTCTAATGTACACCTGTATCGAGTTGAAATTGAGACTAAGCTGTCCGAGGCGCTCTCTGTGCCTGTTGCAATTGGCAGCATTGAAGGCAGTTGGAGTTATTTGGATCCATCGATTGAGTTGGGCCAGGTTGTCATTGGCGACAGTAACCTGATCCGTGTCGGTCACATGGGTATCAGCATTGATAGCGTCGCGAGTCTGCGTGAGTGGATGCCGGTAATAAAAGGTTTCTCTGGCGAAGGGTTGCGTCTTACCGTGACGAAACGTGATGAACGCTGGGTGATAGAAGGCTTACCCGTATCTGATCGTCCCTTTAACCCCGAAGCTGTATTTACCACACTCGAGTATTTGTCGACCTTTGATATCAAAGATCTCGAGATTCAGGTGAATGGCAAGCTCTCCCGTTTTCTGATTAAGAGCCACCCGTCCGAGCTGGGTAAGTTACAACGTGACGGTGACTTACGTGTGGTGGTGTTACCGCTGCTACTGGTCGACGATGATGGTGAATCGTCCTTTTTGTTAGGCGGTAAATTTAATGGCCACCCCGGTGGACTTGGCAGCACCAGTGGAATCTATTTGAACCTGCCGGTGGTGGAAGCATTAGAGTATCTGCCAGCCAAGATGGCGTCTAATCTCGGTCTCGATCAGTTAGCGATTGGCGCGGAACTTTGGCTCAGCCATGAAGACGAAGCTTTCGAATTGCGAGGCCGTGGCCAATTGAATGCTAGCTTTGTCGATAGCCAGCATGAACTTAGCTCCGAGTTCAATTTCGCAACGCGTGGGATTACTGGCGGTGAAGTGACGGCGATCATACCAAAGATACAAGGTGAGTTCGCTGGCGTCAGTTGGCAAATGGCAGAGATAGGTCTTGCCTATGAACCAGGCCCTGCCGGCGATCGTTTGGCAGTCCAGATACCCGAGTTACAGATCGAAGAACTCGTGGCGACAGCATTGAATATGGGCGATTCTGGCTTGCTACTCAATCAAGACCAATTGGATATGCTAAAAAACCTCGCGCCTGTAGGTGCTATTCGCAACCTGATGGGCGTTGTCAGTTTTGACGCGAACAATTTAGGAGAGGACATAGACTATCGGTTTGCCGGTCAATTGGATTCGGTGAGTGTTGAGCGCTATAAGGCCCTGCCGGTTATCTCTGATCTGAACGGTATGATTTCCTTTGGTCCTGAAGGCGGTTTTCTCGATATGGTCAATGAGCGGCCATTTAGCCTGCAGTTTCCTGGCCTATTTGAGAATGCATGGGAATTTGATTCTGCCAAAACGCGAGTGACTTTTGAGATTTCTGACGCTGGTATTCAGGTCCAGACAGGGCTAATAGAAGCTAAACAAGGAAATCTTTTGGCAATGGGTCGGGTGCATCTGCATTTGCCAGGCGACCCAATGCTAACGACCTGGGGGCTCGAACTTGGGGTACAGAATGCTGACCTGCTTGAGGCATTCCGTTACTTGCCCAACACATTGACAGAAGAGCTTAGCCTTTGGCTTGAAGAAGCGATTTTGGCTGGGCGATCCAATGAGAGTGGCATGGTATTTCATGGCTCTCTGAATAAAGCGGCAGACAAGGACGAAAAGCTGCATCAACTTTATTTCGAGGTGACCGATACAATTCTCGATTACAACCATCTGTGGCCAAGATTCGATGGGATGACAGCCAGTATATTCATCGACAATTTTGAGATCTCCTCAAACGATGCCAGCGGTTCCATGTACGACAGCGAAATATTTGAATCGACAGTTACCGTACCGATTTCAGCCGAGGGCGTTGTCGACACGATTTTGATTGGCGGCAATCTTCGCGGAGATTTTTCTGATGGAATACGAATTTTGAAGGAGACGCCGCTCTTTGAAGCGACCAATAGTATGGCAGAGGGCTGGGTGGGCACAGGTGAAATGTTTGGTTCAGCAGTGCTCAACATTCCCCTTGGCGATCGTATCTTGGAGGGTGAGCCAACGATTGTAGATTTACAGCTGACACTGAAGAAAGCAGAGTTGGAGATGCCTAGCTTTGATCTCCAATACGATGATATCAATGGTAGATTCCGTTATGAATCCAATTCCGCAGTGCAATCGGATCTGTTTACAGCTCAGTTGTTCGGCGAACCTGTTAGCGGCAGCATTAGCAGTAACGGTGATATTGCGGGCGGTGAAATTATCGTCAGTCTAAGCGGTGAGGTTGATACGAATGATCTCTACCAATGGGCTGGGCAACCATTGTTGTCGAGAGCTGAAGGGCAGTTAGCGTACCGCTCAAACCTGCACGTTTTTTATGGAGATCGTAGTCGTGAGCCTCCCTTTGTTCGTGCCGAGTCCGATCTTGTGAATGTAGAGTTGAATATTCCGCGGCCGATGTCCAAGCGGGCCGATGAGGTTATGAGTCTTGAGTATAAGCAAATTTTTACTGATTCAGGCTATCGAATCGAACTGACGCTGGGTGAAGAAGTCCAGGCTAATCTAAAAGTAGTAGATGGTACTTTAGCGGGTGGGCGGCTTCATTTTGGACATGAACCAATGGGCGCCATTTCGTTTCAGCATCTTCAAGTTAGTGGTGAGCTTGCCCATGTTGTCTATGAAGAGTGGGACCAACTCTCATTAGACTTGGAGCAGCTATCGGAAGGCTCTATGGAACAAGAATTAGTTCAAACGCTAGATGCGGTTGAGGTTACCGTCGGCTTGTTTGACGTCTTTGGTTTCGAAATGGAAAATGTTTTGACTCGCATCACGCGTTCTCCTGATGCCTGGCATGTCGATCTTGAAAACGAATGGCTTGAAGGCCGCGTTTCTGCTTCGGACGATGACGCAGTGCCACTAGATATAGCGATGCAGAAGCTAATGTTTGAGTCTGACCTTGAAACTATGGGTGACGACCCGCTAGGACCTGTGGCGCCCGGGGAGCTTGCCGCTGCCCGTTTCTCGGTTGAGCAATTGTTGCTTGATGGAGAAGATTACGGTAGTTGGTCGTTTCTTTACCAACCAGAAGTCCAAGGGGCAAGGTTGGAAGACCTCAAGGTAAATGTGCGCGGCCTTCAGATTGCAGACGACGCGACCGTTGACTGGCAACTCATCAATGGCCAGCATCAAAGTCACTTTTCAGGCACCGTGTTGGTGCCTGACCTGGCAAAAGCGCTTCAGGACTGGGGGTTTGCATCCAGCATAGAAGGCGAGGACTTTAGATTTTATGGTGATGTTGCCTGGCCGGGTTCACCGGCTATGGTAGATCTTGAAGTCATCGATGGTCTGGTGCGGCTCATCCGCGGTCAAGGACGGTTTGTGCAGGCAGACAGTAATGTTGGAGGCGCGCTCCGTTTATTAGGCATCTTCGATTTCGCTTCTTTGGCGAGGCGGTTTAGGTTTGATTTTTCGGACGTAGTGAAAAGTGGTTTCAGCTTCAACAAAATCGAAGGCGAAACGAGATTCAGGTCCGGTATTATTGATGTGGTAGATCCCATTCTGATTGAAGGTTCGGCCAGCACTTTTAAAGTTGCTGGCCGAGTCAATCTGACGTCCCGTGAGTTGGACAACGATATGATTGTAACACTGCCCGTTAATCGCAATTTGCCCTGGTACGCTGCATTTTCGGCAATCGCGACAGGCCCATTGGCGGGCGCTGGTGTTTTTCTGGCGCAGCGAGTATTCCAGGACCAGATCAATGCGATGAGCAGTGCCAAGTACAAAATAACAGGCACCATGGAGGAGCCCATCATTGAATTTGTGACAATCTTTAGCGACTCGGTGAGAGATGCGCCCGAGGAATCGGCTCCAGCGAGCAATTAAATGCGAATCGCTCTAATCCAAATGGTATCCAGCAATCAGGTTGATGTCAGCTTGGCGAGCGCTGGTATGCTCATGGAAGAACTTGAGGGTGGTCAGGTTGACGCGATCTTTCTGCCAGAAAATTTCGCCGCACTCGGTAGTGATGACCCCTACGAAATAGGTTTGCGGGAGCAGACGGATAAAGGACCGGTCCGATCATTTTTGCGTGAAGCTGCGATTCGTGCGAACTGCTGGATCTTTGGCGGCACGTTACCTATTGCCACTAGGCCCGATGGTTCACCTACAGCAGCAGGCAAGGTCAGGGCGGCTTCTTTGGTGCTTGATCAGGCAGGTGCTGAAGTCGCGCGATACGACAAAATCCATATGTTTGATGTCGATGTTGCTGACAGTCATGGCGCATACCGTGAATCTAATACCTTTGAGCACGGGACAGAACTGACGCTTGTGGATAGCCCCTGCGGCAGGGTGGGTTTATCTGTGTGCTATGACATTCGATTCTCTGAGCTTTACCTTTCTTTGTTTAAGCAGGGTGCCGAAGTCCTAGCGATACCGTCAGCTTTCACAGAAACGACTGGCGAAGCCCATTTTGAACTTTTGATGCGCGCACGCGCCGTCGAGAGTTTTGCCTATAGTGTCGCTGCATGCCAAGGTGGTGTCCACGACAGTGGGCGACGCACTTATGGCAATAGTGTAGTGGTCAACCCCTGGGGCGATGTCATTGCTCGCGCCGGTCGCGGTGAGCAGGTGATCACCGCGGACATTGATCTAGTCCAATTGAAAGCGCTCCGAGACAAGATGCCGGTGCTGGATCAACGCAAGCTTTAGCAGCCCCTTTCAGCAGCCCTATTTAGCTATCCAATAAGGACTTTAGGTACTGAAACAACTTTCGAAAGTGAACCGGAGGTTGTTTGTCCTGACGACGCTCGCTAACGGCATTTCGAACCAGCGCGCGCAGGTGCTGGCGATCCAGATCAGGATAGACAGCCGTAATTTCTCCGGTCACCATTTTGTCTTCATCGATGAGCCGCTCACGCCAATCCTCTAGCTGATGGAACTGAGTGACATGCTCGACGGAGCTTGCATCGAAGCGGCCGATCAATAGTTCTACGTTGGTTAGGTCGGCATTCCGCAGCAGTTTTCCAAGGTACTGAAGCATACGTTTACGTGCATTACCCTTTTTGATTTTTTTAGTATCCAGTACCGCGGCGACAACGTCGGGCATGTCGAGATGCGTGAGTTGATCTTCTGGAATTGTCAGCAGCCGTTCTCCCATTGCTACGAGGACCTTCGCATCTCGTTTCAGCTGGGACTTACTGGGCCCGTCATATTCAAATTCTTCGTCTTCTTCCATGCTGCTTCTACCTGATCGACCCTGTCGTACGGGTCCCTTTTATGAAAAATCGTATGAATACTTGGTACAAAAATTGTTTGAAAAAGTTGGATAAAAAACTTTGGTGCTAGGTATAGAAAATAGTTGCTAACCCAAGAAATGACATGAATCCAACCACGTCGGTGATGGTGGTCAGTACGACGGTACCAGCAACTGCTGGGTCGATATTGAGCCTCTGTAGTAGTCTAGGCAAGGTTGCCCCGGAGAAAGCCGCGGCAGCCATATTTATGAGCAAAGCCATGGCGATAACCAGTCCCAGAGTGAAATCACCGAAGACAAAGTATGCCCCAAATGCAACCACACTCGCCCAAACACAGCCGTTAATAAGCCCCACAGCCAATTCCCTGCGAATCATCCACATAATGTTACTGTCCACCAATTGACCTTGGGCCGTGCTACGAATCACCAGCGTTAGCGTTTGACTACCTGCGACGCCGCCCATGCTCGCGACAATCGGCATTAATACAGCAAGCGCAACGACCTGAGCAATTGTATCTTCGAACATACTGATGACTGCGGAGGCCAGAAAAGCAGTGATTAGGTTAGCGCCTAACCAGACTGCTCTAGATCTAGCTGTACGCCAGATAGGGGCGAACGTATCGTCATCTTCGGTTAGACCGGCCATGCTCAGCAGAGAGTGGTCAGCTTCGTCTTTGATGACGTCGACCACATCGTCAATGGTAATTCGACCGAGTAAAAATCCATTGCTGTCGATCACGGGTGCTGAAACCAGATCGTAGCGTGCGAAAATTGATGCGACTTCACGCTCGTGCGTCTCCGCATCAATCGGATCGATGTCAGTGACCATGACTTCACGCACAGTCATGCTCGGATCGGTAACCAGAATTCGGCGCAGCGGTAACAGGCCGATATATTCGTCTCTGTGGTTGACGACGAAAATATTATCGGTCATTGCCGGCAGTTCAACGTGGCGCCTGAGGTACCGCAATACGACATCCACGGTGACCCTAGCGCGGACAGTGATGGTGTCCGTATCCATCATGCCGCCGGCAGTGTCTTCGCCGTAAGACAGAAGATTCTCCACCCGTGCTCTGTCTTGGCTATCCATCGAGCGCAACAGCTGCTGAGTAATTGTCCCAGGAAGCTGCTGCAATATGTCCGTTAGGTCGTCATCAGACTCAACCTGTTCCAGCAGCGTGACGACCTCTTCGGTGGAACTGTCGGCGAGTAAATCGCTGACCAGATCTTCATTAAGCTCTTGCAGAATCTCACTTTGCTGCTCTGGGTCGATCAAATTCCAGATGATGGCTCTTTGCTCGAAAGGTGTAGATTCTAATAACGCGGCGATATCGGCGGGTTTGAGGATATCGATTAAAGTTTTTATCTGAGAATAGGTGCCACTAGCGACCAGGCTGTTGAGTTTTTCGAGTGGCGTAACTTCGGTCGACGACACCTACTCTGCCTCGTCAAACTTGTTGTTAATCAGAGCAAGCAGTGCGGTCATCGCTTCTTGCTCGTCTTCGCCTTCGATTTCGATCGCAATTTCGCTGTGGCACGTTGCCTGTAAAAGCATCATATTCATGATGCTCTTGCCATTTGCTTGGGCGAAGGGAGATGTGACCGATATTGTCGCTAGATATTCCTTCGCGACTTCAACGAACTTGGATGATGCGCGCGCATGCAGGCCCAGCTTGTTCTGAATCGTGACGGTTTGTTGGATCAAGAGGGCGAGTCCGTGGAAGTTGTTGCCGCGGAAGACTGACCTAGCTCCCGATGTCGAACCTGAACGTTGTTCCAATTTTTACTGAATGTAAGAAAAAGTTTGTCGGATAGATACACCGATCGATGTTGTCCACCCGTGCAACCAATAGCAACGGTGACATAACTTCTAGAGTTTTCCTCAAACTTAGGCAGCCAACGCTCAAGAAATGTTTGGATGTCGTTCATCATGTCAGCGACTTCTGTGTGACCTTCTAAAAAAGTTCGAACCGGAGCATCTAATCCGTTGAAAGGTTTTAGATCTTCAACCCAGTGCGGGTTTGGCAGGCAACGCACATCAAACACCATGTCAGCATCAACAGGCACGCCGTTTTTAAATGCGAATGATTGGAACAGCAGTGCCAAGCCTTTGGCGTTGCCTGTGATTCGGCTACGGACTAGGTCGCGCAACTCATGAATCGTTAGGCTGGTGGTATCAATAGTGAGGTCGGCGAGGGAAGCGATGTCGTCAAGTAGTTCAGTCTCGTATTCTAGCGCAGCCCTTAGGTCCCTTTGGTCGCTACTAAGAGGATGCTTGCGCCTTGTTTCTGAGAAGCGTTTGACGAGTGTTGGGCTGGCGGCATCTAGATAGACGATTTGTAAATTGTCTGGATCAAGGGTTTTAATGACTTCGCCAAAATTGGCGAGATCGTCAGCGATATTCCTCGCGTCGATGCTCACAGCAACGCGATTCACTGTCTGCGCTTCATCGAGGCGCTGAATCAGTAGAGAAATCAAGCTGACGGGCAAGTTGTCGATGCAGTAATAGCCCATATCCTCTAGTAAGTTGAGAGCTGTGCTTTTTCCTGAACCTGAGCGGCCGCTGATAATGACAAGAGATACCATTCGTATGCCTGTAGTAATCTAGAATGATCTACGCTGATCTAAAGTGAGCAGTCATCCGCAAAATTTATTGATTAGCTTGCTTAATGCTGGGTGGCGAACTGGCGATTGCTGCTTGATACAAGGCAGACGAATCCGTGGCAGAAAATAGTGCGTCACGATAGCTATCCGTTTCAAACCGTTTCGCCAGCATGGCCAACACTCTTAAATGCTCGTCGATTTCTTCTTCGGGGACGATGAGAACAAACATCACTTGGACCTTAGTCTGATCGTAGGCTTCAAAGTCTATCGCCTCTGATAGTGAGATGAGTCCGCCCAATATATTGGGGCAACCTGTCATACGGCAGTGAGGGATGGCGATGCCATGGCCTAAAGCAGTCGATCCCATGTTTTCTCGGGCAATCAGGCGAGAGAACAGCTCGTCTGCGTTCAAGCCGTCGATGGTTGCGGCCAGCTTATTTGCAACCTCTTCCAGTGCGCGTTTGCGACTGGAAGCTTCGATTTTGCAAAAGGTACGGTCTGGGGTGAGGATGTCTTCTATATTCACTCGTCAGCTCAAATCTCGGTTGACGATACAATTATAGCACTGGTGATGCGAAATTGTGTCACCGGCGACACACTATTGTGTTGTCTTCAACACTCGATTGTGTCTCCGGTTTGGGGGGTGGGCTATCGGATGACGTCTTTTTGTTTGTGATCCTTCATTTTTTCTTTCTGTTTGATTAATTGGCGGTCTAGCTTATCGGCCAACATATCGATGGCTGTGTATAAGTCGTCTGATTCTGATTCGGCGAAGAGTTCGCCGCCGGATATTCGGATGGTCGACTCAGCTTTCTGTCGTTGCTTTTCAACGCTTAGAATGACCTGCATATTGGTAATTCGGTCATAATGACGTTCCAATTTGTCGAGTTTGGATTCTACATAGCTGCGAAGGGAATCAGTAACGTCGACGTGATGGCCACTAACGTTGATTTGCATAGTAAAAGCTCCTAGTTGGAATGTGGATCAACCCCAAATTTGGCGGGTTCTCTCAATATAACACTAGGTTATTTTTGGACAAGTACCTAATGTGTATTGATTTGGACTACAGGGCTCGAAGAAGGTTTCTTAGAATTAATTGACTGAGATCAACTAGCTGGGTTTAGACGAGTTGTTTACGCTCGTTGGATGGTGGGATCATAAGTGACTCTCGATACTTAGCGATTGTTCGACGGGCCACCTTAATGTCCTGATCTGCCAGCATGTTGGCGATCTTGCTATCGCTCAAGGGCTTTCTAGGATTTTCTTCCGCCACCAGTTTCTTGATCAGTGCCCGGATTGCGGTGGACGACACTTCGCCGCCCGCGTGGGTGCTGACATGGCTAGAGAAGAAATACTTCAACTCAAAGACACCGACCGGCGTGTGCATATACTTTTGGGTCGTGACCCGAGAGATGGTAGATTCGTGAAGTTCAACGGCCTCAGCGATGTCATGTAATACCAGCGGTTTCATAGCTTGTTCGCCGTACTCAAAGAAGCCCCGTTGGAATTCGACAATTTTAGTCGAGACTTTCAATAGCGTGTCGTTACGTTGCTGCAGGCTTTTAATAAACCACTTAGCTTCTTGCAGATGATTCTTGAGATAAGTGTTGTCAGAGCTGCTGTCAGCACGTTTCACCATGGACGCGTATTCGGTGTTGACTCGGATTCGTGGCGCGCTCTTGGGGTTAAGCTCAACGGTCCAGCGGCCGTTCTTTTTGCTCACCATGACGTCGGGTTCGATGTATTCAGTCTTAGTCTGGTTAAAGTCCGATCCGGGCCGTGGGTTGAGCGACTGGATTAACTCGATGACTGATTTTAGCTCAGGCTCTTTGAGACGGGTCTTACGGATCAGGTAGGCGTAATCTCTATTGGCAAGAGAGCTTAGGTGCTCCTTGACGACGAGTAATGCCTCTTGGCGCCAGGGTGTTCGTGGTGGCAATTGCATCAATTGAATGGCCAGGCATTCACTCAGATCCCGTGCGGCGACGCCAACTGGGTCAAGATGCTGAATCAGGTGCAAGACTGCCTCAACCTCATCCATTTCTACTGGATCGGCCTCGTTATAGGGGATGCTTTCCAATACTTCTTCCAGACTAATCCTCATGACACCGTTATCGTCCAACCCGTCGACAATGGACATGGCGATCATTTGATCGACATCGGACAAGTTGATTAGACCGAGTTGTTCTTCGAGGTGGGTCTGTAGTGAGGCGGAAGATGCGTTCTGGTTTTCGAGGTAGTTGTCGCCGTCTTCATCACTACCGTTATAAGTGCCGGTAGGCGAGTCGTCCCAGGAGTCCTCAAAGACGGAATCTACCGGCAAATCATCGGAGATAGTTTCTGAAGCAAGCTGGTCGCTGCTATCCACAACAATATCGCCATCAAGTTCAGGGTTGGTCGGTAGGTCCTCGGGCATATCGTCAGTTTGACTCACATCATATGATTCAACGTCGACGCTTACCTCCGCATTTGAATCAGCTGCAAGGCCCTCGATGGTATCTTCTGGCGTATCTAAAGAGGTGGATTCATCCGTTCCTTCGCTGTCCGATGCTTCTTCTAGCATCAGATTAGAGTCAAGCGCTTCTTGGATTTCTTGTTGCAAATCAAACGTCGACAGCTGCAGCAGCTTAATTGCCTGCTGCAGTTGTGGGGTCATGCGTAGTTGCTGACCAAGTCTGAGTACGAGTGCGGGTTTCATTGCCATGGCAGAATCATATCAGGCACTTGGCAGAAGATAACCACTGAAATCAAGTTTAGGCCCTAATTTTGCATGCAAAAAGTTTTGCATACAGGAAGGTAACGTGCTTGAAGATTGACCAGCAGGCAGGCTTACATTCGGAAGTCATGACCGAGATAGACGTTTTTGACATTGTCGTCATTCAAAATAGTCTCGGTACTGCCCTCAGCAATAATTCTGCCATCGCTCACAATGTAGGCTTTCTCACATATATCGAGGGTTTCACGAACATTATGGTCAGTGATTAGGACGCCGATGCCGCGTTCCGAGAGTTGCGAGATGATGACTTTGATGTCATTCACAGAGATCGGATCGACACCGGCAAAAGGCTCGTCGAGAAGAATAAATTTGGGTTCGGTTGCCAGTGCTCGCGCAATTTCGACCCGCCGTCGCTCGCCCCCTGACAATGACATGCCAGTATTATTGCGGATGTGCGTGATATTAAATTCTTTGAGCAGAGATTCGAGTTTTTCCTGACGCTCGTCATGCTTGAGGTTCTTGCGAGTTTCGAGGATGGCCATGATGTTTTCTGCAACCGATAGCTTGCGAAATACCGAGGCCTCCTGAGGTAGATAGCCAAGGCCAATTCTGGCGCGTTCGTGCATGGGCTTGGGTGTGATGTCCTGATCGTCAAACATGATGCGACCTGCATCGCGGGTAATTGAACCTACGATCATATAGAAGCAGGTTGTTTTTCCGGCGCCGTTGGGGCCGAGCAAACCAACCACTTGGCCGCTCTTGACGGACAGGGTCACGTCACGCACGACCGGGTGACCTCGATAGCTTTTGGCCAGATTCTCGGCGCGCAATATATGCATAGCTAGGGCGTTTTCTTCTTGGGTTGCAGTGTCATGCTGACGCGCCGTTTTTCGCCACCTTTTAGGTCAATAACACCGGTGGTCATATTGTAATAAAGCAATTCACTGGAAAACTTATTCTGAGTTTGCTGCAGGTAGGCCTCGCCGGCAAGGTGGAGTTTTTCTTCTTGAATGAAATAGGTGATCGTTTTGGCATCGGCAGACACGAGATCCTCATCATCATCTGGCACTTGCTCGTAGTGCGCCAGACCTTCCGATCCCGGTTCCATAGACGCAATGATTTGGACAACTTCACTGTCGCTCATAATGACTTTTACTTTGTCGGCAGTGATATTTAAGGTTCCCTGTTGGATGAAAGCGTTGCCTTCATAGATCGTGATGCCATTTACATCGTCGACAAAGGCTGAATCCGCTTCTATGGATATAGGCTGGTCGCGGTCTGACGTCAGGCAGACGCCTGCCAAAGGCATCAGTAGCATGGTCAGCAGCAGCGGTAGGGTACGTATCAAAAGTTGTTCTCTCGGATGGCTTGTTCGGGTCGATTGCTCGAGTCTGAATCGCAGTTTACCTCAAGACCCAGACCTATTCAGTAGACTTCTCGAATTCTGGCAGGAGAATCGTTCTGACCCGTTCATCTCCGCGGCTAAAAAATAGGAACTTGCCCTGCTCAAAGTAAGCCTTCATTCCTGCTGCAGTCGTCCGACCTGTGTTGTCATCGATGGTGACCTTCTGATCTGTCTCGGCGTAGTCGGTGGCGGGAAATATCGTCAGGCTATCGGTTCGAATGTTAATGAACTCACCGTCAGGATCAGTCTGGATGGCAAGTACGTCGTCCCACAGCTCGACGATTTCCTCTCTTAATACCACCCGCGGTAATAACCGCCCGTTTTGGGCAATGATGTCCCAGGGGTTTTCGTCCGGTTCTGTCGCATACAGCGTCATGTCTGGTTGTTTAAGAGTGGTGATGTCGGTCAAGGGGAAGTGAGTGAAGCGGGTGGCGCTAATTCGGTGTTGGCGAATACCAGTTTTGGTAAACTGTGTGATCGTGGCATTGCGCATATAAAGGTCTGGATCGTTTCGATTCAGGCTTTCGGCAGCGGATTCGTCAGCATCGTCCCGTTCGAGGAACAGATTGATTGCCATGGCAAACATCAGAATAAATCCAGCCATCAAGAAGGAGCGGCTATTTAACATAGGTGCTTCACCTCGAGGTTAATTTCCCAGCGCAGTTTGATACAAAAAAACCATGTATCCGGCCCAGGCTAACAGTAAAAGTGCCCCTTCTGGTCGGGTAATTCGACCGACACTGCGGATGCCGTAGGCGAAGATCAGCACAGCAATCGTCATCGCGGCCATTAATCCGAAGTCGCGCCAAAAAACTTCCTCTGCCAGCACCGTCGGCGCCAGAAAACTTGGAATGGACAAGACTGCCAGGATGTTGAATATGTTGGAGCCAACGATATTGCCGATGGCAAGGTCGGTCTCGCCTTTCATGGCGCTTGTGACTGACACCACCAGTTCTGGCAGGCTGGTGCCTACCGCAATGACCGTAAGGCCAATAAACAGTTCACTGACGCCCATGGCTTTTGAGATGTAAATGACAGAGAACACCAGTAGCTCAGAACTCAACAACAAAAACAAAAGGCTTATGAGCAGCAGATAAATGGCCCGCTTTAATGGCAGTTCTGGGATTTCTTCTAACTCAGCGATTTCCATGATCTCCTCTGGCTTTGATAATTTGCTGTCAAAGGCAATGCGGAGCAAGAAGATCGCGAGGACGACGACCAGCAAGAGGCCGTCCCAAGGTGTGATTTCGTTATCAAATAGTACTATGCCAGCACACAAGGTGACGAAAGCCATAATGGGCAAGTCGTGCTTGAGTACTTCTGGCCTAAACTGGAGCGGAACGATAAGGGCGGTGAAACCCATTACCATGCCCATGTTGGCGATATTCGAGCCAATAGCATTGCCCACTGCCAATTCTGGTTCACCTCGGAGTGATGATGCGACCGCGACGAATATTTCGGGTGCCGATGTGCCAAGGGCAACCACGGTTAGACCGACGACCATAGGAGAAATTTTGAGGTTTTTCGCTGTTGCTACCGAGCCGATGACAAATTGGTCGGCACTTTTAAACAAAACGAGAAATCCTACCAATAGTAGGACACTATAAAGTAGTAACATTAAACCTCTGTAACTGAGCCTTATCGCAAGGGCGCCTATTTAATGTTTAATCTCCTTTGTTTGCAAGGGAGGGAAGCTTGGCACGCGAGTTATGGCAAGGTTTAGAGTCGCTGGTCTAATCAATTTTGGAGTGATAGCGTTAAGTCATGTTGGACAGTCATGTAAGAATTGAAAACGTCACCTTTAGTCGTGGTACCCGTCGCATTTTTGATGGGGTGAGTCTTGAAATCCCCCGTGGCAAAATTGTTGCAATCATGGGGCCGAGTGGTACGGGCAAGACAACTATGCTTCGATTGATTGGTGGTCAACTGAAACCTGCGACGGGAAAAGTCTGGGTCGACGACAAGTGTGTGTCCCGCCTAAATCGAGACCAATTGCTTGCTCTTCGCCGAAATATGGGCATGTTGTTCCAGAGCGGTGCCCTTTTCACTGATATTTCCGTGTTCGACAATGTTGCATTTCCGCTTCGTATCCACACCGATATGCCGGAGGAAATGATTCGCGATCTGGTGTTGATTAAGTTGCAGGCTGTCGGGTTGAGAGGCGCAAGTGCCTTGTTCCCGGCTGAGTTGTCCGGTGGAATGAACCGTCGGGTTGCTCTTGCGCGATCTATCGCATTGGACCCGTCCCTTATTATGTATGACGAACCCTTTACTGGACTTGACCCAATCGCAATGGGTGTGGTCGTTCAGTTAATCCGCACCCTCAATAAGGTTTTTGGCACTACTAGTATTATTGTCTCCCATGACCTCCAGGAAACGGCGAGCATTGCTGATGTCATCTATGTGATCGCCGACGGTAAATTGATTGGCGCGGGTTCCCCGGAAGAGTTGTTTAAGGCAGAGTCGCCTCGGGTACAACAATTTATCAATGGTTTGCCTGATGGCCCCGTGCCTTTTCACTACCCGGCCAGGGACTTTAAGGAAGAATTGCTCGAGGGTAACAATCGGTGATTACAAGACTGCGAAGGCTTGGCCAATATCTGCTGTCGATTATGTCGGTTCTTGGGCGCGCAGGAGAGCTCTGGTGGCAGGCCGTATGGCGTCGGCCACGGCTATCTCATGCGCCGTTACTCATTCGTCAAATTTATCAGTTAGGCGTGCTTTCGGTGGTTATTATCGCTTTGTCGGGGTTCTCTATCGGCGCGGTGCTCGCATTGCAGGGGTATAACCAGCTGGTCAAATATGGCGCGGAAAGTGCTCTGGGCCTTGGTGTGGCCCTTGTCCTGGTGATGGAAATTGGCCCGGTGGTTTCTGGGCTGCTGTTTGCCGGGCGGGCAGGTTCAGCGGTAACCGCAGAGATTGGCTTGATGAAGGCAACCGAGCAATTGAGCAGCATGGAAATGATTGGCGTCGACCCGCTGCAGCGCATTATTGCGCCACGAATTTGGGCTGGTTTCATTTCAATGCCAATACTTTCCTTGATGTTTTGTGTCGTAGGAATCTGGGGTGCATCCCTGGTCGGTGTAAACTGGCTGGGTGTCTACGAAGGAGCTTTTTGGTCTGCAATGCAGGCGGGGGTAGATTTTGAATCCCACATACTGAAAGGCATCATTAAGTCAGTGGTGTTTGGTCTGGTCGTAACCTGGGTTGCTGTGTTTCAAGGCTATGATGCCGAGCCCACATCGGAAGGGATTGCCGCGGCTACTACGCGAACCGTTGTATACTCGTCCGTTGCCGTGTTGGTGCTGGATTTTTTCCTTACTCTTGTGATGTTTAACTTTTAAGGGTCGTTTTTATGCAGATGAGAACCATTGAAATCGTCGTCGGTACATTCTTGCTGGCAGGCCTGATCTCTCTGGCAATTCTAGCAATTCGAGTGAGCGGTTTTACCGTAAACCCGGATCAGCAAACGTACACAGTGATCGCTAAGTTTGACAATATTGGTGGTCTAGTCGTTCGCTCGAAGGTGAGTATTGCGGGCGTCATTGTCGGAACTGTCACAGATATTAGCTTGGATCAACGCACTTTTATGGCCGAGGTGGTGATGAATATCGATGCCGACGTAAATGAAATTAGTAGCGATACAACGGCAGCAATCCTTACCGAAGGATTGCTGGGCGGTAAGTTCATTGGTTTGAGTATCGGCGCTGAAGAAGACTATCTAAAGGATGGTGATGAAATATATGACACTCAATCGGCGATTATATTGGAAGAGTTGATAGGCCAGTTTCTACTGGATCAGTTCTAGGAGTTTGTAATGAGACAACGAATTAAAATTTTTCTTGGGTTGGTATTGTGTTGGGTTGTTGTCTTAAATGCAGCCAATGCTGAGGTCCCGGATCCTAAGGCCTCAGTGCAGGCCGCGACAGATACGCTGTTGGCAAAGCTCAAAGAAGTTAAACCTTTGTATGTAGAAGACCCAGCGGTATTTTTTGACGAGATCGATCAGTCACTGGCCCCCTTTGTGGACTTCGAAGGTTTCTCGAGAAGTGTTATGGCTAAGTATTATCGTCGCGCGACTGACGAGGAGAAAGCTCAGTTCATTCAAACATTTCGCAAGGGTCTCATTAAGACCTATGCAAAAGCCCTGGTGGAGTTCGAGAACGAAACCATCATAGTGCTTGATCCCAGTATTGACCCAGAGAGGCCGGACCGTGCGAGTATCGGCTTGGAAATTCATGGCGCCAACAGTCGAGTCTACCCAGTTGAGTACAGCCTAGTTTTGGTCGACAACACATGGTTGCTGCGCAACGTTGTCATTGAAGGGATTAATATTGGCCTGCAGTTTAGATCTCAGTTTGCGGCTTACATGCGGACCTACAAGAATAACATCGGCGAGGTGATTGAAAATTGGAGTGTTGATGCCGGATCTTGAATATCGGCTCAATGGCGATACTTTGCTGCTAGACGGCTTGCTCAGTGTTGAGACGGTGAGCCGTTATCAGAAAATTGGCAGCGACGCGCTGATAAAATCCGAGGTTGGCTTAAGTGTTGACCTTAACGGCGCAGAAATTATTGGCTCTGCTGCCATCGCACTATTGATTGCCTGGCAGCGACAAGCGCGAAATATTGGCAAAGATCTGTCAGTAATAAATGCGCCACAGCATTTTCTTGATATCGCCAGTGTGTCAGGCGTGCTGGATATTTTGCCCTTCAAGAAGTCTGCGTAAGCCTTTCCGATACTTTTCGTTGTTTATGCTGAAGCAGTTTGATCTGGCCGGTGGTATGATTGCAGGCTTTTCAGAGCACCGAGACTCAAATGAATGAAGCTGAAATCCGAGCCCTATTGGCTGGCGGTCTAATTGACTGTGAAATCGAGTTAACGTCCGAGGGCAATAAGCTGAGTTTACGCCTGACTGGCAATTTGTTCGAAGGTATGAATCGGGTCAAACGCCAACAGCTGGTTTACGGACTCTTAAACGAAAAAATCACCTCGGGTGAAATACATGCTGTCAGCATGATATGTAAAACGCCCGCCGAGCACGCAGAGCAGGGAAAACAGATTGGATAAACTACTGATTCGTGGCGGCGCTGTGCTGAATGGCGAACTGCGTGCTTCTGGCGCGAAAAATTCCGCTGTATTAATGTTGGCCGCGTCTCTACTGGCAGATGGCCCCGTCGTGATCTCCAATGTACCGCACCTTCGTGACATTACGACGATGATCGAGTTGCTGGGTTCTCTGGGTGTGGAGGTTGTGATCGACGAGAAGATGACCGTTGAAATTCACGCCAATACAATTAAAACTTTTACCGCTGACTACGATCTGGTCCGCACCATGCGAGCTTCGTTTTTGGTGCTAGGTCCGATGCTGGCGCACTATGGTCAAGCAAAAGTGTCGTTGCCAGGCGGCTGCGCGATCGGTCCTCGACCGGTCGATCAGCACCTCAAAGGATTGGAAGCTCTCGGCGCTAAAATTGAAATGGACGAGGGCTACGTGAATGCATCCGTTGACGGCAGGCTGAAAGGCGCACGCTTTGAATTCGATTTTTGCACAGTCGGTGGCACTGAGCATTTGTTGATGGCGGCAACCCTCGCAGAAGGTCAAACTATTCTAGAAAATTGCGCTTGCGAACCGGAAATCATCGACCTGGCGGATTGCCTGAATGCCATGGGTGCAAAGGTGTCTGGCGCTGGAACAAAAACCATCGTGATCGATGGTGTCGAATCTCTTCATGGTTGCTCGCACCGCGTCATTGCTGATCGGGTGGAAGCAGCTACCTATTTAATCGCAGCTGCGGCAACCGGTGGGCGGGTAAAAGTGAGAGAAGCTCGTCCAGAACATATGAAAATTGTGCTGGAGAAACTGACTGAAGCCGGAGCGGTTATTACGATAACGGATGATGGTATTGAGCTCGATATGCAGGGCCGTCGTCCTAAGGCGATTAGTCTTGTTACCGCTCCTTATCCAGCCTTTCCTACAGATTTGCAGGCGCAGATTATGGCCATGAACACCATCGCGGAAGGCACTGCGACAGTCCAAGAAACCATCTTTGAAAATCGCTTCATGCATGTACATGAAATGATTCGTATGGGTGCAGATGTGACGCTCGAGGGTAATAATACGATTGCGATTATTCGCGGCGTAAAAGAGCTGAAAGCTGCGCCTGTCATGGCGAATGATTTGCGTGCTTCGGTGAGCCTGGTGATCGCCGGGTTGGTGGCGAAGGGAGATACTCTCGTCGACAGGATTTATCATATTGACCGCGGTTATGAACAGGTCGAAGAAAAGCTTCGTACATTAGGTGCGGATATTGAACGAGTACACTCTGTATAGTAGCTATGGATAGTCAAATAATCATTGCCCTGACCAAGGGCCGCCCCTTGAAGCAGGCGTTAGAATTGCTGGCGAAGGTCAAAATCGAGCCTATCGATGATATTGAGTCATCGAGGAAGCTGGTTTTTGAGACCAATCACCCAACGACGCGTCTGATGGTTCTGAGGGGCGCGGATGTTGCGACTTATGTCGAGCATGGAATTGCTGATCTCGGTTTCGCTGGCCGAGATGTTCTTTTAGAACACGGCGAGGAAGGGTATTACCAGCCGCTAGATCTGGGCATTGGACGTTGCGACATGATGGTCGCTGGGCTGGCCGATGAAGACGTGCTGCCGAAACGACTTAGAATAGCGACTAAGTTCGTCAACATTGCACAGCGCTATTACGCTGCGCAAGGCGTTCAGGTCGACATTATTAAACTTTACGGCGCGATGGAATTGGCACCAGTTATGGGGCTTGCACATAGGATCGTCGATATTGTTGAAACAGGGAATACTCTGAAAGCCAATGGGTTGGTGTCTTTAGAGCACATCGCAGATATTAGTACTCGGCTCATCGTCAACAAAAGCGCGATGAAGATGAAGCACAAGCGGGTGCAATTTCTGATCGATGAACTGGGCGTGGCGGTCAGGTCATGACTGATCAAAAGGCTGATCAAAAGGCTGGGCCTGTGATTCAGCGATTAGATACTACGGACGCCAATTTTGCCGAAGACATGAATAGGCTATTAGCCTTGCCGGAAGAAAGCCACACCGAAATACGCACCCAGGTTCGAGCCATTTTAGATGCAGTCCGGTTAAACGGTGATGCGGAAGTATTGGCGCTGTCCAATCGTTTTGATCACTTGAATGCGACTTCGATCGCTGATCTAGAGGTTAGTAAAGCCGATATGTCGGATGCCCTTTCACGGGTTGATCCTCTGGTGGTAGAGGCGCTCGAGGAAAGCATCAGTCGAGTAAAGCTATACCACGAACAACAGCTTGCCGCGTTTGGCGGTGGTGGTGAATGGCAATACACAGACGATCAAGGCAACCTGCTGGGTCAAATTGTGCGTGGCATGGAAAGAGTTGGTGTTTATGCCCCAGGGGGCAAGGCCTGCTACCCATCTACTATCATTATGACGGTAATCCCAGCCAAGGTTGCAGGGGTTGAGGAAGTGATTCTCACCGTACCGACGCCACTTAATGAGGTTAGCGATGTATTGCTTGCCGCCGCGTACTTATGTGGTGTTGATCGGATGTTTCGAGTCGGTGGTGCTCAGGCGATAGCGGCTTTGGCATATGGCACAGAGTCGATCCCTCGAGTCGATAAAATTGTCGGGCCGGGCAATATCTACGTCGCTACAGCGAAGGAGATGGTGTTCGGCCAAGTCGGTATAGATATGATCGCAGGACCCTCTGAGGTCGTTATAGTGGCCGACGGTCAAGCCGAAGTGGACTGGCTTGTGATGGATATGTTTGCCCAGGCTGAGCATGATGAAATGGCGCAGTCAATTTTGATCTCCACGAGCTCATCGCTGTTGGAGCGTGTTGCTGTTCGCTTACCCGAGATGCTTGCTGGTATGACTCGCAAAGAGATCATCGGTCAAGCCCTTGCTGACAGAGGCGCATTGATTCTGGTGAAAGATCAAAAAGATGCGCAGGATGTGGTCAACCGCATTGCACCCGAGCATCTTGAGCTTGCACTTGACGACCCTGAGTCTTTTGTCCCCGGTGTTCGTCATGCCGGCGCGATTTTTGTTGGTGCCTATACTGCCGAAGTTGTCGGTGATTACACGGCAGGTCCCAGTCACGTCTTGCCGACCAGCGGGACAGCAAGGTTTGCTTCGCCGCTGGGTGTCTACGATTTTCAAGTTCGATCGTCTCTGGTTCAGTGCAGCCGAGCAGGCTCAGTGAAGCTGTCTCGCGCGGCGGCAATTCTGGCAGAGCAAGAGGGCTTAGAGGCCCATGGAAAATCGGCCCAGTATCGCGTTCAGGGCTAATGGCGTGACTTCAGGACCCAGCAGCATTTATGAAGCTTCAATAGGGCGTGGAGAAATTACTGCAGACCCAGCGCAGGCTGAGGCGGTCAGTCATCTTCAGCGGCTCTATGACGATCTAACACGCCCCAAGCCAGAGCGTGGTCTGCTGACCAGATGGCTAGGGAGCGACAGCAAAACGACGCTGAAAGGGCTCTATTTTTGGGGTGGAGTTGGCCGAGGAAAGACCTTTCTAATGGATGTCTTCTACGATTCGCTGCCTTTTGAAGAAAAGCGACGAATGCACTTTCACCGCTTTATGCGCTATACCCATCAACAATTGCGAGCCCTGCAGGGCACGCCAAACCCTTTACGCCAGGTCGCCAAGAATTTTGCGGTTAACGCGCGGGTTTTGTGCTTCGACGAGTTTTTTGTGAGCGATATAACCGATGCGATGATACTCGCAGGGGTGCTCGACGCGTTGTTTGAAGAGGGTGTGAGCCTGGTAGCGACATCGAATGTAGAGCCCTCAAACCTCTACAAAGACGGCCTGCAACGGCCCAAATTCCTGCCTGCGATCGAGTTACTTAAGAAACACACCCATATTTTGAATGTCGATGGTGGTGTCGACTACCGGCTGCGAGCGCTCGAATCAGCTGAGCTCTTCCACTTTCCGCTAGACTCGGCAGCAGATGTGAGTTTAGGTCGAAGTTTCAGTGCCTTGTCTCCGGACGAAGGTGAGGTTAACGTGGCGCTTGAGATTGAAGGCCGGACATTACAAGCAAGGCGTTGCGGCGATGGTGTGGTCTGGTTTGATTTCCCCGAAATTTGCCAGGGGCCTCGAAGTCAAAATGATTATATTGAGATCGCGATGATGTTTCAGACGGTGCTGATCAGCAACGTGCCCAGATTTGATTCGCAAAAAGAGGATGCTGCGAGACGATTTATCAGTTTGGTAGATGAATTTTACGATCATAACGTTAAACTAATCCTGTCGGCTGAGGTGGCCGTTTCAGAACTCTATGCTGGTGACCGGTTTGTATTTGAGTTCCAGCGTACTGAAAGCCGCCTTCAGGAGATGCAATCCAATGAATATCTGGGTTATGAGCATTTGCCCTAGGGGCAGATGAGCAGTGGCTTGAAAGTGCTTCGGCAATTTTCTCGTCAGTTCAGATTTACCCTTGCGCTAGGATTACCGAATCGGTAACATTCGCGCTCCTAAAATTCGTGGCGAATCATGAAAACGTATTCCGCAAAAAAAGAGACGGCAAAGCACGATTGGTTCGTGGTAGACGCCACTGACAAGACGCTAGGCCGCATGGCGACTGAGATTGCCAATCGTCTGCGAGGCAAGCATAAAGCCGAATTTACTCCTCATGTTGATACAGGGGACTATGTTGTCGTTGTGAATGCCGAGAAGATTAAGGTCACAGGCAACAAGACAACCGACAAGATGTATTATCATCACACGGGTTATCCCGGTGGTATTAAATCCATCTCCTTTGACAAACTGATGGATAAAGCGCCAGAACGCGCCATCCAATCAGCAGTGAAAGGTATGATGCCTAAGAACAAGCTGGCCCGTGCAATGTTGTCTAAGTTAAAAGTTTATGCCGGCAGCGAGCATCCTCATCAGGCACAACAGCCGCAACTGCTGGAACTTTAAGGTTTATTTATGACTCAGTACTACGGAACAGGTAGAAGAAAGTCGTCCAAGGCCAGAGTATTTCTGTCGCCTGGTGACGGTAGCATTATGGTAAATGACAAGCCGCTGGACGAATACTTCGGCCGCGAAACGGCTCGTATGATTGTCCGTCAACCGCTACAACTCGTTGAAATGACTGAAAAGTTTAACTTTTTTGTCACAGTTAAAGGCGGTGGTGGTAACGGCCAGGCAGGCGCAATTCGCCACGGTATTACCCGTGCCCTGATTGACTATGATGAAACGCTTCGTCCGCCGTTGCGTAAAGCTGGGTTTGTGACTCGAGACGCTCGTGCTGTTGAGCGGAAGAAAGTCGGTCTGCGTAAGGCCCGTAAGAAGCCACAATTCTCCAAACGATAGTATTTATGCCTTTCTTCCGGTGTTGGCTCTCAACGCCGGAGACTTTTCCTCTGTTTCGCGAGAGCAGAAAAGAATCGATTGTTCGAGCAACATTTCATATTCGAACTATGATAAAATCGGCGGGTTTTTTAACTGGCCTTGTTGCCCATCTTGAAGCTGTGTTGTTGAGGGAGATATTCCGTGAGTGACGGTATCGACGAGGGGCGGCGAAACTTTCTCATAGGCGCGACGACGACAGTCGGAGCAGCCGGTGTAGTAGGGGTCGCTGTACCATTTCTGGGTTCTTGGAACCCTAGCGCTAGGGCACTTGCTGCCGGTGCGCCAATTAAGATTGACATTAGTAAGCTACAGTCCGGTGAAATGCTGGGTCCTATTCCTGCTTGGCGGGATCGTCCCATATTTGTGATCCGGCGAACTGAGGCAATGCTAACCGAGCTGAATAAGAACGTTGCTCGGTTGGCTGACCCAGAGTCAGCTGAGCCTCAGCAACCGATATATGCTCAAAACGACACTCGGTCCATAAAGCCTGAGTTGCTCGTTCTCGTTGGCCTCTGTACACACCTTGGTTGTTCCCCGAAACCACGGCCGGTCGTTGAGCCAACAGAGTTCGACCCAAATTGGCGAGGCGGCTTCTATTGCCCCTGCCACGGTTCAAAATTTGATCTCGCAGGGCGTGTCTATTCTGGAGTCCCTGCTCCGACCAATCTCGAAGTACCACCCTATAGGTATGAGTCTGACTCGGTAATTGTAATTGGTGAAGACGAGGAGACTGCATAAATGGCAACGCTTGGACAATCTTTAAAAGGGGTTATGGATTGGGTTGATGCCCGTCTACCAGTCACTGAAACATATGAAAAGCATATGACGAAGTACTGGGCGCCAAAGAACTTCAATATTTGGTACATCTTCGGTGTCCTAGCAACGCTTGTGTTGGTGAACCAGCTCTTGACCGGTATTTGGCTGACAATGAGCTACGTGCCAACAGGTGAAGGTGCGTTTGCCTCCATCGAGTACATTATGCGAGACGTCGAGTACGGCTGGATGCTGCGTTACATGCACTCCACCGGAGCCTCAGCGTTTTTCGTCGTGGTCTATTTGCATATGTTCAGAGGACTAATGTACGGCTCCTACCAGAAGCCGCGAGAGCTTATCTGGGTTCTAGGCATGCTGATTTATCTTGCGCTAATGGCCGAGGGTTTCTTTGGTTATTTGCTGCCTTGGGGCAACATGTCCTATTGGGGTGCTCAGGTCATTGTATCTCTGGCAGGCGCGATTCCAGTAGTCGGTGACGACGTCATGACATGGGTTCGTGGCGACTTCAACATGTCCGGCATTACTCTAAACCGTTTCTTTGCCTTACATGTCGTGCTCGTGCCACTAGCGTTGATCGTACTCGTGTTTTTGCACATCCTGGCACTACATGAAGTGGGTTCTAACAACCCAGATGGCGTAGATATTAAGAAACATACTGATGAGATGGGTAAGCCGCTCGACGGCATACAGTTCCAT
Source organism: Candidatus Azotimanducaceae bacterium (assembly GCA_051278195.1). Lineage (GTDB taxonomy): Bacteria > Pseudomonadota > Gammaproteobacteria > Pseudomonadales > Azotimanducaceae > JAHRVQ01. Next base: position 34,196 of record JBNMQM010000027.1, read on the forward strand.
CCTTACTACACGATTGGGCATGACTTACCGGCCATCGTTCTATTCCTGTTTGTATTTTGTGCCGTGATGTTCTTTTACCCCGATGGCGGTGGATACTTCATTGAACATCCTAACTACGAACCTGCTGACCCTCTGAAAACACCAGAGCTCATCGCGCCGGTTTGGTACTACACGCCTTATTACTCGATGCTGCGAGCAGCAACATTCCCACTTTTCGGTATGACCGCTAAGTTCTGGGGCCTGGTCGTGATGGCTGGTGCGATTGCTATATTGTTTGTGGTTCCTTGGCTTGACCGCTCTCCGGTTCGATCCATGCGCTATAAAGGATTACCCAGCAAGATTTTTCTTGCGCTGTTGGTGATCTCTTTCTTTATTCTTGGCTATCTCGGCACGGTGCACCCCACAGCGGGGAGGACGGTGCTCGCCCAGGTTTGTACGGCGATCTATTTTGCCTACTTCCTCCTGATGCCTTGGTATACGGCCGTTGAGAAGACTAAGCCGGTACCAGAGAGGATCATATTATGAAGAGAGTTCTGCTAACCGCTTTCCTCATGATGTCACCGCTTGTTGGCTTTGGCGCCAGTTCTGGGTATCCGCTCGATCACATTGACCCAGATCTCAGCGACAAGGCTTCGCTACAGCGCGGTCTGCAAACTTATATGAACTACTGCATGGGCTGTCATTCACTGCAGTATCAACGATATAAACGCACGGCAGAGGATCTCGACATTCCTGAGGACCTTATGCTGGAACACATCGTTTTTGATCCAGAAGGTCAAATTGGTTCATTGATGACCAATACAATGACGTCGGATCATGCCAAGGCTTTCTTTGGCGCGGCACCGCCAGATTTGACCTTACACAGCAATCTAAAGGGTGGCCCCGATTGGATCTATACCTATTTGCGAACGTTTTACGTAGATGATTCTCGGCCATTAGGCGTGAATAACCTCGTATTCGAAAATGTGGGTATGCCACATGTACTTGCTGGTTTGCAGGGCACGCAAGTTCGACCCGAATGTATGCAGTTGCCACAAAAGGCGAGCAATGGCGGTGTGATGCGTGACTCGCTGACTGATGAGGTGCTGACGACAGAACTGTGCGGAAAGGATATTGTTGACGCCGGGTACTACCCGTTAGAGTTATTGGAAGGCACCGGATCAATGACGCCAGAAGCTTACGACCAAAGTATTTATGATCTTGCAAACTTTATGTATTACGTCGGCGAACCGGCGCGAATTGATAGAACCCGGATTGGTGTTTACGTACTGCTATTTCTGGCGTTCTTCTATGTGTTTGCCTGGCTTCTTGGTCGTGAATACCACAAAGAATTCCACAAAACTTGACCCTTTCTCGTCTTCGAGAAGGGGCAAGTTCCCGACTAATCTAGTTATATTAAACTTTTGAGAGGTGCCTGATGGGGGTAGTTGCAAAACACTCATCGATGACGTTTTATTCTAATGGCGATGACCACTACTCCCAGCGAGTTCGTCTGGTTTTAGCTGAGAAAGGCGTTGCTGTTGAGATAATGGACATCGATCCCAAGAATCTCCCAGAAGATCTGGTTGATTTGAATCCTTATAATACTTTACCTACATTGGTCGATCGTGATCTGGTGCTCTATGAGTCTCAGGTTATTATGGAGTATTTGGATGAACGTTTTCCGCATCCGCCACTCCTGCCGGTCTATCCAGTTGCCCGTGCGCAAAGCCGTCTGTTCATTTACCGTATTCAGCGGGACTGGTGTGCTCACGTCGATATGATTATTGCCGGCCGGTCGAAAGAAAATGTCATTGAAAAAGCTCGCAAAGAACTGCGTGAAAGTCTGATTTCTATTGCACCGATCTTTGCTGAGAAACTGTACTTTATGAACGACGAATTCACCCTTGTAGACTGCTGCGTTGCGCCGATCCTTTGGCGTTTGCCGCAATTAGGTATTGAATTGCCACCGAAACATGGCAAGCCAATTCTTGATTACATGGATCGAATTTTTGATCGTGACGCGTTTCAGGCCAGTCTGTCTGAAGCTGAACTGGACATGCGAGACTAGAAACCCCTCGGGGCTGAAAAGATGGCAATGACCTCTTCTGTCCCGTATCTGCTCAGGGCTATAAATGAGTGGATACTGGACAACAATTTAACGCCCTATCTGATCGTTGATGCTGCAGTCAAAGAAGCATCCGTGCCGCTAGAGTATGTTAAAGATGGTCAAATTGTTCTGAACATCAGCCCCACGGCTATTCGTGATCTGATCGTTGGTGACGAGTACGTGGCTTTCTCAGGACGATTTGGCGGTGTCCCCCACGAAATATTCGCGCCGATAGAATCGGTTATGGGTATCGTCGCGAAAGAAAACGGGGAAGGGATGTGGTTCCCCCGTGAAGAAGTCGCCCCAGAGCCACCACCTAAGCTGGTCAAAAAACCCAAAGGCCCACCCGCGCTGAAGGTCATTAAGTAAGAAGATCGAAGTGTCCGCTGAGCATCGTTATTGCTGGCAGGATATTAATTGATGTATTCGAAAACCTTGACGATCTTCTGCACACCATAGACTTCCCTCGCTTTTGAAACAGCAGCCTCGGCTTCGTCGCGAGTTAGCAAGCCCATTAGATAAACAACGCCATTCTCGGTGATGACTTTGGTTCGCCCACCTTCGGTATTGTTGTCTGCCAGTAACGCTGTTTTCACTTTGGTCGACAGGTACGAATCGTTCATTCGAGAAGGAATCGAGGTCGGCCCGGCAACTTCCAGTTCGTTGTGAATGACGCGTACGTTGCGTAAACCGTCTACAGCCTGTTCGGCCTCTTGCCTCGCGCCCTCTGACGGCACCTGGCCCGTAAGCAAAACCACGCCATTGAAAGATGTGACGTCGATGTGTGCCCTACCCAGTTGCTCGTTGACGCTCTTTATATTGGACTTTGCTCGTGACGCGACCATCATGTCATCAATTGAAGTCCCGATCGTACGCTTGCCGTGATCGTCCGACATTGGGCCGGCTGTAGAGCAGCCAGCTAGCGCGATGGTGCAAAGGAGTAACGCAGTGTAGCGCCCAAACATAAAAAATGACCTTGTCAAAATAGACCTCCTAATGTCAGTTAAGTGAATCAAGTGTGAACGCACTTTTGATCCAATCGATTTTTTTGTCCATAGATATAACATCAAATCTACAGTCCAGATTCTCGGGTATCGGGTTTCGAGTAAGATAAAACTCAGCGGTGCGAATGATTTTACGCATCTTAGTGCGAGTTACAGAGTCGGCGCCACTACCGTGATGGGGATTGTTGCGTAGTCTAACCTCTACGAACACCAGAGTACTGTGATCGATCATGATTAAATCAATTTCACCCATCTTGCAGGAAAAGTTTCGATCGATGCACTGTAGTCCGTTACTTTCGAGGTAGTCTAGAGCTGCTTGCTCTGCGGCACTACCAAGTTGTTGGGTTTTCATCGTTCATCACGGACAGCGACTACCTGAGGGCTAGTGATTACGGCACCATCGGCAAATTGAGCCCAAAGCAATTGTCTAATCAAAATGTTTTGTGGGTTAAGGCTCAGTATGCCCGTTGAGCCGTAAATTTTTTCGTTGCCCAACTGTTTCATTTGTTCGAGCCGAGGGTATAGATGAAATGCATCAATGCCAAGTGCATAGAAGGGTGCTAACGCGGTTCGCGAAGCTGGCCATAGGGTTTGCAACTGCTGCTGCGACGGGTCGGCGCTGTTGAGCTTAAAGGGAATGTCGCAGAAACGAATGCCATTCAAATCAATCGATTCGATTCTGGAATCACCAAACTCGTAAACATGGGATGTCGAGTAGACAGGAATGTCTTCTGCGTAATAAAACGCCAATGTTGGATTGATACCTCTGGCTTGTGTTTGATTACCCAACAAAAACACGAAGTCTATATCCTGTCGCCGGCGCGGGGTAAATTCGAGACTCTGACCGATAATGCGCCGCAGGTTGTTTGCTCGATCTTCGCTACTATCTACGTCCAACAAAGACTTTATCATTGTCGAGTAGTCTTTCTGAGTTGTGTAGGCTGAGCTAGCAGTGATGTTTCCACCTAGCGAAAGCCAGCGGTTTTTGAAGGCGGTAACGTTGCGTTCGCCCCACTCACTATCAGGAAACACGATCAACGCATTGCGTTTGCCTTCTCTGAAGACTTGGTCTGCTACCTGAACCATTTCGTCTTCTGGCGCGAGGGCAAACTGGTAAAGGTTTGGATTGTTACTGCCGTCAATTGTTCGGTTCAATGCAAGTATTGGCATCGGCAGGGCTGGATTTCTGGCAAGGCGAGTGACCTTCTCTCGATCCAGTGGCCCTATACCGAGTTCTGCCCCTTCGCTGACCGCTTGATCAAGTAACGACTCTATTGGGCCGCGGCTTGTGTCATATATGCGAATGTCGATATCCCGCTCTAACTGATATCGTGAAGCGATGATGGCATCTCTGATGGCGCGGCCAAAGGGGGCAAGATCCCCGTGCAAAGGTAAGAACAGCGCCAGTGACTTTGGTTGGTTTTCGACAACAGCAGAAAGTGTGCTTAGCCGTTCGGGTAGTCGAGTTGCTGCCGGGTGCGATGACCAAACTTGGCGCCACTGGCCGAGTGCCTCTAACTGTCGCACAGGATTGCTTTGGTACTGCTTGGTCATGGCAGCAAGGGAAAGCCAGCCTCTGAGTTCGCTGGTAATTGCCTTTTGTGCCTGCAAGTTTAAGCTTTTTTGGGGTAGTGCTAACAGAGTGGCAAAGATCGCTTCGTGATTCAGGGCTTGCTCTTCTGGACTAAGTAGGGGGTCAAAGAAAATTCTTTCTCGCGCACTAGCAAGATAACTTCTGCCAACCCGGTAGGCCTCTGCTCGCAATCGACCCAGCGTGATTTGTTCGGATTGATCTAGCGGGCGACTTGTTATGGCAGGTTTACGCAGCCAGGAGAGGGCGCTAGGGCCATCTTCTAGTGCGATTGCCAGTCTTGCTTGTAATAATGCATATTCACGTTCGATCGCGGTCGAAGTTGGAAGTTGCAGAGCTGCCAGTATATTGGTCGTTTGCTCAGTGTCACCATTGGCTAAAGCGAGTTCAGCCGCTTGCAAACGGAGCCCGTTGGCCCTGCCCGGTCCAGCAAGTTCTGCAGCAGCGATGAGGTCAAGAATCGAACCAGTCCCTCTCCCAGTGTTGGATGTTGAAGTTTTAGAAAGCTGCGACGATGATGTTGGTGTTGATTCGCAAGCAGCCAACAGTACTAACAGGACGGATAAAAGCAGGAGTCGTAACATGTCTCTGCGTTGGTGCCTCAATTCGGTTTACAATCGACAAGCATCCTAACGTAAATCCAAAAAGCCCGCTGTAAGTAATTACCGGTGCTCACCGACAGAAGGTCGATGCTCGTGAAACTCTATGTTGTTGCTACCCCGATCGGAAATTTAGACGATTTTTCCGCGCGGGCAATTTCGACCCTAAAATCTGTCGATCTGATCGCAGCTGAAGATACTCGGCATAGTCGAACGTTGATGCAGCGCTATGGCATTGAAACGCCTTTGATTGCTTATCACGATCACAACGAAAGGGAGGCCAGCACCGCGCTGGTGTCGCGTATGCAGCAAGGGGAAAGCATTGCGCTCATTTCTGATGCAGGTACGCCTCTAATCTCCGATCCAGGATACCGGTTGGTGAGGCTTGCACGTAGCGAGGGTATTTCAGTGATACCCATTCCCGGTGCGAGTGCGCTTACCGCCGCATTGTCCGTATCGGGTTTGCCGACAGATCGTTTCTTGTTTGTGGGTTTTTTGCCATCGAAGCAGCAAGCACGACAGAAGGTGTTGGATTCGTTAAGGCTTGAAACAGCGACGATCGTTTTTTATGAATCTCGCCATAGGATTCGCGATTCGTTGCTTGATATGTCCTTAATATTTGGATCTGATCGCGTGGTAACCGTGGCGCGCGAACTCACGAAGCGTTTCGAGCAAACCGAGCAAGGAACGCTCAGCGAGCTTTGCGTCGCCATAGATAATCAGCAGATCATCGAAAAGGGTGAGTTTGTAGTGATGGTGGAAGGTACGCCGGAGATCGTCTCTAGCTATGATCACACTGCGTTGATGCAGGCGCTGTTGAAGGAATTACCACCCCGAAAGGCCGCGGGTGTAGTCAGTGAAATCACCGGCGAATCTCGCAAGGTCCTCTACGACATAGCGCTGTCACTCAAAAAGCAGGATGGTGAAGAAAGTCATTGAGCCTCGTGCCGCTTAACGCTACTCTAGCCTAGAGCTAACTAGACAACCGCTGCGAGTGTTTGGCAGAGGAAAGTCCGGGCTCCATAGGGAAAGGTGCCAGGTAACGCCTGGGGGGCGTGAGCCCACGGAAAGTGCAGCAGAAAATAAACCGCCTACTTCCTCTCGAGGATGGTAGGTAAGGGTGAAAAGGTGCGGTAAGAGCGCACCGCGCAGTCGGTAACGAGTGTGGCAGTGTAAACCCCACCTGGAGCAAGACCGAATAGGAATCCACTGGCGTGTCCCGCGCAAGGATTCGGGTAGGTCGCATGAGGTTCATGGTGACATGGATCCCAGATGAATGGTTGTCCACGACAGAACCCGGCTTATCGGTTAGCTCAACTTTTTTGCTTTTGAATCGAACGCCATCGGCGGTTATAAAAAATCGATACCTCTATCACAAAAGAGTCTAAGTCAGGCACAAGTTAAAGTATTACTTTAACTTGTGCCTGTATCTTTATGTATTTCCTTCCTTATTCCTCGTCTTTCTTAAGTGATATTAAGAACATTCTCTAAGTCATTGTGTTTTATAGACAATTCCCGCTTTCCCTATGGTTGACAAGGGTCTCGCCCATTCATATCGTGCGCAGGTGGGTATTTGTGTTGTTTTGTGGAGTTTTAAGTCCCTTCGCGATCAACCGTCAATAATTTAGAGCAAAGTCACCATGTTCAGGGGCGTTAGCAACATCAATCTCGATGCAAAGGGTCGCCTGGCGATCCCTACGCGCTATCGCGATTTGTTAATGCAGCATTGTAACGGGGAAATGGTCGTGACCATAGATACCGAAGAGCGCTGCTTGCTCATTTATCCTCGACCCGAATGGGAAGACATTCAACGCAAAGTTGAGGCATTGCCAAGCTTTAATGCTGCGGCAAGGCGCGTACAGCGTTTGCTCATAGGCCATGCGACAGATATCCAGTTAGACGGTAGTGGGCGCTTACAACTAACGCCACCACTGCGGGAATATGCTGATCTCGACAAGCGTACTGTGATGTTGGGGCAGGGCGGCAAGCTTGAACTCTGGTCAGAGTCCGAGTGGATCAGCCGCCGGGATAGCTGGCTCGATGAGAATCGAAGTGAAGATCTACCCGAACAGCTCACCAGTCTTTCGCTGTAATGGCGGGCCACGAAACAGTTTTGAAGCAAGAGGCGATCGACGCCCTTGTCACCAACCCTCATGGGGTGTTTGTGGATTGCACATATGGCCGTGGTGGCCACACACAATTGATTATCGACAATATTGCCGCGGACGGTAAGGTACTTGCGATCGACAAGGATCTGACCGCTATCGAGGATGCAGCTCGTCGTTTTAAAGATGAGTCGCGCTTTGAGATTGTCCATGGCTCGTTCCGACACATGGCAGAAATGATTGCCGAGCGGGGTCTGGGTCTTGTTGATGGGGTATTGATTGATCTCGGCGTGTCCTCGCCGCAACTGGATGAGGCTGAGCGAGGTTTCAGCTTTTCCCATGATGGACCGCTGGACATGAGAATGGACCAATCTCAGGGACAAACAGCGGCTGAATGGTTGAATAGTGCCAAGGCCTCCGATATTGCCTATGTGATCCGGCGCTTTGGCGAGGAAAAGTTTGCCCGTCGGATTGCTTATCGAATTGTCGATGCCAGAGAAGAAGCGCCGCTCGTTACCACCGGAGACCTTGCCCGGATTGTTGAGGCTGCCGTCCCATTTCGTGATCAGAAGAAGCATCCGGCGACCAAAACATTTCAGGCGATTCGAATTTTCCTTAATGACGAACTTCAGGATCTGGAGGCATGTCTTGATTCGATTTTACCCGTTCTTGCTCCTGGTGCGCGTCTGGTTGTGATTAGCTTTCATTCGCTTGAGGATCGAATCGTAAAGAGATTCATGCGAGATAAAGCCCGCGGCGAACAATTGCCGTCACGATTACCGATTCGCGATGCTGATATCGTGCGCCACCTAAAGATAATTGGAAAACCAGTCAAGCCCAGTGAGGCCGAAGTGAGAGGCAATCGCCGGTCGAGAAGTTCCATTATGCGCATTGGGGAGAAGCTCCCATGATGCGCGAAAATCCATTCTTTCAGCTTGCGTTGTGGCTCCTGGCCTGGCCACAGCTCTTGCACGGTATGCTTTTGGTCGCGGTGGTTGTGTCTTGTTTTGGGGTGTCTTATGCGGCATTCGAAACACGCCAAAACTATTCTCGTTTGCAGGTGCTTGTCACAGAATCGGACTCGCTAGATAGTGAATACGAAAAGCTTTTACTGGAGCAGAGCGCGTGGGCAGGCTATGCGCGTATTGATGAGCTCAGTCGAGATGATTTGGGCATGCTGATTCCCGAAGGCGAACAAATTGTGGTGATCACGCAATGAACACGCTGAATATCAGAGTTACTGTCGTTATTGCTGTGTTCGTGCTGTTGGCGACGGCAATGGGTTCGCGGCTAGTATTTTTGCATGTAGTCGATCACGAGTTCTTGCAAGGCCAAGGCGATGCGCGAAGTATTCGCGCGGAACGAATTAACGCGCATCGAGGCATGGTTCGAGATCATACCGGTAAACCGCTCGCAGTGAGCACCCCGGTCACGTCACTCTGGGCCAATCCGGCTGAGTTGCTTGCTAATCCAGAAAACCTACCGCTTGTTGCGGCGATTTTCGATGTGCCATTACAAAAATTCGAAAAGAGAATTCAGGAAAATTCACAGCGCACCTTTGTTTACTTACGCAGGCAAATGCCGCCGCAGTTGGCGGAGAAAATACTTGAGAAAAAAATAAAAGGCGTCTACTCACAAAAAGAGTACCAGCGCTATTATCCAGCAGGTGAAATAGCGGCGCACGTCGTCGGTTTTACTAACATTAATGATGAGGGGCAAGAAGGTATCGAGCTTGCGTTCAACGACTGGTTGCGTGGGGAGCCCGGCAAGAAAAAAGTATTGAAGAATTTGTATGGTGATGTCGTTCGCGATATCCGCCCGATGGTGGATGCTGTGGCGGGTAAAAATTTGGATCTCAGTATTGATTTGCGGCTTCAGTACTTGGCATATCGGGAACTGAAGAGTGCGATTCAATTTCACGGTGCTAAATCAGGGTCCTTCGTCATTCTGGATGCTAAAACGGGCCAAATATTATCGCTTGTTAATCAACCTTCATATAACCCAAACAATAGAATCGGTTTAGAGCTTGCGAGCATACGAAACCGTGCCGTTACCGATGTGTTCGAGCCAGGTTCCACCGTGAAGCCTTTTACAGTGGCCGTTGCGCTCGAATCTGGACAATATGAGCCGGGGTCCGAAATTGACACCAGTCCCGGATTTGTCCGAGTTGGCAAGAAGACGATTCCAGATCCAAGAAACCTGGGTGTTCTTGATCTAGGTGGAATCATTGCTTATTCAAGCCAAGTTGGAATTACCAAACTCGCTCTGACCCTCGATGAGTATGAAGTTTGGTCCATGTTCTCTGAACTAGGATTTGGCCAACCTGTTGGGATTGGCTTTCCCGGAGAAAGTGCTGGCTATTTGCCAAACAGACGCCGGTGGAAAGACATTGAGCGCGTGACATTTGCTTACGGCTATGGATTTCAAGTGACGCCTCTTCAGCTTGCCGCAGCCTATCAAGTCATAGCATCCGGAGGCATTAAGCGTGAGTTAAGTTTAGTGAAAGGCGAGGTCGGTGAAGGTCATCGTGTTATGTCTGAAAAAACCGCCGAAGCACTTAAGGTTATGTTATCCCGTGTCATCAATGAAGGCACGGGCAGCCGTGCCTCAATCGAAGATTATTCGGTTGCGGGTAAGACGGGGACAGTTCGAAAGGTCGGCGCATCCGGTTATGAAGATACCCGCCATATGGCATTTTTTGCTGGAATGACGCCTGTCGACGGTACGCGTCTGGTTGGTGTTGTGATGATCAATGAGCCGAGCGGCAAGGAATATGGCGGCGGCGCCATTGCAGCGCCAGTGTTTGCCAAGGTCATGAAAGAAGCTCTACGGCTGTTGAATATACCTCCAGTAGACGAGGTGACATCATGATGATGCTAGAAGTGCTTGTGCCAGAACTGGTACCAAAATTTATGCCGGAGCCAGGGGGTGCGCCACAGATGGCGATTACGGGCATTACTGATGACAGCCGCAATGTACGTCAAGGTGATTTGTTCATTGCGGTATCCGGTGCACATTATTCTGCACGGCAAATGTTGGATGATATCAAGGCTTCGGGTGTCGCTGCGGTTCTGTGTGATAGTGCAGAGAACCTCGAGTCGGATGATCTGCCGATATACAAAATTGAAAATCTGTCGGCGCGGCGTGGAGAGGTTGCCGGTCGATTTTACGGTGAGCCATCTCGCTCGATGCATGTCGTTGCCGTCACCGGAACAAACGGCAAAACCTCTTGTAGCCAGTTTATTGCGGCGGCTTTAAATATTCGTTGTGGTGTTATAGGCACGATGGGCAATGGCTTTTTGTCGGATCTTAAGGATGCTGGGCTGACAACCCCTGACGCTATCTCTCTGCAGCGAATGCTAGCGACTTTACTTGACGAAGGTGCTGAGGCGGTTTGCCTTGAAGCTTCGTCTCATGGTTTGGCTCAAGGCCGACTCAATGGCACCGTTATTAAAACTGCAGTGTTCACCAATATTACTCGGGACCATCTCGACTATCACGACACCTTCGACGCTTACAAGGCGGCGAAGCAAAAGCTGTTTATCTGGCCAGGCTTAGAAACCGCAGTGCTGAACATAGATGACCCGTTCTCTTCTGAATTGCGAGCAGCGCTGGCTGATGAAGTTGATTGTCTGACTTATAGTCTCGAGCAACGGACTGCGGACATTTACTGCATTTGGCTGAAATTTGAACTAACGGGTATTCGTGCGTTGTTGATGACGCCATGGGGCGAGGTGGAAATTCAGTCATCACTCATCGGTGATTTTAATCTCAGCAACCTGCTTGCCGTCATTGGCGTTATTGGCAGTTTCGGCATGCCGGCTGACGACATGCCGCAGCGGATTGCCAGCATCAGTAACGTGGTTGGCAGAATGGATCAGTTGCCTTTAGCCAAAGGAGCTGTGGCGATCATAGATTACGCCCATACACCGAATGCTTTAGAGAATGCGCTTCAGGCTGCACGCTTCCACTGCTCAGGGAAGCTCTGGTGTGTGATGGGATGCGGTGGCGATCGTGATGTCGGTAAAAGACCGATCATGGGTGAGATCACGTCTCGTCTTGCGGATATTTCTGTGGTGACCGACGACAACCCAAGAACAGAAGCTTCCGATGAGATTATTGACAATATTCTGGCCGGCGTTTTAAGCGGTGCCGATGTTCGTGTCGAGCCGGATCGTCGCAAAGCTATTGCGATGGCGCTGGCTGGTGCAGATGAAGGTGATCTGATTCTGATTGCAGGGAAGGGACATGAGACCTATCAAGAAATATCCGGTGAGCGCTTTGAATTTTCAGATTATGTAGAAGTAGAGCGTCACGAAAGTGGCTATGTGGCGTGAACTCTTTCTGCAAAAAAAACGCGCGAAGAAGTTTAGTGAAGATATTTTATGAACACATTCTATGAAAGAAAAGGAAATAAATAACGTGATTGTTGGCTTTGGCAAAACAGGAGAATCCGTAGCAGAACACTGCTTGCGGCATGATCTGCTGTTCGCCGTTGCTGACGATTCTGAATTGTCGAGCCGATTTAAATCTTTTGTTACTGCGAATGGCCCAAGGTCGTTCACGGCGTTATCGAATACCGAATTTTCAGCGAACGATCGCCTAATTATCAGCCCAGGTGTTCCACTAACACATCCCGCGATTCAACAAGCTTTGCTTACGGGCGCTGAACTGACCAACGATATTGAAATGTTCAGTGAATTGAGACGCCAACCAATGGTGATGATCACTGGATCCAATGGTAAGAGCACCGTGACTCATTTCGTTGGACAACTGCTGAACTCAGTCAACGTCAATGCGGGGGTTGGCGGTAACATTGGTACGCCTTGTTTAGATCTGTTGGTCAAGGACTACGATGCTTACGTACTTGAAATCTCGAGTTATCAGCTGGAGCTTGCAAAGTCATCGGCGGCTGATGTTGCTGTCTTGTTAAATCTATCTCCGGATCACTTGGATCGTTACGACTCAGTGGAGGCGTACTATCGAGCCAAGACTCACATTTTTGGCGGATGTAAAATTGCCGTAATCAAACGCGGTTTGGGTTTCGATCTTGGTATCGAGGCTGGCACGCAAGTTATCACCTTCGGGACTGATGCGCCCGGCGACGAAAGTAGTTTTGGCTTTCGTGAAGTACAGGGTCGCATTTACCTTGCGCGCGGCGAAGAGAATCTTGTTGCCGTCGACGCCTTGTCTATCAAAGGCAAACATAATTGGCTGAATCTCCTCTCCGCACTCGCGATTGCTGATGCCATTGGTGGCGAGATGGGGGTTGCGATGGCAGATTTGTTGGCGGCCCTGCCAGCAGTGTCCGGATTACCTCATCGCTGTGAAATCGTCGGTGCATCTGTTAGCACGATAATAGTGAATGATTCAAAGTCGACCAATCCTGCGTCAACATTGTCGGCAATAGAAAGTTTTGCTGAACCTGCGGTAAACATGGCCTTGCTGTTAGGTGGAATAGGTAAGGGCGCTAATTTTTCAGTCTTGAAGACCTGCATCGAACAGAACGTAAGTCGGTGTTATGTCTACGGTCGAGACAGAGATGTCATAGCGTCCCAGGTTGGTCCGATGGCGTGCGTTTTTGAAACTCTGGATGAGTGCCTCGAAGACCTGAGGGTGGCGGCTAAGCAACCAGATGTTGTGTTGTTTTCGCCAGCCTGTGCGTCCCAGGACCAATTCAATGATTTTGAAGCTCGTGGCGAGTATTTCAAATCGCGTGCTGTGGAGCTTTTCCGATGACGGTGCTTGGTTCACCTAACATGGAATACCCGCTTGATCGACTCGTGTCAGCTGCGGCGGTATTGCTGTTACTTTTTGGTGTCATTATGGTGGGCTCTGCGTCCACTGAAGTTTCCGCGAGAACCTACGGAGAACCCTTTGATCTTGCACTCAGGCATGGGGTGTATGTGTTTATTAGTCTTGGCGCCGGTGCCTTCGCGCTGATGTTGCCAACCCGATCATGGCAGAAAATAGATTGGCTGTTGTTACTGGCAAGTTTTGCCTTGTTGATCGCAGTACTGATTCCGGGCGTTGGTCGCACAGTTAACGGCAGTACGCGCTGGATATCTCTCGGATTTTTCACGCTGCAGGGTTCCGAGTTTGTGAAACTGTTTGCCATTGTCTATATCGCTGGCTACCTGGTTCGCCGTAAAGAGGATGTGCGTGAGACGATGTTAGGCTTTGTGAAGCCCCTGATGTTGATCGGGCTAATGGTCTTGCTGCTCCTCGAGCAACCTGACTTTGGCGCATCGGTCGTTATTATGGCAGCTGTAATGGGGATGATTTTTCTTGCTGGCGTGCCGTTTAAGCACTTTCTGCCGCTGATTACTGGCTTTGTTGCTCTGACATTTGTTATCGCTCGCTGGCAACCCTATCGGCTCGAACGTCTGACGACTTTCACTGACCCCTGGGCGCACCAGTTCGATGGAGGTTATCAGCTCACGCAAGCGCTTATCGCGTTTGGTCGAGGCGAGTGGTTTGGGTTAGGGCTCGGAAATAGTATTCAGAAGTTGTTCTTTTTGCCGGAAGCCCACACAGATTTTCTTTTTTCTATACTGGCTGAAGAGCTGGGTGTGTTCGGTGCCGGGTTGCTGATTTTTGTGTTCTTCTCGCTGGTGATTCGTGCGTTGATTATTGGTCGGCGAGCCCAACTTGCTGAATTAGAGTTCCATGGTTATCTAGCATACGGTATCGGCTTGCTGCTTGGGATTCAGGCAGCCATCAACATCGGTGTCAATATTGGGTTACTACCGACAAAAGGCTTAACGTTGCCTCTGGTCAGTTTTGGCGGCAATAGTTTGATCGTTAGCTGCATGCTTGTTGGAATGTTGCTTAGGATCGAGTACGAGACTCGCCAGCTACCGGTCCAACAAGTTCAAAAAAAGGGGGGTGCTAAACGTGGCAAGTAACCTTTCTCGATCCTATACAGAAGTACCCGAAATGCGCCGCATCAGCAAAATCCACTTTATTGGTATAGGTGGTGCTGGTATGTGCGGAATAGCTGAGGTCTTGCTTAACCAGGGTTACCAAATCACTGGCTCTGATCTTGCCTCTGGCAAGAATACGCGTCGTTTGGAATCTATGGGTGCGACCATTTTTGATCAACATCTGGCGTCCAATGTTCAGGGTGTCGATGTGGTTGTCGTGTCTTCGGCGATCAACCCGTTGAACCCAGAAATTATATTTGCCCGAGATAACAGAATTCCAGTGGTGCGTCGTGCTGAAATGCTCGGCGAACTGATGCGCTATCGGCACGGCATTGCGGTTGCGGGTACTCATGGCAAGACCACGACAACGAGTTTGATCGCATCGGTGCTTGCTCAGGCTGGATTTGACCCGACTTTTGTTATCGGTGGGCTGTTAAACAGTTCGGAAAGTAATGGACGCTTGGGAGCGAGCCGGCTGTTAGTGGCCGAGGCGGACGAAAGCGATGCCTCATTCCTGCACTTGCAACCTATGGTGGCTGTGCTAACTAACATCGATCGTGATCACTTGGCGAATTACGAGGGTAGCTACGACAAGCTCAAGGGTGCTTTCCTCGACTTTATCCATAATTTGCCATTTTATGGGCTGCTGGTTGCGTGCCTTGATGATCACGATGTCAGGTCCATACTGCCGTCGGTAAAACGCGCTGTCGTCACTTACGGCTTCGATCCTGAAGCAGATGTCAGAGCGATCAATTTGATTCAAGAGGCTGGTCAAGCGCGGTTTACTGTTTTGCGCAGTGATAAGCCGGAGCTCGAGATAACGCTCGCCATGCCGGGGAAACACAATGTCTTGAACGCGCTTGCTGCGGTTGCCATCGCGACCGATGAAGGCGTCTCAGACGATGATATTGCAAAGGGTCTAGGGAACTTTTCTGGGGTTAGTCGACGATTCGAAATTCATGGTCGGTTCTCCGCTGGCGAAGGCGAGCTGCTTTTAGTTGACGATTATGGTCACCACCCAACGGAGCTGAAAGCGACTATCGAAGCCGTACGCACTGGCTGGCCTGATCACCGCTTAATTATGGTTTATCAGCCTCACCGTTACAGTCGGACAATTGAATTGTTCGATCAGTTTGTCGATGTGCTGGGCTTGGTTGATCAATTGATTTTGCTCGAGGTCTATGCCGCCGGTGAGGACAGTATTGCTGGTGCGACGGGTAAAGATCTGTTTAACGCCATCACTCGTGATAGCGACACAAAAGTGGAATTTGTTCAGGACATCAGCCTTGTTCCTGAGCTCCTCGACAGCTTAGTGAAAGCTGGCGATTTTGTTTTGACCCAAGGTGCTGGAGAGACGAGTAAGTTGGCTGGCACCCTACAAAAACATTGGCAAAAAAGGGCTATCGCTTAATGAAACCAGGATTGACTCATTGGGTGCCGGTTCTTGCCTTAATTGCAGTCATGGCTATGGGTGCCGCTTTATCCGTCACGCTAAATGCCGGCTCTGTTACCGAAGTAAAACGACTCTCCGTTGCGGGTGACATTTCGGTCAGCCAGCGAAATGCTGTCTTCAAGTTGTTAAGGGATGATCAGTTGATCGATACAGCGATTGAAGATCTTCAAGAGGCACTTGAATCAAAAAGCTGGATTCATACAGCGACCGTGGAAAGAAGTTGGCCAGATGCTCTCGTGATTACTGTTAAGCCTGAGCATCCGATTGCGCTTTGGAATGACGATGCCTATCTCAATGATGAAGGGTTGGTGTTTTCGTCCCCGTTTGTGAACCAAGCGAGGCTACCACAGCTTTATGGCCCTGCAGGAAAAGAGGGCGTTGTTATGGCTCAGTACCAACAGCTGAACAACACGCTTTTCAAAGTAGGCCAACATATCGAAATGTTAACCCTGGACCGAAGCTACAACTGGCGGTTTCAGAGTGATGCAGGGATTGAAGTGCTGTTGGGGAAGAGTGCCTTAATGGCGCGAGTACAGAGATTGCTTCGAGTGACGGAATATATCGAGAAAAGCGGCAAGCTCGACCAAATTGAACTAATTGATACGCGTTACGGAAACGGTGTAGCGGTCGAATGGAAAGATAAAGACAGTATTGACTTGGTTAGAAACTATAACTCGCAGAGAGAAGCTAAATTATGACCGGGATAGGTGGCAATCAAATGATAGTCGGATTGGATATCGGTACATCCAAGGTGGTTTGCATTGTCGGCGATGTTTCGCCGGAAGGCGACGTAGAGATAGTGGGTATTGGTAGCCACGCTTCGCGGGGACTTAAAAAAGGTGTGGTCGTTAATATCGAATCCACAGTGCAATCTATTCAACGCGCGGTTGAAGAGGCTGAGTTGATGGCAGGCTGCCAGATTCACTCGGTTTATGCGGGCATAGCGGGTAGTCATATCCGCAGCCTGAACTCTCATGGCATTGTCGCCATTAGGGATCGAGAGGTATTCAAGCCGGATATCGACCGGGTGATAGATGCTGCGCAAGCGGTGGCTATTCCTGCAGATCAAAAAATTCTGCACATCCTACCCCAAGAATACATTATCGATACTCAGGAGGGTGTCAAAGAGCCGCTTGGAATGTCAGGCGTCAGACTAGAGGCCAAGGTGCATCTAGTGACCTGTGCGGTTAACGCGGCGCAGAACATCGAGAAGTGCATTCGAAAATGTGGTCTTGAAGTTGAAGATATCATTCTTGAGCAGTTAGCTTCTGGCTATGCAGTTTTGACGGAAGACGAGAAAGAGCTGGGAGTTTGTATCGTCGATATCGGTGGGGGTACTTCCGATATCGCAATCTTTACAGAGGGTGCAATTCGTCACACTGCGGTGATTCCAATCGCGGGTGACCAGGTCACTAACGATATAGCCATGGCGCTGCGAACTCCGACCGCTAATGCGGAAGAAATTAAAATTAAATATGCATGCGCGCTGGCCAGTCTCGCGGGTGAAAACGAAACAATCAAGGTGCCGAGTGTCGGCGAACGCAAAGATCGTGATCTGTCGCGTCAAGCGCTTGCGGAAGTCGTCGAACCACGCTACGACGAGCTGTTTACATTGGTTCAAGCAGAGCTTCGGCGCAGTGGCTACGAAGACTTGATTGCAGCCGGAATAGTTTTGACAGGCGGGACATCAAAAATGGAAGGCGTTGTCGAGCTCGCTGAAGAAATTTTCCATATGCCCGTTAGCATCGGCAAGCCGACAAATGTGACAGGGCTTACCGACATTGTTCGAAACCCGATATATGCAACCGCGGTTGGGTTGCTGCTATACGGCGCAAAGCAGATTGGACAAGAGATTGTGGTGCCGCCAGCGGAAAATATTTCCGGCATGGTGGGTAAAGTCAAAAACTGGTTTTTAGGAAATTATTAAACCTGAGGAGGTTGGATATGTTTGAGTTAGTCGATAGCGCACCGGAACATGCTGTCATTAAGGTGATTGGCGTCGGGGGCGGCGGTGGTAACGCCGTTGAACACATGGTAGTTCAAGACATCGAAGGCGTGGATTTTATATGCGCCAATACTGATGCGCAGGCATTGCACAATTTGTCTGCCAAAACCTTGCTGCAGCTAGGTACGTCCATCACCAAGGGATTAGGTGCTGGTGCGAACCCGGCAATGGGCAAGGAAGCTGCGCTCGAAGATAAAGAGCGCATCGCTGAAGTGTTAGAGGGTGCAGACATGGTATTTGTTACCGCTGGCATGGGAGGTGGTACTGGTACCGGTGCGGCTCCTATCGTCGCTGAGGTGGCAAAGAGTATGGGTATCCTTACTGTGGCTGTAGTGACCAAGCCGTTTTTGTTCGAGGGCAAAAAGCGCATGTTGCTCGCCGAAGAAGGTATTCGTGAGTTGTCTCAGTACGTCGACAGCCTGATTACGATTCCTAATGAAAAGCTGCTGAGCATCATGGGTGATGACACGCCGCTGCTAAAAGCATTCGGGGCGGTGGACGATGTTTTGTCCAATGCAGTTCAGGGAATCGCAGACCTTATCATTCGACCAGGCATGATTAACGTCGACTTTGCGGATGTGAGAACGGTGATGTCTGAAATGGGCATGGCCATGATGGGTAGTGGCAGTGCTTCGGGTAGCAGTCGCGCTCGCGAAGCTGCAGAAGCTGCTGTAAAAAGCCCGCTGTTGGATGATATCGATTTTAATGGTGCTCGAGGAATCCTGGTAAACATCACTGCTGGTATAGATATCTCTTTGGGTGAGTTTTCTGAAGTGGGTGCAACAATAGAAGAGTTCGCATCTGACAATGCCACGATTGTCGTGGGTACCGTCATAGATCCAGAAATGGGTGATGAGCTACGAGTTACCGTCGTTGCAACCGGGCTTGGCAATCAGGACATCGAAAGACCCAAGAAAGTTATTGATAACACCCGAAAGAAGATTGCTGGCGATGGCGCTTTGGACTATGGCGATTTCGACAAGCCAACTGTGATGCGAAATGCCGCTTCAGAATCTCAGGTATCGGATCCTGTAACGCCAAAGGATATGGAATATCTGGATATTCCGGCATTTCTTAGGCGACAGGCGGACTAACTCAGTTTCTGACCCAAATGGTGCAACGAATACCTGAAACTATTTGCACCAGTCAGGGTCTGAGACTTGAGTACAAAACCGGGGTACAGAACCAGCTCGAAGGGGTGCGAGTGGTAATTGGTTCTCATTTTCGGCCATTACTGGCATGGGTTGTCCGTTTTCCATGCCTAATCCGAAGCAGAGTGCGTCGCTTTTTGGTACGATGCGCGGCGCCTTGACCTTACTTAACCGCTGTTCAAGAAAAGAGCGAAAAAGAATAAATGATCTATCAAAGAACGCTGAAAAACCCTATCCGCGCCACCGGCGTCGGACTCCATACTGGCGAGAAAGTCTATCTAACCTTGCGACCCGCACCGGCTAATACTGGCGTTGTCTTTGTTCGCTCGGATATGGAGCCTGCGCTTGAGATTCCTGCTCTCACTGAGTACGTTGGAGACACCACCCTTGCCACAACGATTACTAAAGGCGACGTGAGAATATCGACGATCGAGCATCTGATGGCAGCCTTGTCAGGTCTTGGCGTCGACAATGCCTTTGTGGAAGTGAGCGGTCCAGAAATGCCGATCATGGACGGTAGTGCAGCGACGTTTGTATTTTTGATCCAGTCTGCCGGTATCGAACAACAAAACGCGCTTAAAAAGTTTCTCCGCATCAAGGAAACAGTGACCGTAACAGGGCCAGAAGGCGTTGGCTGGTGCGGTCAGAGCGCGACACTGAAACCTTTCAACGGATTTAAAGTCAGTCACACTATTGTTTACGACAACCCCGTGATTAAAGAGCAGCGTGCTTCAGTGAACTTTTCGACCACGTCATTTGTGAAAGAAGTAAGTCGGGCTCGAACCTTCGGTTTGATGCAGGAGTTTGAGCATTTGCGTGAACGCAACTTGGCTCAGGGTGGCAGTCTTGATAACGCTGTTGTGGTAGATGATTTTAGAGTTCTGAATGATGATGGACTGCGTCACCAAGATGAGTTCGTCCGACACAAGATATTGGATGCCATCGGCGACCTGTACTTATTAGGCTATAGCTTGATTGGTGAATTTGTCGGTCACAAATCAGGTCACGCAGCTAACCATGCGTTGCGAGAAGCCCTGTTGGCGCAAGAAAGCGCCTGGGAGATTGTCACTTTTGAGAACGAGAAGGAAGTCCCTGAAGCCTACACGCAGCCGATGATTGCCTAACCTTGATCAGTTTTGGGTAGGCCCCTCGAGGCTAATTTTCGGAGTGCGGCCGCAAGGTCAGGGTCATCTACGAAATCGGCGGCAGACGCCAGTTGGCGCGCATTGTCGGCGTTAGGTCGGAGTGCTTCACGAGTTTCTCTTTCGGCCTTTTCGAATAGAGGCTGCACAATAACTTTAATACTATTAATGGGTTGGTCGCGGCGTTTGGTTTTTAGTGTGCCAATGATCGACTTTTGACTATATTTAATACGAGTGGCGATGGCGGCAGAGTGGGTGACCAGATGAAGTTCACCGTTGTTCAGTGAGGCCACTTGGACATCAGCGTGCACAACTTCTTTTACAGCGGCTTGAATGTCCAATAAGATGCGTGTTTCCGTGAATATATTACGGAGTACTCCCTTCGGCTGAAGAAACATCCGTCGAGGGAGTGTGATAGATTTAGGCAATCTGGACATCTGGTTGCATTATGCGCCTGTGTGAAGAATAGCAAAGAGATAATAACCGAATTTCATGAAATTCATCATCGTCGATCATCAAACTGGTAAAACCAGGTCCATCAATGCTAACGGGTTTATTCTCGGGATTGCGTTC
Organism: Candidatus Azotimanducaceae bacterium; assembly: GCA_051278195.1. Classification (GTDB taxonomy): domain Bacteria; phylum Pseudomonadota; class Gammaproteobacteria; order Pseudomonadales; family Azotimanducaceae; genus JAHRVQ01. Next base: position 54,834 of record JBNMQM010000027.1, read on the forward strand.
GCTGGGCTGTTGGGCTTTCCGGCTGCGATCGGCTATCTATCGTATATACATGGCATCGGCGAGGCGGCAGAAACCGCGGAAATGTTTAGCAAATGGCGCCAGGTGTTAAAACACCAGGACCAGGAAATCCGCATTGCCAGTCAAGAAGCCCGCAATAACCTTGAAGCTTCTGCAATCAGACTCGCCCAACTGCAGGCGCGAATCGTGCGCTTGGATGCGCTGGGTGAGAGACTCACCAGCGTCGCTAAGTTAGAAGAGGGTGAATTCGACTTTTCCGTCCCACCAGCCTTGGGTGGGCCAGTGCTGGAAACCGACTCTGATACGACCCCTGAGAATTATTTACAGCAGCTAGACCAACTATCTGCTGATATTGCCAACCGCGAACAGCAACTTGGCGTGCTCGAGACGCTGCTTGTCGACCGCAAAATCCAGAATGATGTGTTTATCGCAGGTCGACCTGTTGGCAAAGGCTGGATGTCGTCACGCTTTGGCAAACGCATTGATCCGATTACAGGCCGGCAGGCTTGGCACAATGGTGTTGATTTTGCAGGTAAAGAAGGCGCAGAGGTCAATACCGTTGCGGCTGGATTGGTTGTCTATGCCGGTCCAAGGAATGGCTATGGCCGAATGGTCGAGGTCAACCACGGCGGTGGCTTCTCCACCCGCTACGGACATCACAAGGCACTTAAGGTCAAAGTGGGTGACATTGTTAAGAAGGGCCAAACTATTGGCCTAATGGGTAGCAGCGGTCGCTCGACCGGGCCTCATGTCCATTTTGAAATCTACAAAAATGGGCGCGTCGTTGACCCATCTTCCTATATACACCGCGCCAGCCGGTAATCTGTTTGTAATTTCATGGCCCCCGAGGCTATCGCTTTACGAACAGACTTTCTAATTTTCCTGTGAGACCACAATGGTATTTTCCAAATTATTCGGCACCAAAAATGACCGTGAACTGAAGCGTATGGCGAAGACCGTCAAGGTGATTAATGACCTTGAGGATTCGTTTGCCGTTCTAACCGATGACGAACTGAAAGCCAAACGAGAAGAGTTTAAAGATCGAATCGAAGCCGGTAGTTCGCTGGATTCATTATTGCCCGAGGCTTTTGCTGCGGTGCGGGACGCGGGCAAACGGACCTTAGAAAAACGTCTTTTTGATGTCCAGATGATTGGCGGTATTACTCTACATGAAGGCAGAATCGCTGAAATGCGGACCGGTGAGGGTAAAACCCTCGTCGCAACATTATCGCTGTACCTGAATGCTATCTCTGCCGATGGCGTGCATCTTGTTACCGTTAACGATTACCTCGCAAAATGGGGTGCAGAGTGGATGGGCCCTTTGTTCGAAGCATTGGGTATGACTGTCGGTGTTGTTTATGCAGGGCAAAGCCAGGAAGAAAAAAACAACGCCTATCAGTGCGATATCACCTACGGGACCAATAATGAGTTTGGTTTCGACTATCTTCGCGACAACATGGCGTTCAATCTTGAAGAAAGAGTCCAGCGACCGCTGAACTTCGCAATCGTCGACGAAGTAGACTCAATTTTGATCGATGAGGCTCGTACACCATTGATAATTTCTGGTGGTGCGGAGAATTCTTCAGATGTATATCACGCGGTTAATCAGCTGGTGCCTTCTCTGATTCGTCAGGAAAAGACCGCTGAAGACATCTTGAATGAGATCGAGCCTCCCGGCGACTACTACATTGACGAAAAGCAGCGCGACGTCGAGCTGACCGAAGAGGGCCACCAAAAGGTTGAAGATCTGCTGACCAAACGAAAATTATTGGCCGAAGGCGATTCCCTATATGGCACGACAAATTTGACTCTGCTGCATCATGTTCAGTCAGCACTGAAGGCTCATAGTCTGTTTAGCCGAGATGTCGACTACATTGTTCAAGAAGGCGAAATCGTCATAGTAGATGAGCATACCGGTCGAACTATGCCAGGGCGACGTTGGTCCGGTGGTATTCACCAGGCGATTGAAGCAAAAGAAAACGTGCCGATAACCAATGAAAGTCAGACGCTAGCGTCGACCACCTTTCAGAACTACTTCCGGCTCTATAACAAACTCGCGGGCATGACCGGTACGGCGGACACTGAAGCGTTCGAATTTAATCAGATATACGGATTGCAGGTCTTGGTTATACCAACCAATCTACCGATGGTTCGTGATGACCGAAACGATTTGATCTACATGACGATTCCTGAAAAGTACGATGCGATTGTCGAGGAGATACTGGAAGCCAAAGCGAAGAATGCGCCTGTGTTAGTCGGTACCGCTTCTATTGAAAGCTCAGAGGTTCTGTCTCAGCTACTAAACAAAAAGAAGATTAAGCACAGCGTGCTGAACGCAAAGTTTCACGAGAAAGAAGCCGAGATCGTTGCCCAGGCTGGGCGTCCTGGCACGGTCACCATTGCAACGAATATGGCGGGTCGTGGTACGGACATTGTTTTGGGAGGTAATTGGGAAACTGAAATTACCCAACTTAAAAACCCAACAGACGCTGAAATCGAAAAAATTAAACAGCAATGGCAGGCCGACCATGAAGCAGTACTGAATGCGGGTGGCCTTCATGTGATCGGCACGGAGCGCCATGAGAGCAGGCGCATCGATAATCAACTGCGCGGTCGGGCCGGTCGTCAAGGCGACCCAGGCGTGTCCAGCTTCTTCCTTTCCATGGATGACAATCTGATGCGGATCTTTGCATCGGATAAGGTGAAGGGCTTGATGAAGAGCCTTGGTATGGAGAAAGGAGAGGCGATAGAACATCGTATGGTTACTAACGCCATCGAAAAGGCGCAGAAAAAAGTTGAGGGGCGTAACTTCGATATTCGAAAGCAGCTCCTTGAATATGACGATGTCGCCAACGATCAGCGCCAGTTGATTTACAACCAGCGTAGCGAACTTATGATGGCAGAAGATGTTTCCGAAACCATTGAGGCTCTTTGGGATGATGTCGTCAATCAAGTTGTTGACGGATTTGTGCCGCCTCAAAGCCTCGAAGAGCAATGGGACGTCGTTGGGCTTGAGCAGGGTCTTCGTACCGAGTTTGGTGCGACTTTACCCATACAAAAATGGCTCGATGAAGATGACAACCTGCACGAGGAGTCATTAAGAGAGCAGATTGTGACGAGCGTTCGTGGAGAATACGAGGTCAAGAGCGAGCAGTTTGGTGAAGGTATTCGGACTTTCGAAAAACAAATCATGCTACAAATTCTGGATACGCTTTGGAAAGAACATCTCGCTGCAATGGACTACTTACGCCAGGGTATTCATCTTCGAGCGTATGCACAGAAACAACCTAAGCAAGAATATAAGCGAGAGGCATTCGAACTGTTTGAGGAACTCCTCGAGGGCGTTAAATTTGAGGTCATCAAGTTTTTGGCTCGGGTTCAGTTTCAGTCGTCTGACGACCTTCAAGCGGTGGAGCAACGTCGCCGTGAACAGGAAGATCGGAGTAAGCTGAATTTCCAGAAAGCAGACGCCGGAAGTCTTGGGCGTGAACAACCTGAGCAGGCTCCGGCTCCAAGTACGCCATTTGTCCGTCAGGAAAAAAAGGTGGGTCGTAACGAGCCATGCCCCTGTGGGTCTGGGAAAAAGTACAAAGCCTGCCACGGTAAGTTGGAATAGAACGATGGCCGTTGGTGAAAACAGTCTGCTGTTCAATGTGGTGCCCGGTGTGCGTCTTGCTTCTGCGATCGCGGGTATTAAATCGAATCAGAGCCACGACCTCGTACTATTAGAGTTTGCTGAAGGCAGTGTGACCGCGGGTGTGTTCACGCAGAGTCTATTTGCAGCAGCGCCGGTGGTGCTCGGCAAACAACACCTTGAACAAGCGTCCCCTCGCTATTTTTTGATTAACAGTGGTAATGCGAACGCCGGTGTTGGTGATGCGGGTCTGATGGATGCGCAACAGTGCTGCGCTGCTTTGTCTCAGTCCGGTGGTGTGAGACCCGAAGAAGTTATTCCATTTTCAACTGGCGTCATTGGTGAACGACTGCCTGTTGAAAAAATCACCGATCAGTTGGAATTACTGGTCGCTGAACTAGCGGAGAATAAATGGTTAGAGGCCGCGCAAGGCATCATGACAACGGACACTCGGCCGAAGATTGCCACTCGACTGTTCGTTCACAATGGCGAAACGATAGTGATAACAGGCATCGCTAAGGGTGCTGGGATGATTCAGCCTAATATGGCCACCATGCTGAGTTATGTCGCAACGAATGTTTCGTCAGACAGGCCAACTTTGCAGGCTAACCTTAAAAGATCGGTCGATCTTTCCTTTAATAGAATCACTGTCGACAGCGATACCTCAACCAATGATTCCTGCATGTTGACGGCGACTTGTCAGACGTCATCGAGTCTTGCCGATGCGTCTCTTCTCGCCAAATTTCAGACCGAATTGGATGCACTCATGCTTGAGTTGGCGCACGGCATCGTTCGCGATGCGGAGGGTGCAACCAAGTTTATAGAGGTGCATGTGAAGGGCGGTCAGTCGATGTACGATTGTAGTGAAATCGCCTACGCCATCGCCAATTCGCCGCTGATGAAAACAGCAATTTTTGCCAGCGATGCGAATTGGGGACGTATTGTGATGGCCATAGGAAAGGCAGATGTCAAAATTGATGTCCGCCGATTAAATGTTTTTCTCGGTGATATTCAGCTAATGAAGAACGGTGAGAAAGACCATGCTTACACTGAACGGGCGGGAGCAGCAGTCATGGCCGAGGAAGAAATCGTTATTACTGTTGATATTAATGCAGGAGATTTAGAAACTTCCGTTTGGACAAGTGATCTTTCTCACGAGTACGTGAGAATTAATGCTGAGTATCGTAGTTAGGCAAATGGTGAATCGGCTCGCGTACCGATTTTAACGCGCTATTCTGAGACGTTATGAATCTTAATCCTCTCGGGGTAGCAAGTCAGATGCAGTGACGTCGTCATGATCAGCATCAGACGGAATGGATCGATTGCCGGACGCCCATTCACCTAAATCAATCAGCTGACATCGCTCGGAACAAAAAGGGCGGTACACGCTGTCCTCGTTCCAGCGGACTTTTTTCTGACATATTGGGCATGGTACTGAAACCTGACTCATGGTTTTGCGTGCTCTCGTGCAAGGGACAAATATTGCTGGTGCAAAGAGTATACGGCGTCTTTGAGTTCAACCAAAGAACCGCCGTTAGTGATCACATCGTCGGCATAGTCGAGGCGCGTCTCGCGGCTTGGCTGCGTTGCCATGATCGCTTTTACTTGAGCAGCTTCATTGCTATCTCTCGCCATCACTCGCGCAAGCTGAACGTCTTGCGCCACATCTACGACTAGGTTGCGATGAACCCACGGGGACTGTCCGCTGCCGCTAGATAGCATCAGAATGGCATAGTCGGAGGGTGCAGTATCTAGAATTTGGCGTAACTCAGTCAGGATAGCGGGTACCGTGATAGATTCCAGCCATTTTCGCTCACCTGA
>JBNMQM010000028.1:0-59995 GCA_051278195.1 Candidatus Azotimanducaceae bacterium
GTCGCGCTCTGCAGCACGACGGTGCCGATAATTATCCAGAAGGTCAGTGGCACAAGATAAGCGGCATCTTCATAACCGAGCGCGAGCAGCCTTTCAGCAAAGATAGCCGAAATTGCTGCTGCAACGATTCCCCTGGGTGCTATCCATGCCAGTAAGGCGCGCTCGCGCCAGTTAAAGTCCGAGCCAAGCGTGCAAATCCACACCTTGAGCGGTCTTGCTATCAGTTGAATGACGACCAAGATCAGAACGGGTTGCCATCCTAGATCCAACAATTGCGCGAAATCGATTCTAGCGGCCAGTAAAATGAACAGCAGAGAAATCAGCAGGACGGTTAGATTTTCTTTGAAGTTTAAAATATGGGCAATGTTCAAATCCTTTTGGTTGCCCAGGTACATACCCATCACTGTCACGGCTAGCAGACCAGATTCATGATGCAGCACGTTCGAGACAGAGAACACAGCTAGCAGAATCGCTAGGGTCGCCATCGACTGTAGATATTCAGGTAATAGGTGGTGCTTTAACAGGTAGCCGAGTGTGTATCCGCCGATGATGCCGGTCAGCATTCCGGTCATGACTGTCTCACCAAAGATGAGGAGTGAACGGGCTAGGGCAGATTCACCGATACTGAGTGCGACGATAAATTCGTAGGTCACAACAGCGAACAGCGCGCCAATTGGGTCAATAATGATCCCCTCCCAGCGCAATGCGTTTGCGATTTTACTGGTCGGTCGGACTGAATTTAACATGGGTACGATCACGGTCGGACCCGTCACGACCATTAGTGCGCCAAACAATGCGCTGATTTCCATTGGAAAGCCGAAAATCAAGTAAGTCGCGCCAGCGACCATAACCCAAAGCAGCAGTGCGCCAATTGTTACCATGCGTTGGACAACGGTGCCGAGTTCTCTAACCTCGGCTATTTTCAAGGATAGGCTGCCTTCGAACAGTATGATCGCGACCGACAAAGATACGATCGGCATCAGTAGTTCTTGAAACATCTCATCTGGGTTCAGGAAACCGGTCCCTGGACCGAGCGCGAGACCTGCCAAAAGCAGAAATAGGATGGCCGGGACCTGTACTCGCCACGCTAACCATTGGCAACCAAGCGCCAATAGCAAAACGAGCGACAAAACGAGTGCGATGTCCATGTATTGCCAGCTTGATGACGAGCGTGCACGTTATCACGGCCCAGCGAGAAGACCTAGGTGGTCAGCAAAGGGGTTGTAGGATGACCGCTGCAGTTTCCCGCGGGACTCTGTCGGGAAACTGAATCATGTCCTTAATAATTGCGGTCACTCGGAGACGCTCGTTACCAACCGGTGTAATGGCTTTCGCATAAAATGAAGCGTCGGCAATTTCGATTTGCACAATAGGTTCTTCTTTTAGATTTAGGTACCAGTCAGGCTTAATATTGTTACGCTGATTCGTTGCTCCTACCAAGTATTGATTATCTTGGAGTCTGTAAGGCAACAGATGGAATTGTGCTTTGCCACTGTATCGACTCTGAGTCGTAATTTTTAGCAGTGGTTCATGATGTTTGATGGAAGCCGTTTCTGCGATTGCTAAGTCTATTGCTAAGTCCATTACTCTATTCCAGATAACCTTAGCCGCAGAGTAGTGTTAGAAATACCGCTATAGAAGGGCTGAAAAGCCAAGCGGGCGTTAAGGCGTATTGAATGGCAATGAGATTGTGGAACTGTGACCGGTGTCACGAAGGGAGTGTGACTCAAAAGGGTGTGACTGGAACTAAAAAAATCAGGGCGGCACCTCTACAGTCCCACCCTGACGGTCAGGTCAACTTACTCAGGTCAACTTACTCAAGTAAATCTATTCTGGTAAGCCTAGAACGCGCTTAGCGATAATGTTCATCTGAACTTCATTGGTTCCACCGTAGATCGTCACAGCGCGGTTGCTGAGCCAGTTTTTGGTTGTCTCTAACTCATTCTCAGAGAAGTTTTCCCCAGTCCAACCAGCGCCCTGTGTACCCATCAATTCGGACTTTAACTCAGAGCCATCACGAGCCAGGTTTGCACCAACCAACTTAAAGATAGAAGTTGTCGCACCTGGCGTCTTGCCCGAGCGGTTTTCTTCGATCACACGCTGCGCAGTAAGTTGGAAAGAACGTTCTAGCATGCTGTGATTCAGAACCTTCTCTCTGGCGCCGCTGTCAGAGATCTTGCCGGAGTTCTCACCAATGTACTCTTTGGCGATTTCAACGAACTCGTTACGTTTGGCCTTCTTCTTTTTGCCGCCGCCGCCGGACAAACCACCAATGCCTGATCGTTCAAACTGGAGTAGACGCTTACCAACCGTCCAACCTTTGTTAAGTTCACCTACCAGGTCTTCGCGTTTAGCGATGGCATCATCAAAAAAGGTTTCACAGAAGGGTGAAGAACCCGAAATGAGCTGGATGGGTTTGATGGTGACGCCAGGCTGGTGCATATCCAAAAGAACAAAACTGATACCGTCGTGCTTGGACGCTTCGAAATCTGTGCGTACTAGCGCAAACATCCAATCCGCGTGTTGGGCACCAGACGTCCATACTTTTTGGCCATTGATGACAAAGTGGTCGCCATCCATAACGGCTTTGGTCTTCAGTGAGGCAAGGTCGGAGCCTGCGCCCGGTTCGCTATATCCCTGGCACCAGCTGACTTCGCCGCTGATGATCTTTGGAATGTGACGTGCTTTTTGTTCATCGGTACCGTACTCCAAAAGAGTCGGTCCAATCATGGACAAACCCATGCCGGTGAGCGCGGGGATCGCTTTGATGCGGCCCATCTCCTGGGCAATGATGCCAGCTTCTTCGGCGCCTAAGCCGCCGCCGCCGTATTCCTTTGGCCAGGTCGGTGCGGTCCAGCCACGTGTAGCCATGACCTTCAGCCATTCACGTCCTGCATCAGTGTCGTATACCTCATGGGCATCTTCCCAGTGAAAGGTCCTATTGCGCATCTCCTGGGGGCAATTGGCCTCCAGCCAGGTGCTGGTCTCTTCGCGGAACGCGTCTAGATTACTCATGTGTACTCCTACAGTTTGACTTCAGTTATTACGACCGAATCGTCGAATCGGGTCGCCGGTCAAAATAAATCGTGGCAAGATATTAAATTATCAACCTGTCACCGGCAACAGCATCCGCGGCCATTCGGCCGGTGAATGGCATAGCATTGCCAGTGAACCTGCGGCCTTCAGACCTCGTAAGCAAGTGACCTGATGAATGAATACGGACCGAATATGGCTGAGGTAGCCGGTTTACAGGTAAAGTAGTCTATTCGCCATTTAAGATATGTCATGCAACCTTCAAATAGAGCAATTACTTACTGGCTCGTTGCCATGTGCGCAACGATTTTCACCATGATTGTCGTCGGTGGTATCACCCGCCTGACCGAGAGTGGATTATCAATGGTGGAGTGGCGCCCGCTATTTGGGACCTTGCCGCCTCTGTCCGAGAGCGAATGGCAGCGGGTGTTTATGGAATATAAGAACTATCCGCAGTATCAGTTGATGAATGCGGGCATGTCGCTAGAAGCCTTTAAGTATATTTTCTATTGGGAGTATGGCCATCGACTGCTCGGGCGGGTAATCGGGGTGATGTTTGCCATACCATTCTTCTTTTTCCTTTTCACCGGTCAGATCGAAGCCAGTTTAAAGCCAAAGCTCTGGGTGGCCCTTGGGCTTGGGGGTATGCAGGGTTTGATGGGATGGTACATGGTTAAGAGCGGGCTCATAGACGAGCCTCTGGTGAGTCATTACCGATTAGCCGCGCATCTTTGCCTAGCGCTACTTATTTTTGCTTATTTGAGTTGGTTAGTGCTCGGGCAGCTACAAGTGTCGAGGATCAATGTGTCTCGCCTGTTTAATAGGACAGTTTTATTGTTCACAGGCCTTTTGATCATTCAAATTGTTTGGGGCGCTTTTGTCGCCGGTAATCGCGCCGGTTATGGTTTTAATACCTATCCGCTGATGAACGGGCAATGGCTACCTGACGTGGCGCTAAGCCTAATTCCCATCTGGCAAAACTTTTTGGACAACAATGCCATGTTGCAATTTATTCATCGCTGGGTGGGTGCGGCTGTTTTACTGGTAGCGATATCGCTCCTGCTGATCGCGTTACTGCGAGAACAAACCACAGTGAAAGTCATGGTTGTCGTGCTCTTGACCGTTGTGCTGCTGCAATTTTTTATCGGCGTTATGACACTCTTGTACGTGGTACCTATCGGTCTCGGCAGTCTCCATCAAGCAGGTGCCTGTGTGGTCGTGTTGGCATTGGTCGTCTTATTTTATCGAACTCGGGCTTAAGCCTTATGAAGATCTGTCTGGGTCAGATCAACACCACACCGGGTGATTTTGCTGGAAACCTTCAAGCGACGCTCAGTGGCATTGATGAGGCCAGTCAGAACGCCTGTGATGTTGTTCTATTTCCTGAACTGTCTATACCTGGTTATCTGTCTCAGGATTTGATTTATCACGCTCGTTATATCGACCGTAATCTTGCAGTACTCGAAGAGATAGTGGCCTATTCAGCGAACTGTTATCCAGACCTGCATATTGTCGTTGGATACCTGGATCGAAATCCAAGTGTCGGTAAACCCTTTCTCAATATGGCGGCAGTCGTCCGACATGGAAAAATCGTTGGACGATACGCCAAGCGACTTCTGCCATTTTATGATGTTTTTGATGAGCTGAGGTACTTTGAGCCAGGCACAGAACTATTGACCTTAGAGATAAAAGGGCAAAAAGTTGGCGTGACGATTTGCGAGGATCTTTGGAACGACAAAGGGTCTGATGACTACAACTATTCAGATAATCCCTTCGAGCAATATCGCCAGTTAGGAATCGAAGTGGTTTTGTCTCTCAATTCATCGCCGTATGTTCAAGGAAAGCCCTGGCGCCGACTTGAGGTGATTGGCCCTGGTACTATCGATGGCCCGACCGTGGTCTATGTCAATCAGTATGGGGGGCAGGATGAGCTGGTATTCGACGGGCAAAGTTTTGTCATAAAGCAAGGCAAGCTTTTGCACCTTGCCAGCGATATACAAAACGATAGCTTTGAGATTGTTGATCTTCAATCGGCAATCCCTGTAAAGCCGAATCGAGAGGAAATACTGGGTCGCACGGCAAGTCTCTATGATTTGTTGGTGCTGTGTTTGCGCGACTATGTAAAGAAAACCGGGTTCGAAACGCTCGTGTTGGCCAGCAGTGGGGGTGTTGATAGTGCGGTGGTTTGCCAAATGGCGTGCGATGCTGTCGGCCCGGAAAACGTCCATGCTATTCGTTTGCCGTCAGTATTCTCTTCTGACCATTCGCGGAATGATGCGGTAGAGTTGCACAAAAATCTGGGTTGTTGGGATTATGAAATTGGCATCGAGCACGAGTCGATGGTGAGCTTTCTTAATAACGGTTTTGCTGACAATAAAGGTCGCGATAACCTGGTGGTGAAAAAGCTCGAGGATGGTTACGCCGCGGTCGCGGACGAGAACATTCAAGCGCGGATGAGAGACCTATATGTGATGCATTTCAGTAATGCCTTCGGTGCAATGCCGCTATCCACCGGCAACAAGACTGAATCAGCCTGTGGCTATTACACCCATTTCGATATGAATTTCAGCTTCGCGCCAATTAAAGACTTGTACAAATTTCAGGTTGTGGAAATTGCCCAAGCTCACCCAGCAATCCCTGCAAACATTTGGCGTAAAGCGCCTAGTGCAGAGCTCGCAGAAGGCCAAACAGATGAGGCCAGCCTGTTGCCCTATAGTATTTTGGACGCCATCGTTGCTGCCTACATAGAAGACTATGTCAGTTCGTTTGCAGAATTTACGAAGTGGGCTGTTCGCGACGGTTCAAATTTTAGTATGAACCCTGAACAGTTGATCTCCTGGTTAGAGTTAGATGATTCTCTGGCCGAGTTTAATCGAGTGATTGCGCTAATCGGTCGAATGGAGTTTAAACGTAGACAAACGTGTCCCGGCACAAAAGTGTCCCGGGTCGCGTTTGGTATCGGGCGTCGAACCCCTATTGTTCAGAAGTGGTCGAGCTCTTAACCGTCGCTTAGAACCTCAATCGAACGGGGCTGGCATTTAACTGTTTTGGGGATCCTGACACACAGTACGCCGCTACTGGTCCTCGCTGTGATGTTGTCGCCGTCTGCAGTTTCCGGCAGTGTGAATTGGCGCACGAAGCTACCTGTAAAGCGCTCCCTGCGTTTGTACCCATCCTCGTCCGCTTTTGTTTCAGTTAGCCGTGAACCACGAATTGTTAGGATGTCTTTTTCAAGAGTGACTTCGATATCTTTGGCATCGACGCCTGGCAGATCTGCGTCTACCACAAAGTGGTTTTCTTCCTCGCGTATATCAACACGAGGAACCCAATCAGTGGCATCGGCTGAAGACGCTTTAGAGGTAGGGTAAAACCGCTCATCTAGAATGCGGCTCAAATCGCGGTGTAATCCGCTAAAGGGGGTAACAGGTCGGTATACAACGTTGTTCATGGTGGGTTCCTTTTTTGCTGACTTAAAATGTTTGCTTGCTGCTCCTTAAGTAAGCACTCGGCGGTGGGATTCAAGAGGTCATATGAAAAAATTATCCGTAAAGGATTGACTTAGGTCATGGTCTAAAATTTTTTGGCATGGTGTAATGAATGCTAATCTCGAGATGACTAGGAGCAATGTGATGGCTTTATACAACAAGGTATTGATGGCGCTTGATTTTCATAGTGATAACGCTGAGATCATAGAAAAGGGCAAGACGGTCGCTGCTGACAATGGCGCTGACCTATATCTGATTCACGTAGACGAACCTATTGCAGTCGCTTACGCGGCTGATGGGTTTTCGTTTAACGACCAGATCGTGTCGCTGCAATCCAGTATTCGTAAAGAGGCGCAACAGCGTATGCAGCAGATGGGTGAAGAGCTCGCCGTACCGATCGAGCGCCAGTTGGTAAAAGAAGGCAGCCCCGCGAGAGAGATTCATCAGGCAGTTGAAGATTTGGGTATCGACCTTATTGTCCTAGGTACACACGGCCAAAAAGGTTTACAGCTTTTACTTGGGTCAACGGCCACGAGTGTGCTGCATGGCGTAACCTGCGACGTACTAACCGTCCGCGTTAAAGACTAATGCATCGTTACTGACTGCGACCCATTTTAACTTAACCCAAGTGTGACGCTGCGCGTTAGCGCAACACCCACAATGTACGCAAACGTCAGGAGTGCGGCGGCAAAGGCAGCGCTTCTGATGGCTTTCGATTTCCCTCGCAGGGTGAAAACGCCGAAACCGATGTAAGCAAATAGAGCGAACAACTTAGCCGTTAACCAGCCCTCACTAAAGGGGTAGGTGCTCAGCAGGTAAGCTAGCGTAAAAGCGGATAACAGTAGGACCGTATCAATGATGTGCGGTAATATTTTAACTGGCTTCGTTTGCAGTAACGCGCTCTCCTGAAGCATCCAGATTCCTCTTATAAAAAAGAACACACCACTCAGTGTGACGGCTGAGACATGCAGCATTAGCGTGAAAGTGTAAACGGTCATTGTTCAGATTCCCATAGGTAAAGGTGCGTCAAGGCAAAGGTACATCAGGCAATCGTGACGAGCGATATGGTTGTCCGTCGTTGCCATAAACACGGTCATCGGGGCCCGCGTTTTCAAGAAGCCAGCATCCTCGACGAACAGTTTTTTTGCAATGTTTTGTTCTTTTTGATTTTTCACAACCAACTGATTGATGCCACTTTTGCTAATCCAGCCGATCGTGGTGTCGGCCTTCAATTGGCGAAAATTAAGTTGATCGATCGTATTTAGAATTGTGATGTCACCTTCAGACCTAACGGTCGTAGAGTAATGTAGATGAGCATCTGGCTGAACTTCGAGGCGAAGAGGGCTTTGTAAAACCTGCAGTGCGACTGGCTCAATATCAAAAAGGTGTCGCGTACTGACGAACCGCTCTAGACTCGATAGGGCTAGATTATCTGCGTTTGGATCAAGAAAACCGCCAAATTCAACCGTCACGACGGGGCAGCCAAGTTCTTGCTCTATCAACGTTCCTAGAGTTTGACCTAGCACGACCAGTTTGCGGGTGAACAATTGGCTGACTTGCCGAGTTCTTGAGTCGCTAGAAACCGCCACCGCAAATGGCTCGCTGTGTGCAGAAGTATTGTGCGTATCTATGATAGCTTCTGGTTGATAGGCAGATAAAATTTCGACCAGGTGATTCGCCAATTGCTCTTGACGAGTTTTGCCCTCAAGTCCGAAACAACGGTTCATGTCGGTCTCATTGGGGAGGTATCGGTGAGAGAAAATCGGTGGGTGAAGTGCTGCTTCCACTGAAGCAACGAAAATACCGAGGTTGGTGGGCGGCGTAACGCCTTCTTTGAGAATTTTGTGGATTGCTTTGAGGCCAGAAGGTTCATTGGCATGTAACAGTGTGACTATGGCGCGGCTGCGAGATTGATCATTGCCGTGCAGTGTGATCCAGGTGGGTTGACCTAGATTTTTGATAAACTCGATGTGATCCGCGCCGAGCAGAGATTGCAATTCAGCTGTGTTTGCTGCGTCAATAATCCGGACAGAGTGATTAGTAGCTGTCATGTGCTGGCGAGTTGGTGGGGAGGAGAGGTATTATAGCCCATCATTCCTTGCCGATGGGCGCGATGAAACTGAAAGAACCTGCATTTTCAATAGGGGTAGAAGAAGAATACTTGCTAGTAGATCTCGCGACGCGGGATTTGGTGAGTGATCCGCCTGCTTCCTTTCTGGAAGCTTGTGATCAGCGTTCAGGCCGGCAAGTAAGCCCAGAGTTGATGCGTTCTCAAATCGAAATTGGCACCAGCGTATGCGCCAATGTCAAAGCGGCCAAACAGGAAGTGAAACTGCTTCGTCGCGTTATTGCTGAGGTGGCAGACGAGCATGGCTACGCGCCGCTTGCGGTCTCTACCCACCCCTTTGCACGTTGGTTGTCTCAAAAGCAGACAGCGAAACCGCGTTACATGGATTTGACTCAAGAAATGCAAGCCACAGCGCGGCGACTGCTCATCAGCGGTATGCACGTCCATGTTGGTATTGAAGATAAAGAGTCGCGCATCGATCTAATGAACCAACTGAGCTACTTTTTACCTCATTTGTTAGCGTTGTCTTGTTCTTCGCCCTTTTGGGAAGGAGAGAATACTGGACTTAAGTCTTATAGATTGACTGTTTTTGACGCGTTACCGCGGACCGGCTTACCTGCTCAATTTGCCAGCTATGGTGAATACGAGCGTCACATATCGATTCTAGTAGATGCCGGTATCATCGACGATGCCTCAAAAATTTGGTGGGATCTTCGACCCAGTTCAAGGTTTCCAACGCTTGAAACTCGGATCATGGATGTTTGTACCAACGTAAACCACAGCATAAGTCTTGTTGCACTCAATGTTTGTCTGTTGCGGATGTTATATCGTTTGCGGCGCGACAATCAGCGTTGGCGAATGTACTCATCAATGCTGATCAGCGAGAACCGTTGGCGCGCGATGCGTTATTCTTACCACGAGGGGATGATCGATTTTGCAAAGGGTGAGATCGTGCCCTTTAAGGATTTACTTGAAGAATTGATGGATTTCATTCGTGAAGATGCTGAAGCTTTAGATTGTGTTGAGGAAATCCGCGGTCTGAAAGATATTTTACTTGATGGTAACAGTGCGCATCGCCAAACCGAGATTTTTGAATCACAAACAGCATTGGGTAAGTCAGAATCTGATGCCTTGATCGATGTCGTTGATTGGTTAATCAAAGAGACCGTTCGCGATTGTAATCCGTAGCTTAAAACACTTTTTATTGTAAGGAGCCCTTGTGGCCAAGAACATTTTTTATGCCCAGAGTGGTGGTGTCACCGCCGTTATTAATGCCAGTGCTTGTGGCGTGATTGAAACTGCCCGAGCAAATAAGTCCGTGGGTAAAGTGTATGCTGGCAAAAACGGGATTATTGGGGCTTTACGGGAAGAGCTTATTGATACCAGTAAAGAATCCAAATCCAGTATTGCAGCACTTCGACACACGCCAGCAGGCGCTTTTGGCTCTTGCCGTTATAAGCTCAAATCTATTGATGAAAACCTGGCTGAGTATAAGCGACTGATCGAAGTGTTCCGTGCCCATGATATCGGCTACTTCTTTTACAATGGCGGCGGCGATTCCCAAGACACTGCCCATAAGGTTTCGCTCTTAAGTGAAACGATGGGCTATCCGATTACCTGTATCGGTATCCCTAAAACCGTAGATAACGACCTGCCATTGACCGACTGTTGTCCAGGCTTTGGATCTGTCGCTAAGTACGTCGCGGTGTCGACCCGTGAAGCGGCGCTTGATGTTGCGTCTATGGCGGAATCATCAACCAAGGTATTCGTGCTCGAAGTGATGGGGCGACATGCTGGTTGGATTGCGGCTGCCGGTGCGCTAGCAAAGTCAGAGAAGAACGATGCGCCACATATTATTGTGTTCCCAGAAATCGCTTTCAAGAAAAAGGTTTTTCTTGCGAAGGTTAAGGATAGCGTTAAGAAGCATGGCTTCTGCGTGATCGTTGCGTCAGAGGGTGCTCAGTACGCTGATGGCAAGTTTGTGGCAGATGCCGGTTTAATAGACGCTTTTGGCCATGTGCAGTTGGGTGGCGTCGCCCCGTCTTTAGTAGATATGATCAAGGCGAGTCACGGCTATAAATGCCACTGGGCAGTTGCGGATTACCTGCAGCGTTCAGCACGACACATCGCCTCGGCAACTGATGTGGAGCAGGCCTATGCTGTCGGCAAGGCGGCCGTCGATTTTGCCGTCGCGGGTAAGAATGCCGTAATGGCGACGATCGTACGCAGTAAAGGTAAAGGTAAGACTTATCGATGGTCCATCGGTGAAGCACCGCTTTCAAAAGTAGCCAATATTGAACGCAAAATGCCTCGCTCATACATCACGGCGGATGGTTTCGGCGTGACTGGCAAAGGCATCGAGTATCTCGCTCCACTGATACAAGGTGAAGACTATCCACCTTATGAAAATGGCGTTCCTAAATATGCTCAACTGAAAAATCAGCTGGTCGCAAAAAAGCTAAAACCATTTCGAGTAAAGACCTAAAGGGTTAGCGAGTTGCGTTCTCTACGGCCGTTGCGCCGTAGCCGACGAGTTTGTTGCCGACAAATACCATCGGAGTGGTTTCGTCTTTTGTGGTTTGACCATCGCTATGGCGATGTTGAGTTCTGTAGTAGAGAACTTCAAAAGTGTCACCGTTCCGTTGGAAGCTTTCTCTGTAATTCGGCTCACCCAGGTCAGCCTTGACGGCGGTGATGCTGGAGCCCAATATCGAGCTGCCGATATAGCGCTCATTGCGTTTTTGTGATTCTTCCCATTGCTCGTCGTCACCAAAGCCGTCATTGCCGATAGAGACAACGCAACCAGTTAGTGCGGTACTAGATAACAATATCGCCGCGAGGCGTGCTGCTTTAAACATTGTGGTTCCTTTGAGGTCTAAAATTTGATTCGAACGTTTGTGCTTACTCTGTTCTTGTGCTGATAAGCAAACGCTGTGCCAATCACAGTGCCTATTAGAATCAAGCACTTACGTCATGCGCGTTTGTTGTTGGTGGTGAATCCCGTCAACACTTCGCGGGTTAAACCAAGGGGAAGATAATAGTGGCTATTGTCTGAACTGACGATGAACCCAGTAGTCGCAGCTGAAGAATCTTCCGCCGCCGAGATAGAGTAATGCGATGAGTAATACCAGATAGGTCGCAGCAAACTCGATGCCATTATTGAGCACCACGAAATTTCCATATTCCGTTAGCCATTCGTAATTACCGTGTTCCTGCAAAATTGATTTTGCTCGATCCAACCGTTCTGCTGCGGCGGCAGTTCGATCCGTGGCAAAAACACCGGTACCCTCTGCGACAGCTAGCCAGCCGTTTTTCAAGTGTACGGAGAAAATGGCGACCAGCATCGTTATCGATAGTGGAATTGAAATCCAGCGTACCGCAAAGCCAAATAAAAGTAGTACAGCACCACCTAGCTCAGTTGCGGTGGCAAGAAATGCCATGAGCGTAGGAAAAGGCAGGCCAAGCCCCCAGTCAGGATTGCCAAACCAAGCGACTGTGCTTTCAAAGTTTTCAAATTTCTGAATACCAGCCATATAGAAAACCGGCGCAAGATATAGGCGAAGCAAAAGAGGGGCAATAAAGTCGAAAGAGCCGATGACCTTTTCTAGAAGACTCTGCGCTTGGTTAATGAGCAAAAACATAGATGAGGTTTTCCCTATTGAATTGTTTAAGTAGCTCCAATCCGAAAGTAATAAAGCTAGTCTCATCTTGACCGAGTTCCCGCGCTTTTTCTTTCAACCAAGCCGCAGCGATTACGCCTTCTTCGCTGTCAGAGATGGCTGAAAGTAATTCATAAGCAAGTGGTGCTAGCTCAAAGAAGCGAATGGAATCGGTATTGTCCCTAAAAACCAATAGGTATGTAGCAGCCTCTTGCTCATCCCAATCTGAGTGTATTTGATGTACTGGGAATTGATAGGCCGCAGGCACTGCTAGCTCAGACAGTTTCAAGTAAGCGGTGTTTAGGGTTCCTTCATCGAGCGGTTGCCTTGGTAATTCATCCTCATGGATATACAGATACAGCTCAAGCCACTCGTAGTGAGCCAACGGTAACAGATAGTCTGGTTCGTGATTGGTACCCGGACGCGACATTAAAAACGCGAGAAATTCTTCAGCCAGACGAGGGAAATAGGGTGTTTTGGCGCGCCAGTTTATAAAGAACTCACGTATTAATTGGTCCCAGTCATCGGCGGTCAGCATTTGTTTCAGGACAGGGAAAAACTCACTCATCAGCGCGGAGATGTTGTGAAAGATCAGCTCGCTGTAGATGCCGACTCGGCGCTCATCCAAGCCTTCCGGGACCGGATAGGTATCAGGGTTACGAAGGTGTTGCGTAAAGTGGGTCTGTAGAGCCAGTAATTCTGAATCAGGCGGTAATGATGTCTGTTTTGGCATTGGTTCCCTGATACTTTCGGATCTGGTTGAGTTCTAACATGAGCGTATCAATATGTGGGATATTGAAATCTCGTTCCAGCAGAGTCGGCTTGTTGCCAACCAGTGCGTAGGTTTGCTCAAGGAGATGCCAGACAGGATCGATAATATCTGCACCATGTGTATCTACAATTAGGCCATCATCTTCGTAATAGTGACCGGCGATATGCAGGTAGGAAATTCGATCCGCCGGCATCGCTTCGATAAAGGCCAGTGGATCGTAGTTATGGTTGACGCTATTCACATACACGTTGTTCACGTCCAACAATAAATCGCAGTCGGCTTCACTCACAACCGCATTAATAAACTCAATTTCGGAGAGCTGACGTTTGGGCGTGGTGTAATAGGACACGTTTTCAAGTGCCATGCGTTGACCAATGATGTCTTGGACTCGCTTCACGCGGTTGGCAGTGTAATTGACTGCCTCTTCTGTGAAGGGCATGGGCAGCAGGTCGTAAAGTTGCCCGCCATCGTTGCTATAACTTAAATGTTCGGAATACAGGCTCGCTTTGTGCTCAGCCAAGAAATCTTTGATGGCATAGACCAGGTCCTCGTCGAGAGGGGCGGGCCCGCCGATTGATAGTGACAATCCATGAGTGATTAGGGGGGTTCGTTCGCTAATCGAGCGAAGCTGTTTTGCGAACCTTCCCCCCAGACCGATCCAGTTCTCAGGTGCTACCTCAAGGAAGTCTATTCCATCTGGTGTAGCCTCACTTAGCTCTGTGGCCATGGTTCTTCTCAAACCTAGGCCAGCGCCTTGAATTGGTCGACTTTCACTCATCTATAGACAGTCTTATTGACCGCATTTACCTTCACCACAGTTGCCTTCAGTTTTGGCTTTATCACCGCCGCAAGAACCCTCACCTTTGGCTTTATCACCGCCGCAAGAACCCTCACCTTTGGCTTTATCACCGCCGCAAGAACCTTCACCTTTGGCTTTGTCACCGCCGCAAGAACCTTCACCTTTGGCTTTAGCTTTGTCGCCGCCACATTTGCCTTCGCCACAAGAGCCTTCCGCTAGCTGCATATAGCCACTAGACATTTCAGTTGCAGAGAAAGGGTTCACGTCTGCCATTACCGCAGGTGCAGCCATTGCGCCCATCGCTGTGCCCATGGCAAGTACGAGGGCCTTACGAGTTGTATTCAATTTCATGGTCTTTCCTTGAGGTTGAGTTTTAAATTGATCTGGTTACCCAGTTCAGAGGCATTTATAGCATGCATATTACAAGACCGAACAACCCCTGCTGATATTTCCTTTTTATCTGTCGTGCTTTATCGCTTTAGTTGTCAGTTTTGTGAGCTCCGTCACATGTAAGCCCCGATACTCCTCAAAGTAGCTTGATGCATGGGGTAAAAGCACCACGTTGGGTAGTTGCCAAAGGGCTGAGCCTGCCGGCAATGGTTCGTTTGCGGTGACATCGAGCCCAGCACCCGCGATTAGTTTGTTTTGTAACGCCTTGATCAGAGCCGCTTCGTCGATGGTGGTGCCGCGACCAAAATTGTACAAAAATGCTTGGGGCGAGATTAAATTGAGGCGAGACGATGAAAAAAAATGGTGAGTTGCGGCCCCGCCAGGCAAGAAAGAAATAATATGATCTGCCAGTGGCAGCCGTTCATCTAGCTCAGCCTGAGAAACCAGCAGCACATCGTTATCGTACTTGCTGACGGGCTGACGCTGGTGGCCCCACACCGTCATGCCGAGGCTTGCCAGTAACTTGCCCGTCTGCCTTCCGATATGACCGTAACCGATAATGAGAGCTGTCTGATGACTCAGAAGTCTTGAGGGTATGCGTTGCCAAACTTCATTTTTCTGTTGTGATTGGTAGTGCGG
Source organism: Candidatus Azotimanducaceae bacterium (assembly GCA_051278195.1). GTDB lineage: Bacteria > Pseudomonadota > Gammaproteobacteria > Pseudomonadales > Azotimanducaceae > JAHRVQ01. The sequence goes on from JBNMQM010000028.1 coordinate 14,846, forward strand.
TAGATTCAGTGAAAAGTGCAGGATCAATGCGAGAGCTGATTCCGCCATCATCGCGCCATGAAAGGTGCCGTAGTGCGTTTCGACGCGTCCTTGTGGATCTGTAGCAACAAATTCGCGTCCTGCTGCTGGCGTGAATATGGCGCGCAAAGTTGGTGCGAGAGAAAACCAGCTAGCGTCGAAAGACCAAGTGTCCAGACATTCGATTATCGGTAATTGCTCAAGCAACTCAGCCTCTGATTCGATGAATTTGAGCTGAATATCTGGGTGTGCGTCTCTAAACATGGTGAAATCATCAGGTTCAAAGTTAAACGCAGCATCGTCTGCATTCAGGTAGACATGAAGCGTCTTTGCCATCGATAAGTTCCTCTGTATCTATTGCTTAGTGTCGTATTACTAAAGTGACAGGCAAAAAAAAGCGGGCCAGGCCCGCTTTTCCTGCAAGCTTTGTTGACTAAAGTAGTGGTGCAATCACCAGGCTTACGATGGCCATAACGTTGATCAGAATGTTCATAGCAGGACCTGAAGTATCCTTGAACGGGTCACCAACTGTATCACCAACCACAACGGCCGCGTGTACATCAGAACCCTTACCGCCAAGGTTGCCCTTTTCGACGTGCTTCTTGGCGTTGTCCCAGGCACCGCCTGCATTCGCCATCATCAGAGCTAACAATACACAACCCAACAGTGCTCCTGCTAACATGCCACCTAGGCTAGCGGCACCAAGGCCAAAGCCAACGACGGCAGGCATTGAAATCGCGATTACGCCTGGCAGAATCATTTTTTTAAGTGCAGCCTTAGTCGCGATATCGATGCATTTGGCGTGATCTGCATCTGCAGTACCTGCCATGAGGCCTTCAATTTCGCGGAATTGGCGCCGAATCTCTTCGATCATTTCCATTGCTGCGTCACCAACTGCTGTCATAGTGATTGAGGCAATTAAAAATGGCAGTGTGCCACCAATAAACAATCCGACCAGTACCATGGGGTCTGATAACTCCAACGCAAAGTCAGGTCGAGTGGAGTGCATAGTTTCAACGAAAGCAGCGATAATCGCGAGTGCTGCGAGTGCTGCAGCGCCGATCGCAAAACCTTTGCCGATGGCCGCTGTGGTGTTGCCGACTTCGTCTAGCCCGTCGGTGATTTTTCTGATGTCTTCGCCTAGGCCACCCATTTCCGCGATACCGCCTGCATTGTCTGCAACCGGACCATAGGCATCAAGGGCCATAGTCATGCCCACAGTGGCGAGCATACCAACAGCGGCAATACCTACACCGTAGAGACCGGCAAGTTCAGTAGAAGCGTAAATGATAGCTGCAATAGTGACGACCGGGATAACGACTGACTGCATGCCAACGGCGAGGCCAGTGATCATGACGGTCGCGCTGCCGGTTTTGCCCGATTCTGCGATTTTAATCACAGGTCCTTTGGCGGTGTAATACTCAGTCACAAGGCCGATAAGGACGCCACCAACCGTACCCGCAACAACTGCCCAAAAGACACCCATGGAAATACCGGTTGCTTGAATCAGAAAGTAAGCACCAATAATCAAAACGACCGCAGAAAATTGATGACCTACGCGGAGCGCAGTTTCTGGAGCGGCATTTGACATGGCTCGCACCGTGATGATTCCCACGATAGAGCAAATGAGGCCAAGTGAGGAAAGTGCTAGAGGTAAGAACATTAAGGCAGCGCGGCCATTTTCATCGGACAGGGCTGCAACGCCAAACTCGGCGTCAATAATCAATGTTGATGCGATCGCGATGGTCGCGATCATAGCGCCACAATAGGATTCAAAAATATCCGATCCCATGCCGGCAACATCACCGACGTTGTCGCCAACGTTGTCTGCAATGACACCTGGGTTTCTGGGGTCGTCCTCTGGAATCCCCGCTTCTATCTTACCGACGAGGTCCGCGCCAACATCTGCGCTCTTAGTAAAGATGCCGCCGCCGACACGAGAAAATAGTGCAACACTCGATGCGCCCATGCCGAACCCGTGAATGGCGTGAGCTGTTTCGGGATCGCCACCGAAGTACCAGTAGAGCGAGCCCAGGCCAATTAGACCTAAGGAAGCAACACATAGGCCCATGATTGAGCCGCCATAAAATGCGACCGTCAGAGCACGTGCTGCGCCGCTATCTTGTGCAGCAGCGGTAGTTCTAACGTTGGCCTTTGTCGCGGAGAACATGCCGAGATAACCCGCTAATGCGGACGTTAGCGCACCAACAGCAAAGGATAGGGCTGTGTTCCAACCTAGCGGGGAGAACAGAATAATCAGGAACAGTGGTCCCGCAAATAATGCGAGCATTGCGTATTCTCGGTGCATAAATACCATCGCACCCTCATGGATGGCATCTGCGATCTTACGAATTTTCTCGTCGCCATCGTTGTACCGCGTCATCATAATGTAGATAACAAGGGCACAAACGAGGCCAAGCACGCCAAAAATCGGCGGCAGTAAGGTTATATCACTCATAAATGTTTACCGGTTGGTCAGATTTAGTTTTTGTTTTCCGCGCACTTATGGCGCGTTCGTTCCGCGGGCTATAGTACAAAAGCTGGCGGTCCTTTCCTAGCCTTCCTGCAGTAGACGTCTCAGATCACTCAGGGCGGCATTTGCTCTGGAAACGTGAGAAGCCATTACCAGAGAGTGATTGGCCACAATGCCGAATCCGCCGCCATTCAAGATCAACGGGCTCCATAACGTTTCCTGTGTTGGTTCTAACTCGCGGATGATCTGTTGCAGGCTCACCAATGCATTTTTCTTCTGTAGGACATCTCTGAAGTCAACTTCGATTGCTTTAAGCAGATGGAGTAATGCCCAAGTGGTCCCCCTGGCTTCATAAAACACATCGTCTAATTCTGACCAAGGGGTTTTGACCTCGGAATCCTTCTGGGTTGCGGTGCTTTGAACGGCAGATGGGTCTCCGGCCAAAGACACGTCCAGTTGTCGTTTACCCACGCTGGCGGAAAGCCGTTGTGACAGACTGCCGAGTCGGGTCTCTACTTCAGATAGCCAGGTTCGTAAGTTATCTGCCCGGGCGTAAAATTGGGCGGATTGCTCGTTGTCATCGCCTAATCGGGCCAAATAACCCTCTAGCGCTTTAATACCCTTTGCGTACTCGGCCTCGGATTCTGGCAACATCCAACTATCATTGTCGAAATAAAATTGATTTTCGGCAGCGACCAGACCCTCATCCTCCGTTGATTGTGATTGAGAGCGACTCAGATTGTTTCGTAGCGTTCTTGCCATATCTCTCAATTGAACGAGAACTCCGAACTCCCAGCTGGGGACATTGTCCATCATGATTCCGGGCGGTGCGATATCATTGGTTAGGAAGCCGCCGGACTTGTGCAGGAGAATATCTGCCAGCGTGATGGTAGTGGCGACAGTTGCTGAACCGGGTACGTTGCGCACACCTAGGTCATTGGTCAGTTTGCTCGTCACGCTTGGGACGTCAAAAAGGTCTGGCTCGTTGTCCCAGAAAAACCCCAGCACGCCGATCAGAATTAGCAGAGCAACGAGCAGTCCCGTGACAGACTTGGTCCCTATGCCAACGCCGACTTCGCTGATTGAAAATGTGTCGGAAATTTGTGTTTTGAGTTTGTCGAAAAAAGCCACGTCGCTACCTGATTACTAGGTGAACGGTCATGTTAACGAAAAATTCGGTCCCGGTCTGCCCAGCAGATATCCCATTGCGGCATCCACACCGAGTTCACGTAGGATTTGAAGTTCTTCCTCCCGTTCGACACCCTCTGCGATGAGCCACATGTCACGGGCATGGGCGATCTGCGCAACAGAACGGACGAAAAACTGATTGTCTGTTTGCTGGTCCAGGTTGGCAACGAAGCTGCGATCAATCTTGATGAAATGCACGTCCAGACTTTCTAAATAGGCAAAGGAAGTGGCGCTGCTGGCGAAGTGGTCCACGGAAAACCGATAGCCAAGGCTGTTGCCAGCCTGAACCAGCGATCGGACATCGTTGTAAGCGAGATGCACGGCATGTTCTTGAAGCTCAAAGATGACCTGGTGGGATTTTGATCTCTGTACTGTCAGTTGCTGGTAAAGCCAGCTGCGAAACTGATCTTGTTGTAATGAATAGGTGGACAAATTGATCACTACGGGCGGTGCATCCAGCTGAGTCTCATTCAGCGCCCGCTCGATGATGAGTTGATCCAACTCAACCAATAAACCGAACCTTTCTGCCATCGGCATAAAGACACCAGCATTGATGACGTCTCCATCTAGCTCGATCCGAACGAATATTTCATTGGCCATTAGGCTCTGTTTGCCGTCAGCATTTAGCTGATATAGCGGCTGGTAGTGGAACAAAAACTGTTGCTTGTGAATCACATCTAATAACGTGGCGTGCCATTCACCCGCTTGCTTAACCAGATCGGCGACTGGGTTTTCACTATCACCGTGAATGAGGAAGTAGGTGCCGTTGGTGCCCTTAGCTTGGGCGTTGCGAAGGGCAGTGTCAGCGTCGGTGAGCAACTGCGAGTAAGCAATGGAATCTTTTGTAAAAACGGCACCCATATGTATGACGTCAAGGTAGCCTGAATCCGTTAGCTGTTGAAGAGACGCAACCTGTTGAAAGGCATTCTCCAATGAACGCCTGACCAGCTCTAGATTGATTCGCGGAATGAAAATCGCGAACTCCGCGCCGCTGCTGCGGCAAATGATGGCTTCGTTTCTTGTTGCTAGCGCATTTTTGAGCCGCTCGCCAATCTGTTTTAGTAGGGCGTCTGCCTTAATGTGACCTAAAGTTTGGTTGATCGTTGCGAAGTTTCGAATCTGCAGCAACATCAAAACGTTAGAACCTGGTCCGGACTCTGATACCAGCTCTCCTGTCACCAGCGCATCGAATTCGCGGCGATTGATCAGCGCCGTTATAGGGTCGGTTCTGGCTTCTATCCGCAGGCTTTCTGTGAGCTGTAGTTGGCTCTCGAACATGGTTTTGATTTTTAGAGACATGCGATTCATAGCTTCAACGACACGGCGCAGTTCGCGCGTTTTCGGGATGCTATCTTGCACTGCGAACTTGCGTTCACATATGTCATCTGCCTGTGCTTCTACTGCTCGTAGTGGTCGCATGACAAGACTCACCATTAAGCCCAATATGCCGTAGCTTAAGATCACCATGAAGCTGAATAGGTATAAAAACTCGAGTGTCATTCGCCACAGATCGCGGTATGCATTGCCAGGATGTGCCACTACGGTCAGCTTGCCAAGTCGGGTCCAACCACGAGTGATTTCTGAACTTCCTGCGGGCGTGGGCAGGTTGATTAACTCAGTAAACCAGATGGGTACATCGTCAGTTTCGATAGGGTTGGATCGACTAACCAGTAGCGTTCCTTCGATGTCAACTAATGAAATGTTGGAGTAGTAACCCCGATCAAAAACTGCTGAGGTTAGGAGTTCGAGACTGGTATTGTCCTGCTGCGCGAGTGCCGTTGTCATGGACAAGCCCAGAGAGGTCGCCGCGTCTTCTGCGTGGACTCGCATCTGTTCTTCGAGGTATTCGCGTGATCCAAGCACGGTTAAAACAAAATTGGCGCTGAACAACAATACAAATATCAGCAACACCACCATCATTAATTGTCTTAGCAGAGTCATGAAGAAGTCCTCTCTCTTTCTAGGCGTGCTACCAAATCACGCCACATGTTTAGATCCGAAGACGAACCCATTTTTTGGCCTTCACCACGCATCTTGGCGAGCCACAGGCCCTCTCCGTTGAAGCTATAAACCGGCTCTAGGTCTGATCGCTTATCTGCCGGTTTTATCACCGGGTCCAAATTATCGAGAACCCGAGGTATTGAGTCTGGTGTGTCGTAATAGGTCAGCACCATGTGAGCCTGGTCCAGCAGCAGCGCTTTAACATAGGTGATTCTGAGTTTGTCGTCTGGGACTTTTAGTGCGCGCAGGGTGATGTACTTGGCAATGGCAAAGTCCTCACAATCCCCACCGTCGGTCGAGAGCAATTCTATCGGCGTTGCCCAGTAGTCGATCTTCTGCCAGTGCTCTTCATCGCTGACGAATCTCACCTGGTTAAAGAAATCATTAACGAGAACCAGTTTTTGTTGCTCACCAAGACCCGTTGAAGAATCGACCAAGTGCTGCCAAGACAACAACCGGCTTCTGGCTCGTCGGCCGTATTCCTTGGCGACGACATCAAGAACTTTGTCTGTTATTCCGAGCGGGTTAGCTATGGCCAGTCCAGCGCAGAGCGTCAACACGAGCAGACAGACGACTGGCGTTTGATGAGAATAGTTTGGGCGTTGCGCAAATTTTGGCGGATACGCGGATAGGTGCATTGCCGTCCAAGGGGAAAGATCCTCACTTAACTATAGTCAGTGATCTGGTTTTCGTCAGAGGATTGTCTGAAGTGCTTCAGGGGTAAGTGAGTTGAATGGTGGGAGGGCTGCCCAATTCAATGGTCGCGCGAATTCTATTCAGTGAGGCGTTGTTGAGTTGCTGATAGATCCATCGACCATCTGCGTCAGTGGCGGCGACAATTCGTACTCGAGCCTGGTGTTTTTCAGCGCTGCGGCCAATCTCATGAAGTTTGCTGATTGCGGCGTCACCTCGGCTTGTAAGTTCATGTTGATCGAGTCTGAATGAATCCTTACGGCTGGTTTGAGCCCGAGCGATACGATTTCCCAATGCCTCAATACTGGGGTGCTGTTCGTCTATCGATCGCGCTTTGTTCAGCATGTCCGTTGCACGGCGATACTGACCGGCTTCGATGTTAGTAATGCTCCAGGCTAGATAAGTTTCGACAATCTGTTGGATCCCCAGTTGTGCGGCCTGATTCTCTGGTTCGATAGAAAGTACTTGAAGATAGCGGAAGTAAGCATTGTCATCGAGAGGCGTTGTCAAACGTTTGCGTGAAAAAGCGCGCTCTGCTTGCGCTAGCAAGGTATTGACCCTTGTTAGGGCTTGGCTCTGAACCTGCGCCGCTGGCGATTGCCGTTTGGCGGGCTCCTTTATTGGCTGTAAGGTTGAACAACCTGATAGCAGCAAACCCGTGAGCAGTATGAACAGTAATATGTGTCGCATTGTGAAGTAATCGCTTCTAGGTCAGATCGAGAACGAGTAATCTTGCATGACGCTCTAAAGCATTGACTATAACGGTTTGAGATTATGAGATTCCAGCCCATCCGGACTTTAATGATTCTGGTTGCCGTGATTTTTATCACGCTAACCAGTTCTGCCGATCAGTTCGGTAGCCATAATACTTTTGATGAGCCGACAATCTTACCGGTTGACGAGGCTTTTGCGTTGACGGTTGTGCGAGAAAAGGATCAGGTCACCCTTTTGTGGCAAATCCAGCCAGGACATTACTTGTACCGCCACAGAATAATGGTCACCGGGCCCGATCATCTAGGAAAACCGAATATTCCGGTCGGTATCGAGCGGAATGATGAGTATTTTGGAGATGTTGAAGTCTATTACGAGGCTTTACAAGTCGACGTTCCGATCGTAAACATCGAAGCGCTAAAAGACCTCGCGATTATCGTCGAATACCAGGGGTGCGCCGATAGAGGGATTTGTTATCCTCCGCAAAAAAGGCACTATACGCTATAGATTGCTGCGAATGTCTATAAAGTGGATATTTTAGCGGTTAGCCTTCTGGCAGGCGTTAACGATGGCCGTGATTCCATAAGAAGCTTTGCCGAAATTCCAATTAGTGCTGCTATATTAGGCCTAAATAGCTACAATTAGCGCTTAAAATCTAGAAAAGATAAAAAAATGATATCGATACTGGTGCTAAATGGCCCCAATCTCAACCTGTTAGGCTCTCGTGAGCCAGAAATATATGGTCACGACACGCTGGATGACATTATGCAGCGCCTCACGAACATATCGGCAAAACATGACGCTGCGATTCAGCATTTCCAATCCAATGGCGAGCAGGCCCTGATTGAGCGGGTCCATGCCGCGGCTACCGATGGCACTGCGTTCATTCTGATTAACCCCGGCGCATTAACGCATACCAGCATCGGCTTGCGTGATGCACTGCTGGGTGTCCAAATCCCCTTTATCGAAGTGCACTTATCGAACGTATTTAGTCGCGAAGCCTTTCGGCATCACTCTTTTCTTTCGGATGTTGCGGTCGGCTGCATTTTTGGGCTTGGTGCTCAGGGTTATGAGCTGGCGCTGCAGGCAGCGTTAAAGAATTTGGCGGAGCGCTAGTTATGGATATTCGGAAGGTGAAAAAGCTAATTGATCTGATGGAATCCTCGGATATATCGGAGATCGAAATCAAAGAGGGCGAGGAGTCAGTCAGAATTACCCGGGCCAGCGCATCGGTCACGCCGCCCATGACAGCGGCAATGACAACACTCGAAACGCCAGTTGCGGCACCCATAGAAACGGTTCAAAAACCATCGGGGCATATCGTCAGAGCGCCTATGGTAGGCACCTTTTATCGAGCATCGTCGCCCGGTTCGCCTTCGTTTGTCGAGGTAGGGATGCGCATTAAGGAAGGCGATACACTCTGTATCATCGAATCGATGAAGATGATGAACCAGGTTGTTGCAGATAAATCGGGCAAAATTGAAGCGATACTTGTCGAAAACGAAACGCCGATTGAGTTCGACCAACCCCTGTTTACAATCTCCTAGCCGCTCCTATGCTGGATAGAATCCTGATCGCCAATCGCGGTGAAATTGCCCTACGGATATTGCGTGCTTGCCAACAGCTAGGCAAGCAAACCGTTGCAGTGCATACGTCGATCGACTCTGGTTTACCGCACCTTGATCTGGCTGACGAAACGGTTTGTATTGGTCATTATCTGTCCGCTAACGATATTGTCATGGCGGGGCTGACCCGGCATTGTGATGCGGTTCATCCTGGCTATGGTTTATTGTCAGAAAACGCTGAGTTTGCCCTTCTCGTCGAGCAAGCAGGTATGACCTTTATCGGCCCAACGCCGGAACACATTGCTCAGTTGGGTGACAAGGTTCGTGCCAGAAAAACTTTCGCAAAGTTAGGCATACCCATACTCCCGGGCAGCATAAAACCCGTCACATCCGTGTCAGATGCGCTTACTATTGCCAGCGAGATCGGCTACCCGCTCATCATCAAAGCAGCATTCGGTGGGGGCGGTCGAGGCATGCGCCGTGTTAACAACGAATCTGAACTAGGTGCAGCACTCAATCTTGCTATGGGGGAGGCGCAAGCGGGGTTTGGACGTAGTGAGGTCTTTATCGAGAAGCTGTTGACCGCAGCAAGGCATATAGAAGTGCAAGTGCTGGGCGATGGAAATGGTTCGTGCGTCCATCTTGGAACCCGGGACTGCTCAGTTCAGCGACGCTATCAGAAGTTGATAGAAGAATCTCCGGCGTCGAGCGTTAGCAAAGTTGACTTGGAAAACCTGGCGGATAAATGTGCGGCCGCCATGGCGAGTTTGTCCTACCGCAATGCGGCAACCATTGAGTTTTTGTTCGAAAACGGTGAATTCTATTTTCTTGAAGTCAATACTCGTTTGCAGGTAGAGCACCCCGTCACCGAGATGGTGACCGGCATCGATCTCGTTGCGTCGCAGTTAACCGTTGCGGATACGAATCTGCTGCCTTTCGATCAGTCATCTGTAACGATCAGCGGTCATGCCATTGAGTGCAGAATTCTGGCGGAAGATGCTTTAGGTCAGCCCAGTCCAGGATTGATTAGTGGCTTGCGTTTGCCCGGTGGTCCGGGCGTCAGGCTCGATAGTCATATCTACGTTGGTTACCGGGTGCCGCACCAGTATGATTCACTGATTGCGAAACTGGTTGTCCATGGCGAAAATCGGCCAATGGCGCTGGCGCGCATGAAGTTGGCGTTAAACGAGTTGCAGATCGATGGGATTGTAACCAATCTCGAGCGTCTGAAACGACTGACTGAAGATCTCAATTTCGTGAATGACTTGATGAACACTAACTGGAACCCCGAATGAGTTGGAAAACGCTGGCCGTTGCGGCAAGCAAAGAAGAAGTTGATGCCCTCGAATCGCTCCTCTGGGAAACCGGAGCAGTATCCGTCACCCTGGTCGATGGTGAGGACAAACCGATATTTGAGCCTGGACCTGGCGAAATTCCGCTTTGGGCAAGGCTCACGGTCACCGCCATGTATGGAGATGACGTTGACACCGAATCGCTAGCAGCAGCCCTTCGAGATCTCGGTCATCAAGTGTTGTTCACGGATGAACTTGGTGATCGCGTCTGGGAGCGTGAGTGGATGAGTCAGTTCAAACCAATGAAATTCGGCCAACGCCTGTGGGTTTGTCCCACGGGCTTTGTGGTGGATGAAGCCGGTTCAGTGATATTGAATCTTGACCCTGGTTTGGCCTTTGGAACCGGTACGCATGCAACGACGAGTTTGTGTCTCGCTTGGCTAGATCAGCACCTTCATCCCGGAGTAGCCGTATTGGATTATGGTTGTGGATCCGGCATTTTAGGCATTGCAGCGAAGCTGTTGGGTGCTCGCCAGGTAGTCTCAGTCGACAACGACCCCCAGGCACTCGTCGCGACTGCAGACAACAGTGGTCGCAATGGCATTAAGGCTGAATTGGCGACCTGTCTGCCCGATGACTTTAAGCCGGGCAGCGTACACCCGGGCAAATATAATGTGGTGTTGGCGAACATTTTGGCTCAGCCATTGATCAGCCTCTCTCATGTACTCAGCGAGTATGTTGAGCCCGGCGGTGATTTGGTGTTGTCTGGCATCATGAGTTCTCAATCGGATCGGGTGATAAAAGCTTACCAACTTGAGCTGGTTCGTGAGGAAGAACTGGATGGTTGGGTCTGCCTGCATTTTAAGAAGCCGTCATGACGTCTTACGTTTCCCGTTGCCCCAGTTGCGATACTTCTTTTAAGGTCAATGACGCTCAGCTTGATGCCGCTAACGGCGCGGTTCGCTGTGGCGCTTGTCTGCAAGTCTTCGTTGCAAGCGACTACTTTGTAGAAGCGCCAATTCCCGATCTGTTCGCGGAAGACTCAATAGCCTTCTCTGAGCCGAGTAGTGAGGAAGTCGAGGCTGCCGAAATCGTTGCAGTGGCGTCTGCAGACGTTGCCGAAGTAGAAGTTGCAGAAGTCGTGGAGGTTATAAACGTAGTAGACGTTGTAGAAGCTTCTGCCGATACAGAACAACAGAGCGAGATCGATTCGGAAACTGAGATGTCCACTGGCCATTCTCTGGGAGAGCAACCTCAAGATGTTCAATCAGAGATTATCGATGAGCATTTGTCGAACGACGTGACTGCGGAATTATCCGCCATTGAGATTTCTGAAAATTTAGATGGTATTGCGAACGCTGCGCCAGAAGACCTTGTGGGTGAACTGATGCCCGTGTCTGACCGGCGCACGGGTAGGTGGGCGGCTGGGTGTGTTCTAGCAGTTGTTGTGCTTGGCGCTCAATACTTGTGGTTCGAACGAGATGTCTTGGCCATGGACGTTCGACTTCGCCCGTATTATTTATCCGTTTGTAATATTGTTAACTGTCAGCTGCCAGATTACCTTGATGCTGCCAATCTGGTTGCGACAGATCTCGTGGTACGAACGCATCCAGCGACTGAAAATGGCTTGATCGTGGATGCCATACTGCGTAACGGAGCGCCGTATAGGCAGAGATTTCCACCGCTACAGCTGAGGTTTTCTGATATCAATGGCAATACGCTTGCGGAACGGACTTTCTCTCCTGATGCCTACTTAGCAGGAGAACTGGCGGGTTTACGTTATATACCGGCGGTAACAGAGGTTCGCTTCTCGCTTGATATTGTCGACCCGGGTCCTCTGGCGGTAAGCTATTCCATGCGGGCGGTGATCAACTAAGCGCGCTCTGTTATTATGCGTCTGGTACCCCAACGACTTTGTTTACCCATATTATTATGAAAATTGGTTCTTTCGATCATCCAAGCAACGTTGTACTAGCGCCCATGGCTGGTGTGACTGATCAGCCATTCCGTAATCTATGCCGCCGCAATGGCACCTTCTGGACCGTTTCAGAGATGATTACGAGCGATCAAAAATTGTGGCAATCAACGAAATCGCGAACGCGACTTTGCTATCAAAATGAAGTTGGACCTCGGTGGGTGCAAATAGCCGGTGGCGAAGCTGAAATGATGGCGGCGGCCGCTGCCGCAGCAGAGCAACGCGGAGCTGATATTGTCGATATTAATATGGGCTGCCCGGCGAAGAAAGTGTGCAAAAAGGCGGCAGGATCTGCGCTGCTTAAAGATGTTGGGTTGGTTCAGCAAATTTTTCGTTCGATCCGAGCTGCCGTCAGTATTCCAGTCACTGTTAAAATTCGATTGGGCTGGTCGCTTGATGAAGTCAATGCACCGCTGGTGGCCAAAATCGCAGAAGATGAAGGTTTGTCTCTCGTGACCGTGCATGGTCGATCACGCGCCTGCAAATTTGCCGGAAGCGTTCATTACGATTTGATTCGGCAGGTCGTCGACAGTGTCCAGATACCCGTGTTGGCAAATGGGGACATTCAATCTGCGGTCGACGCGAAGCGTGTCCTTACCGACACAGGTGCTAGCGGCGTTATGATTGGGCGCGCTGCTCAGGGCAGGCCCTGGCTGCCTGAGCAGATCAGCCATTATCTTCAATTTGGAGAATTGAAAAAAAATCCTGATTTAGGTGAGATAAAACTCATGTTGATAGCACATGTGATAGAGCTTGCTGGTTTTTATGGCGAGTTGATGGGGCCTCGAATCGCCCGTAAGCATGTTGGTTGGTATTTAGCTTCTCCGGATAGCGAAACATTTGATAGCAACACTTCAGATATAGGTTTTTCCTCTATCGAAGCTATTAATGATCATAACCGGTCACGGAAAGAGGCGCTCCAAGCCTTCAACCGGCTAGAGACCTTAGAGCAGCAGGTGCGGTCAATCGAGGCAATATTCGACCTAATAGGTAGCCAAAACGCACTTGCTGCCTGACGATTGATGGAGTTTGCCAAATGTCAGAAGAATGTTTTGTTGAAGGAATACGAGTAATTGAAGTAAATGAAAGCAGCGCCTCGGTTTCGATACCGTCGCTGTCCGAATCCGTTGAAACAGCAGTCAAGAAGTACATTCACGCCATGGACGGTCAAGAGATATCAGATCTCTATGAACTTGTTGTTTCAGAAATTGAAGCGCCTTTGCTTGCAACCGTCATGAAACGAATGGGTCACAATCAGAGCCGTGCATCTTCTGTGCTGGGTTTGAACCGTGGCACTCTACGTAAGAAATTGAAGAAATACGGGCTGGTTTAAATCTTCACATTTACCTCTTGCCCCGTGTAAGATTCGCCGCTTCCTAGGACGGTCCAAACCGTCCTTTTTTGTTTGACGATGCGACCCCGGGGGCCTCAATGGCTAACGTCAAGATACGCACTGCTTTGGTCAGTGTTTCCGATAAATCTGGTTTAGACGCACTTGCTCAGGGTCTTATCCGACACCAAGTTAAAGTGCTTTCAACCGGTGGTACATTCCAGAACCTCAACACTCAGGGTGTCGAGGTTCGTGAGGTCTCTGACTACACCGGGTTTCCCGAGATGATGGATGGCAGAGTTAAAACTCTGCATCCTAAAGTCCACGGTGGCTTGTTGGGGCGCCGTGAAGCAGACGGTAGTGGCGTTGATGTTGAGGTGATGCGCAGCCATGACATTGAACCGATTGATCTGGTGGTCGTTAATCTCTATCCCTTTGAAAAAACTGTCGCTAACCCGGATGCTTCACTTGAAGATGCGATTGAAAATATCGATATCGGTGGGCCGGCTATGTTGCGCTCTGCTGCGAAAAATTTCTCAGCGGTAGCCGTTCTCACAGATGTTGCAGATTATGCAGTGGTCCTGAGCGAGATGGATGAAAACGACGGGTGCTTGTCTCTCGAAACACGCTTTCGTCTTGCCGTAAAAACTTTTGAACTGGTTGCTCGTTACGATGCTGCGATTTCAAATTTTCTTGGTAGCGTTGATCTCGACAATGATGAACGACAGCCTTTTCCTGCGACGATAACGACTCAGTATCAGAGAAAAGAGGTGATGCGCTACGGCGAAAATCCCCATCAGGCCGCAGCGTTTTACACGGATCAGCAGCTGGCAGTTGGGTCTGTCGCCGGTGCAAGCCAAATTCACGGTAAGGCGCTTTCCTATAACAATGTTGCCGATACTGATGCTGCATTGGAATGCGTGCGGGCCTTTAGCGAGCCAGCCTGTGTCATCGTGAAGCACGCCAATCCTTGTGGTGTTGCTGTCGCGAACGATATACATGAAGCTTATCGGTTAGCTTTCGAGACCGACCCCACTTCAGCATTTGGCGGCATCATTGCGTTCAATCGTCCACTGACGCGCGAACTTGCTGAAGATATGACAGAGCGCCAGTTTATCGAAGTGGTCATTGCGCCCGCCATTGATGCTGATGCGGTTGTGGCACTGCAGAAAAAGAAGAATGTTCGAGTTCTGGTCTGTGGTGATTTGTATGAGGATCGTACGGGACAACGTGATTACAAAAAGGTCATCGGTGGCATGCTGGTTCAGGATGCTGACCTAGATTTGCTGGATAAAGCTGCGATGCGGGTTGTAACGGATAGACAGCCGACGGCAGACGAGCAAGCTGATTTGCTGTTTGCCTGGACAGTGGCTAAATATGTGAAGTCTAACGCCATCGTCTATGCCAAGAACTGCCGAACGATTGGTGTCGGTGCCGGGCAAATGTCACGCGTTTATAGCGCCAAGATTGCTGGCATAAAAGCCATTGACGAAAACCTGGAAGTCCCGGGTTCGGTGATGGCTTCCGATGCATTTTTTCCCTTTCGAGATGGTATAGATGCGGCCGCTGGGGCAGGTATTAGCGCCGTCATTCAGCCGGGGGGCTCAGTGCGCGATGAAGAAGTCATTCAAGCGGCGAATGAAGCTGGTATGGCTATGATCTTTACTGGCATGCGTCACTTCAGGCATTAATCCAAACCTCAGACAAACCTCAAAAAAACAGGTGGCGAGATGAAAGTACTGGTGACTGGAAACGGTGGTCGAGAACATGCATTGGCTTGGAAGCTTGGTCAATCTTCGTCTGTGACAGAAGTATTTGTTGCGCCCGGTAACGCGGGTACCGCAGTGGAACCTGGCATTAAAAATGTTGATTTGGATGTGTTGGACATTGACAGTCAGATCGCATTTGCTAAGCAACAAAACATTGAACTGGTCGTGATTGGTCCAGAGGCGCCGCTGGTCGCTGGTGCCGTTGATCAGTTTACCGCTGCCGGTATCCGTTGTTTCGGTCCGTCCATGGCCTGTGCGCAGTTGGAAGGATCAAAGGACTTTACGAAACAGTTCTTGGCTAGACACGGGATCCCGACCGCTGCGTACCAAACATTTTCTGAACTCGCACCCGCCATTAAATATGCCCGTAGCATGACCGCACCTATCGTGGTTAAAGCAGATGGTCTAGCGGCAGGTAAGGGGGTTGTGGTGGCATCCGACCATGATGAGGCTGAACGTGCGCTCAAAGATATGCTCGAAGACAATGCCTTTGGTGATGCCGGCGCCCGAGTTGTGATTGAAGAGTTTCTCGAAGGCGAAGAAGCCAGTTTTATTGTGATCGCTGATGGAGAAACGTTTTTACCCTTCGCGTCTTCTCAGGATCACAAAGCCGCCTATGATGGCGATAGAGGTCCTAACACCGGTGGCATGGGTGCATATTCTCCCGCGCCTGTGGTTACCGATGCCGTTTATCAACGAATTGTGGATCAGGTGATTTCGCCTACTATTGCAGGGCTTGCGAATGAAGGAATGCCTTATGTGGGGTTCTTATACGCAGGTCTGATGATCGACTCCTCGGGGCAACCCAAAGTGATTGAGTTCAATTGTCGTTTCGGAGACCCTGAGACCCAACCGATCATGATGCGACTTCAGTCTGATCTTGCGACCCTTTGTGTCGCTGCGATCGACCAATCGCTCGATAAACAATCGATTACTTTTAATCCGCTTACGGCGCTCACAGTCGTGATGGCAGCTGGCGGTTATCCTGACCAGTACGCTAAAGGCGATGTCATCCAGGGTATTGCTGCTGAAAGTAGTGAGAGCAAAACTTTTCACGCGGGGACAACGCTTGATGCGGCCGGCCAGACCGTGACGAACGGTGGTCGCGTTTTAGGGGTGACGGCGCTGGGATCAAGTGTCGGCGAGGCGAATAAAAAAGCGTACGAGCGGGTTAAAGACATTTCATTTGCTAACGCAGAGTATCGAACGGATATCGGCTACCGCGCGATAGAGCGTGAGACCATCAGTTAAGGCATGGCCTTTAAGAACATGCCCTTTAGAACTCGCCCTTAAGAATATGGTCCACTAGGACATTCTCTAGTGAGCGTCTAGCTAGATAGGGCTTCACGCAGTGCGGTTAGTCTTTTCTGGCGGAGTGCGGCGCCGAAGTTTGGACCTTTTAATTGCGGGTCGACCTGGTCTGATGTTACACCGGTTGCGATTTTAAGGTAGTAACCCCAGTCAGCCGGAGGCGACAGCCCGAGTATCGATGACATTGCGAGTGCCAGCTCGTGCAGGTCATGGAAGCGCTCCGGGCGCCTGAAAGCATCGAGTTGCTCGATAAGAGCGAAAATCTCCTCTGGGTCTTGGGGATCAGATAGTAGGGCTCTCAGGTGCTTTTGGCTGGCCAACGCCACATCTGTATATCTGTTAGGAACCTTGAGGTTTTTTAGGCAGCTGGCTAGAGAATCAGTTGCGTGATAACACAGTCCAGCAAATCGTAGTTCAGGCTTAGTGGTCTTCTTGGCAAGCTTACTCATTGTATCGATGCTGCTTGCGGAAATGGCCGGCCAGAGTTTTGCGTGCGCGCCCAATTCGTTCAATAAGCGAAAAAACCGGTCTGGGTGATCGGTCTCTAAGGCCTTATGTATTTCTATCCAAATACGTTCTGCCGCGAGTTCATTCAGTTGATCTTCATTGATCATTTGCTTGGCGAGTTTGAGGGTTTCTGGTGCCACCGAAAAATCTGCAAAGCGGGCATAAAACCTGGCCAGTCTCAAAATACGAAGAGGGTCTTCGAGGAAAGCGGGAGATACGTGGCGTAACATTCGCCGCTCGATATCTGTCAGGCCACCATGTGGATCTATATAGTTTCCAGATAAATTTTTCGCGATCGCATTTATGGTGAGATCGCGGCGTAGCAAATCTTCTTCCAGTGTGACGGTTATGCTGGCATCGCACTCAAACCCCCGATGACCCGAGCCTATTTTTCTCTCTTTGCGGGCGAGCGCATACTCTTCTTTACTAGTTGGATGTAGAAACACGGGGAAATCTTTTCCCACGCGCTGGTATCCAAGGTCCAGCAGAGCCTGTTCTGTGTTGCCGACCACAACCCAGTCTCGATCAAGTACCGGTAACCCTAACAATTCGTCCCGGACTGCTCCGCCTACAAGATAAGTTTCCATACGTTGATTATCGGCTAGAAATGGCAGGAACGGAAAACAGTTTATTATCTTCCATTCGCAAAGCGGTAAGCGAGCGGCCCCAGACGCAACCGGTGTCGAGAGCGACAAACTGTGGAGATGAGGTCTTTCCTTCGATCGCAGCCCAATGGCCAAAGAGAATGCGAGTTGCGTCTCGTCGTGGATAATTGAACCAGGGCTGATATCCCTCGGGTGCAATATCTGACTTGGATGCGAACTCCATTGCTCCGTTCGCGGCGCAAAACCGTAACCGAGTTAAGTAGTTAGTGATCGAGCGCCACCTGTCTATATCCTCGAGTGATTCGGTAAAGATATCCGGCTCATTCCCATACATTAGCTCAAAGTAACGTTGGTGCCTCTCGTCTTGGAGGACAGATTCAACTTCTGCAGCATATCCCAAAGTGTCAGAAATAGACCAGATGTTAGGTATGCCGGCGTGGACCATGAGCGCATCGAACTGGTCGCTGTAATACGCCAGCGGTTGATGCCGCATCCAGGTGATGATCTCTGGCAGGTCGGTACTCTTAAGTAAATCCTGAAATGTATCAGATCTAGACGGCGTTCGATCCGTTAAGGCAACCGCGAGAAAATGCAGATCATGATTACCCAGAACAATTTGGACGTTTGGCAGTTGGCGCAAAAAATTAACGGTTTCTATATTGTCGGGCCCCCGGTTTATCATGTCTCCCGTGACCCAGAGATGGTCTACAGACCTATCGAAGTCGATGCTTTGTAGCAGTGCAATCAGTTCTTGATAACAGCCCTGAACGTCCCCTACCACATAAGTGCTCAAATTCCGGTGTCCGTAACAAAATTGGCTAAGTGAATAAAGTCTTCCATAGAGAGTGTTTCGGGTCGGCGAATCGGATCGATATCCAGTGCTATGTAAGCTTCTGCCACGACAAACCCTTTGAGTGCATTGCGCAATGTTTTGCGTCGCATGCTGAAAGCCTGATTGACGAGGTTTGCAAAACGCTCCTCATTGTTAGCCAGAAGCCGCTCTCGTTTAGGCGTTAGCCTAACAATCGCAGAGGTGACTTTTGGCTGCGGAGTAAACGCTTCTGGGGGAACCGTAAATTGTAAAGCGGCATCGCAATAGTATTGGCTCATCACAGATAATCGACCGTAGTGCTCTGAATTAGGTGCCGCGACTAATCGTTGAACCACTTCTAATTGGAGCATGAAGTACATGTCTTGAATCTGACGAAATTGACGGAAGAGTTTGAAGAGCAGCGGTGTCGAGATGTTGTACGGTAGGTTGCCGACTATCCGGATATCATCATCCAACTCATTGAAATCGAATTTCAGTACATCAGCCTCTATTAGCTTGATGCCTGGGTAAAGGTTTCGCAATTGGGCTGCCAGGTCGCGGTCGATCTCAATGACCGTAAGGTCGCAGCCTGAATCGACAAGCGGCATGGTGATTGCGCCTCGACCTGGTCCAATTTCGACAATTCTCTGCTCTGGTGATGGCGAAATGGAATCGATAATACGGGCGATTAGTTGAGGGTCGTGCAGAAAATTCTGGCCAAAGCGTTTACGGGCTTTCATCGTGCCATCACTGCTGACATTTCGCTGGCGTACCGAATTGCCGTGAGCAGGCTTCCTATTTCGGCTTTGCCGCTGCCGCTAAGATCCAGTGCCGTTCCGTGGTCAACCGAGGTACGGATGATCGGTAAGCCCAGCGTGATATTGACAGCTTCACCGAAACCCTGATGTTTAAGTACCGGTAATCCTTGGTCGTGATACATCGCTAGGACGACGTCTGCCTTTGCAAGGCTGTTCGGCGTGAATGCAGTGTCTGCCGGCATTGGACCCATAACGATTAAGCCATCTTCTTTTGCGCTTATTAGAGCAGGTTCTATGATATTGATCTCCTCCATGCCGAGATGACCAGATTCACCTGCATGGGGGTTAAGCCCACATACCAGGATGCGAGGCGCTGGAATGCCAAACTTGGTGATCAAGTCCCGATGAATTATGTGCAGTATGGTCACCAGATCTTCATGGCGAATGGCGTCTGCGACTTCTCTGAGCGGTAAATGTGTCGTGGCTAATGCAACTCTGAGCTGACCGGAAGCGAGCATCATGACCACCCGCGGTGTACCGGTTCTTTCAGCAAGCCATTCTGTGTGTCCGGTAAAGGGGATGCCAGCATCGTTAATAGCGGCCTTGTTGACAGGCCCTGTCACCATCCCGCTGCACTCACCGCGCTCACAAAGCGCAACGGCCACCTCAAGTGTGTCTAATACGTATTGGCTGTTTTCAGGTGTCAAAACACCAGGTATGACTGGTGCCGCGCAGGTCACTGGAATAATGTTCAATCGGTCTGGAACGGCCTCATTTACGTGCTGGATGATATTGAGTTTCGGTCGAATACCGAGCAACTTTGCTCTTTGTTCGAGCATCGTTGGGTCTGCAATACCGATTAGCGTGGCGTCGAGTTGCCCCGTATCGACTTCAAGTAACAGATCCGGCCCAATACCGGCAGGCTCCCCTGGGGTGACGGCAAGAACAGCTTCAACTGCGGATTTCGACAAACGCATCTTCTCTCAGTTCGCGCACCCAAGATTCAATTTCTTCATCCATCTTTTGGTTGCGCAGGAAATTGGCTGCTTGTTGCATCAAAAATGCATCACTCATATCTTCGATGCGATGTCCGGTGATTTCCAGGAAGTGAAAACCATGTTGGCTGCGAAAAACCGGAGACATTTCATCGATACTGGTAGCGGCCATGTTTGCTTCAAATTCTGCAACGAACGAGCCCGCAGCGTTCCAGCCGAGATTTCCGCCGCTCAAGGCCGAGCCAGGGTCATCCGAATGCAACTTGGCGATGTCTTCGAAAGGACGGCCACCGACGATCTCCGTACGAAGAGACTCTGCAAACTCGAGTGCTTCTTCTTCTGTCATTATCTCTGATGGCTGAATCAACACATGTCTAACTTCTGTTTGCTCGACGCGTCCTTCAGTTTTAGCGCCGCGCTTATCCAGTAACGTTACCACGTGGTAACCGCTGCCACTACGAATGGGACCGCGAATGTCACCAATCACCATGTCGGGGGCAACGTCGGAAAACATCGTTGGTAGCTGCGCGGCTTTGCGCCAGCCGAGATCTCCGCCCTCAAGAGCATCAGTTGCTGTGCTGCGCTCAATGGCGAGAGACTGGAAGTCTGCTCCACCGTTGAGTTCAGTGATCAGCGCTTCGGCAGATTGCTTTACCTGATTGATCGCCTCGCTGTTTGCGCCGTCACCAAAGGGAAGCAAAATGTGCGCAAGGCGATATTCGTCCGCTGTCATGAGCTGGCCCATTTCTGATTCTAGGAAGACCACGATTTCTTGTTCGGAAATTTTGATGCGATTGCGCATAACGCCATCCCTGACCCGACTGATCGCGATTTCTCTGCGTATCTGGTTGCGCATTTCGAGATAAGAAATACCGTCTTTTTCGACCTCTAGGCTGAATTGCGCCAGGCTCATTTCGTTTTGTGCGGCGACTCTCGTCAGTGCAGAGTTGAGTTCTTCGTCGCTCACCCGGACCCCAGCTCGCTGGGCCATCTGCAATTGTAAGCTTTCGACGATTAAACGCTCGATGATTTGCTCGCGAATAATCTCATCGGGTGGCAGGCGTTTTTCTTGGCCCTTCAACTGTCCTACGACCGCGCGGCGACGCGCTTCCACCTCAGATTCCATGACAACATCATCGTCCACCACGACAGCTATTTCATCCAGAATGACCATATCTGCAGATACGGCGGCGCAGACCCAAAAAGCAGCGCAAAACAACGTTAGTCTCTTCATCATAATCCTATTACGTCTTCTCGCTCTCGGTAGCCAGGAATGGCATCCTCGAGAAATGAATCTAATCGCCCGCCTAACATGGCGAGGCCTTTTAGCTGAAACTCAAAAAATATGCCCACATCCGAAGGTGTCTTCAGGTCTGTGACGGCGACAAATCCGCCCGCAGCGCTCGGGTCATCAATAAGTTGGGTGACGTTCCGTGGATCTTTGAGGAAACGTCTCCAAACCAGCCGAGTCTTCCAACAGCAATCGTTATACTCAAGACCTGCAAATGCCTCAATAGTTCGATTATCATCCCAGCCAAAATTCCAGCGACCAATGGCACTCCAGTGCTGCGTGACCGGCCAGATCACATTAATGTCAGATTCTTCAGATTTCGCAACCAGGCTCGGCTGTTGAATTTCCGAGGCAGTGTAGGTGTAATTCACGTTAACAATGCGCCGCAAACCATCGCTGTACTTCAATGCAAAGGTGCCACGATTTGATCGATTGACATCGGGTTCCCACTCTAAGCCGCCTGAGACGGAAAAATTAGACCCCAATTTAAAGCGAGCTTGAGCAAAAAGCGGCGATTCATCTGCCCTGGGGTCATTAGCCGCCGTTGGCTGAAATACGACATCACGATCTTTCATGTAGTAGATCTGTCCCAGGCTAACGGAAAGGAATTCTGACCCTGTGTCTTCCGCTAAAAAACGACTGGTTACGCCAACACTAATTCGCTCAGCATCACCAATTCTGTCGAACCCTGAGAAGCGATTATTGCGAAATAGTGAAGAGTAAGATTGTGTCGAAGGGCTTGCATCGAACTGTGGTAGGTCGTCCTGGAAGTCATTTTCAACATAGAGGTAATAAATGCGCGGTTCGAGCGTCTGTTGAAGGTCTTCTTCTCTGAAAGTGAAAAACCGATCAAAGATAAGTCCGCCATCCAATGAAAAACGGCCAGTGGTGACTTCAGGATTAGACCTTGTGGCGGTAGGTTCATCTTCCAGTTGATACTGACGGTGGATGACGCCCGCGGCGGGCGTTAAGAACCCCCAGGCTCGTCTATTTGGCCAGGAGACTTCAAGATCCGTGTACGCCCGTTCGCCGATTGTGGCCAATGGGCCTGTCAGGTCAGAGTTATTCTTGTCGAAAAACGTGTAGTCGAATTTTATTTCTGATTCGAGAGGACCGAAGTCTCTTTCCCAGGATGCGGTTAGGTTGGGTAATTTTTCGTACTGATCCGCACCCAATGGGTCTAAGGACTGAAAGCCTTGAATATTCAAAGAAGATTTGAAGTCCCCTGATCGGTAGGAAACACTGCCTAATCTGGTAAGCGATGCACTGCGTTGCTCCGTCAGGCTTCCTTTGACTGGGTTGAGGAAATCACTAATGGACGTTGATCCGAATTCGCCACCAATATCCTCTACGTATTCGATATCGGATACCGCACTGTAGTTTATAGAGGTTTTCCATTCGGGTGCCCAGCCGCCCTCATGTCGAAGATTGATATACCAGCGGTCTTGCTTCTCGAAGTCGGGAATGACGACGCCGGTATTGACGCCGGTGGTCGTTAAATCCACCAAGTCACGAGCGTCGTAGTCGTCATCCTGCCGAATGAAGCCCAAATTGATTTCGTTGGTGGTGCGTAAATTCATGTGACGAGTCTGTAGATCGTGGACCAGTCCGCGTTTCCATAAGCTGCGGAGCTGGTAAGTTGCGTCGTAGTTGGGGGCAAGATTGAAGTAATAAGGGAGAATGATGTCAGTGCCCCCATCGCTATCGTGGCCAATGCTGGGCAATAGGAATCCGGACTGGCGTTCGTCATTGAGCGGAAATCTCAGATAGGGAGTATAGATGACGGGGATGTCCTTGATACGCAGAGTGACATTTCGTGCGGTCCCGTAGCCTTTTTCGGGTCTCAGTACCAACGTCTCGCTATTCATCGACCATGTATTGCTGCCAGGATCGCAGCGAGTGAACGTGGTGTCGTCGAGGAAAAGCTGATTGTTTTCATCTCGTTTTAGGGTCGAAGCATTGCCGCGGTAATTGGATTGGTGGAGTAGAAATGTTGCCTGATCCACCGTGCCTTCGCCGGTTTGCAGATTGGTCGTGGCATGTTCGCCGGTGAGTAGCAAGCCGCGATCACGAAGCTGAAGCGGCCCATCAATTTCGGCCATCTGCGAATTTTCATCTTGGACGATGCGAGGCGAATGGATCTCCTGGGTACCCTGATTTAGAATAACGCCGCCGGTAAGCGTGGTCGATTGGTTGACGATGTGCAGGGCGTCGTCAGCCTCGGCATGCAGTAAGCCGCTGGCAGGGTCAAAACGAACTGCTGGTTCCACATAAGTACCGTGACAATAAAACGGTACGCTTTGCAACTCGGTTGCTTGCAACGAGTTGAGAGGACGCCAATCAATTTCCGCCGCAGTTCTAAAGTCCACGGCTGCCGCAGAAGTTAAAGAAGAAAAAAGAACCAGAGGCGTAATGAAGAGGCGTGCTGGGCGAGAGAATCCCATCAACATGGTAAGAGAGGCCTTAATGGTTAGCACCGAACGAAAGAGTTAGGTGATAATAAAGCATTCACGTTATCAGGTCAGGTTATATTTAGGGCTATGCCAATCTCTGAAACCAAGCAAACTCGGCTTTTGGGACTACAAAACTGGGGTAAATCGGAACTGCGATCGCTGGGTCATGTGGTTGATGATGATTTCCAGCTTTTTAGCGCTTCAGATGACGCTAGTTTTCGTCGCTATTTTCGCGGTACCGTCGAAAACACCAGTTATATCTTTGTGGATGCACCGCCAGACAAGGAAGACAATGAAAGCTTTGTGACGGTATACCAGCGATTGTTGGATGCTGGTGTTTTAGTGCCAAAAATTTTCGCCGCGGATATACGATTGGGCTATTTGTTGTTATCGGATCTAGGTGATCGATTGCTGCTGCCTGACGTCAAAGCGTCTTCCGCTGTGGGTCGTCAGAATCTCTACCTGGGCGCACTCAAAACGCTTGAGCGAGTGCTCAGGGCAGAGGTTGACCAGCTGCCAACCTATGACGCGAGTCGGCTAGCGACAGAAATGGCACTTTTCCCGGACTGGTTTGTCACCCAGCAATTGCAATTGCCCATGGATGTGGAAGCGCGCGCCATGTTCCAGCAGGTCAGTGCGCTATTAATAGACAGCGCATTGGCCCAGCCTAGGGTGTTCGTGCATCGTGATTTTCACGCCAGAAATCTGATGCTCCAGGGCGATGGGCAGATTGGCGTGATCGACTTTCAGGATGCGGTTGAAGGACCTGTGACTTACGATCTGGTCTCACTTTTGAAAGACTGCTATTGGCGACTGCCGAGACCAATGGTCCTTACCTTGGTGGAATCATTTCGGCACAGTATTATCCCAGAAGTTTCGGCGGACGAATTTGTTCGCTGGTTTGATTTTATGGGTTTTCAGCGCCATTTGAAGTGCGCAGGCATCTTTAGCCGATTGAACCTCCGTGATGGAAAACCTGGCTATTTAGGCGACATACCCCTTGTTGTTGCCTACCTCCTCGAAGTCACAGCCCTCTACCCTGAACTCAACAAGTTTGGTGTTTGGCTGCGGCAAAATATTGAGCCTGCAATGGCAAGGCGCCTTTCATGAAAGCCATGATTTTGGCGGCGGGACGCGGTGAGCGAATGCTGCCGTTAACCCTCGATTTACCCAAGCCTCTGCTGCCGATTGGCAAAACCACATTAATTCAAAGACATCTGTGCCGTCTTGCAGAATCCGGCGTCGAATCTGTGGTTATCAATCTGCACTTTCTCGGGGAAAAAATTCAGCAATTACTGGGTAGTGAACAATTCGGTCTGCAAATTGAATATTCGTTAGAAGCGGAATTGTTGGAAACTGCAGGTGGTATCTATGCGGCCCTACCGATGTTGGGTGAAGCGCCATTCCTGGTCGTAAATGCAGACATTTTCACAGACTTCGATTTTAACTCACTGGTGGCTCTGGATCAGATAAAGAGCCCTCATCTGGTCATGGTGCCGAATCCGGAGCAACACCCGGACGGTGATTATGGCCTCGACAGCAGAGGTCGTTTGACATCGTCAGGACCTACCTACACCTATTCGGGTATTGGCGTGTATCCTTCCCGGTTTTTTGATTCCATGAGCCATGGCAAATTAATGCTTAGACCCTTATTTGATGCTGGTATTGAAGCTGGTCAGTTAACCGGTGAAATTTTCCAAGGAGATTGGACAGATGTGGGGACACCGGAACGATACGATTTGCTTAAAGCCCGGTTTCGCTAATTTCCATGCCTTTCACATGGTGGTGCAGCCATCCTCTAATACGTCGGCCGAGTAGGTTCTCCTTGTGCAGTGTCGCGCGTGTCGAATAAGTGAAGATCAATCCTTGCTGCTGATTAAGTCGATCTCTACGCGCGGTCTTACGCCGTTGTTTGAATCCGTGAACGGTAGGTCCGTGAGTCACGATATCCAGTACAGGAAGTTCAGGTGGGGCAGGCACATCGCCAGGCACGTCAATTAATACAAGACCGCGGACCGGATTTTGAGGCGCCTTACGGGAGTTTGGCGTTGTTAAATTGATGTCGGCATCCCAGGTATCGCCGATCGACAGGACTACCAGATTTAGCTGTCCTTTTTCAGTCGTCATGTAGGTAACCAGCTGGTTCAAATCAATGGTTTCAAGGCTGGGCGACGCGGTATCAACGCTGGGTACCAGCAGTACCGACCAGCCATACTCACTGAGGCCGCTGCCGAGCTGATTAGCCAGTGACCCTGAAACATCGGGATAGCGCAGGATAATGCCGCCCTGGGGTACGCCAGACTGATCGGGTAAATAACGTAGTGATTCGCTGCTGATGCTGGGCAATGCGAATCCCAGTGCTGCGCAACTGATAATAAGTAAAAGTACTTTCATAGGTTTAGTATAGGTGCGTTCTCTTTGTGCGCTATTTCGCTACAATGCGGTTTTGACTAAATAGATGGAGTCCTGATGGAGCCGTTGATTGCACCATCCATATTATCGGCAGACTTTGCTCGGCTTGGCGCAGAAGTCGATGCGGTGCTGAGCGCTGGCGCTGACATTGTGCATTTCGATGTAATGGATAATCACTATGTACCCAATTTAACGATTGGACCCATGGTGTGTGAAGCTTTGCGCAAACATGGCGTTACGGCACCGATTGATGTGCATTTAATGGTTCGGCCGGTCGATCGGATAATCGGCGATTTTATCGAGGCAGGGGCCACCTACATCACGTTTCATCCAGAGGGAACCGATCATATCGATCGCTCGCTAGGGCTGGTTAAATCTGGTGGCTGCAAAGCCGGTCTGGTGTTCAACCCCACCACGCCGCTCCACTACCTTGACTATGTGATGGACAAGCTCGACATGATTCTCATTATGTCGATTAATCCTGGTTTTGGTGGGCAGACGTTTATTCCTGGCACCCTGGACAAGCTGAAGGAGGTGCGCCAGAGAATTGATCAGAGCGGCTATGATATTCGGCTTGAAATTGACGGTGGAGTGAAAGTGGACAACATTGCGCAAATTGCAGCGGCGGGGGCGGACACCTTTGTGGCCGGCTCTGCAATCTTTGGGTCCGACGACTATGCCGCAACGATTCAGCAAATGAAGGCGAACATCTCTCTTGCTTGACTTCTCAAACTTGAAAACAGACACGCACTGCACTATTCTCCCCGGCTTCGGGGAAATACGGTTCTTTTGATGAACCCTGCACAAATTTCATATTGGTTTAAACACGCCTATCTTTCCTGGCGATGGTGATTCTTATCGCTCTGATTTAGAGCCGATCATCCGATTCGACACCAGGAGAAACCCATGACACCCGAACAATTTGCCGCCCTGGCTCAACAGGGTTTTAACCACATTCCGGTTACCCGGAGTGTCCTTGCCGATCTCGATACGCCGCTGTCCAGCTATATCAAGGCAGCCGAAGGTCATTACAGCTACCTGCTAGAATCTGCTGGCCAAGGCGGCGAAAAGTGGTCTCGATATTCCATGGTCGGGTTGCCGGCAGAAACCATCATTCGCGTTGTTGGCCGTGAAGTCTTCGTCGAAGCTAAAGGCGAAGTTGTGGAGCAACTGCTCGTTGAAGATCCGTTAGCGTTTATTGAGGATTTTCAGTCCCGCTACCGTTACCCGTCTATTCCCGATTTACCCATCTACACGGGTGGACTGGTTGGATATTTTGGCTACGACACGGTGAGATATGTAGAACGAAAACTGCGCGATAGTATGCCCCCGGATACTATTGGCGCGCCGGATATCTTGCTGATGGTGTCCAACGACGTGCTTGTGTTCGATAACGTCAAAGGCTTTATTCATCTGATTACTCACGCTAATCCTGAAGAACCCGGGGCGCTTGAAATGGCAGAGCGCCGCCTCGACGCCATGGGGCAGAGTCTCCGGCAACAAGTAGCGCCAAGATTTTTCGAGTCAGAGCCGGGGCCTATCCTGCGCGAAGAGGATTTCATCTCGAGTTACGGCGAGGACACTTTTAAAGCGGACGTGGAAAAAATCCGCGACTACATCGTCGCTGGTGATGTCATGCAGGTGGTGTTGTCTCAGCGCATGACGGTTCAGCTTGAGGCAACGCCGCTTGATCTTTATCGGTCATTGCGATCCTTGAATCCATCTCCCTACATGTATTACATGGACCTCAAAGATTTCCACATTGTGAGTTCCTCTCCAGAGATCTTGGCTCGGTTGGATCATGGGGAAGTCACTGTCCGTCCTTTAGCGGGTACTAGAAGGCGTGGCCGTGATGACGCAGAAGACAAAGCACTGGAAGCAGAACTATTGGCAGACCCCAAAGAAATTGCCGAGCATTTAATGCTGATTGATCTTGGCCGAAATGATATTGGGAAAGTCTGCCAAGTTGGAAGTGTTGAAGTGAGTGAAATGATGACGGTGGAGCGTTATGCCCATGTGATGCACATCGCCTCGAATGTCACGGGGCAGGTGACCTCAGATGTCCAGGCGATGGATGTGCTTCGGGCTACGTTGCCAGTGGGCACCTTGAGTGGTGCGCCCAAGGTGCGAGCTCTGGAAATTATTGATGAGCTAGAGCCAGAAAAACGTGGCATTTTTGGCGGCGCTGTCGGCTATTTATCCTGGAACGGCAACATGGATACGGCCATTGCGATTCGTACGGCGATTGTCAAAGACGGTACGCTTTACGTGCAGGCAGGCGCCGGTGTTGTTGCAGATTCAATCCCACGTCTCGAATGGAAAGAAACCATCAACAAAGCGCGATCTATTATGCAGGCGGCAGCGATGGCAGAACGCGGGTTGCAGCTTACGTCGGGGCAACCATCTGCGGGTCAGCCATCTGCGACAAGTAACTCGCGGCAGATGAATTCCGCCGAATCTCGACCCGTTGTGGATCATTAGGAGCTAGCTATGATTGTGATGATTGATAACTACGACTCTTTTACCTACAACATCGTGCAGTATCTGGGCGAGTTAGGTCAGGAAGTTCTGGTTTACCGTAACGATGAAATTACGGTAGACGAGGTGCGCGCTCTGGCGCCAGAATTTATTGTAATTTCTCCCGGCCCTTGTACGCCCAATCAGGCCGGCATCTCGATGAATATTGTTGAGCATTTTGCCGGTGAAATACCCATGCTTGGCATCTGTTTAGGGCATCAGAGCCTGGGGCAGGTCTATGGTGGCGAAATCGTTCGCGCCAGCCAGGTGATGCACGGTAAAACCTCAGAAATTCGACACACTGGAAAGGGTGTTTTTCGTAATCTACCCAATCCGTTTGTCGCCACTCGATATCACTCGTTGGTGGTGCAGAAATCTAGTTTGCCGGATTGCTTCGAAATCACTGCTTGGACAGAAAAGGCCGGGGTCATGGACGAAATAATGGGATTGCGCCACAAAGAGAATGGGGTTGAGGGGGTTCAATTTCACCCCGAGTCTATTTTGACTGAGCATGGGCACCAGTTACTGCAAAATTTCCTCGATCAAAAGGAGATCGTTTGATGGACATGCCAGGCGCGATTGCTCGTGTCATCGAAGGATTCGATCTGAGCAAAAATGAAATGCTCGACGTGATGAGACTGATCATGACGGGCGAGGCAACGGATGCGCAAATCGGCGGGTTCTTGGTTGGACTTCGTCTCAAAGGCGAAACCGTTAGTGAGATTGTTGCGGCTGCGACGGTGATGCGTGAACTCGCCACCCCGGTCATCGTGAGTCGGGAGAATATTGTAGATACCTGCGGCACCGGTGGCAGCGGTATTAGTAAATTTAATGTCTCAACGGCTAGTGCTCTGGTTGCTGCAGCTGCTGGCGCTGTTATTGCTAAGCATGGCAACCGTGCGGCCTCAAGCAAAAGTGGCAGCGCTGATGTGCTTGAGGCGGCTGGAGCGGAAATTATATTGACACCAGAGCAGGTCGGTCGCTGTGTCGATACGGTTGGCGTTGGGTTCTTATTCGCTTTGAATCACCATAGTGCAATGAAACACGCGATCGGCCCGAGAAAAGAAATGATAGTCCGCACAGTCTTTAATCTACTCGGGCCTTTGACCAACCCAGCCGGTGCGCGCCGACAGGTATTGGGTGTTTATGCACGTCAGTGGTTGCGTCCGATGGCAGAGGTCTTGCAATCGCTTGGCAGCGAACATGTGTTGGTGGTGCATTCGGAAGATGGCTTGGATGAGATTAGCATTGCTGCACCCACTCATGTGGTGGAACTCAAGGATGGTGAAATCAGTGAGTATCAGATTGAACCCGGGCAGTTCGGTCTCGCTGTTCAGGATCTAAGTGAGCTGCTGGTGGCAGATGCAAATGAATCCCTCCACTTGGTTAACGCAGCACTCAGCGGTGAGCACGAGGCGGCGATGGATATTGTCAGTCTAAATGCTGGAGCTGCGATCTACGTTGCCGGCTTATGTGCAAGCTTGGGTGCCGGAGTCGAAATGGCTCAAGATGCCATAGGTTCTGGTTTAGCCCGAGAAAAGTTTCGTGACTTTGTAGATTTTACCCAGCAAATGAAGGCATTTAAGTGACAGATACCATTCTCGATAAGATTGTCGCGCAAAAAATCATTGAGGTTGCTGAGCGAAGACTTCGGCTGCCGCTGGAGGAGCTGGAAAGGCACTTGGCAGAAGCTCCAACCGTACGTGATTTTAAAGCTCAGCTGCTCCTTCAAATGATTGACCAGAAGCCCGCGGTGATTGCGGAAATTAAAAAGGCTTCGCCATCCCAGGGCGTTATTCGAGAAGTGTTTCATCCCGCAGAGATCGCGATTCAATACCAGTCCGCCGGCGCAAGTTGTCTATCCGTGCTGACGGATGAACAATTTTTTCAGGGTGCAGATGCTTACTTGCAAGAGGCAAGAGCAGCGGTAGACCTGCCGGTTTTGCGCAAAGACTTTATTGTCGACCATTATCAGATATTTGAAGCAAGAAGCATGGGTGCCGACTGCGTGCTGCTTATTGTGAGTATTCTTGATGATGACCAGCTGAAACGCTATCACCAACTGGCGCAATCGCTCGGTATGAATGTTCTGGTCGAGGTGCATGATGCGGCAGAGATGGCCCGCGCACTCAACGTCGAGCCTGATATTTTGGGTATTAATAATCGTAATTTAAAGACCTTTGAGGTCTCGTTGGAAACCACGCTCGTGCTGAAGGATGCTGTGTCTTCTAGTTCTTTGGTGATCACAGAAAGCGGCATACATACAAAGCAGGATGTACAACTGATGACCGAAGCAGGTGTTTTTGGATTTCTGGTTGGAGAAGCATTTATGCGGCATCCCGACCCAGGTGTAAAGCTAAAGGAGCTGTTTAGTCGTTAGCCATGTATTTGGTCGTAAATTAATCGCTAACGCGTGCCAAAAACGACCATCGTTTTACCCTTTACCGATACAAGGCCTTGATCTTCGAGGGTCTTCAAAACGCGGCCTACCATTTCTCTCGAGCAACCAACGAGGCGGCCAATCTCCTGTCGGGTAATTTTGATTTGCATGCCGTCTGGGTGTGTCATCGCATCGGGCTCGGTGCATAGGTCTAGAAGCTGTCGTGCAACACGACCGGTCACGTCAAGAAAAGCCAGGTCACTCACTTTTTGAGTTGTTTTGGTGAGGCGGTCTGCCAATTGGCTGGCCACATTAAACATAATACCGGCGTCTTTCTGGCTGACTTCAACAAATTTGGCGTAACCTAGTTCGGCTACCTCACATTCTGTCTTTGCTTTTACCCACGCTGAGCGAGTGCCATTACCGAACATGCCCATTTCGCCAAAAAAATCGTTGGTATTCAGATAGGCCACAATGATTTCACGACCATTTTCATCCTCAACGGAAACGGTTACTGAGCCCTTGGTGATGTAATACAGGGAATCGCTATCTTCTCCGGCGAAGATGATTGTGGAGCCACGGGGGTATTTTCGCTTGTGTGCGACCGAGAGAAACTCATCCATATTGCCAAAATCTGGCGTATTAAGACTCAGACTTACCATTTAGGGTCGGGTCCGTATATTGATATTGATGTAATAGGTTACGTCCACAGCGCGCGCAAAACAACCTGACTTCCGACATAGCTCACTCTGAGGGGACTGAACGGCGTTTTTGGGCGCAGCTAGGCACAAAATAGATTTTCCAGAACTGCTTCTGGTCAAAACTGACTCTGATAACATGGGGTCATCAATGTAAATGGAAATGTATGTGAAAGCCTCAGTTAAATGGATCGACAATGTGACTTTTATTGCAGAGTCAGAAAGCGGCCACACGGTCGTAATTGATGGGCCGCCATCGGCTGGCGGGCGGAATATCGGTATTCGCCCAATGGAAATGGTGCTGTTAGGCGTCGGCGGCTGCACAAGCTTTGATGTGATGTCGATTTTGCAGAAAGCCCGCCAGGATATATCTGGCTGTGTGGCCGAAATTGAAGCAGAGCGAGCTGACGAGATCCCGAGCGTGTTTACCAAAATACACTTCCACTTTGTGGTGACGGGAAACAACCTTAAAGAGGCGCAGGTGAAAAGAGCGATCGATCTTTCGGCGGAAAAATATTGTTCTGCATCGATCATGCTGGGGCGTGCGGGTGTCGTCATCACCCATGATTATGAGATCCACTCATCGTGAAGTTACAGCGACCTAACAAAACAAATGGGCTCCGTCATGTGGCATTGTTTGTCCATGCTTTTGAAGCATCGGAGCACTTTTTTATTGAAATCATGGGTATGTCAGTCGAGTGGCGCCCGGATCCAGACAACGTCTATTTAACATCAGGAAACGACAATCTTGCGCTGCATAGGTCGGCGTCAGAGAATGAAACTGGCAAGTTGGATCACATTGGTTTCTTTATTAACAAGATTGAGGATGTCGATCCCTGGTTCGAATATCTGCAAGCAAGTGGTGTTGATATGCTCAATGAGCCGCGAACCCATCGGGATGGGGCGAGAAGCTTTTACTGTAAAGACCCCTCGGGGGTGAAGGTGCAGGTGATTTATCATCCACCCATTGCTAACGCGGAGCTTAAACTAGATCCAATAGGTTGAGCGCGTCATCGTTTTTGAAACGCCCGTCATCAGAGCTTTGATCGGGCTTGGGAATCTGGCGCCGCCCTTCTTTAGTGCGGTGTCTTGATGTCGCTTTTCATCTTCACGCATGACCGATAAGACCTCTCGCGATCTTGTGTCAGCCTTTGGCAACTTCTCGAGATGTTCGTCCAGATGCTTGCACACCTGCTCCTCCGTTGCTGCGACAAAACCAAGGTTGATTTTATCGCCTAGTAAGCCTGTAAGGGCGCCAATGCCGTAAGAGCTTGCATACCAAAGGGGGTTTAAACGGCTCACGGGCGTATCTAATTCTTTTAGACGGCTTTCACACCACGCCAGGTGATCAGTTTCCTCGATAGCAGCTTCACGCATCGCGTTGGCAACTCTGCCACTCTTCGCCGTTAATGCTTGGCCGTGATACAAGGCCTGTGCACACACTTCGCCGCAGTGATTAACCCGCATCAAACGTCCGGCGAGCGCTTTTTCGCCAGCGTTGAGTTCACTCTGGTCGGCCGCTGGTGTGGGACGCGAGGTCATCCCTACGTTGCCTGTGCTGGCACGGAGCGCCTTGTCTACTTCCAAGATGATTATGTCTACAAGCGACATCAGCCGAGCCCGCGCAGCTGTCGGCCAGCTAGAATGTGTAGATGGATGTGGTAAACCGTTTGGCCACCCTGTTCGTTGCAATTCATGATTAGTCGGTAACCTGGCTCAGAGAAGCCATTATCGTCCGCGATCGTTTTGGCCGTCAGTATCATGTGCGCCAACAGTTCTGAGTTGTCAGTGGTCAAATCATTAATGGTGGCAATATGCTCTCGCGGTATGACGAGCGCATGAAATGGTGCTTGAGGGTTGATATCGCTGAATGCAATAACCTTGTCATCTTCGTAGATGCGATCAGCGGGAATATCACCAGTTGAAATCTTACAAAATAGGCAGTCCTGGTTCATGAGGCTTCCTGTTTCAGAACGTAAGCGGTAAATCCCTTTTCATTCAGGATATAAGCGGCCAGTTCGGCGCGCTTACCCCCATCGCAAACAGTAATATAAACCGCTTCAGGTTTGAGTTTCGGTAAATTCTTGCGGAGCAGCAGCAATGGAACGTTAACGGCACCGGCACGCTTGTCGATCCCCACTTCTTTTGGGTTGCGTACGTCTAGCAAATAAGTTTTAGGGTTGCCTGCTGCGATCATCTCGGCTGCTTCGGCCTCGTTAATGGATTCGATCACAGGCTTCATTAGGAGGCTTTCGAAGTCTGGTGCTGATAGGCGCATGAGAATACCTTTGGTCAGCATTGCTACCGTTGCGTTGCGCGGCACGTTGCTGATTAACGCGTCCTGACCAAAATTGTCGCCTGCTTTGAGTTCAGCTTGCAGCTGAGTTTTATTTCCCATCGACCGTTCAACGTTTACGACGCCCGTTTGAATGACATAGAAATAGTCACCTGGCTCTCCTTGCGTGATGACCACATCTCCAGCGTCGTACTTTTGTTCTTCAAATTTACTGAAGAGCGTTTGGATATTTGTGGGCGGTATAAATTCAAAAAGTGGTGAACTGAGCAGTGTGGACATCCAGTCGACACTTTGGTCTGTAAAGTCATTTGAATCTTGAGCCTTGTTTTCCGCGATACCTCGCGCAATGTCGCGAGGTGCGCTCAGAATCTTTGCTTCCTCCGTTGTGATCGCGGTTACCCGGTGAGGCGTATTGTTGTCGAGCGGAAAACGGGCTGCATCGTCGCCGGCTTTTCGATTTTTCGCTTCGAACTTCTCGTCCAGTAAATCGATGGCACCGGCTAGTAACCAGTGCACGTTGGTGTCTTGCTCGTCGCGCTTAAAAATCATTTTGCCTTGGTTGTACTTTGTGACCGCGGCTTCTTGCAATGCATTGTCCAAATCGTCAGTAGACATGCTATTGAACGGGACGAGCTTCTTGATCAGTTCGATGTCTTGATTATCCATAATTTAATTTCTTGTTAAGGCGCACCGCGACTGGATGTTTTGTGGCGCTCAATATTGGGCATCGGGACGCTCAAAATGTTTGATACCTAGGCGTACCAATGCTTCTGACGTCGATTGCATGGACTGTTGGTCATAATACGGGCCAAGGAGTACGACATATTGAACTTCATTGTCAGCGACCCTCTTTTCGATCAGAGGAACATAACCCTTAAGACTGGCTTCTTGCTGGCGAAGTTCAGCGCCCCCTAACCTTGAGAACAGGCCTAACTGTAGTACTCGTCCGGTTTCGGGTAGCTCAATGTCGGGCATTCCCTGCCGCGCGACTGGTATTGCGTCCTCTGTTTCTAATTGCACTAACTGAGTGATCGGAAACTCGTCCGGTTCAGCACGATCTGCGGTCGTGAGTCTGGCAAAAACAACCACCGCGAGGACCATTGCTAAGGCCCCGATCCAATTTTGCGCATTAAACCAGCGTTTGGGTGCTTCCTGATGTACCTGTTGCGACCGTGAATGTGTGGGCGAAATGCCTTGCTGAGAACTGGTTGCAGTTGCCTGGTGCAGGTCTTTTTGAGTGACTGACTTCATCGGATTGTGACCATTGTCGCTCATGTTCGCAGGTTCTCAGGTACATACGTGCTGTCGGTCATGTTCTCAGGTACATGTGTATCGCTCTCTGGCTTTTTTGCGCTTTCCGAGGCGGACACAACAATAATGGTAATGTTGTCCTTGCCGCCGCCAGCGAGAGCGGCTTCAATTAAGCGGTCGACTCTCGATTGATCCGTACCATCTTGAGCAAGAATTTTGGCGATGTCATCGGTGCTGACACAATCGGTAAGGCCATCGCTACAAAGCAGAACTTTTTGACCGGGCTGCCACTTTTCACTGACGCTATCGGCCCGAACAGTTGTCAGTTCTTGAACACCAAGCGCGCGCGTCACGGCATTTTTACGCGGGTCAGATTTAGCCTCTTCCGGGGTGATTTCGCCCTGCTCTATAAGAGACTGGACTAAAGAGTGATCGGTCGTCAGTTGCGTAATTTGATTGTTATCAAACAGATAAGCCCGGGAGTCTCCCACCCAGAAAATGTTGTATAGGCTGCCATGAGACAAAAGCAGCACCATCGTGGTGCCCATGTTGGTGCCCATACCTTCGGTGTCGGCATACTCTTTGATGCGCTTGTGAGCGAGTTCGATGGCCTGGTTTACGCCGTGGCCCTCGTTGACTTGTGTCGCAACCGTGTGGGTAGAAATCGCGGATGCAACTTCCCCGAAGCCGAGCCCGCCCATGCCGTCGGCAACGATCCAAAGTTCTTTCTCCGGATCGCACACGTATGAGTCTTCGTTATTATCTCTGAGATTGCCAACATGAGTGCCGGCGCCAAACTCGTGCAATTCGAGCTCCTTCTTGAAGGGCCTTGCCGCAAATAAATTAACGCTAGATTGTGAAGCATATCCGGCAATATTGCCACAATTCGGATGTAAGTCGGCTGTGCGTTCGTCGGGACTTTGGGTTCTGGGTCATAGGTTCGAGTAAACGGTGGAAAACAGCCGCTGCACGCTATATTCTTATTCCTTAACTTAACCCCCACAGAATTGGATCTTCACTGATGGCGCGAGAAAACGTTGATGTCGCGGTCATGTTTGCCGACGTAACTGGAAGTACCAAGCTGTACGAATCGCTTGGTGACGAACATGCCGAGCGTATTATCGGGAAAGTCCTCGATGCAATGGCTAAAATTACCGAAATGTACCAGGGTTATGTCATCAAGACGATCGGCGATGAAATCATGTGCCGGTTTAGTTCTGCCAATGACTGTGTTCGCGCTGCCAAAGAATGCCAGGAAGAAATTTCCCAGGGTATCCAAGGTGAGACGGTCGAAGTGTCTATTAAAGTAGGTCTGCATTTTGGCCCTGCAATTCTCATGGAAGATGGCGACGTTTTTGGCGATGCGGTCAATGTGGCCGCGCGAATGGGTGATATTGCCAAGGGTGCTCAAATCATCACGACCGAAGACACCATTAAAATGCTAGATGCCGATTTGCAGGATATCAGTCGGCAATTTGATAAAACTGCAGTCAAAGGTAAAGAAGAAGAAATTATCATTTATCAAGTCGTCTGGGAAACCAGTGATGATGTTACTCGGATCGAAATTGCTGCAGACGGCCTAGTCGATGCTGTCACATACTTGGCAATCGAATACCAAGATCAAAAGACCAGCATTGCCTCTAACGACAATAGAACCTTCGTCATTGGTCGGGGTGTCCAGAGTGACTTACTCTGCCAGACCCGTCTCGCATCCCGTAGCCATGTCACGATCGAGTTTCGTCGTGGTAAATTCCATCTGGCTGATCAGAGTTCAAATGGTACTTTTGTTAAGACCGACGATGGCGAGAACATATTTCTTCGACGGCAAGAATTAATGCTGTGGGGGTCTGGTCAGATTGGTCTGGGTGAGGAAGTTGCCAGCTGCAATCAGTCCGACATAATCCGGTTTGTTTGCGAATAACCCTGCTTCCTGTTTTGGTCCACTTTTTAATACCTGCTTTCACTGGCCACTATGAAAACCCAAAAAAAAACCGCAAAATAGCGAATTCGGGCACAATCGCGTGCGGGAAACAGGATGTCGGAATACAAACCGGATTCTGAAGCAGACGAAACTTTGCTGCGGCAGGAGCCGAACACCAAAAAGACTAGCGTTAAAGCTGGCACTGAAGCGTCGGATTCTCAAAGTCAGGGTGAAGCTGGCGCGGGCGATCCTGCTTCGTCCGCAACGATTGTCCGAGCGCCCGTTCCTGAGGGTGGCCTAGTTGAGCATGACGATCCGACGGTTTCGGCAAGCAGCGCGACGATCGTAAGAAACCCCGAACTTTCTACTGAAAGCCCTTCCACCGAAAGCAGGCCCGATAGTCTGGATAGCAGTAGTGGCACGATTCTTCGTGAGCCTGCTGGGCATGAGCCTGAAGCTAAGCATCAGAATGCAATTATCCTGAAAGAACCCAATTCTGAAGGATCTCAAGCCACGATTTTACGTAGTGGCGATGATGTAAAGAACGCGCCCCCCGAAGCTGCCACCATTTTAAGAGGCGGCGGCCAAGCATTCGACGACGATAGAACGATTCTTTCTGCGCCTGACGACGATGATGCAACGGTTCTGGGTTCGGGCCCTGGTGGCAGAGACACCACCTATGTTGCGGATGTAGGTCCGCAGAAGCCGAGGGGAAATTCCGAAGCAGGTCGTTTGCTCAAGAACCGTTTTGTACTCGAAGAAAAGATCGGTTCTGGCGGAATGGGAGACGTCTATAAGGCGCTCGATCTGCGTCAGCAAGAGGCCCAAGAGCGTAACCCCTACATAGCTATTAAGATTTTGAATGAGAGCTTCGCGCGGCATAAAGATGGCTTTATCTCATTGCAACGGGAAACCACTCGAACTCGCGGTATTCCTCATCCGAACATCATGGCGGTTTACGATTTCGACAAAGAGGGCGATACGGTATTCATGTCGATGGAGTTGCTTGACGGCAAACCCCTTGATGATTTCCTGAAAGATCACCCAGAAGGCGTGTCGCTCGAGGATGCCTGGAATATTATTGACGGTGTCTGTCAGGGTCTGGGGCGAGCGCACGGTGCTGGCATTGTTCATTCTGACTTTAAGCCTGGAAACATTTACTACACGACTGAAAAGACCTGCAAGGTCTTTGACTTTGGTATTGCTCGAGCGGTTACCAGCCCGGGGGAGCTAGTGGCAGATGGAGAAAAAACTGTGTTTGACGCAGGCTCTCTCGGTGCGCTAACGCCTGCCTATGCCAGCTATGAAATGCTCAAAGGTCTTGAGCCGACTAAATCAGATGATGTTTATGCCGTTGCGCTCGTGGCATACGAGCTATTTACCGGGAAGCACCCCTATAACCGGGTGCCTGCTGATAAAGCGCTTGAGCGCGGCATCGTCCCAGAATTACCGCCTTTTATGAAGCGTCGGCATTGGAAGGTGCTCAAAAAAGCCCTTGAAATCAAGGGTGAAAATCGCACTCAAAGTATTGATGAATTTCGAGAGGGGATGTTTAGCGAGGATCCGCCGTATTTTCGTTATGCGGCGATTGCAATGGTCCTGATTGCCTCGCTAACCTTTGGAGCTTACCAACAAATTTTTGGGGGTGCGGATGTGCTGCCTGCGGAATTTGTCGAGTATGAAGCTGGTTTTCAGGGCGCAGAGTCTAACATTGGTGATCGCTTGGAACGCTTAAGCTTTGAATCTGATGACTGGCATGGTCAGGTCGCAAGCGGTATTGCTCGATTGCGTGGTTTTGATCTTCAGCTTAGCGAGGATTATCCTGAGCTCGCTGTCAATCAGTCAGAGGTTAGGGCGCGTTCCATTGAGACAAAGCAAAACGCAGTGATGGATGCCTACCTAGCAGAGATCGAGAAGCTCCGGAAGACGGCGGATGACACGGTCACCGACATTAATGATAGAACGCTGGTCGAGGGTGCGGTTGGATTGCTTGAAAGAGCATCAACCTTAATGGCAATCGTTAAAGAAACGTTCAATTTTGACGCTGACAAAATTAATACAGTGGAGATAGCGCTGGTCAGTTTAAAGATTGGACGAGAGGTTCAGCTTGAAACTATTCTGAATAGAGAGGTGGCTGATGCCGAAGCTGAAGCGGTCAGGATTGCTGCGGCTGAAGCGGCGGCGCAGGCAGCCGAAGTAGAGCGCTTCAGAAATGAGAGTTATGTAGCCAATCTGGACGAGTTTCGCAATATTTTACGCTGCAAGGGCGATATTGAGGATACGGAAGTCTTTGGCCCCCAGGGGCTGGAGGGTGTTATCTCGAATTTGAAACGCATATATCCCGCCAGATTTACGATCGACAAACCAGGTCTGGTAGCGGCGTTGAGTGGGTGTATTACTCAAAGAGTTGCGGTTCGAGCGCCTGATAGAGCGCGCAAGATAAAGTCCGCAGTAATGACTTACTTACCGGGAGAAGGCTTGCTGGCAGAGATTGTGATTAGTGATTTGGATCCCTGTGCGGCTAAGGGTCTTGAAGGCCAAGGTAGCCGTAATCGTAGTTGGTGTGAAGATCAGTTAGCCGTTGGGGGAACCGGCCCTCAGCTCGTGGTGATTCCGGCCAAAACGGGGGTGAAAGCAGAGGAACCACTCGGCTCCCCTTACGCGCTCAGCCGGATAGAGGTTCGAATTGGCGATTTCAATCAGTATTGTGAAGATGTTGGTTGCCAGAGGTTGCCGGGGCCGTCGGCACTGCCGGCTACCAATATCAGTCTTGAGCAGGCGAAAACTTATGCCGCGTGGTTGTCGGATCAAAGCGGTCAAGCTTATCGAATGCCGACCGTTGTCGAGTGGCTGCATGCTGCTACGACGAATGGCGCTGCTGAGGTTGATGAAAACGTGAACTGCAGTGTTGATTCTCGCGGCGTGCGTCTCGGTGAAAAATTGCTCAATACCCTGTCTGGAAGGCCAAATAACTGGGGTCTCTATAACCATGTGGGCAATGCGCAAGAGTGGGCGATTCAGGGTGAGGATGTACTCGCGTTAGGGGGTGCCCATACTGATCCTAAGGCAGAGTGCACATTGTCCAAAAGTGTTGTCCATTCTGGGCAGGCTGATCCTGTCACCGGGTTTAGGATTCTTCGTCAAATCTGATGTCAGGCAACTGATTTAAAAACAAATTTTGTTATCAATGTGCGGGTTTTTAAAACAACTGGTACGTGGACTCATTGCGTGTTTTAAGATACCTTGACCGGAAACATTGCTCGTCAAAAATGGCACGAATTCAGCGGTTATGAGTCCCCGAAACTCCTCTTCCTGTGCCGGGCTATACGCGACCGTCAACGCGACACTCTATGCGAGGCAGTGGGGTAGCTTATTCCAATCTCTCGAAAAATCTAGCCGAAAAATAAGGGATTTAATTGCTAATGGGAATTAATGGACGAGTGTCTCGTACTTTTACGGTATTGGCAGGCCTCTTTTTTTGTATTGCAGCGGCGGAATTTCCCGTTTTTCGTATGGAGGAGTTCGAGCAACGTGCTGACCCCTTTAAAGTCGATATCCCGGATAAGGTCAATGTAGAGCCGGTTTCAAAACGAATATACGGCTCAGAGGAGCAAAAGCGACTGCCAGTTGCTGGTGTCGAAATTGAAGAGGTTGTGCCGTATCCAGAGCTTGGCATTAGTCAGGAAACTGTTCAGGCACTCATTAATCGCCGTTTCGAGGAAGAGCGGTCTATTGAGCTGGACGATAATAGCTTTACCCAGCGAGACTTGCAGGACATTGGCCGTTTTCTTCGAGATATTATCGACCGCGGTGGGTACGACGAAGAAGATTTGGAAGAGATTGTCAAGATGGTGCGTACCCAGGAGGTCAAGCGAGGCTGGATCACCATTGAACAGTTGGATTCAATTGCATTGTCCGTCACTGAGTTTTATCGGGAAAAGGGGCTGATCCTTGCCACTGCATTTGTTCCAGAGCAGACCGTTTCGGATGGCCTTATTCGGTTGAAGGTACTCGAGGGTCGCCTTGGCAATATAACGGTGTCAAACAACTCGATTTTCGATGAGTCGGTCATCAGCGCCGCATTTAATGGCGAAATGGGTGAGGCGGTGACCGAAGAGCGAATAGAATCTGCCCTTCGTCGGATCAACGATTTACCTGGCGTCCGAGTTAGGGGATCATTTTCCCCCGGTCAGAATGTAGGTGAAACAAGTCTCAATCTGGGCGTGCTAGACGAGAAAGCGTGGAGCTCCAATGTGTTGATGGACAACCACGGCTCGGACACGACTGGCGAAATTAGATTATTTGCAACCACGGAATGGCTCAACATACGACAAAAAGGACATCGTCTGCTCATCGGCGCTTTGCGCTCCGAGGGCCCGGATAGTTCGCTTTATGGATTAGCGGAATATGAACTCCCAGTAACGGAGGATGGACGAGGTAAAGTGAGAGCAACCATCAGTACCAATACCTTCTCGGTCGGTGCCACTCAGGCGTTGCCTGAAATTGTCGGTGAAACCGATAACTATGGCGTACTCGGTGCGTATCAGTTTGTTCGCAGCCGTACCCTCAATATCAACACGCAGGTCGGTTACACCTATAAGGACGTTCGGTTTCAGGTAGGTGATCTGGCTTCGCTTTCGACAGACCAGCAAATTGAGACCTTTTCAGTCGCTGCTGAGTACACCAGGCTTTGGGATGATCAGCAGTTGCTCTTGTCAGGGCGATTGGGCATTGACCAAGGTCACGTTATTCAGGGTGAAGTCCAGGATCAGTCAACGGACTTCACAAAGACAATTTTGAATTTGAACATTCTGAAGCGATTCAGTGTGTATAACTGGCTGACGAAGGAAGACAGTTTTTTCAATTTTGTATTTAAAGTCAATTCGCAGTTCGCGCCGAAGTTCCTCTCCAGTGTCGAACAGTTTTCTATGGGCGGCCCAAGTGCTGTGCGTGCTTTTAGTGTCAGTGATATTTCAGTAGATAGCGGCGCTTACGTCGGCATGGAGCTCTTCTTTGATCTGCCAATTGATCCTATCGCCCGGTTTAATTTACCTTTTGAGCCGATTAAGCCATTTTTGTTTTTTGACTATGCCTATGGCGTCTCGCGCCGTCCTGGCGGTGGCCAAGATCTGGATGCCCAGATTAAGGGTTATGGGCTTGGCATGCGTGCGACTTGGCCGGGCCGTGGCAATCTTAATTTGATCTTCGCCAAACCTCGTTCCACATCCTTCGATGACAATTTTTCGATCGCCGAAGGTGAGTCACGAGTTTACTTTGATCTACTCTACCAGGTGCGATAGCTGAAATTATGAAAATACCTCCACATCAACATCAGTTAGCGACGAGGCTCAGGTCTCGACCTCGGTTGCGGCCATTGATGTCTCATATGCTGGAGAAAGGCCTGCTGGCGGGGACGCTCGTTACGGGCCAGCTTCTATTCGCGCCGCTCGCTTATGCTGGCCCGGAAGGGGGCACGGTTGTTTCTGGTCAGGGCACAATCACTCGAGTTAACGCGCTCGATACGCGGATTTCACAGCAGTCACAAAACCTGCTGATGAATTTTGATAGTTTTGACTTATCGAAGGATGAAACCGTACTCATCAATCAGCCAAATGCCGCAGCGTGGTTTGTTGGTCAGGTGGTTGGCGGTAGTCCGACTGCTATCTTTGGATCCATCACGGCCAATGGTCGTGTTGCGCTCGTGAATCCCCAGGGTGTGATTTTTGGTGAGACAGCATCGATTAATGCAGCTGGTGTGTTCGCGTCTGCTTTAGGTCTCGTTAATCAGGATCTTTTCCAAAAAGAAGGCGCTGTTTTTAAGTCTGCAGACGGCCCTGGTGGATATGTGATTAACCACGGCGTGATCAATGCATCGGTCGGCGGCTCAGTCACATTGTTAGGTGAGTCTGTTACCAACTCAGGGATCATCGTAGCAACCTTGGGTCAGGTCAACCTGGCCGCTGGTAGCAAAGCGGTGGTGAACTTTGGGCCAGACCAGTTGATTGGCATCGAGGTCACGGAGGCTGTTCTAGAAAACAACGATAGCCTGCGTGCTGCATTGACGAATACAGGCACCATTGATGCCGCCGGCGGTACGGTCATGCTGACCTCATCCGTGAGTAAGAGTCTTTTTGATCATGCGATTAATAATGAAGGCGTGATTAGAGCCAAGGATGCCGAATACAAAAACGGTGTGATCACGCTGTTTGGCTCTGGTAGTAGTGTCTTGAATACCGGAACGATTGATGCGTCTTCTGAAACGCCTGGTTTGAGCGGCGGGCGAGTCACGATTGAGTCTGATTCCGCCGTGTTGATGGCGGGTTCTGGGCGTATCGCAGCAACATCTGCAGACGATATCGGTGGTCAAGTTCAGATCGATGCTAACGCCGTTGCGCTCAACGATTCTGCCAGTATTGATGTGTCTGGTGCGCGTGGTGGTGGTGAGGTTGCTATCAATGCGCTAACGACAGCAGCAATAGAAAGCGATGCCTCTATCCGGGCGAATGCGATAGTAAGTGGTGACGGAGGTCTGATAGGCGTTTCAGCCGAGGCCATCAATATTGCCGGTGAGCTATCCGCTCACGGCGGTAGCGAGTCCGGTGATGGTGGCCGAATCTTATTAGATGCTAACCAGTCACTCACCGTTTCTGGTGTTCTTGATGTCGGTGCGTCTAACGGTACTCAAGGAACGATCGCACTTAATGCGCCTTCTCTTGACGTCTCTGATGCTGGTGCAGAGGGTAGCGTGAATCTTGCGAACGTAACCGGTGACATCGAAATCAATGCCATTCAACAGGTAACGATCAACAATAGTGAAAATGACCTGCTCGATTTGGGTGGCTCGGACCTAACGATTTCTGTTAGTGGTGATGCGCTTAGTGTATCTGAAAGTCACGCTATTGCATTTTTAATGAGTGACGCGAGCGACACCATCAGCACAACAGGGCAAATTACCATCAGTGTGACTGATGGTAGTGTGAATGCGAATTCGCTGATCGAC
This sequence comes from Candidatus Azotimanducaceae bacterium, assembly GCA_051278195.1. Classification (GTDB taxonomy): domain Bacteria; phylum Pseudomonadota; class Gammaproteobacteria; order Pseudomonadales; family Azotimanducaceae; genus JAHRVQ01. The sequence continues at coordinate 59,067 of JBNMQM010000028.1, forward strand.
GTCGCCGGTACAATTGAGTCAAAACCATTTCCTGAACCTCTGCCGAATGACCCTTTAGCGCCAGCGAATACCATTTCGCTGGCCGCCAATAGTGGTCGAATTCGAGTGCGAAGCACGGGCCGGCTACTGGCAACCGGGTCAGAAGAAAATGAAGGCAGTGTCCAGCTGATTGCGACAGGTTTTGATGCCGATAATGAGTCCGGCACCGTCTATTTTGAAGGTCAAATAGATGTTAGTAACGCTACTGGCAATGGCGGCTCAGCGAAAGTGTTGGGTGATCGCGTTGCGCTGTTGAGTGAAGCAAACATCGATGCCTCGGGTTATACCGGTGGTGGTGAAATATTGATCGGCGGCAACTATCAGGGTTCCGGCGAAGAACTGAATGCCATTAAGACCTTTGTCGGTGGCGATGTGTTAATTAACGCAGACGCCGTAACGGCAGGTGATGGCGGCACGGTTATTGTTTGGGCCGATGATACAACCCGGTATTTTGGCTCCATTAGTGCACGCGGTGGTGCTGAGGAGGGTGATGGTGGGTTTGTTGAGATATCGGGCAAAGAATCTCTAGTGTATCGCGGTGCGGTAGATCTATCGTCAGCAACAGGTGCTGCGGGTACTGTGTTGTTCGATCCAAAGAATATTGTTGTGGAAGACCTCGGAGCAGCGGTCGTCGCGGATAGCGATACTTTTGCTGAGATCGCCACCGCGACCGTATCCTTCGATGCTGACAGTATCACTACGCTTACAAATGCGGGTACTGCGGTAATACTGCAAGCCAACAACGACATTACCATCAATGAAACGATTACTTCGAGTAATGGGGGAGCTGGCGGGTCTATAACTCTTCAGGCCGGTCGAAGTATTTTGATCAACGCTGATATTACTACTGATAACGGTGGCCTAACTCTTGTCGCTAATGAAACAGTTGC
>JBNMQM010000029.1:0-59367 GCA_051278195.1 Candidatus Azotimanducaceae bacterium
ATATGGGCAAGGCGGCGGAATTATCCCTCGATCATGGCGCCGATCCTCAGCAAATTCTGCAGCTACTCGTTAATCAAATCACAATCCGCAGATTCTCGGTCAATACACCCTCCTTACACGAAATATTTGTCCGTGCCATAAGGGTGGCAGACTGATGTATCGCGCCTTACTGGTCGCCCAGCGTGAGTTTCTAGAGAACATTCGTACCAAAGGTTTCTGGCTCAGCATCTTAATGATGCCGATCATGTTGATGCTCATTGGCATCGTACCCATCCTGGTGTCCTCCACACGCGAGCCTCAAACATTTACGGTCATCGACGATTCTGGCTGGTTGTTGCCTGCTGTGATGTTCGAACTCAACCTGAATGATGTAAATCAATACCTTCAAGCACCGGCTCTAGATGATCGACGGACTCCGCTAGACAAGATCAAACCAGCATTAGCATCTCTTGAAGAACAAGGCCTGGCAATCGTTGCCCGCGCCGTGCTCGATCCAGACGCGCAGCTACCCGACACCCTGCCGCTAGAAATACGCAATTTCTTTCGTACTCATCGAGGTGAGATTTCAGATTGGTGGGTTGGATTATCAGCGGAAGACAAAGCGACACTCGCGCCCAGAATTTCCTATAACTTTTTCCGTTTCGAAGCCGTTAATGGCCGTAATGTTGATGCGCTAAACCAAGCGGTTAAAGACAACGAATTATTCGCCTATTTTGTTATCGGTAACAAACCTCGGGACAATAGCGACGGATTTCGCTTTGTTTCTAACAATTTGACTGACCGCGAACTTCGAAACTGGTTTAGCCGGAGTGCAACAAAGGTCGTGAGGGCCGAACGCCTGAAAGCTGAAAATATCAACAACGATATCGCCGATTGGATCAATACCCCACCCGATTTTGAGTCCCATCAAATAGGCGATAGCGGCGAAGAAGAACAAGTCGATTCGACGGATATTGTTAGACAGTGGGCACCCGTGGTGTTCGTCTACTTGCTCTGGATTTCAGTATTGATCAACACTCAGATGCTGCTCACAAATACCATCGAGGAAAAGTCCAACAAACTCATTGAGGTGCTGCTGTCGTCTATCTCACCGATCGTACTCATGGGCGGCAAGATCGTCGGGATAGCACTCACAGGCCTCACCATCATTGGCTCATGGCTACTGATGGCACTCGCGTTTTTCTTCTTCTTACCGCAACTGCTTGGCATCGAGCTGCCCTTTGATATTACCAGCGTTGCAGTTGACCCCTGGTTTCTCGGTTCATTCTTTGTCTATTTCCTTTTGGGCTATCTTCTTTACGCTGCCATTCTTGTCGGACTTGGATCCGTTTGTAATAACCTTAAAGAGGCGCAGAACTTGATGCTTCCGGTTCAGTTGGTCCAGATGCTGCCGATTTTACTGATGGTGCCTATCGGCAGAGATCCTAACGGTACGCTCGCACAAGTACTCAGTTACATTCCACCGCTCACGCCGTTCGTTATGATGAATCGCGCTGCCGGCCCACCATCCGGCATGGAGTATGTAACAACCACCCTGCTACTCATTGCCTCGATTGTGGCTGCCCTGTGGTTTGCAGCCAAAATCTTCAGAATTGGTATTCTACTGACAGGTAAGCCGCCCGGCTTTCTGCAAATACTTCGGTGGTTGCGCACGCCAGTAACGGACCGAGCCGTGATGTCTATTCAACCAGAGATACCAACGGTCACCCAAGTAGAGACCTCTCATCATGAACGCTGAGTCTACAAACGCGCCGTTTATTAGTGAGCAATCCATTCGCGAAGCATATGACCGAATTCGTGCCGACATCGTCAAGACGCCGATCATCCGGTCCGAGACGTTCTCTGAAATGTGCGGCTGTGAAGTACTGTTTAAACTCGAAAACCTGCAGATGACAGGCTCCTTCAAGGAGCGAGGTGCACTGAATAAATTGCTCAGCCTTAATGCAGCAGAACGAAAACGAGGCGTGATCGCCGCGAGTGCGGGCAATCATGCCCAGGCGTTGGCTTACCACGCCAATCGACTGGGTATCTCCAGCAAAATCGTCATGCCAAAGTTCAGCCCACTGGTGAAAGTGCGGTCTACGGAGCACTGGGGGGCCGACGTCATTTTGGAGGGAGAAACCTTTGATGATGCATATCGCTATTCCCAAGAGATTGTTGAAGCTGAAAATCGCGTCTATATACATCCGTTTGATGACCCCCTGGTCGCATCGGGCCAAGGCACATTAGGTTTAGAAATATTAGAAGACCCCAAAGCAGAAGGTATCGAGGCGATTCTGGTGCCGGTTGGGGGCGGCGGTTTAATCAGCGGCGTTGCGACCTTTGTGAAGTCTATTAACCCTGCGATCAAAATTATCGGGGTGGAGGAAGCGAGTTGCACCGGCATGGCATCGGCTATGGCAGCTGGCAAGTCCATTCAGGTTCCAGCGCAATCGATTATTGCTGACGGCATTGCGGTTCGAAAAGTTTCCGACAACAACCTTTGCGCCGTGCTGCAGTCTGTTGATCAGATGGTGACGGTGACGAGTGATGAGATCGCGAACGCCATTATGCTCATGCTAGAAATCGAGAAAACCGTCGTCGAGGGTTCGGCCGCCGTGACAATCGCCGCCTTGCTGAACAACAAAGTGCCTGAGCTGGCAAACAAGAGAACCTTGTCGATTATTTCCGGCGGTAATATTGATGTCAACGTGTTGGCTAAGATCATTAATAGCGGTCTTTTGTTCGATGGCCGAATCATCAAGTTCAACACCATCATTCCAGATCGGCCGGGCCACTTAGAAATCGTTCTGGGCGTGTTTCGGGAATCGGGTGCGAACGTCCTCGAGATTGCCCATCACCGGTTTGCCACTGAGGCACCGGTAGGTCAGATAGGGGTATCAATCACGGTAGAAACCAAGCACAAGGCACATATCCTTGAGTTGAAGTCTTTATTGACGGAAAAAGGCTACGTGATCGGCAGCTAGAAAATTTTATTGAGCCGCCAGCTATGATGGATGCTACCAACTATGGTTCTAGACACTATGGTTCTAGAGACTATGGTGCTCTGACGATAAAGCGAATCTTATGAAACTGCAGAACGTCACCATCTTTGAGTTTAATGCGATTAACTTTCTCGCCGTTCACATGCGTTCCATTCGCAGAACCCAGATCCTGCAGATACAGCTCGTCACCCTCTGGTTCAATTTGGGCGTGCTTGCGCGACAGCTCAGGTTCAAGAATGGAGATATCACAATCGAGAGCGCGACCGATTTCTGTCCGATCACTGACGGAAATATGCTGACCTTTTTCAGGCCCACTATCCGCAACCAAAAACCATCCACCCAATATCTCAGATAAAGCATGGCCCGATAGTACCAGGGTCTTTGCATGGTTAGCTGGGTCATCTTCAACGACCTCAAGCTCAACGCCTTGAATCATAATGACGTCCCCTGCCCTGAGATTGGTGGGGCCCGCCAGCAACTCGCCGTTCAACTGGGTGCCGGTTTTAGTGTCAACATCTGAAATCGTGACATTGTTGCCTTCGACTTTAAGGTCAGCATGAAATCCACTGACACCTTTCTCGTCGATGACGATATCATTAATATCGCCTTTGCCAATTGTTTTACCGGGCGCAACGAGTGCAACCGGTTCGGCACGTCCGTCCTTGAATTGGACCTTAAGCATCTACAGCAACCTTCTTGTTTTTTGAACCCGATTAAACAATCCAATAAGGAGGAAGTGACCCTTCTTTTCTAATTTATTATCAATGGGTTATCACTGAAACGTCGAGTAAGATTACAGGCCAACCGGCAGTTTGTACAGCACCTGCTGGTACCGTGACTTACAAATAAATTGTTGTCGGCTGTCGCGAAAATCAGTTACCTTGCTGCTATGGACACCCACAATCAAAACAGCCGATTAAAGTCACTCTGGCGAGAGTGGCGCACTCTGATCATTTTCCTAATCGTCATGGTTTTGTTTCGCTCTGCGATAGCAGATTGGAATCAAGTACCCACGGGCTCAATGAAGCCGACCATTTTGGAAGGTGATCGCGTCGTGGTCAATAAATTGGCTTACGATCTTAAGGTGCCTTTTACGACCTGGCATTTAGCGCAATGGGATAACCCTAGCCGCGGAGAAATTGTCACCTTCTATTCACCCGCTGATGAAAAGCTACTTATCAAAAGGGTGATCGGTGTCCCTGGTGACGTCGTCAAGATGCGCAATAACCAGCTATACATTAACGATGAATCTGCGATCTACAGTCGATTGGATGACGATATTGTCAATCAGCTCGACTACGCTCAACGTCGTAAGCATAGTTTCTTCAATGAACAATACGGCAATTTCGAACATCCGGTGATGATGGTTCCATCACCACCCAATGACTACAACAGTTTCGGTCCGATCGAAATTCCAGAAGATCAGTATCTGATGTTGGGCGATAATCGAGACAATAGCCGGGACTCAAGGCGCATTGGCTTGATTACTCGGGACCGAATTACAGGCCGCGCTTTTACGGTGGCATTTTCTGTCGATTACGATGCCTACTATCTGCCAAGAACGGATCGGTTTTTTCGTTCGCTGAACTGATTCTCAGCTAAATTAGGCAATGGCGCTAAAAAAACCTCAACAGAACAGGCGGTAGATGTTCTTTGTGCAGCATCAAAGCGCAGCGCCGACCGCCGTGGAGAGAGACCCGAAGGGGCTCACGACCAAGCGAGGGCAGCCCAGAAGGCCGCAAGCCGCGGAACAAAGAGATCCTATGACGCAAAGCCTCTCACAACGCATTTATCACTCTGCGCACCTCACAGGAGAATTCACCCTACGCTCTGGCCCTGTGAGTCATGAATATTTCGACAAGTATTTGTTTGAATCCGATCCAAAGCTGCTGAGCGATATCGCGGAGGCTATGCTGCCGTTGATTCCGCCCGATACCGAGGTGCTTGCAGGACTAGAAATGGGCGGTATACCCGTCGTGACTATGTTGTCGCACTTTAGTGGTTTGCCCTGCATATTTGTTCGCAAAGAAGCTAAGACTTACGGTACGGCTAAGCTAGCAGAGGGTCCAAACACTGCGGGTAAGCGCGTCACCATCGTGGAGGATGTGGTCACCAGCGGCGGCCAAATCATTCTGTCACATCAAGACTTGGTAGAAACAGGTGCGATTGTCGCTGCGGCAATTTGTGTGATTGACCGTCAGGCTGGAGGACGTGAAAAACTCGATGCGGCTGGTATTGAACTGATCAGTTTATTTCGTAAGTCAGACCTAACACAGGACTAGCCAGTGCCAGCTGTCAGGGCTGCTTCTCCCGTGATTCTTCTTCAACCTCTTTCTCGATGGCGGCGATTTTGCCCAGCAAACCACCGCGATTGGCCCGCTTCCGAATCATAAACAATACGAAAGAAAAGACTAGGCCCCCTGCCACCATCGCGCCAAGCAACATCAGCGAGAAGATTGCAAACACTTGAACCTCGGCTTTATCGACGTCGTAAGCAGAAATGGCCATCCAGATAAACGCCACCATAAACAGTGTGCCAGTGAATAGTAGACGAATGTGCGGTTGAGTAAGAAACTTAATCACAGTTCAAGGTTTCAAATCGATAGACTGCAAGGATACCTCTGATTCCGTTCTATTTCTGCCCTTTGCATGCCTCATCAACAAGAACCCCGCTTGATGTTTGTTCTCACCTAGATAAGCGCCAAACTGTGTGCCTAATTAGATTCTTAATCGGTGAGCTTCTGACTTAAACTGCTGACACCAAATCCAATAAAACGCGGAATCTGACCATGCCCCTGACACCCATTGTTAAGTCTCTTATTGAAGCCATGGCAGATGCCGACGGCCCTTCTATCAGTGACCTACCTCCGGCCCAAGGTCGTGAGATGTATCGTCTGATGCACCAAGATCTTGCCAGGCCAGATCTTCATGACGTTTCCGATCGCAGTGCCGGTGGTGTCCCAATTCGCATCTATCGCCCTGATGCAGGGAGCAACAAGCCTTGCCTAGTGTTCTTTCACGGTGGCGGTTGGGTGATAGGCGATCTGGACACCCATGATGCGCCTTGCCGACTACTCGCCAAGGAATCGAATTGCGTGGTCATTGCTGTGGATTATCGCCTTGCCCCAGAGCATCAATACCCGGTACCCCTGGATGATTGCTACAACGCCTTTTGTTGGATTCACGCAAACGCCGAAGAACTTGGCATTGACCCGGATAGATTAGCCGTCGGCGGCGACAGTGCGGGCGGCAATATGGCGGCGGTGGTATGTCTTCGGGCCCGAGATGAATCTGGACCGCCGATTCAACATCAACTACTGGTTTATCCAGTAACGAATGCCGCGATGAATACTGAATCCTATCGAGCCAATGGCGAGGGCTATATGCTAACTCAGGCGACCATGAGCTGGTTTTTTGATCACTACGTGGCCAAGCAAGATCGGCATGATGCCTTCGTCTCGCCACTGCTTGCTCAAGATCTCAGTAATCTCCCGCCGGCAACGGTGTTCACCGCTGAGTTCGATCCGTTGCGCGACGAAGGAGAAGATTACGGCAAGCGTCTAGAACAGGCTGGCACTAGGACTCTGCTAAAACGATTTGATGGCCAGATTCATGGCTTTTTCACGATGACGGACGTCATGCCAGAGGCTCTTGAAGCGATCGCTCTAGCGGCAAAAGAACTCAACAGGGATTTCGATTGAGCATTAATACAGAATCGGACTGGCAACAAGCCATTGGCTCTGGCGAATTGCACAACGAGACTCTGCACGATCTACGATTAGATGAAGCCATCAACGATGTCACGGTCACGGATTGTCGTTTCCGCCAGGTGACGTTTCAGTGTGACGAGATAAGCGACTGCGTCTTTATCGATTGCGTGTTTCAAAGCTGCAGCTTTAGCAGCATAAAGTTTCGAGACTGCTCATTCAAAAACTGCCAGTTCTACGACGGAGAAACTGAAATTGGCTGCATCTTCAAATTCGCCACGATTACCGCCAGTAAATTTGAACAATGCGACCTCTCCATGGCCAACTTTTCAAGAGCAAACCTCTATCGCAGCGAGTTTACGCATTGCCAGGCACAGGGCGCAGATTTGAGCCAAATATCGGTTGAGAGCAAAATCGGTGGGAAAATTAGCTTGTACGAATGTAGCCTGACTAGCTGCAATTTCTCCTATAGCGACTTCTCTGGTGCCCAGTTGCAGGAATCCAATATCTCTGACTGCCGCTTGATCCACTCCATATTCAATGACACAAACCTCGAAGGTGCCGTGCTAACCGACAATGAACTGCACGGCATTACTGCCGACCGGCTGGTGCTAAGAGGAGCAGACCTTAGGGGCTCGGACCTCGACGGATTGGATATCAGAGAGATTGATATGACCGGTGTGACAATCGACGAAGCCCAGCAGCGTGTGCTGCTGGAAGCGCTCGGGATTCATATCAGTTAGCAGGCTGCAGGCTCTTTACACGCAGCAGGCGCTTTACCCGCAGCAGGCGCTTTACCCGCAGCAGGCGCTTTACCCGCAGCAGGCGCTTTACCCGCAGCAGGCGCTTTATCGGCAGCAGGCGCCTAAGAAGCGGTATCATCCTCGGGCGCATCTGCAGCGATCACGTCAAGCAGTTGGATATCAAATACAAGTACGGCAAAAGGTGGAATGCCGCCAGGACCGCCGGTACCACCAGAGCCATAACCCAGTTCTGGCGGAATAAAGAATCGCGCTTTGCCACCGGGTTTCATGAGCTGCAAACCCTCAGTCCAGCCTTCTATGACAGTGTTAAGCGGGAACTTGGCTGGTTCGCCACGCTGATAAGAGCTGTCAAACACTTGGTTATTCAGCAAACGGCCTTCATAGTGGACCAAGACCTCGTTCTCGACAGCGGGTGAATCGCCTTCACCCGGCTCAATAATTTGGTATTGAAGACCTGAAGCCGTTTCCTGAATGCCGTCCTGACCACGATTTGCCAACATGAAGGCTTTGGCAGTCTCAGCCATAACAGCGATCTGACGAGTCTGTATTTCTTGAATCACCTTGGTCTGCATTTCCTGGCTCATGGCTGGTTCGTTACCGGCGAGCGAGTCTTTCAAACCTCGTTGGATGACTTCAACACTGACACTTTCATTGCCGCCTTCTAAAAGCGCATTACCAAACCGATAACCAAAAAAGTAAGCGATGTCGTCGTCCGTCACCGGCGCCAGGACTGTAGGTACTGTCTCGGCCGCGAAAGCTAATGTCGAAAATACTGTAAGTATTGCTGCTAAGAATTTGTTTTTAAAAGATATATTCATTGAAAAAAGGTATCCCATCACCAAACCAAAAACGCATTATTGCATATCCAAGCGAATAGGCTTCATCTCATCGCATTTCGTTGCCTATTTTATTTCACCAGCCGTAAACTGCCGCATCAGAGCAACAGACTCGCCTTGATCGGTGTAATAAAAGTCAAAAAGCGCGATAGATTTGTAAATGCGTCTGGTAATCTGGATCAAAGCTGTTTAGAAGAGAGGTATAGTTGTCGTGGTCATACCAAAGGCGGGGAACTCCCCGGCGGAATGTGTTCTAAGACGGTACTGCTAAGTAACGAAAACGAAAACGAGATCGAAATAAAACTATGATGAGTCCCAAACAAGTAATCAATGCCCTCGTATTCACCTCGCTATTTGCCGCAGGTGTTGCCTTCGCGACGGTTCCTGAAGTCGCTGTCGGGCCCCTCAAACCGATGCCAGAGCACGCCAATACAACCCGAAACATCGTAGACGCGCTGGCCAGTCGACATTACGTCAGCACCCTTCTAGACGATGATTTATCGGCCAAAATATTCGATAACTACATCGACGATTTAGACCCGTCCAAGAGCTATTTTCTAGCCGCCGATATTCGAAATTTTGAGCGGCTGCGTTTCGACATGGATAATGCGCTGCGTCGTGGCGATGTGGGACCTGCTTTCGAAATATTTAACATTTACCACGATCGCGTCATTGCTCGCTTCGAGCAAGTAATTGCCAATCTGGAGAAAGACATTGATCAGTACGACTTCACGCTCGATGAATCGCTCGTATTAGATCGCAGCGAGTTTCCTTTTGCACAGTCGAACAAAGAATTAGACGATCTCTGGAGAAAGCGGATTAAGAACGCTGTGCTCAACCTGAAAATGGCTGATAAGGAATTGCCTGCCACCCAGGAACTGCTGGTAAAACGATATAAAAATCGCCTATCGCGCACATTGCAGACTAACAGCGAAGACGTGTTTCAGCTTTACATGAACTCATTTACCAAAACTTATGACCCCCATACTCAGTACTTCTCTCCGCGTACCTCGGAGAACTTTAATATCAATATGAGTTTGTCGCTAGAGGGTATCGGCGCAGTACTGCAACGAGAAGATGAATTCACCAAAGTTGTCAGCCTGGTACCCGCAGGCCCTGCAGACAAATCCAAATCAATTTTCCCCGACGATACAATCGTAGCCGTTGGCCAAGATGAAGATGAAATGGTGGATGTCATCGGCTGGCGCCTCGACGAAGTTGTGCAACTGATTCGCGGTAAAAAAGACACTGTTGTTCGACTAGATATCATTTCTGCCTCCGACCCATCGCAATCAAAGATCATTGAATTGACTCGAAACACAGTCAAGCTTGAAGAGCAATCAGCTCACTCGAAGGTTATTGAGCTCGAACAATTTGGCGCCAAACGCAAAATTGGCGTGATTGATATCCCAACTTTCTATATCGATTTTCGCGCACTTCAAGCCGGTGAGAGCAACTACAAGAGCACCACTCGGGATGTTCAAAAGTTACTCGTAGAGCTTATGCAGGAGGGCGTTGAAGGTGTCGTGATCGATTTACGCAACAATGGCGGCGGTTCTCTTCAGGAAGCCAAGACGTTAACGGGCTTGTTCATTGACCGAGGTCCGACCGTTCAGATTCGAAGTAAAAGCAATCGCGTCGACATATTGAACGATCGCGATATCCGAACGATATACGACGGCCCAGTAGCCGTACTCGTGAACAGATTGAGCGCCTCTGCCTCAGAAATTTTTGCTGGAGCCATTCAGGACTACGAAAGAGGTTTGATTATTGGCAACCAGACATTTGGCAAGGGAACGGTGCAATCACTGCTACCGCTTAATCGCGGCCAGCTAAAGCTGACTCAGGCTAAGTTTTATCGTATCTCCGGAGAAAGTACTCAGCACAAAGGCATCGTGCCTGACATTATTTTTCCGAATGATTTTGACCCTGAATCGATCGGCGAAAGCAGTCTTGACTCCCCCCTGCCCTGGGACAAAATTAAAGCAACTGGCTATCGAACCAAGCGTTCGATAGCGCCTCTCGTTGGCGACCTTCGCATACAACATGAAGAGCGTGCTGCAACAGACCCTGAATTCCACTACATGGAAGAAGCGCTTGCCTATCGACATGAGCGCCGCAAAATTATTGAAGTGACGCTGAATGAGTCGACCAGGGTCCAGGAAAAAGAAGAAGCTGATGCTTTTTGGCTAGGTCTGGAAAACAGCAAGCGCAAGGCACAGGGCCTAGAAATGATCGCTTCACTCGATGACCTGAAGAAAAAGAAGGTCAACCCACATCTAACTGCAGTAGACGGAACCACGACAACAGACGAGAACGCTTCCACCGCTGGTGATGATTCCTCAATTGACAACGAAGTCGTTGACGATGAAATGGTGGGTATTGTAGATAACGTCACAACCGAAATTAGCGACGCGCTACCTTTACCAAAAGCTGCAGCCGATGTAGCAGACTCTGAAGAAGCCAAACCTGACGCTTACCTAATTGAAACCGGCCATATCCTGCTTGATCTGATCGCCTCAGAAAAACGCACGGCTGATAAATAGGCGGCTACCCGCAAGCGATGCAAGCGCTACAAAAAACTCGATATTTCATCGAGGGTCTTCTTCGAAATATCCGGTACCACAGCATCTGGTGCCGGATATCCGACGACTAACAGCAGAAACGGTCGCTCAGATTTCGGTCGACCCATCAATTGATTCAGAAATTTCATAGGGCTCGGTGTGTGTGTCAGACAGGCGAGTCCGGCCTGATGAAGAGCACTGATCAATAATCCCGTCGCCAGACCAACAGATTCTGTTGCGTAGTAGTGCTTTTGCTTTTCGCCGCTTGAACTCGTGCCAAAGCGCTGTTGGAATACACCGATTAGATAAGGCGCTGTTACCAGAAAAGGTTTATTCGCGTCAGTACCGAGCGGCGCCAAATCATCTAGCCATGCTTGCGGTGCTCGTTGTTCGTAAAACGCGCGCTCCTCCTTTTCGGCTTCTAGTCGTATCTGCTGCTTCAACTCGGGGTTCTGTACCACCGCAAAGTGCCAGGGTTGGCAGTTGGCACCGCTTGCTGCTGTACCTGCCGTCAATAAGCACTGCTCGATCAGTTGACATGGCACCTCGTCTGGAGAGAAATCTCGAACGGAACGGCGGCGCCTCATAAGCTGGTAGTAGCCATCTGCTCGAGAGAGCATTTCTTCTGGCGAATGACGTCTAAAGTCGAGCGGGATGGAATTGTTAGGTTTCATCTAGGTTTCATCTAGGTTTTGTATAAGTGTCGTCTGGCGTTCATACCGACTTGATGTCTTTCTCAACCAGATCCATCGCGTTTTGTATTTCCTTAAATTTATCTTCACCGGCCGATGCTAATTCCGGTGAGACACCTTCCGCTTGCATCCTGTCCGGATGAAACTCCATCGCTAGGCGACGATATTTCTTTTTGATCGCTGCCAAACTATCACCTCGTTCAGCACCTAGGATCATGTAATAGCGATTAATATCTTCAGGTACGCCCGTAAAGCGACCTTTCAACTGCTGGTAGTGGTCTTCCAGTCGAAAAATCCTGACTGCCTCTAAGATCATCGCTTCTTCTGCCGCCACCAGCTCACCATCGGCATGGCCCACCAATAGCAGCAGGTCGATAATGGACGAGAGGACCTGCTTGGAGCTGCCGAATTCTGTATAAAACTGCTGTGCATAGTCCTCGAAGCCTTCGTTCGAGTTCTTTGCTGCATTGAAAATTTTGATCGCGAGATCTCGTGCCGGTAGTGTTAAGCGCAGGTTTTCTCGCATAACACGATCAATCGCCGCAACCTCTTGCTGAGTCACAACGCCATCCGCTTTGGCCAGCTTACCCAGCATCGAAAAAGTGGCTGTAAAATAAATACTCTGCTTGTTCTCAAGCTTGCTAAAAAGACCGCTAGTCTGACTTCCAGAATCCAATGCCGCATGGCCCGCAGCTGCACCCAGCACTGCTCCCAGAGGGCCGCCCATTAAGAACCCTAGTCCACCCCCTAAAATCTTGCCCATCCAACTCATGTCACACGATCCAAGTGAGCTTTAACGAGGCCAACAAATTCAGGCACTAACAATCTGGGTATGTTGTGACCCATCCCTGCCACGGCGACAAATGTCGCATTAGAAATCAATGCGGCGGTATTTTCTCCGCAGGCGATAGGAATCAGCGAATCGTCAACGCCGTGAATGACCGTTGTGGGCAAATCAAGCTTGCTCAGCAGCGCTGTACGGTCGGATTGACTAGCCACGGCAAGTCTTTGTCTGGCTGGGCCGTCAGGATTACGCGAGCGATGAAAGCTTCTCGTCGCATCTGCGATTCTTTCTTCAATCGATTCTGGGTAACCAGGACTACCAAAAACGACCTTGTGCTCGGCTGTCTGCTGAATCGCGGCTGCTTCAGTTATTGCTGGAGGCGCGTTGAAGGCTTTCACAGCAGCATCCGTTGGTCCGGGTAAATCTGGCTTGCCGCTCGTGGACATGACAGACAGCAGGGATATGACCCTCGCCGGGTACTCAGCGGATAACACTTGCGCAATCATGCCGCCGAGTGAAATACCTAAAATATGCGCTTTGGCAATTCCCAGGTTATCCAACAAGCCAACAACGTCGGCAGCCATATCACTTAGCGTATAGGGTGCTGGCACGGTGCCGAGCAAAACGTCTTTGAACGAAGGGACACCCGCATGATCAAATTTTTCCGACAACCCAACATCACGGTTATCGAAGATGACGACATGTAGCCCAAGTTGCACGAGTTGTTCCAGCAAATCTGGATGCCAGTCGACCATCTGAGTCCCCAGACCACGGATCAACACCATGGTGGGATTGCGAGCATCACCCAACGCCTCGTATTCAAGCTGAATACCGTTTGCGGTTAATTGGCTCATAGCGGTTCACCGCCCATCTGGCTGAGCAAATTTTGAGTTTTCTCTTGCATTAACGTCGTATTGGCCCTGGACTCAACGTTCAGTCGCACCACGGGCTCGGTGTTAGACATACGAACATTAAATCGCCAATCCTCAAACACCATGCTCAGACCATCCGTATGGTCGATGCTGAGCGCAGCATCGGCATAAAAAGCTTCGAGTGTTTTGAGCAGACTGGCCGCATCTTCGATACGGCGGTTAATTTCGCCACTGGCCGGAAATTGAGCCATGCGTTCGTCTACTAGCTCCGCCAGGGTTTTCCCCTTCGCACAAATTAAGCCGGCTACCAGTAGCCAGGGCACCATACCGCTGTCGCAGTATGCAAAATCCCGAAAGTAATGGTGTGCACTCATCTCACCGCCGTAGACGGCATCTTCCTCACGCATTCTTTCCTTGATAAACGCATGACCGGTTTTACTCATAATAGCGGTACCACCGAATTGCTTGGCAACCTCAATCGTATTCCAAGTTAATCGCGGGTCATGAACGATTTTTCCGCCACCATCGCGCACCAGAAACGCTTCTGCGAGCAAACCAACAATATAATAACCTTCGATGAAGCGGCCCTCAGCGTCGAAGAAAAAGCAGCGGTCAAAGTCCCCGTCCCAGGCGATGCCCATATCTGCATTGTGCATCTTAATGGCATCAATAGTTGATGCTCGATTCTCTTCCAGCAGAGGGTTAGGGACACCATTCGGAAAGTTGCCATCAGCTTCGTGATGCACTTTGATAAACTCAAACGGCAACGATGATTCGATCGCATCGACCACCACACCGGCACCACCGTTACCGGCATTAACGACTATTTTAAGTGGTCTCAATTCATTTTTATCGACATAGCCTACGAGTTTTTCAATGTAATCTGCTAGGTGGGACAGGCTCTGCAAGGTGCCCCGCTTGCCCGGGGGCGGAAAATCATTGGTTTCCGCCAACACTTCGATCTCCTTTAACCCGGTGTCACCGCTAATCGGCTTAGAATCCTCCCGAACCAGCTTCATACCATTGTAGTCTTTGGGATTGTGACTGGCCGTAACGACAATACCGCCATCCATCTCAAAGTGACTGGTGGCAAAATAGATCTCTTCAGTACCGCATTGGCCTATATGAAAGACATTGCAACCACCATCTAGTAATCCTTCAACCAGAGCAGCACAGATCTCTGGACTGGAAAGTCTTATGTCATGACCCACCACCACCTTTTCTGGTTTCAGAAACTGGGCATAGGCTCTGCCAATCCGATAGGCGAGATCAGCATTAAGTTGGTCAGGGATTCGGCCGCGAATATCGTAGGCTTTGAAGCAGGCAAGCATCAATTTTCCTTTAGACAAAACAACATTCTAACATTGGCCGAGCGGCGCTCACTACCGACTGAAAACAATAAACCCGCCGCAGAACCCTTTCAGCGCTATAATAACGTTCTTTGAATTGGGACATGCTGCGCTGTGACTCCCTACCCTATCGATACGAGCCGAATCAGCTGGCGCTGGTGGCTCGCAGTACTGTTTTTCTCCCTGGCTTTGGCAGGGTTACTTTCTGGTGTATCGCTTTCAGAACGAACCGATGTCACGAATGCCCCTTTCCTGACTAAGGCCTATTACAGCCTTGGACTTTTTGTGGTTGGTGGGCTCGATCTCGGCACGCCGCAAGGTGGCCCACTCATCGGCCGCACCCTACTCTGGATAGCCTACTTCGGTGCACCTCTACTAACGGCGTCCGCCGTTATTGATGCGGTATTGACAGCCGTCGCACAACGCCGCTGGCGCTTGACCCGCATAAAAAATCACATTGTCATCGTTGGCTCCGGGAGCCTCACGACCAGCTATCTGCGCGTGCTCAGGGATCACGACCGCGCAGTGCCTATCGTCGTCGTCGATACCAACATCGATCCTGTTCGAGAACTAGAACTCGTCGAGACCTTTGGGGTGACCGTACTCGTGGGCGATATTACCCACGAATTTCTGTTACAAGAGCTTCGCTTGCGCCGCGCTAAACGAATGTTAATGTTAGGAGACGACGACTTCCTAGCATTCGAAGCCGCCTCGAAAGTCCTTAGACTGTATCCGAACTTAGAGAACAACGTCGTTATTCACTGTGCCAGTCTGCGTTTTCTTAGAGCAATATCAGACACGCGAATATCAAAGCAATCGGTACGTTTTAATTCCTATAACCTTGCGGCAAAAGCGTTGGTCCGTGACAGCCTCGTCGATCACTTTATCAAGACAAAAGAAAAGGACACCGTTGTACTGGCAGGCTTTGGTTTGTTCGGTCAAACCATTCTTGAAGAGCTACAAGAAAATGCCCCGGACCAAATTGCGCGAGTACTACTTATTGATGTCCAAGCTCATCGCCGTATTCAAATTGTCGAGGAGCAGCGCCGTCTAGCGATAGGATATGAAAAACATGTCTTAGAAGGCGATATTTCCCATCCTGATGTGTGGCGCAAAGTTGTCGATATCTTTGATCTCAGCATTGGCGAGCCCGTATTAATATTGGGCACGGGTATGGCATCCAACAACCTGAGAACCGCCCTTTGGCTAAAAGAGAAGTATCCAAATGCTCTGATATTTTCTCGCACTAACGATATTTCTGAGTTTGCCCTGCAAATTGGAGACGACCATGGCATCAATTGCATCAGCATCACGCAACTGGTGGAAGAGAATATTCCACCAGACTGGCTGATCTGAGGTTAAATGATAGTTAAGCGATAGTCCTTTAAGTTGACGCCCAACACCACATCTCGTTTCAGTTCGACTAGCTGCTGGCATCGAGTCGCCTGACCAGGATCTGCTTGGAGTTTCTTCAGGCTCTGATCCTGCAACATGGCCTCAATACTGCCGTATTCCTGCAGCAGTGCCGTCGCAGTTTTCTTGCCAATACCCGTTATGCCTTTGATGTTGTTGCTGTTATCTCCCGACAATGCCCAATAATCGACAAGCTGGTTAATCTCGAGTCCAAATCTATCCCTGACTTCTGCTATCTCGACGTAGCGACGATCGAAGTGGTGATAAATCTGGATTCCTGGCATCAATAATTGAAAAAACATCTTGTCGGTCGATACGATGACCGTCTCACCCTGGTTAGCCGCAATACCCACGGCTAACGTCGCGATCACATCATCCGCTTCATAGTCAGTCACCATCAGGCTCAAAATACCCAGTTCTGAGAATTGGCGGGTGAGTTCAGGGACCAGAGACATAAGGACCTCAGGGGTAGGCTCTCGATTGGCTTTATATCGATCGTCTAAAAGATGACGCCAGGTCACTCCGTGACTGTCCCACACCACCAAGCCATGACTGGGCTCAATTTCTTGGAGAGATCGCTGCAACGACTGTCGGCAAGAGAGCATGAACTCATCACCCGCAATGCCGCCCCTCGCTTCGAAAATTCGGCGAACCAGGTTAAACGCATCTACTAGTAGAACTTTTTGTGCCATTAGTTTCCGAGTCCAGCAACTTTGCTGTGTCGAGTTTCGATCCCAGCAATCACGCCACTCACGGCATCAACGCCGTCGCGCTCAATCCTAACTCCTCGCCCTGGAGTCAGTATTGAAGAAAGTGTTGAAGCAAGTCTTGAACGACTGGTGGCCAGGTCACTTTTCGCGTAGGTTGCTTTAAGCCTAGCAGCAAAAAAATTTGAGGCTGCAACCAGAAACATGGTCGATAAGTAACACATGATTTTCATTGCCGGGCTCGCCGGTGACACTTAAGCCTGAAGCTTAACACGGCCAAGAAAATAAATGACGCTAACGATTTCACAAGCTCGACGTCTCGCCCTTAGCCGACAAGGCCTAGCGAAACAGGACACTTTCGGACGGGGCATCAATGCCGTTGAGCGCACAATAAGGACCCTCCGTTATGTACAAATTGACACTATTTCGGTGGTTGACAGGGCCCATCACCATGTCCTAAAAACTCGCGTTAGCAACTATCAACCTGCTCATCTCGACACTCTGCTCACGGAACGAAAAAGCATTTTCGAATATTGGCACCATGCGGCAGCTTATCTCCCCATGGAAGATTATCGGTTCTATTTGCCGCTAATGCATGGCTATGGCGCGAGCAGAAAGATTGACCCGACCGTTTCGAAAGAAGTGTTCGCCAGAATTCGCGCCGAAGGTCCATTGATGTCAAAAGACTTCGAGTCGCCAGCCGGAAAGCGCTCCGCGGGTTGGTGGGACTGGAAACCTGCCAAACTTGCAATGGAACAACTATTTTTGTCAGGGCAATTGATGGTTGCCGAGCGTCGAGGGTTTCAAAAATGCTTCGACTTAACCGAACGTGTCTTACCGCAGGACACCGATACACGACTGCCAGACGATCAGGAACGCGCGAGGTTCTACGTCACACGAATCCTTGCATCTCAAGGCATTAGTCGGCCGCAAGATATTGGTTACATGCGCACCGTCACCAGTCGTTTCGAAAAATACAAAATTCTACCGGGTATCAGAACGGCACTACATGAACTGGGTGAAACCGGTGAAGTGGTTCCTGTACCCATAGGTAAAGAAACCTATTATGCGCTGAAAGCAGACATCGACAGTCTCCCTGCAAGACTCGGTAATCGGCGCTTAATCCCGATTTCTCCCTTCGATAACCTGGTCATCAATCGCGAAAAGTTATCCCAGCTATTTGGCTTCAACTACCAGATCGAATGCTATGTACCCGAAGCCAAAAGGCAATACGGATACTTCACGTTACCCTTATTGTTAGGAGACGAATTCATTGGCAGGATGGACTGCAAAGCACATCGTGCTCAAAATTTGCTAGCGGTAAAAAATATTTGGCTTGAACCAAACGTTTCGGTTACGGATGAACTGGTGGAATATTTTTACGATGCCCTGATCCGTTACGCGAGTGATTTAGGCTGCGACTCGGTGCAAATCGAAACTGCGGATAGCAAGCGACTTTCCCAAAAGCTTCGCAATCGCTTTTAGGCTGTTCAGAAACCGTTCAGCCAGGCTTAACATTTCGTTCAGCAACAAAATTGCATCATGTTCTCGTTACCTCACAAAAGAGAGTTCATGATGAAAACGCTAAATATCGTATTACTGGGCACCTTTCTGGCGAGTTCTTTCGCTGTCAATGCTGCTGCTGACAACCGTCACACTGACCGCTTTCAATTCAAAGTTTATGACGAACTCGTCGCCAAGCACCTAAAGCGCATAAGCCACAAAAAGCAGATTCATCAGAATCATCAAAATCATCAAAATCATCAAAAGAACCATGACCAAAGCTACTCGAATAGCCACTCAAAAAAACACAACAAAAAACACAACAGAAAGTATTCCAACGGTCATTCCAACGGCTATTCCCAGGGTCATAGCAAAGGTCACTCCAACTACGATGATCGACGTAATGATGGACGTCACAACAAAAGACACCACAACGCTCATAAGCAGGGCCGCTGGGAAACGATCGGCAGCTTTAGGGGTCGATCAGGCCAGCACGTGACTCGACAGATCCACGTGGACGAGCGAGTTCGGGCACTCTCATTGCAGGGTACTAAACGAGGTATGGTGGTCCGCCGTGCTCACGCCCTACTCGGCAACGGTCGTTGGGTTCGAATCGAAGGACTAGAAGGCCACCTAAGGCACGGTGAGCAAACGAAGCACCGTCTCCGTAAGCCACGCCACATACAGAAGATCGTGCTGGATATTGCACCGGATCGTTATAAGCGCGGCTATGCTGATCTACGCATTAAGTCTGCAGGTTAGGAGACCTCGCCCCCGCTAGCGGCATGCTAAGGGGGTTCGCTTACAATAGCTTTTGCGATATTTCCGGCGGATGGTATTCGAATCTACCAACGAAGTTCCCAAGTTAGGACATCTAGACGCGGCAAGGTCAAGGCTGCGTAAAGAACACCGGCTGCCTCTGTCTTACCCGGTACGACACACGGCTCATTTTTATCGCGTGCTGCTAGATTTGCTTGTCTCTGCCGGCCCAGTAAGGCGCTCGCACCATTCGCCGCTGGATCTTTCCCGACGGTAAGCGCGGCAAATCTTCGATAAAATCAATCGTGCGCGGGGTCTTAAATCCGGGCAGATGTTCCCGAGCAAAATCGATCAGCATTTGCGCCGTCTCCACAGAGTGCTCAACACCCGGCTTGACCTGCACAATTGACTTAACCTCTTCCCCCCACTCGTCATTTGGCACACCGACCGTGCACACGTCGGCCACAGCGGGATGCTTCAGCATCACATCATCGGTTTCCTGTGGGTAGATATTGACGCCACCCGAAATGATTGTCTCGGCGGAGCGACCAGTCAGAAACAGGTAACCATCCTCGTCAAAGTAGCCCATATCGCCGAGCGTAAAATAGTCGCCGCGATAACTGCCAGAGGTTTTTTCGCTGTCTTTGTAGTATTCAAATCGAAGTGCCGGTGCCTTGAAGTAAATCGTACCGATTTCGCCAGTGGGTAATTCATTACCATCATCGTCCAAGATTCGATTATCGGCGCTCGGCGCACTGCCGACGCTACCGGGTTTTTGTAACCATGCTTCTGGATCGATAAAGAAACCACCGCCACCCTCAGTCGCAGCGTAATACTCATAAACCACTGGTCCAAGCCACTCCATCATCTCGTGCTTAACATGAACTGGGCACGGTGCTGCACCATGCACGACGTAACGCAAAGAGGATACGTCATACTTTTTCCTGGTTTCTTCAGGCAACGCTAATAAGCGATGAAACATGGTTGCGACCATGTGCGTATGGGTCACCTTGTGCTCCTGAACTAGGCGTAGCGTTTCTTCTGGATCCCATTTGTCCATCAAGACAGTTCCGACACCCTCAACCAGCGGACCATTGACGTTAAAGGCCAGAGGCGCCGCATGGTAAGCGGGCCCTGTGCACAGGCATAGATCTTCGCCAGGCCGCCAATCGGCAGCAGACTGAGCGCGCGTCACGGTTTCATTAACACGAACATCTGGCGCTTGTCGGGGCCGATACACCCCTTTCGGCCTACCGGTTGTACCTGAGGTATAAAGCATCTGAGTACCAATCACAGGGTCTTCGATATTACTGCTGGCTTCATCCTTTACAGCGTCTTGGTAATCACCAAAGCCTTCGATATTGCCACCCACCGACAGAGAAAGTTTTACCTGCGCCCGATTGTCGTTCAAAGCATCAATGGCTGATGCAGCACAGCGAATATCCGCTATGAATGCTTTCGCCTCGCTGTTTTCGACGATGTAAGACGCGTTGTCTCCCGTTAGATGCCAGTTAATGGGCGTCACTCTGAGGCCGGTTCTTTGGCAGGCGTATAGCACTTCGACGAATTCCGGGCGGTTGGTAAGTAGCATCGCAACACCATCGTCGGGTTTGAGCCCAGCATTACGCAGTACCCTTGCCAGTTGATTGATCCGTTCGTTTAGTTCGGCAAAGGTGCGATTGCCATAATTTGAAATGACAGCCATGTTTTCTGGTGCTTGCTGCGCGTGATAAGCAATGGCCATACCATTAGCGACCGCTTCTTCGAGTGTTAATGTCGACATACTCCCCCCATCATCAATTTTTATAATACTTGCGATAGTAAATTATTATGAATTATTGTGGCAACAGTGTAACCGCAGGTACTGGCCATGTTTATCGGCATCTCCGACAAAGTCCACCCTATCTTGCGAAGACTTCGCATTTTCATTGATGAAGTCGTGATTCCGAATGAGCAAAGCTATCAGGATGCTCTGGAAGTTGACCGTTGGTTAGCGCCATCGGTGATGACTGACATGAAGAATCAGGCAAAATCAGCCGGCCTGTTCAACCTCTTTTTAAGTCCCGAAACCTACAACCAAGTCGAATTCGCTCATCTCGCGGAAGCCATGGGCCGTACCGAAATTGCCGCCGAGGTATTTAACTGCGCCTCCCCCGACACCGGTAATATGGATATCTTGGCGCGGTTCGGCAGCAAGTCTCAGCAGGAAACATGGCTCCACCCGTTAATGTCTGGTGCTGTGCGCTCTGGTTTCGCAATGACCGAACCCGCGGTTGCTTCATCAGATGCCAGTAACCTAACGTCGAAGGCGCGGCTAAAGGGCGACCACTGGATTATCGATGGTGAAAAGTCATGGGTGTCCGGTGCTGGACATCCAGACTGTAAATTTCTTGTGGTTATGTGCGTAACGAACCCGGATGCACCGCTCGATGCTCGCCACTCAGTGATGATCGTCCCCATGGATACACCTGGCCTGAAAATCACTCGGATGGTTTCTGTATTTGGCTATGACGACGCGCCCCATGGCCATGCGCAAATCCGCTTTACTGACGTCACCATCCCGACCAGCTATTTGGTTGGACAACGCGGCCAAGGATTCGAAATCGCCCAGGGTAGACTAGGCTTTGGCCGAATCCACCATTGCATGCGCAGCATCGGCGCAGCAGAACGCGCCCTCAGCCTCATGGTCGAGAGATCTAAAACACGCTATGCCTTTGGTAAACCACTCTCTGAACTCGGTGGCAACGTCGACGTCATTGCTAATTCAAGAATCGATATCGAAATGTCGAGACTGATGGCCTTGAAAGCTGCCGCGCGACTGGATGCAGTCGGCTTGGAAGCCGCCCTCAATGATATTGCCCAAATGAAAGTCGCGGTCCCCAATATGGCTCTTGCCGTCATTGATAGAGCTATTCAAATGTTTGGCGGCGCTGGCGTCAGCGGTGACACCCCGCTCGCCAAAATGTGGGCCGCACATCGCGCATTACGCCTGTCCGATGGACCGGATGAGGTGCACCGAGAAATGATTTCAAGACATGAAATGGGTCGCTTTTCTGATACTTACCTGTAAGCGGCAATAACAACTAGCAACGGAGGTACTTACCATGGCAAACGCATACGGCGTCGCCCAACAACACCTTGAAGCTGGCATTGCAGCCGCCGCAAAGGAAAATATTGATTTGCATGCTTACGGCCAAGCGCTCGTTTGGAAACTCATCGAGGCTTATCAGGCAGCTGGGCGAAAAAATGAAGACATCATCAACGAAATCAAGTACTCCCTCGATAACATTGCGGATGACGGAACCTTTCACGTTTCACGAAATTAAACTCGACCTTCTCACGTCTCTTAGTGAATGATTTTGCTGTCGCCGATTGGTTCAGCACAGCGAGGATCCTTATGCCGAGAATTGCCGACATAGCTTGATACCGGCGTAACTCGAACGGGGCCGCGCAGGCGAGGCGATAGAATAGTCGTCAGTTCAGTGGCCTCGGTATCAAGATTGAGCCATCTATCTACTTCGTTTTTGGTCAAGTGAATCGGCACCCTGTGGTGCAGGCCACGCATTGAATCTGGCGCCGCACCAGTAATGATGGTGCAGCTATCGATGCGCTGACCATTGCGCTCCCAATGATCCCAAAGACCAGCGAAAGCAAACCCTCGTTCCAGATCGGGTTCAATCAGATACGGCACCTTCGTAGCCGCTTCCTTGCGCCATTCGTAATAACCAGATGCCGGTATGATGCATCGTTGCCGCGCAAACGGAGTGCTAAAAGCACGGCTCTTAGCGAGTGTTTCAGATTTCGCATTGAACATGGTGTATTTGGACGATGGTGCGGGGCTCCAAGCAGGCACCAGCCACCAACGCATGTTCTGCAGTCGCCACTCGCCACCCTTGGTACGAAGCAACACAGGCACATCGTCTGTAGGCGCAATGTTGTAGCGATCTTCCAGAGCCAGGTCGCCAAGTTCACCATTCACTATTTTCATAATCAATTGAGTGATCGGGTCAGCAATAATATTGAAACGGCCACACATAATTATCGCTGACTCAACTTGTTTACATCGATCATCTTGTCACTGTTTAACTGCCATGCCGAAACCGATGCATTCGCCGCCACCTTTTCAACCACATCAAAATTCGAATCGGACATTGCTGCTGTGGCTCGATCGCCCATTCGATTGGCAAACTTACTGGCAATCACAATCCGCGACCGATCTAAGCCCGCGGTTGCCTGGCCCAAATAAGCCTCACTAAGTCCACTGGGTCCGCATACATCCGCGGTATCAATAAAGTTTATCCCCACCCCTAAAGCGGCTTTGACCAAGGCCGCAGTCGCCGCAATATCACATTGTCGGCCAAAATTGGTGCAGCCAATACCGACCAGAGATACCTTTAAGCCAGTGCTACCAAGATTTCTATATTCCATCCAAAAGCCTAGTGAAGGTTTACCAAATCAGCATAGGGCCAAGCTCAAGGCATTGCAAAACCCGGATTATGTGCGGTATCTTGCGCAAATCGAGCCTGCCATGCGTCTGGCTTTTTTTTTTGCCAGGAAGGTGTCATGCGTCACGTGCCCAATCTTCAAAGTTTCAGCCCTGAAGAGCTGAGCGAAATTCTCCGCCTTAGTGCTGAGATCAAAGCCTCACCGGCTGACTATCATCATGCGCTCAGTCATCTGACAATGGCGATGCTGTTCCAAAAAACCAGCACGCGCACTCGAGTGTCTTTCGAAGCCGGCATGACTGAACTAGGTGGCCACGCCATCTACGTCGATTGGATGACATCAAACTTTCTCTTGTCTGGCATTGACCATGAGACCGCATATTTGTCCCGCAACGTGTCTTTTATCATGGCGCGTCTGTTGCACCATGAAGATTTGCAAACGATTATGGGCGCAAGCGAAGTGCCGGTCATTAATGGCTGCGATGAAATGTTTCACCCCTGCCAGGCGTTGACAGATGTTTTGACCATGCAAGAAAATTTTGAAGGAGACATTGCCGACGCACATATCGTTTATGTCGGGGTGCAGAACAATGTTTCTAATTCGCTGGTCACTCTATGCCACAAACTTGGCATTCAACTGACCCTTGCAACGCCCACACCGGATGACAACGGGGAAAGTCAGAATGCCTATGTACAGGACATCATTAGTGGCGCGAGCCCTGCACAAAATAAAGTCCAACACACTGAGGATGCCAAGGCGGCAGTTCAAGGTGCAGACTTCGTTTACACAGACACATGGATTGATATGCAGTATTTCAACAATCCTGCGCACAAGGACGAAAACGCCGCGAAGCTAAAGAAAATGATGCCCTATCAATTGAACCACGAACTACTCAAAGACGTCGACTGCAAGGTCATGCACGACATGCCCATACACGACGGCTTTGAGATTAGTGCCGAGTTGGCTCGTGATGATCGAGCCATTATCTATCCCCAGGCTGCAAACCGAATGCATGCTCAAAAGGGCTTACTCTGCTGGTTAAACAAGCAGCGCTAATCACAGGTGATTAAACCACCTGATTAATCACTTGGGTAATGGGCAAGAAATTCAACCCAATGCATGACCGGGGTATCAGCGTAAGCAGAGAGTTGGGCCTGACAACCGACGTTGGCCGTCACAATCACATCCGGTGCATGCTCCGTAAGGCAAGCCACCTTCCGAGTCGTTAGACGGCCTGCCAACGCTTCTTCCAGCACTGAATAGGTACCAGCAGAACCACAACAAAGGTGAGGCTCAGCAACGGGCACCAGGTTTGCGCCCGCAGCACGCAGTATCTCTGTCATGACATTCGGCAGCTTCTGCCCATGCTGAAGAGTGCAAGGCGTATGCACGGCGACATTCATGGGCTGGCAGGAAAATTTCAAAGACCCTAGGACCTCGCTAATATCCCAAGTCTTGGCGAGAATTTGCTCTGCCTTCTGAAGATATTCAGAGTCATCTTTCAACATCGACGGGTAGTCTTTGAGCATCACCCCGCAGCCACTGGCGGTAGAAATAATCCACTCCACTTGATCCAACTCGGGGTGAAGTTTATCAATCAACCGCCGAACTCGCTGAACGCCAGTTTCGTGGTGGCCTAGATGATAATCGACCGCACCACAGCAACCTTCCTCCGATAGATAGCGTACATCGATGTCGTGCATTGCTAACAATTTTTCCGTGGCACGATTAACCCCCGGGGTTAACGAACGCTGGACGCAACCTTGAAGCACCAGCGCTGTTTTCGTCGGCAAATGCACTTGAGGCTTAGCAACAGGAGACGGGGGCAGTTCTGGCACAGGGCTCAGGGGCATCTTGTTTTTCAGAGCCAAAGGTAGGAGCGGACGAAACATTAGGCCCAACTTGTAAAAAACGGCAAACAGTTTCGGTCTGGGCAACAAAATACGCAGCACGGCTGACTTCAATTGCCTAAGCAAAGGCCGCGCAGGTTTATAGCGAGTTTCGATAAGATCCTTGCCAATATCCAACAATCGACCGTACTGAACGCCTGACGGACACGTCGTCTCGCAACTACGGCAGGTCAGGCATCGATCAAGGTGCTGGTTCATTTCGGGACTGACGGCGTCTTCTTCTAAAATCGTTTTGATCAAATAGATTCGTCCACGAGGACTGTCCAGGTCATCACCCAGTTCAAGATAGGTGGGGCACACTGCTGTACAAAAGCCACAGTGAACGCATGACCTTAGAATCGCTTCTGCCTCGGTAACTTCAGGTAACAATTTAAGGTTTGGATGAATTTCGGTTTGCATCAGATCCCCTCATACATCTTATTGGGGTTTAAGATCCCGAAGGGGTCAAATGTCGCTTTGAGTTTTTTATGCAGTGCCTCAATCGGTGCCGAGAGCGCTGCGAATCGGTTCTTTTGCTGATCGTTAGTCTTCACCAGCGTCATATAAGCATCGGCATTGATTTCTACTTGGTTTTCTAGATCGTCACCGGTCGTCAGCCAACGCTGAGAACCTGACCAGTCAATCAGATCAGCCTCTTCGAGCGCGTTTGACTGGTCCATGGGTTTAGTCGACACCCGCCAGATTTTATCAGCGCCAGAAAACAAACCCATGGTGTCCACTTGCTGCCAAAATGACGTTGGCACCAGATCACCGCCAAAGGCTGCAAGGCGCAGCTTCACGGTGTTCTCAGACCCACAGAATCGAACGTAAAGGTTGGATTGCCACCAGGCTAAACCAGACACTTCGGGCATTGCGCTGAGCTTCTTCATCTCTGACAACACCTCCAGCCGAGCTACCGGCTTCATTGAGGTTAGCTCGTGTTCTGGGCGCGGCAGCACCTTCAAACTGACTTCAGTGATTAGCCCGAGACAACCCAAAGCACCGGCCATTAATCGCGACACATCGTATCCCGCCACGTTTTTCATAACTTGACCGCCAAACGTAAAAACCTCACCGGTGCCGTCAATCATGTCGACACCTAGCAAAAAGTCCCGCCCTGCTCCGGCAAAGGGTCTTCTACTGCCGGCGATTCCCGAGGCGATAGCGCCACCAATGGTTGAGCCGCCAAAATCAGGTGGTTCAAAACCTAGCATTTGATGCTTTTCTTCGAGTGCTGCATTGATGACCTCGAGCGAACACCCGGCCTGAACCCGTATTACCAACTCCGAGGGTTCGTAACTGATGATTTGATTAAGACCAAGCGTCGAGATCGGTTCTAGCTTTGAAAGGTCAGCGCCGTAAAAATCTTTGCTGTTACCCCCCACAATTGACAGCGGTTTTTCCTGCCCGACATGATCACGAATTTTGTCGGAAAGCTCTTCTATCTGCACTAAAAACGCTCCAGTTCAGGATGCTGGAGCTGACCACGATGCACGTGCATTGCGCCAAATTCAGCGCAGCGATTGAGCGTAGGAACGGCCTTGCCTGGATTTAGAATCCCCGTACTATCGAAGCACGCCTTAATCTCGTGGAAGCGCGCCAACTCAACCGCACTGAACTGAATGCACATCTGATCGATCTTCTCCACCCCAACGCCATGCTCACCCGTAATGGTGCCGCCACGTTCGATACAGAGGGTCAGGATATCTGCACCAAAACGCTCTGCTGACTCAAGCTGTTTCGGGTCACTTGAGTCAAACAAGATGAGAGGGTGTAAGTTACCATCACCGGCATGAAATACATTCGCCACACCAAGTCCATAGCGACTGGATAAGGCTGTAATTTCAGCCAAAACACTGGCGAGTTCACGCTTGGGGATGGTGCCGTCCATACAATAGTAGTCCGGCGATATTCGACCAACTGCCGGAAATGCGGCTTTGCGACCTTGCCAGAGTACGGCACGCCGCGCTTCATCAGTCGCAACCTGAATGTCCGTCGCGCCACCTTCATTAAGAATTTTTTGCAATCGTGACAGCTGAGCAGCAACGTCTTCATCACTGCCGTCCAGCTCACAAAGCAACAGCGCTTCCGCATCCCGTGGATATCCGGCATGAACGAAATCTTCCGCCGCTTCAATGGCAAGCTTATCCATCATTTCTAGGCCTGCGGGCAGCAGTCCTGCGGAGATAATATTGGCAACCGTTTCGCCCGCCCGCTGCACACTATCGAACCCAGCCAGGATCACCGATATCGTTTCCGGTTTTGGCAGCAGCAACACGGTGACTTCAACCACGATGCCGAGCATTCCCTCAGAGCCGTGCAACAGTGCAAGTAAATCGAAACCTGGACTGTCTAACCCCGACGCACCAACCTCGTAAAGTTCACCTTCAGGTGAGATCATTTTCAAGGCTCGGACATTATTCACCGTCAAACCATACTTAAGGCAGTGCACGCCACCAGAATTCTCTGCGATATTGCCGCCGATAGTACAGGCAATTTGAGAACTGGGATCTGGCGCATAGTAAAGATCAAGCTCTCTGACCGCATCACTGATCCCTAGATTGGTGACACCGGGTTCTACGCGAGCGATTCGGTTATCAACATCCACTTCCAATACGCGATTAAACTTTGCAAGACTTAAAAGCACCCCATCAGGGTGAGGCATAGCGCCACCCGACAAGCCTGTCCCCGCACCTCTCGCCACCACGGGCACACCCTCCGCGTAACAGAGCGCCATGACGGCCTGCACTTCGGCGACGCTTTCTGGCAATGCCACGCAAGCAGGCAGCATCTTCTTAGTGGTAAGACCGTCGGTTTCATAGACTTTGAGCCGAGGTTTGTCGGCGACCACATGGCCGCAAACGACACTCAGACGTTGAATAAAACTGTCCACATTAATCTCCAGGGAATCTTTCAACATTGTACCAATTTCAAACAGAAACACCCCCGTCGAATTTGCGTATACTGGCGGCCCCAAGACAATTCCGGAGGCCTTATGGCAATGAATACGGCAGAAGAAATCCTAGAGGATTTTCGCCAGGGTAAAATGGTCCTCATCATGGATGACGAAGATCGAGAAAACGAAGGTGATCTCATCATTGCTGCAGAAGTTGTGACAGCCGCGCATATCACTTTTATGGCGCGAGAAGCTTGCGGCCTGATTTGCCTGACACTGACCGAGGAGCGCGGGGAACAATTGAATCTGCCACTCATGGTGGAATCAAACAAATCTCTGCATGAAACCAACTTTACGGTCTCTATTGAAGCCGCTGAAGGCATTACGACTGGAATCTCGGCTGCTGACCGGGCCAAAACCATACGCACAGCTGTCGCGAAAAATGCCCGCCGCAACGATATTGTGATGCCAGGCCACATCTTCCCTCTGATTGCCAAAAACGGCGGTGTTCTAAATCGAGCTGGACATACTGAGGCTGGCTGTGATCTCGCAAGATTGGCAGGCTATGAACCATCCTCGGTGATTGTTGAGGTCATGAATGAAGATGGCACGATGGCAAAAAGGCCAGAATTAGAGGTATTCGCGAAAAAGCACAATATTAAATTAGGCACCATTGCCGACCTGATTCACTACCGAAATCTGAATGACCGCACGATCGATCGAGTCGATAAGCGAACCATACAAACTAAAGACGGCGAATTCACGTTACATACCTACACCGATCGAGTCTCCGACAGTGTTCACCACGCACTAACAATGGGCGAAATCAAAGCCGATGAACCCTGCTTAGTCCGGGTCCAAACCATTGATAACCTCCGCGACGTCTTTGGTACAGAACGACCGGGATTCAAACAATCGTGGTCGATTCGCGAGACCATGACTCGCATCGCGAAAGAGGGTAAAGGCGTCATGGTTGTCGTAGATCAACATGATTCCAAGAAAGACATCTTGAACCAGATCGAACACTTTCCTGAAATGCCACCACAACAGAAAGGTCTCTCTGAAAGCGGCGTATATCGGGTAGTCGGCACAGGCTCACAGATACTGAGAGACCTTGGCGTAGGCAAGATGCGGCTGCTCAGCTCTCCCATCCGTTATAACGCGATCTCTGGTTTTGATCTTGAAGTGGTAGAATTTCTGGAAAATGAGTAATGAAAGTCACGACTGAATACCACCCGACGCCGCTGGTTCGAGTTTTCGCCACTAAGTTTAAAGCTGCATTACAGCAGCCAGACTATGCAGCGCTCGTGACCAAGGGCCAGGGCAAATTTTCTTTGCAGTCGCAAACTGATCCCCAGGCAATCACCGTGGCCATTAACAGCAATGAGCTACACCTTTCATCCGGCGTTGACTCATCTTCAGACATCGTGATCCATCTCAATTTCGCAAAACCAAATGCATCACCCCAAATCAAAGGGCTTTTGCGCCACCCGTTTTACGCAAGCGCGGTGGGTAAGTTGCTTGAGTTTCCCGAAGTCAATTGGGCTGATGCCCTGAAGCAACTCTGGGACCAACACAAAAATTTCCCTGGGATGCCCGACGGCATCACCGCCAAAAGCACTGACGAGGACCGGCAGCTAAGTGTTGGTGGTTCCGATGAGCCGGTTTATCTGGAAGGCAACGCCGCCAACCTCGCCGAGGTATTTAGCGGCGGCAGCACTCTCTTGCAACTGCTTTTTGAAGGGAAAATTAAAGGTCAATATCGCTTTCAGCATGTCGTGGTATTGAGCGACGTGACCCTGCAAATGATGTTGGGAGAGGACTGATGGACGACCTTCAAGATTGGATGGATCAGCACCACATCGCCGTCGTCAGAACCCATGCGACTAATCTCGAGGGGACCGGGATCGGCAAGCACCTAAAGCGAGATAAGTTTCTGTCCTACTTGCCGAAAGGTCACGGGATGAGTGATATGGCGATGGCGATGGACCATACCGGCGCTCCACATATGACCATGTGGCATCACGAACGAGAAGCCAATCTCGGCGATATCTATTTACGTCCCGACCTCGACACATTGATTTACGATGGCACAGACCCAGATCTAGGACATTGCATTGGTGATTTGACCAATGCTGCTGGACAGCCGCTTGAGTTATGCCCGCGCTCTCTTTTGAAGAAGATCACCAATCGAATGAGTGATGCCGGCTATCAGGCTAGCTGCACGTTCGAATTGGAGTTCTACATTTTCCAAGAATCCTTTAACGACCTCCGCGCCGCCAAATATCGCCATATGACACCCATCTCAGCCGTGCAACAAGGCGGTGGCATCTACAACCTTCGCAATGCTTTTCAGGTTAAACCCTTTATGAAAGAGCTCGTGAAACGAATGGAATGGCAAGGCATAGCCTGGGAAGGATGGAATGATGAGGCTGGCGCAGGTCAGGTGGAATTGAATCTCTGCCCTCTGCCACCCATACAAATGGCCGATACGGTCGTACGCGTCAAACAGATGGTTTATGAAGTGGGCTGCGACCTTGGTCATGCGGCGACGTTTATGGCAAATCTCGGCAGTAGCTTTGGCAGCGGTATGCACATGCATCATTCATTGCATAACGAAGCCGGTGAGTCGCTTTTTTACGACGCCAGCAAAGAGGACTCACGAAGTGAACTCATGCAACAGTGGACCGCTGGTATCGTCGACACGCTGCCCGGTGCTGTATCGTTCTTGTGCCCCACTGTGAATTCATACCGTCGTTTTAAACAGTTTGCAGCCGTACCAATGATCCAGTCCTGGGGCGACGACAATAAATCTACCGCCCTACGCCTGCTCAGCGGCAGTGCTAAAGCCTCGCGCATTGAACACCGCCTAGCGGCAGCAGACGTTAACCCTTACCTGGCCCTTGCTGTGACCTTCGCAGGCGGCCTGGCTGGCGTCGAAGAAAACTTGCCCCTAGCGCCTGAGCATAAGGGCTTAGCATGGGGGGTACCGGCATCTGCAAAGGATCTTCCGATCAACATAAAAGCTGCTGCAGAACGAACAAAAAAAGATACACTACTCAATAACATGCTGGGCGAATCGCTGGTTCACTACTGGGCAAAGACCCGTGAAGCAGAATGGCTCGCCTTTCATGCGGAAGGTGCGGACACCGCGAGTCAAACTCCGACATTGTGGGAATACCAGCGCTACTTCGAACTCGTATAGGAGACATCCATGAGATACCTACTAGCCATACTATTGCCACCGATCGCTGTGTTTATTTGCGGCAAACCTATTCAAGGCATCATCAATATTATCCTGACCTTGTGCTTTTATGTGCCGGGTGCAATCCACGCAGTGCTCGTTGTGCACACTTATCACGCGGATGCTCGAACCGATAAGATCGTCGATGCTATGAAAGGCAGAGATTCGTGATCTTAAAAAAAGCCTTGCTGCTCGCCACCGTCGTACTCGCCGTAGGCTGCGAGTCAACCTATTACGATGCGCTAGAAAAGGTTGGCTTTCACAAAAGAGACATCCTGATTGATCGCATAGAATCTGCTCAGGAATCCCAAGAAGAAGGCCAAGAGCAGTTTAAGGATGCACTGGAACAGTTTCAGGCCGTCGTAAATTTCGACGGTGGTGAACTTCAAGACATCTACGAAAAGCTGAACGACGAGTACGAGGACAGCGTTGATGCTGCTGACACGATCACTGCCCGAATAGACAGTGTCGCGTCTGTAGCGGATGCCCTTTTTGACGAATGGCAAACAGAGCTAGGGGAATACAGCAACGAACGCTATCGCCGCGACAGCGAGCGACAACTCAAAGAAACACAGCGCCGTTACAATCGCCTACTCGTTTCCATGCGCAAAGCAGAACAATCGATCCAGCCAGTACTCAGCACGCTCAAGGACAATGTGTTGTTCCTCAAACACAATTTAAATGCCCGGGCGATTGCCTCGCTCAAGAATGAACTGAGCACCGTCAACCAGGATGTCGCCGCACTGATTGCAACCATGCAGTCTGCTATTGATGAATCGAACGCATTTGTCGCTGAACTCAAACAAGAGTAAGCCCGCGATACTCGAGCAATACTCTAACTAGAGATGCCCGCTTATTCGATGCCCCTATTCTATGAACCTATTCTATGACCCGTGCGAAAGTGTAGTCCGGGTCGGCACCCAGCACCCTTCTGACCACACCACGTAATTTAGGGTGCTGCAGATAAGCCGAGCCCGTCTCGGCCATTGGCAACACCGGCACATCAGATCGAATCAACTTTTGCAATTTATCAGCTGCTGCCATTCGTTCGGCTGGATCAGCGGTATTCATTAACATCATCAGCCATTCGTCATACTCGGCACTATTGTAACGACCATCATTATTTTCATTGTAGGATGCCAAAAGGTCCGCATAGGTGACGACATCATCAAAGTCGGGGTACCAGCTGGCGAGAGAGATATCAAAATCCTGACGATTAACCTTTTCGATATATTGCTTAAAGGTTTGTTGATCGACCTTCACGTCTATATTGAGATGCCGACTGATGAGCCCCTGAAAATATTCAGCAATTTTGGCGCCAGTAGGTGATGTCGTCGTGAGTAAAGTAATTGCGGGTAGCTTATCGACACCCATTTCTAACCGGACTTCTTCAGCCAATTGGCGCGCTTTTTCGAAGTCGCGATCAACGGGCGTCATGGGAAATTCATCGATAAATTTTCCGTCCACGCCATTCAGCCAGGAAGGAAAGAAAGAGTGGGCTGGCTTATAACCTGGTATCCCGATGACCTTGTTAACAAATTCATTGGGATCAAATATGAGCTGAACGGCGCGCCGCATCTTTTGCTCGCCCATTAGCGAAGCAGGCGTATTATTAAAGCGCAGATAAGCCATGCCGCCAGAAATAAACGTGCGCAGCCGCATGCCCTGTGCCGCAGCATCGTTCACGGTGTCTGCCCCCATTCTCGCAAGTGCAATGCGCCCATCGCGAAAAAGGTTAAGCCGGGTACGATTGTCTTCAGTGATATAACCAACCTTCAGTTCATTTAAATGGATTGAATCGGCGTTCCAATAGGTCGGATTTTTCACCAGTGTCATCTCTGCTCCGTGAACCCAATTCACAAGCTTAAAAGGGCCGTTATACAACAGATTCTTTGCTTCTGCTCCGTAGAGGTCTCCCATGGATAGATGGAACTTCTGATTGACCGGATAGAAGGCAGCATGAACCATGACTGTGACGCAGTAGCCACAAGGGCCCTCTAGATCTACCTGCAGAGTATAGTCATCAAGCGCTCTGACCCCGAGTTTTGCGACTGGCAGTTCGCCTTTTTGAATCCGCTGGGCGTTTAGGATGGGATACATAATGGCCGCATAGGGGGCCGCAGTTTTAGGGTCGTTCAGTGTTTGCCAAGCATAGACAAAATCATGGGCAGTAACGGCTGAGCCATCGCTCCATTTGGCATCCTGCCTCAATTGAAAGGTAATCTGTTGCTCCGTCTGTTCCCAGGACGTTGCAACCCCGGGGACCAACTTACCTCGTCGGTTGTAGCGGACCAGCCCCTCGTTGACATGGCCGATGACAAAGAAACTGACCAGGTCCGTAGTACGCAGACTATCCAGATTGGGTGGTTCCTGCGTCAGCGCAATCGTGATGGATTGTCGCTCAAAATCGACAGCGTCTGCCGTGGCCATGGGTATAAACCAAGGTATAAACCAGGGAGTAAAAATGACGAGTAAAAGAAGAAGCCCACTGCGACCCATAAACGCAAATCCGAGATAACAAGAGCTGTAATTGTGCCATGTTAGCGACTGCTATGCAGTGTCTGACAATGCGTTACACTGCCTTTCATGGATCAAGTGCTTTCATTATTTGACGACCAGATCGCCAACTGGTTTCACGAGACTTATGGCGAACCGACCGATATTCAGCGCCAGGCCTGGCCGAAAATTGCTGAACAGAATAACTTACTGATTTCTGCCCCAACGGGCAGCGGCAAAACACTCACCGCCTTCCTCTGGGCCATCAATCAGTTTGTCACCGGGCAGTTTGAAACAGGTGCGACACGGGTGCTTTACATCAGTCCCCTGAAGGCTCTGAATAACGATATCCAACGCAACCTAATTAGCCCACTCGCAGCACTACAAAAGCGAGCAGAAGCAGCAGGCCTGCCTTTTCCTTCGATTCGTGTT
Organism: Candidatus Azotimanducaceae bacterium; assembly: GCA_051278195.1. Taxonomy (GTDB): domain Bacteria; phylum Pseudomonadota; class Gammaproteobacteria; order Pseudomonadales; family Azotimanducaceae; genus JAHRVQ01. Next base: position 34,338 of record JBNMQM010000029.1, read on the forward strand.
CAGACCAGGAGTGGTGACACAGCGCAGATAGAACGTCGGCGCATGTTACGCCAGCCACCAGAGATTCTGATTACCACACCGGAAAGCCTCAACATCTTGCTCACCAGCAAAAGCGGTGAGTCAATGCTACACCACATTGAAACAGTTATTTTGGATGAAATTCACGGCGTCGTCGGCGACAAACGCGGCGTATACTTGATGAGTGCCGTCGAAAGACTGGTACCGCTGTCAGGAGAATTTCAGCGCATCAGTTTGTCCGCTACGGTCAAGCCCATGGACCATATTGCAGAATTTGTTGCCGGTTACCGTCTGTTACCGGACGGTTCATTTACGCAGCGGGCGATCCAGTGCTTGAACTCGACGGCGACTAAGCAGTATTCCGTTTCAGTGCGATACCCCGAAGCCGCCGCGAACAGACCCGTCGAAGAGAAAGTGTGGGATTCGTTGGCCGAGGATTTCGTCACCAAAATCCGCGCTAATACGTCAACGCTGCTTTTTGTAAATAGCCGCTCACTAGCAGAAACCCTAACCCATAAAATCAACATTGCTGCGAGCGAGATACTCGCTTATGCCCATCATGGATCGCTGTCGAGAGAGATCCGACTTGAGGTAGAACAGAAGCTAAAAAATGGTGAACTTGCTGCGATCGTCGCCACGAGTACGCTGGAGATGGGAATCGACATCGGCGCGCTGGATGAGGTCATTCTTATTCAAGCCCCAGAAGGTATTGCCTCCGCCATTCAGCGCATCGGTCGCGCGGGTCACGGCGTGGGCGAGACCAGTCGCTGTACGCTTTATCCAACTCACCCCCTCGACTTCATTGAGTCGGCCGTACTTGGCAAGGCAGTGTTGGATAGCGATATTGAGCCCATCAAAACAATCAATTGCCCATTAGACGTACTTGCCCAGGTCATCATTTCTATGACCAGCACGCGGGCCTGGAAGTTGCCGGCCTTGTTTCAAGAACTGCGCCGCTCAACGCCATTTCATGACCTCAAACAGCAACAGTTCGATCTACTCGTCAACATGCTCAATGGCCGTTACGGTGAAGACCGCATTCGAGAGCTTAGGCCTAAGGTGATTGTGGACCAGCTACACCAGACCATTGAGAGTCGCCGTGGGACGACCCTAGCGCTTTACATGTCAGGCGGCGTCATTCCAGATCGCGGCTATTTTCAGATTCGTCATCAGGACAACAACGCAAGAATAGGCGAACTGGATGAAGAGTTTGTCTGGGAAGCTTATGTGGGTAAGGTATTCGCGTTCGGTACCCAGCATTGGCAAATCAAGAAAATTACTCACAACGACGTAGTCGTTGGGCCGGCAAAGCCGAGCGCGATTGCGCCACCGTTTTGGAAATCCGAGGGCATGAATCGAACCTTTCACTATGCGGATCGAATCGGTCGTTTTCTGGAAGCAGCAGATGCCGATCTCTATGAAGAAAGTTTTGCTCAACGGCTCCTGACGGATCACCACCTGGAACCGCTAGTCTGCAAGGAACTCATCACGCTATTACAAAAACAGCAGGCGCATACCCAAGCGCCATTACCCCACCGCCACCATCTGCTGATCGAGAAAATCCAGGCCGCCGCAGGCAATCAAGCTGGCTATCAAATCGTTATTCACACGGGCTGGGGTAGTCGTATCAATCGCCCATTAGGCCTTGCGATGGAAGCAGCTTGGCTTGACCGCTGGGGAGAACAGCCTGAGATCTTTGTGACTAACCAGTGCCTTGTGCTGCAAATGATCGAGGATTTTGATGCTCATCAGCTGCTCGAATTAGTTTCTGCTGCTGATATTGAACAACTACTGCGCAGCCGTTTGGAAGGGTCTGGATTTTTTGGTGCTCGCTTTCGTGAAAATGCCGGACGCTCGCTGCTGCTGTCCAAAGGCAAGTTCAATGAACGTAAGCCGCTATGGATGAGTCGCCTGCAATCACAGAAGCTGCTAGACGTCGTATCAAAATATCAGGACTTCCCCATCTTGCTGGAAACCTGGCGCACCTGCCTGCAGGATGAATTTGACCTTGAAAATCTGCAGCTCGTTTTAGGCGAACTCGCCTCCGGTGAAATTCTTGTGTCCGAGGTGTCGAGCCAACGGCCTAGCCGTTTTGCACAAACAGTGGCGTGGGATCAGATCAACGAATACATGTATATGAGTGATAAACCGCGCTCTTCTGCTTCTTCAAACTTATCTCGCGATCTACTCGAAAGTCTTGTGTTTCAACCGGCTCTGCGCCCCGCTATACCTGGCAAAATTATTCAGAATTTTCTCCTACGACGGCAACGAACTTTGCCCGGTTACGAGCCACAGACTGGCGTCGACCAGGTCGAGTGGGTGAAAGAACGGTTACTCATCCCAGCGCGAGAATGGTGGCGTGACGCTGTAGATGATTTGCCCCGAGGGCTTGAAATGCTAAGTCACAATGGTGCCAGCATGATTGTCGCGGCAGAAGATACCGATTTGGTGAAAAGCCAGCTCACCGAGTTAAGCCCCACGCTGCTCAGCAATTGGTTGCAGTTCTATGGCCCGATCACCCTCGATCAAATCTGTCAGCACATTGGGACACGCGGCGCAGAAACAGAAGCTGCGCTCAGTCGCTTGCTGGGTGACAACACACTGATAGCGGGTCCTCTGGTTCAAGAGGACGAACGAATCTACTACTGTGACGCGGCAAATTTCGAGGTATTGCTCCGGTTCGTCCGCCAAGCCGCCCGCATCAACTTTGAGCCATTGCCGTTCGGTCAACTAACGCCATTCTTATACCGGTGGCAGTGCCGCTATATTGGACAAAATACAGAAGATGACCTGCCAGGTTTGATTGATGTGATGCAATGCTTGCCGATGGCGCCCGAGGCATGGGAGCAACATCTGTTACCTTCCCGATTGCCAGACTACGATAGCCGCTCACTGGATCTTATGATGCAGTCAGGCGGGCTCTGCTGGATCGGCACCCAACAACAGAAAGTTCAATTTTGCTTCGCTGACAATCTCACGCTGTTAGATGACAATTCGTTTTCTAAAATACCAGGCAACCCAGGCCCTCATTCGGCCAGCAGTTCAGTCGCTCATTTAGCCACTGACGAAGAACCGGAGCAGCCGCTTTTTTCTGATCCATTCAGTCGTTATGACTTTTTGACACTGTTAGACAAAACAGGTTTAGAGGCTTCTGAACTAGCGGAGAAACTCTGGCATGCCGTTTGGCAAGGATCAGTTAGCAACGACACATTCATTGCCTTACGCTCTGGTATTTTGAATAAATTCAACGTAACAGAGGCGGCGCCTAACAGATTGCCCCGCTCTCGTCGGGCGGGTTTTCGCAACTGGAAACGAGAAATGCCGTTCGCCGGAGATTGGCACCAGCTACGCTATCCGGAACCCCCAGCAGATACGATAGAAAATGAAGAGAGAAATAAAGAACGGGTTCGACTACTGCTAGATCGGTACGGCATCCTATTTCGCGAATTATTGCAGCATGAGCAAAGCGCCTTTCGTTGGAAGAACCTATTTCGCTCAATACGATTGATGGAACTCTCGGGAGAGCTCTATTCGGGGTACTTTTTTAGCGACATTCCAGGCCCACAATTTATATCGCCTGCTGCCCTAGCATCGTTAACGACGACCACTAGTGGCGGGACTTTTTGGCTAAATGCCACCGATCCTATCTCTACTTGCGGTATGGCCTTGCCAGAGCTGGTACCAGCGGCAAAAAATTTGCCGCGCAGAGTGGCGGGTAATTATCTGACATACTCTGGAAACGAGTTAATACTCGTAGTCGAACAACACGGTAAAAAACTGAACTTTTATCTGCCGCCAGCGGCAGAGAATATCCAGGCCAGTTTTGGAATATTCCATCACTTACTCGAACGTCGGTTCGCGCCCAAGTCAAAGATCACGTTAAACTTGATCAACGATGAACCTGCAAAGCAAAGTGCTTATCTTGCACCACTTGCCGAATCATTTGACCTGGTTCGAGATCACAAGTCCGTTTATCTGCAGAAGAAATTTACTGCATAGATTTGTACATGGACTTTTTATTCGAACACTTTTTATTCGAACACTTTGAAAGACATTCTGCTTTAAGAGGACAATCATGAAACCACTGCTATTGACCCATCCCGATTGTCTTTATCATGAAATGCCCCGACATCCTGAACGACCCGCTCGCCTAACAGCAGTAATGGATGAGCTTAGAAAAGACGGCCTCACCGACGACATGGAAGAAATTCTAGCGTCAGAAATAGATACAGAGCTCCTACAACGAGTCCATCCAGCCGACTACATTGAGCATATCGTCAGTTCCGAACCCGCCACATCAACCTATAAAGTCGACCCTGACACCTACATGAGTCCGGGCAGTACGAGAGCTGCGAAGCTTGCTGCCGGGGCGGTTGCAGAAGCAACCAGCAGAGTATTAAAGGGCGAAGCTAATCGAGCCTTCTGTGCCATAAGACCACCGGGACATCATGCCGAGGTGGCAGCCGCTTTCGGTTTTTGTTTGTTCAATAACGTTGCCATTGCAGCGGAACTCGCGCTACAAAACCCCGAAATTAATCGAGTGGCGATTTGCGATTTTGACGTACACCATTGCAATGGCACCGTTGATATATTTCAAAACAGGCCCGAGGTGCTGGTGTGTTCAAGCTTTCAAAATCACTTCTACCCACATCGATTTCTCGATTTTAGTAATGACCACATCATCAGTACACCATTAGAAGCCGGCACCAAATCTCTTACTTTCCGCAGTCTCATTGAACGTGATTGGTTGCCTGCGATGAACAATCACAAGCCAGATCTAATTTTTGTTTCGGCTGGATTTGATGCACACACCGACGACCCCCTCTCAGAAATCTGCCTGGTGGACGATGACTATTCTTGGATTACCGGTTTACTGGTAGATCTAGCAAACCGCCATTCTAAGGGAAGACTAATTTCGACCATGGAAGGCGGATATGAACTGGGTGCGCTGGCCAGATCGGCCAGGCTACACGTGGAACAGCTACTCGCAAACTGAGGGGGGCTGAGGGCTCTTTATTCGCTGAGGGCTCTAGGCTAAGTATTGTGCGGTGTTTACTTCGTCGATCTGGGATGGCTCAAGGAACTTCTCCGCATAGTCTTTATAAACGCCGGAGCTCAAAAACAGCTTGAACAACTCTGGGTCAAGATGCTGATCTTTCACCATAAAACCCATAATCTTAATGCTTTCGCTGAGGGCTTTCGGTTTTTTGTAAGGACGATCCGCCGCTGTGAGCGCTTCAAAAACATCCGCGATCGCCATGATACGAGCCGGAACTGACATATCCCCGCCCATAATTTTTTTGGGGTAGCCTGTACCATCCATTTTTTCATGATGGCCACCGGCTATCTCAGGCACTCGCTCAAGATGACGCGGAAATGGCAAGTTCTCCAGCATGACAATGGTTTGGACAATATGATCGTTGATCTTGAACCTTTCCTCTGCCGTCAGCGTTCCCCTTGCAATCGACAGGTTATAGACCTCACCTAGATTATATTTGTGTTCCGGCACATCAACGTCAAAACCATAGCGGTTGTCAGGATCCGCCGAATGAACAACAACGTCATGCTCAACAATGTGATCAATTCGATCAGCCAGTAAATTCTCAACAATTGGTAACGTTGGCGCCGACGTCCGAGATTTACGTTCAGCTTCATCAAATGAAACACCTATCCGGTCATCCAGAGTGCGGGTCCATTTATAGCCAGAAATCGTACGCAGTCGCTCAAGGCGCTCTTCCTCCATAAATTCACCGCCAAGATTACATTCAGCAATAAATTCAAAATCATCGTCGAGTTGAGCTAGATCTTGATCTAATTGTGCTTTTAACTCATCGCCGTTCGTTGCGCCGTCAATGATTTTTTGCTGGTAGGCAATGACTTGCTCGCACTTGATCACCTCGAACCGGGTGCGCACCTCATGAATTCGGTCAGTGATGGTTTCAAGTTTGGTTGCCTTATCCACCACGTACTCAGGCGTTGTCACCTTGCCGCAGTCGTGCAACCAGGCACCAATATGCAGTTCGTACCATTCTTCCTCGTTGAGAGAAAACTCTTTGAACGGCCCTTCTTTCGATTGACACGCGGCTTCCGTCAACATTTCTGTCAGTTCAGGAACGCGCTGACAGTGGCCTCCTGTATAAGGCGACTTGGCATCCACCGCGCTCGCCATCAGCTCGATAAACGAGTCTAAAAGGTTCTTTTGAGATTCGATTAAATTCTGATTTTCAAGAGAAACGGCGGCTTGGGAGGCAAGAGCCTCAATAAGGGGTTGGGTCTCAGATGAAAAGCCACAGACATTGCCCTTTGCGTCAATCGAGTTCAATAGTTGTAAAACGCCGATCACGCGATCGGTATTGTTTTTCAGCGGTACCGTCAAAAATGAACGAGATTTATAGCCAGTCGCCTTGTCGAACTTTTTCGTACCCGTAAAATCGAACTCAGCTGCGGCATAAGCATCTTCAAGATTCAGAGTCTTGCCGGTATTTGCGACATAACTCACCAGATTTTTTAGATTCGGCTCTCCATCAGGCAAAAACATGCTGACGGTAGGCAAACTAATATCCACGCCGGTCGTGCCGCCCTGAGCAATGCCCAGGGAATCGGTACGAACAATCGTGAACTCCAGTTGATCCTCTCGGTTACGAATATAAAGCGTGCCGCCGTCGGCACCACCGATATCCTTAGCCTCAAGTAGAATTGTTTCCATCAGGCGATTGCTGTCTTTCTCTGCAGAAAGTGCAATGCCTATATCAATTAATCGCTTGAACGATAGCTGCTCAGATGCCACTTAATAGTCCTTTGTCCTGAAGTTCGCGCGCGAGGGGAGTGTTATATCTATTTAGTGGCTGATCATCAAGTAACCAGTTCACAGCTCATCATAATACCTGAGACGGTGGCCACGTTGGTTCTCATCCGCTAACATCAGTTTTTTTCTTTGAGTCACTCATCTATATGGCTGCCATACCTTTTACTCATCGCTACGAGTTCAGTTACGCCGAGATTGAACAGATCACGCCACTCATTCGACGGGTGACAGCACGTAATCCTAGCGGCTTCACTTTTCACGGCACCGGCACCTACATCATCGGCAAAGGTAACGTCGCTGTCATTGATCCGGGTCCAATGCTCGAGGAACATATTGAGGCACTTAAGGCGTGCCTGGCCGGAGAAACGGTCACGCATATTTTGATCACTCATACCCACTTCGATCACTCTCCCGCTGCTGCGCCCCTCAAGGCCCACTGGCAATGCCCTACTTACGGCTATGGTCCCCACGGCGCTGGCAAAATCGAGTCTGGCACTCCTATTGAAGCAGGGGGTGACATGGATTTTGTACCGGATGTTGTTATTCGAGATGGCGATGTGCTGGAAGGTGATGGCTGGACAGTTGAATGTGTGTACACCCCTGGCCATACCTCAAATCATGTGTGTTTCGCGTTGAAGGAAGAGAAGGCGCTATTTACCGGTGACCATGTCATGGGTTGGTCTACCAGCGTGATTGGCCCACCCGATGGTGACATGACACAGTATATGGCGAGCCTGGAGAAGCTACTCAGCAGATCTGAAGAAACGTACTGGCCAACACATGGCACCTGCATTAAAGATGTGAAAGTCTTTGTTCAAGCTTTTATTGATCACCGCTTGGCGCGCGAGCAGCAAATTTTGAATTGCGTTGGCAAAGGCATTCAACGGATCAACGAAATGGTGCCGCAGATGTATCAAGAAACGGACAAAGCCCTTTATCCAGCGGCTGCTCGATCCGTACTTGCCGCAATGGAACGACTGGTTGCCGATGGACAGGTGCACTGCTCGACCGCAGCACCTCAGTTGGATTCAGATTATACCGCCTAAAGAGCCGACAGCGAGGTATAGGGGGCGGCTTGAACAATAGGTCGATTAGCCGCCTGGATGAAAGCCGCAGCATAGCCATTTAACGCTACCTTGGCATTTTCGGAGCGCAGCTTACCGCCATCATAATGGGAGTAATCACTGAGTTCGATGTCCTGTTGCCTGGTCTGCCCTGCAACATCTATGTCACCGTGGTCATGAAGCTCTAACTCAAAAAGATCCGCGATAACATTGAGCAGCGATGCCTTGCCCTGATCGGATAGAGTGATTTGGATATAGTTGGCGTCGATGTGGTCAGAATCAAACCGCGCCCGCTCGAGCAAAGCGACTCGAATCTCTGGCGCCACGACGCGAGCAAGACTGATTCGCTCACTACCTTCAAGCCGAATCAAAAGTTGACGCTCTTGCAGCGTCAAACTTTTCAGAAAACTGGTACGAATATCAACCGAAGATGGACGGGTCGCTGTGAGTGTGACGTGGTGGCCGTTTCTAGAAATCGAAACACGCGATTCGTCATAGCTTAACTGGGGCATCAGGCTATATCGGAGACGGACCTCGATAGGCCCTTCAATGGTAATGGTGTCAGATGGATGGAGTTCCATTGCTTTGGCTTGCAGGCAGATTAAGCCGATCGTCGACGCGATAGCAATTTTGATCAACAGTCCCATTTCCTACCCCTTGATTATCTCTATAGGCGGAAATGCACAGGTCGTGCCAAATCTGTATAATATTGATTTTAAACGGTTATATTATTTTTTTAGTATAAAAAAGTGGGTGAGATGATGATTTGACCACCACGTATTAGCCATTTTCGCCAACGGCTCCTATCCAGCATTGGTGATTTCACCCCACAGCGCGTCTGCCCCCGCTTTGCAAAAACGCTTGCCAATGAGGATTTGCCACTCTCGCTCGGCGCCATACTCGTCTCGCCACTGCCAAAGACGTCGAGTTCTAAGATTAAGCGCATGCTCAAGCGTGTAACCAATTGCGCCATGAACCTGATGCGAGATATCACTGACCAAGGTGACGGCTTCCCCGGTGCGCGCTTTACCAATCGCAATATCCAGCGGGTTGTCAGCACTTAAGACTGCATCTGCACAGCGTTGGCAGGCCGCAGCCTCACCGGCCAGAATAGCCAGTTGATGTTGAATGGCCTGAAACTTTGCCAGCGGTCGACCAAACTGCACTCGATCGGACACGTACTGCACGGACATCTCAAGAACACGGGAAATCGCCCCAGCCATAAGATTAATACGCGTTGCAGCACCCAGTTGTCGAGCAAGCACCCCGGCATCACGGAGCGGCACGAACTTGCCTTGAACCGGCCTGAGATCGAAATCCAGACTTGCCCAGGATTGGCCGGAGATCCCAGTGGTTCGGGTCCAGGGTAGGTCAGAATTGGGCGTCAGCACGAACCCTTGGTCGGTCACCCACACAATTGAGTGCGCCACTTCGCTATAAGCAACCTGTCGTACTTTGCCGTGCAAGTTGCCCGATGTGTCATTTTGACCCTGAACCAGGGCGATGGTCATGATCCCTTTAGGCAAAGTTACATTCTTTGCGGCTAACAGCGACGCACAGATCAAATGCTCGGCTAATGGAATTGGCGCAGCCGCGGCGCCGGCTTCTCTGATGAGTAACATTGCGTCAGCAAGTTCACCGCCAGAACCGCCCGCCTCCAGCTCAACCCCGGCAAGTGTCAAGCCAGTTTCCTCCAAAGTGCTCCACAATGTGCTGGGAAACTCGCCCGCTTCTGCTGCGTCGACCACTGACTTATCACATTGATCAATAAAAATTCGTTTTGCTGTTTCTACAATGAGTTGCTGTTCTTCGTTCATGATGAGTCTTCCTTATCTCAAGCCAAGACCACGGGCAATCATGCCGCGCAGAATTTCCCGGGTACCGCCACGTAAAGTAAATGAAGGCGCGTGCAGAATGCACTGGTTCAGTGTGTCAACAAACCTCGGCGAGACCTCTCCCGGCGTCAGCTGGCGAATGATCTCAGGCACCATTCGTTCGTATGTATTGCCGAGATCCTTTATAAGAGCGGCTTCAACATTAGGCATTTTGCCCGCTTGAAGCATCCCAGCCACAGAGATCGACATACGCCTTAAGGTAATGAGATGAGCGAGCAATCGACCGATCAGTGCAGCCTGCTCGTCGTTCGGCTCGACGCCGACTTCTCGAATAAATTCCACCAGGACGCGAAATGCGGACAGAAAACGCTCGGGACCGCTACGCTCGAAACCTAGCTCGCTCATCACTTGATCCCAACCATTGCCGGCTTCGCCGACAATATGATCATCGGCAATAAACACGTCGTCAAAGAACACTTGATTGAAATCCGTATCGCCCGCGAGGTTTTTAATGCCCGTAATCGTCACGTTCTTATCCGCTAGATCGACAATAACCTGACTCATACCCGCGTGCCGATTGTCTGAAGCGGGTGCCGAACGAACCAGCGCAATCATGTAATGATTTAGGTGAGCACCTGAGGTCCATATCTTGCTGCCATTCAACAACCAACCACCCTCGGTTTTGGTCGCCATCGAACGAATTGACGCAAGATCGGAACCGGAGTCTGGCTCACTCATTCCGATTGAAAAATAACACTCGCCCCGAGTGATCGCAGGCAAATACTTCTGTCGCTGGGCTTCTGTTCCAAACTTCAAGAATTGCGGACCGCTCTGCCTATCCGCAATCCAATGCGACCCTACCGGTGCGCCCGCCGCGAGTAGTTCCTCGGTCACAACATAGCGCTCAAGAAAGGATCGCTCGCTCCCGCCATACGCCTTAGGCCACGTCATCCCAATCCAACCGCGCTGCCCCAACTTGCGGCTTAACTCGGCTGAATCTCCCGCGTTGAAATCTGAGTTTCGTAGATAATCGGCGGGCAGTTCTGCTTCGATAAACTCCCGCACTTCTAATCTCAACGCTTCCGCCGCAGCGGGCAATGACACTGGTTCAAACTGGAACATAAACGGCTCAATTTTGTTATTCGCCGCATACGTTAATTTGTTACCCAGCCCATTGCAAACGTAGCACGCGCTTGACCATGCTATGCTTGCAGCCCAAAAAAAGACAATCGAAAAATGGCCACAACCCTACTCCAAGCGCCTAAAAAAACATGACGCGTGTCGTTAGCCTCGAGGAGATCAGTCGAGATCAAATAGCTGTCGCCGGAGGCAAAGGTGCCAACCTTGGTGAACTAATCCAGCAAAAATTCCCAGTACCGCCAGGCTTTGTAGTCACTGCCGGAGCCTACGCGCAATCCGTTAGCGATTGGGATTTAGTTGGCCAGGCGCCGCAGCAAATCCAACGTCTAATTATGGCGCAACGCATCGACCCTGATCTCGATGCTGAGCTACAAGCACATCATCAACTGCTCGCAAAAAAAATCCCACGAGAGTTTGTTTACGCAGTACGCTCTTCGGCCACAGCTGAAGATCTTGGCGATGCCAGTTTTGCCGGTCAGCATGACACTTACTATTACGTTACGGCAGACCAACTAACAGAAATGGTCAAGAAGTGCTGGTCTTCCCTCTGGTCAGAGGCCGCCTGCAGCTATCGGCAGTCTCATGGCATTCCCCATCACACGGTCAATATGGCCGTTGTCGTCCAGCTAATGGTTGAGTCAGACATCAGCGGCATTACCTTTACCGCCAATCCCATTTCGGGTAATACCGACGAAATACTCACTGAAGCGAGCTGGGGTATGGGCGCCGCGATTGTTGATGGCAGGGTAAGCCCTGATCAATACGTCTTTAGTCGTCGGCAGAACGAGGTTATCTCTAAGCGAATTGCTGACAAAAAGTTTATGGTCCCTGCATCGCTCCAGGAGAGCGAGTCCCGTCTTATTGCGGTCCCCGCATCGCTACGCAGCAAAGAGACTTTAAGCAAAAACCAATTCACCACATTGATTAACTGGGCGCTAAAATCTGAAAGTTATTTTGATAAGCCTCAAGACCTAGAATGGGCATTCCATGGCGAAGAGTTTTACATTTTACAGTCGCGCCCAATCACCACATTAGAGCAAGCGGGTGATGAAATACCTGAAGGTGAATTTGTTCTGTTCAAACCCATGGCTGAAAATTTTACCGACCCACTTTTGCCGCTGTCCCAAGATATATTGCGACGCATGTTTCCGATGATGCAAATCATTCGCGGTCGAGTTTACTTGAATATCGCTCACATCAAACCATTGTTCCCCTTCAAAATGGATAGCCAACAGATTGCGCAGATCGCCTATTTATCCGGAGCTATCGAACAACGACCCTCTCTTTCTCCATTGAAGCTCATCGGTCTCCTTGCGATTGGGTATTTCAGCTATTTAATGATGGCTGTTTTCAATTATCGAACAGCCAGCCTTCCAGACGACTTTATGCACAGCTTTAGGCAACGCTTTAACGACGTTGTTAACGACGAAAAGATTGATGCCCCTGGCGCGATGGAAAAACTTTTTTTTCGACCAAAATTTTTTGAGCCAGTTGGAAACATGGTATTTCTGGTTAACCTGAGTGCGCCGCGTTACATGTTGCTTATGGGATTACTGGAAAAGCTCCTCAAATTCTGGGCGCCAAACCTGCGACAAGATGCCGCTTCTTATCTCACCTCTGGTACTGAAGGAATATTATCGACAGATATGGGCAGGCACATCTGGTTTCTCTCAGAGCAAGCTAGATTATCACCCATCGTCGTCGACATTATCTGTGGAAACGAGTCTCATCACGCACTAGAGATGCTCCGAAACGAATTTGGGGCCGTGCCTTTTATGCTCGAATTGAACAAGTTTCTTGCCATCCATGGCCACAGAACGCTGAAAGAATTCGAACTCAATTCAGTTCGTTGGGACGAAGACCCCGCACCCATTGTCGCCATGCTTAAAAACTACCTGCAAACAGATGCTGACCCCACTCGGACAGAGCATCGCGTCAAGGATGAGCGCGTTAGGTTCACGTCTGAAGTTCGCAACCTTTTAGCAGGGAAATTTCTTGAGTCGTCATTCGGTTGGCGTTGGAAAATTATCGATGCTTTATGCCAACGGACCAAGTACTACATACGGCTCAGAGAAAACTCTCGCTTCTTCCACATCATGGGTTTCTATGCGGTACGCAAGAAAGTTCTTAAAGCCGAAGCCGAGTTGCTTCAACAGGGTGAGTTGAAGTGCAAGGACGATATTTTCTATCTCGACTGGCTAGAAATTCAAGAACTTCAAGCCGGCAAACTCAATTGGCTTGATGTCGAGGATCGCATTCGAAATAGAAGGATGAACTTGATTCGACTCAGCAAACTGACGCCACCAAAAACGTTCGGTGTTGTTATTGAGGAAGCAGCACAGGAAGGCGAGGCAAATCATATTCTTGGCCAGGGAGCGTCTCCCGGCGAATGCGAAGGTATTGCCAGAGTCATTATGGACCCCGCCATTGACGCTACAGTGTTACCGGGGGAGATCCTGGTTGCACCTTATACCGATCCTGCCTGGACTCCCTTGTTTCTGACCGCTAGCGCTGCTGTTGTTGAAGTAGGCAGCTATTTGTCTCACGCCGGCACCATCGCTCGAGAATATGGCTTGCCTTGCGTCGTTGATGCAACGAACTGTACGACCCGATTAAAAACCGGCGACCGTATCCGAGTGAACGGCAGCAACGGCAAAGTCGTACTGCTAAATAACGGGGAGGATTCAAATGCTTGAGATGATCGCACAAACCCTCCTCGCAGGATTTTTGCAACTAACGGGGTTCTGCGTGGGGGTGCACCTCACTATCACTTTGCTTGGTTCTCTTTATCGCTTGATCGACCTTGGCTATCGCCTCAGTGATTTTTGGTTGCCTGTTATTGCACGGATTTTTTTGAATGGTGGCATTATATTTTTGGTGTATTTTCTCAGCAGCGGCAATTTTGAACTGGGCTTTTGGGTGGGACAATGTTTCTTTTTGATATTCCATATTTCAATTTTCTGGGTGGGTCAATTCGCCTTGTTTTTACTGCATCGTCGCTAGTGACCCGATCACTCGGCAAGCCAAGACAGACGGTAAGTGCAGTGGGACGAATGGTCCATAGATACACCGTTGGTCGACAAACACTGTTACAAAGGTGAAGTGACTCACAAAACAGCATGAACAGCATGTTCAAGTGTCCACTCGTTGCTTATCTTTCACATCAGGCCAATGGCCAATCCGACGACCAGACTGATGATTTTGATAGGTAATGAAAAATGGAAATCGCAACACTACTCCGCTGTACCGTTATTTTTATGGTCCTGGCTACTACCTTCAGCGCAAACATGGCTGACAACCTCATGGCGCGATTAGGCATCGAGCAGTCTTATGGTTACGCCATGGGACTGGCTCTCATGTTCAGCCTGATGTTGACTGAACGAAACGCTTTTATCATCGCAGCTGTAGTCATGTTAAGTCTGAACGCTAACATGCCCGCTGAGTTTTCACTGAACATGGGTTTAGATCGAGACTATTATGCGGGGATAATGCTGGCTCTTTTGTTCCAACCGGTGATGGTCCGAACGATGCAGTTGGAGTGAAGAGTGTGTGTGAATAGCGGCACTCGTCACAGTAAAAGAAATGATCGCGCTAAACTTACTCGCGCCCAAACTCTGGCATTTCCATCACCGTGGTGCGAGGCGCTGCTTGCATATAAATAATGCCCTTGTGGGGATGGTCCATTTCACCTTTAAAAAACAGATACTCAAAAATTTCGTCCGCTATTTGATGATCCACTGTCACAGAAAAAACATCTTTTTCACGTTGCTCGCCCACACCACGATCTTGAATTTTCTCCGAACGTCCTGCACCGCGAGCATGACTAAAGTTGGCATTATGGATGTTGTATTCCAAACTTAGCCCTTGCACCAATACTGCCCCGATACCCTTCGGCACAATGCACACGATCTGCTTGGCATCATCCACGAGGTTTTTCATTGGCCCAATTTCTCAATGATTTCACGAGGGATATAGGTCGCCGCTTTTTCGAGTTTCGAGACATAAATTATCCCGGCAGCCGGCACATCGAGCTCTGCTGCAAAATACATACGTTCAAAAACACGGTCGACCTGGTCATCCGCGACTAGCGTTGTGATCACTTCCTTTTCAACTTCGACAGCCAAGCCTAAAAGCCCCAGTCTTTCTCTGACACCACTGCCATAGCCGTAGTAAATTGTTGCACCCTGGGCGCCAGCATCCTGAGCAGCCTGAACAACAGCTTCGGCTTTTCCTCGCTGTACGATACAGGTGATCATTGAGACGTCTGTGAGTATTGTCAGTTCTCTAGTGCTCATACAATAGGTGTCCCTAAGGGTTCATCAGTAATTTGTGCGTTAACACGCCGGCTGATCTTCCATTTTATATAGAGGCCTGTGGAGAGAACAGCAACAACTGGCCCAATAGACGCCATCGATAGAATGCCGAAACCTTCAACAGCCCCCAATGCGTTACCAAAACCAAGCCCCATGGCAAGAACCAAGGGAACCGTCACAGGTCCGGTGGTGACGCCGGCACTATCCCAAGCGATATTCACGAATTCTTCATTCGAAAAAACAGTCAATATAATGGCCAGCGAGTAGCCAGGGACTAACAAGTAGACGATGGGGATATCAAACACAATTTTCGCAACACCAACGGCAATACCTGTTCCCACCCCGAGGGACACCGCATACATCAAACTTGATTTCTTAAAGGAGCCATTCGTTAAATTTTCGACGGTCATGCCAAGCGCATTCAGCGCAGGTTCGGCCAGCGTTGCACCAAAACCTAACAACCATGCAAATACCAGAGCAACCAGTAAACCAACTCCTAGCGCATAAAGTGGCGACCCATCCACGCTGGTCAATTCTGCAAAAGCGGCTGGCACAAGACTGCCGCTTTGACCGCCCAGCTTGGACAAGCCGTAACTTAACCCGAGGTTGAACACGATCATACCCAGCACGCAAAGAAAAATACCGAAGCCGATAATCGTCGGCTGACGAATCCGTTCGCGTAGTAACACCATCATCACCAGTAGCAAAAAGATAACGAGAGGCACAATTGCACGCACCCCGCCTACGATTTCTACACCGGGTGTGACTTCCCACCAGGGAGGCGTCACCGTCGCCGCTGACACTGCCTGCGCAGCCGCAATAATTTCTTCCGGCGTTGATACGGACGAGACATACAAAGCCAGCAGCATCACTGCAACGATTGGAAACAGAGAAGCCAACGTTACGATCCCAAACCCGGACAAAGAATCACTGCCCTTACCCGCCGCATGGGCAATACCAATTCCCAACGATAAAACAAGCGGCACTGTCACTGGCCCAGTTGTCACAGCACCGCAATCGAATGCCAGACCTAATACCTTGGAGAGTTCTGGATCTAGCGCCATGTAAATAGAGATCAACAAGACCGGTACCAACGTCATAAAAATAAGCGGCTTAAGGCTCCACCCATAAATAAATCGAACGGTCCCCAGAGCTGCCGCAAGGCCCACCCCGATACCGACGCAGAGGACCAGCACACCAGCCCAGTCATTCAACAAGGTAAAGAGATAAGGGGCGAGCGTCACATCGACAAGACTACCCGCTGTTTGCAGAGCCCCAATGGCCGGTTCCGCAAAAGTCACGCCAATTCCGAGCAAAAACACGACCACGATCACCGTCGGGAGCTTAGCTTTTGCAGGTAACGAGTGACCAAGCGCTTCGCCGAATGGCATTAACCCAACCTTCAGGCCTTCCATAAAGATCATCAGGCCTACGATGACCGCGACTAACCCGAGCCCAATAATACCGGCATCGGTCACTGACTGACGCAGAATGAACATCTGAAAAAGCACCAGATAAACAGCCAGTGGCGTTACCGACGAAAACTGTTCCATAAAGCGCACAGAGAGATAGGGTTTTAGCAGACGATAAATGTCACTAGAAGCAACACTCAGTGCTGCTGGACGATGAGGAAGCACGTTACCCGCCGAATCATATTCAACGGGGGGTGCCATTTTGTTATAGCTCAATTGGTCCTGGTGGACGTCGAGCTCACGGGCTAATCGCCCAAATGAAATGGCTTTTTCACTCACCAGGTTTCCTCAGGTTCTTTTTATTTTTGGCCAGTTTACGGGTTTCTGACCGCAGGTAAACTCGTATATCACGTCACAATCGTTGCCTACCAGTGATTTCAGGCAGAAGCGCTATCACGGCCTTGGACTCGTCCGTACAAGGCCATCACGTTCGTATTGGCTTCGTTTAAGGGCTGCCCGACGGTGACACCAAACTCGAGAAAGACATAAAGCATAATGTCCGCCAACGTAAAACGATCTCCGCAAATGAACTGCTTACCCTCAATTTGAGTGTTGAGCCACGTCAGCCTTTCTTGAGCCGTCGCTTTTAAGTCATCCGCAGCCGCTGGTATGCAATGCAAGCGGTCGCTAAACAGTGGCAGGCCTTCGGAATAACGAAACCCATTGGCCAGTGGTTCTAAAATCTGAAGATCGAGGCGACGCATCCACATTCGAGTTTCAGCCCTAGCTTCTGCTGTTGTTCCAATTAGATCAGAGTGGCCCGACTTATCGTCGAAGTATTCGCAGATTACCGTGATCTCTGCGAGCCAGGTACCGTCATCTAACTGTAACGCAGGAGACTGCCCCGATGGATTTTGAGCCAAATACTCAGGCTTACGGTTTTCGCCACCCATAATGTCGATTGTCTCAACGTCACAACTGACGCCTAATTCCGCCATAAACATGCGAACGACTTTTGGATTGGGCCCAACTGAACTGACTAACTTCATGACTATCTCTTTTTTTGGTAAACCGAGTGGGTGTTATAACAGATTTTGCGCGCCAGCCTCCAGTAGCGACTAAGCCTGAATATAGGAATAATTCACCGTGTTCTGCTAGGTTCTCAGTAGTGACGCCAACGCGGACAATAGGCGTCAGGCATAACATGGCAAATTCGAGGCTTTTTCTCTTTCGATAAAGGCTCTATTCACACTCGACTCGCAGTCGATAAGCACTGGATAAAAACCGGAGGAATTAACGGTTGGACGATCGCGGCAAAGCAAAATTACTCTGGCAGGTGTCGGCTGGGTATCGGCTTATTTTCGCAACAGCCATTCTCGCCATGGCCGTAGGCTATGTTTTTATGTTCGGTGTGCCCCTGTTGGCACGCCTAGCGATCGATCTCATTACGGCACCAGAAAGTCTTACGCTACCGGGCTGGGTTTCCGTCGTTGCGCCGGATGTCGATCCGAGTACCAACAATCTCCCACTGTTAATTTTCGCCGCAGGTTTGACCGTTTTACTCACAGCGATTGCCGGTGTATTTCTTTATTTCCGAGGGCGCCTCGTTGCTCTGGCCAGCGAAGGCATTGTGCGCCAACTCAGAGATCGCATTTATAGCCACTTGGAACACCTGCCAAGTCGCTATCACGATCAAGCTGACACCGGAGATCTGGTACAGCGTTGTTCTTCCGACATGGAAACGGTACGGGTATTTCTTGCCGGCCAAGTGGTCGAAATATCACGCGCTACTTTAATGTTGGTGATCGTACTGCCAATTTTGTTCTCACTGAATTCGGAGATGGCCTGGCTGTCACTTGTGACAATGCCTTTTCTTTTCGTCTTCGCCACGATCTTTTTCCAACGAGTGAAGCGCCTCTTTCTTGAGGTAGATGAATCGGAAGCACGCATGACGACAGTTCTTCAGGAAAACCTCACTGGTATCCGCGTCGTCCGTGCTTTTGCTCGCCAGGCATTCGAGATCGATAAATTTGCAGAACGAAACCGGGACTTTCGTGATCAAAATACCCGGCTCATTAAGTTGCTTGGCGTGTATTACGGTCTTTCAGATCTGATATGCCTTGGCCAAATCTGTCTACTTCTGGTCGCCGGCGCTTTTCGCGTGGTCGATGGAACACTTACCGTCGGAACGCTGTTCGCTTTTCTCACTTACGTCAGCATGATTATCTGGCCAATTCGCCAAATGGGCCGCGTCCTGACGGATTCGGGCAAGGCCATCGTCTCTATGGGCAGGCTGGCAGAGGTGCTATTCGAACCGATTGAGTCACAACACGAAATTGCACCCGCCGGTCGCTTGAGTGGCGAGATTAAATTCCAAAATCTGTTTTTTGGTTATGAACCAGGAAAAGCGATTCTAAAGGACGTCAATTTTTCCGTGTCAGCAGGGCAAACACTGGCAATACTGGGCGCCCCAGGTTCCGGGAAGTCCACGATCGCGCAATTGATGATGCGTCTCTACGACTACGATCGCGGTTCCATCGAGTTGGACGGTTATGAGCTAAGTGAACTCAAACGCAAGTATGTGCGCGCGCAAATTAGCATTGTGATGCAAGAAGCATTCTTGTACTCCGCCAACATACGCGACAACTTGAAGGTCGGCCGCATCGATGCGTCGCCAGCAGAAATCGAGCGCGCAGCAATAGATGCTGACATCCATGAGTCTATTCTCCGATTCCCACGGGGCTATGATTCGCTGGTTGGCGAGCGCGGCGTAACGCTCTCAGGCGGCCAAAGGCAACGCCTAGCACTCGCACGCGCCCTCCTCAAACAACCGCCTATATTGATTCTGGATGACGCACTATCCGCTGTTGATACCGACACGGAAGCCACCATACTTGCCGCGCTCAAAGAACGACGCAAGGGACAAACCACACTGATCATTGCCCACAGGCTTTCTACAGTCTTACATGCGGATAAAATTATTGTGCTGGCAGGTGGCAAGGTTGTGCAAAGCGGCAATCATCATTCGCTATCAACGAGCCCCGGTATCTACCAGCAACTCTGTGAAATTCAGGGTGCAATCCAACAACAGCTGGAAACCGATATCATCGATGTGGCGAAAACCCAATGAGCGATTTTTATGACGATGAAAACTTTGACGACGGCTTTCAAGAAAACGCTGACGGCCGCATAAACCTCGCGCTGTGGCAGCAACTATTGGGTTATGTACTCGCGTATCCACGTGAAGTGAGCATGTTGGCCATATCAGCCTTCTTCACCGCCATTTGTGAGATAGCGTTCCCGCTGATCACGCGACAGGTTATTGATGGTGTTGAAACCGAAGGCGCTGATTTCGACATTCTATTTTATGGGGCAGTCTACTTCGGCTTTGTTGTTCTGTTGGCAATATCTGTCGCGAGCTTTATCTGGTTCGGTGGCAAAATCCGCACCCACGTGAGCCATGACATCAGGCGCGCTGGTTTCGATAATTTACAGAAGCTATCTTTCGCCTATTTCGATTTTCGGCCGGTCGGCTGGTTAATGGCCCGCATGACGTCCGACTGTGAACGCTTATCTAACATTCTCGCCTGGGGGCTTCTGGATTTGATATTGGGTACAACCATGATGATCGGCATTGCGATCGCCATGCTCTGGATGGATGTCAGTATGGCGTTGACCATACTGTGCGTGATTCCCGCTCTCGTTTGGCTCAGTCTGTTTTTTCAAAAACGAATACTCCGCAGCGCCCGAGAAGTCCGAAAAACCAATTCTAGAATTACGGGTTCGTTTAACGAAAGCATAATGGGCGTGCAGACCAGCAAAGCATTCGTCAAAGAATCTGAGAACGCCCGGCAATTCGGCGAACTGACCGACAATATGTTTGATGCCTCGGTTTTGAACAAAGTTCAGGCTGCTCTGTATTTGCCCCTGGTGCTGGTACTCGGCTCCATCGCAAGCGGCCTTGCGATCGTTTTTGGCGGATTAGAAGTGGGCTGGGGACTTGTGACCACTGGCACTCTAATTGCTTTCCTCGCTTATGCGCGGCACTTCTTTGAGCCGATCGAACAATTGGCTAACTTGTTTGCTGAAATGCAAATGGCACAAGCCTCTGCAGAACGCATCATAAGCCTGATAGAGGCTGATTCCGATGTCGCCGACGCGCCGCACGTTGTCATGCGACTGGACACAAGCTACCCGCCAAACCTTGCCGAGGACGGCTACGAAGCTCGGATTAAGCAGATTCAGTTTCAAGACGTCTACTTTCAATACGACATCGGCGGACCGGTTCTGACCGACATCAATCTCGATATTCATCAGGGTGAAAATATCGCCATTGTTGGATCAACCGGCGGCGGCAAGTCTTCTCTTGTCAGTTTGCTATGCCGATTTTATGAACCCACAGCAGGGAAAATACTCATCGATGGCATCGATTATCGAGACCGCGGTTTGCACTGGTTGCAGTCCCAACTAGGCGTTGTCTTGCAGTCTTCACATATTTTCGGCGGCCGGGTCATCGACAACATCCGCTACGGTCGACTAGACGCAACGGACCAGGAAGTCTTTGCTGCTGCAAACCGCGCCGGAGCCCATGATTTTATCGCAGATCTAGAACTTGGCTATCAAACTGAAGTGGGCGAAGGCGGATCGAAACTTTCAGCCGGTCAAAAACAGCTCATTTCATTTGCGCGAGCCATCCTCGCTGACCCACAGATTTTGATTATGGATGAAGCCACGTCCTCGGTGGATACCGTGACCGAACAGCACATCCAAAAGGGCCTTGCAGAACTACTACAGGGCCGCATCAGTCTGGTTATCGCCCACCGATTATCGACGATTAGAAATGCGGATCGAATATTGGTCATCGAGCAAGGTCGTATTATCGAAAGCGGTAGCCACGAGGTGCTCATGGAATTGGGCAGTCGCTATAGCAAACTATATCGTCAACAAAGTCTTGCGGCGTTCTCAACGACAGGCGACCACTGGCAAACCTGATCTTCCATTCCGCGCGCCAAGCTTTTATGGTTGCCTTTAGAACTCATTAGGTAATTAGCATGGCGATTAGTGCAGAACAAATGGTGGCAGCTGCCGAGGCTGAAATCGAAACCATCAGCGTCGAAACCGCACAGACGCTTACCCTTGACGATCAATGCGTGTTCGTCGATATACGCGATATTCGAGAACTCTGGCGAGAAGGCAAGGTACCTGGCGCTACTCACGCGCCTCGCGGGATGCTGGAATTTTGGATCGATCCGCTGAGCCCCTACCATCGAGAAATATTTGCTGAGGACAAGCACTTCATCTTTTATTGCGCGGCGGCATGGCGCTCTGCACTTGCCGCCCAAACCGCTCAGCTGATGGGCATGAACAATGTTTGCCATATTGCCGGCGGCTTTGCGGCCTGGCAAGAAGCGGGTGCGGCCACAGAAAGCGTACCAGCGAAGCCACCCGCATGAGTGCACTCAATTGGGATACGCCCTACTCGTCAAACCGTTCGCCGGTTTTTGCAGACAATATCGTTGCGACCTCTCAGCCGCTGGCGACTCAGGCAGGCATCCAGGCAATGAAGCAAGGCGGCAACGCCGTCGACGCGGCCATCGCTGCGGCGATCACACTGACCGTAGTCGAGCCCAACAACAACGGCATCGGCAGTGATGCTTTTGCCATCTTGTGGGATGGTCATGAACTTCATGGACTCAACGCCTCAGGCAAATCACCCGCCGCTTGGTCACCAGAACACTTTGCCAAATACCAGAAGATGCCTAGCCTTGGTTGGGATGCGGTCACTGTGCCGGGCGCCGTTAGCGCCTGGGTGGCGCTGTCCAAAAAGTTTGGCAAGCTCCCATTTGATCGGCTTTTTGAGTCAGCAATTCACTATGCAGAACAAGGCTTTCAAGTTGGCCCTAAAAGCGGCTTTTTCTGGCAACTCGCCGAAAACCGCTATCGTAACTGCCCAGAATTTCTCCAAACATTTATGAAAGACGGCACGGCGCCTGCGATTGGTGAGGTCATGCAGCTACCAGATCATGGTCAAACCTTACGCCGCATTGCCGCCAGTCAGGGAGAGGATTTTTATAGGGGCGAGTTGGCCGCAGCCATGGTTGCAGATTCAGATAAACACGGCGGTTGTCTCAGCCTTGAAGATCTAACTGGCCACCAACCCGAATGGGTGGGCACTATTTCCGAGCAACTGGGAGACACTGAACTGCACGAAATACCACCGAACGGTCAGGGGTTGATGGCTCTGATTGCACTCGGAATTGCCAAACACCTGGACCTTAAACAATTCGAACCCGATAGCGCCGATGCAATTCACTTGGAAGTAGAATGCATGCGCTTGGCCTTTGTTGAAGTGGAACGGTACCTCGCTGATATCCGCTTTATGGACGAGGTGACCGTGCAAGCACTACTCGACCCGGACTATTTGCGAGCGCGTGCGCAAAGTATTGACCCTAGATCCGCCCACCCTCACCCCACTGCGTTGGGCAGCAGCGCTGATACGGTTTATCTCACGACCGCTGATGCTGGCGGCATGATGGTCTCTCTGATTCAGTCCAACTATCGAGGCTTCGGCTCGGGCATCGTGGTTCCCGGCACTGGCATCAGCCTGCAGAACCGTGGCAACGGCTTTACTCTGGAAGACGGTCATCCCAATCAGGTGGCCGGTGGCAAGCGACCATTTCACACCATTATTCCAGGTTTCATTATGCAGAACGGCCAACCTTCTCTCAGCTTTGGTGTAATGGGTGGCCATATGCAAGCACAGGGGCATTTACAAATGTTGCTGCGAATTTATCTCTGGGGTCAGAATCCGCAGGCAGCTTCCGATGCACCTCGCTGGCACCTTGGCGAGGACGGCGTGCTCAGTGTTGAATCGGGAACCGCACCTGAGGTTATCGATGAGTTAAGGTCACGGGGTCATGAGCTGGATTTGCACGCCCATGAGTCTCTATTTGGCGGTGCCCAACTGATTTATCGCATGCCACGAGGGTATTGTGCTGGCTCTGATCATCGTAAAGAAGGATTGGCCGCTGGGTTTTAGCGTGAAGTGACACAGTTTGATCATGAGCTATGGATAGCTCGGTGCTGACCTGCCAGCCAAAAGCTATCAAGGCATTGAGCACCAATGCTTGTCGTTCGGAATTTTAGTTCGGACTGACGGTTTAGGCTTGGATCATCGTGCCCTGGGCGATTTGATTTCGGCCATTGGCTTTTGCCGCGTAGAGCGCCTTGTCGGCGCAGGCCACCAAAGATCTTGAGGTCATACCCTCATCTGGCGTGACTGAAACCCAACCAATGCTCAAGGTAAGCCTAATCACGTGTCCATCGGCTTTGATGACCAGATTTTCAATATGACTGCGCACCTGCTCCGCTTTTGCCTCAGCGTGATCACTATTCACGTAGGGCAAAACGACAACAAACTCTTCACCGCCATAGCGAGCGACGACGTCAGAGGGTCGGTTAAACAAACCGTCTACCGTGGCAGCGACGGCCCTTAAGCTTTCATCTCCTGCCAGGTGGCCGTAGGTATCGTTCACATTTTTAAAAAAGTCGATATCCAACACCATCATTGTGATCGGGTAAGACTGTCTTATCGCGCGCCGCCATTCTTGATCATAGACCTCTTCAAAATACTGGCGATTACGGATGCCGGTCACTGAATCTATGGTCGTGAGCTCTTTTAAAATGATATGGGCTTCGGACAATTTGGATAAAGCATTCTTAAGCTCTTCTGTCCGTTCATCCACCTCATCTTCTAATTGACGACGCAAATTTGCCTGCTCGTCCATCAAATGCCGGTTCTCGATCGCGACACTAGCCTGAGACGACAGCGCCTCAATGAGTGGCACAGAAGCTTCCGAAAAAGGCACGAATTCACCTGACTGACTTCTGGCATTGATCAACTGCAAGACCCCGATGATCTGGTCCGCAAAATTCTTCAATGGCACAGTCAGAAACGAACGTGAGGTGTAGCCCGTCAGATTGTCAAAACGATTGACACCAGAGCTATCAAGGTCTGGCTTCGCGTAGACATCATCAATTCGAAGCGTTTCTTTGGTATTGGCAGCCCGGGCGGCAATATTGACCATGTTAGCGCTGCCATCTTCGTTCACCAACGGAATTTCAGGTAAAGAAAAACCACCACCCTGAGTGCCACCTTCGGCCATCTTCAGGCTGTCGTTAAGCACGATGGCAAATTCCAGCTGATTTCGCTCACCCACCAGATACAAAGTGCCGGCATCGGCATTTAGCATCGTTTTGGCTTCGACTAGAATGCGTTCCAGCAAACTATCGAGATCCTTCTCAGCACTGAGAGCGATTCCGATTTCGATCAGTCGCCGATAGTCTTGGGTATCGCTAGACAAGTTGGACCCACATGATTGAACAATTCAGAATAAGACTTAGCGAGTTCCATGCCAACATTAATTTCTCACATGAAAAAAGT
>JBNMQM010000030.1:0-54823 GCA_051278195.1 Candidatus Azotimanducaceae bacterium
CCGCGAAGCTCTCATCAGCCGCACCGGCAGGCAAACCAACAATTCCGGCAAGTCCCTGGAGGAAACTGGGTCCACCGTTAGCACCGTCTAGACCAAAGGTTTGACTTGAGTACTTGTCATTGTTGGCGTAAAAGTCATAGCGCTGGTCGATCGTAGAATCATAGAAAAAGATACCCGACGTGACGCTCAAGCTCTCGTTAATATCCCAGAACAACTGCAGTTCGTGAGACACATACTCGGCTTCATGATTCACATAGAATTGACGGTCAAAAGTCGCACTTGAAGTACTGTCATCATCGGTGGTGCGCTCATAAAGCAGCGTGTTATAGCCAAAGATATATTTGAATTGCAGAGCGTCGCTGATATCCCAGGCAAACTCTAACTGAGTACCCTGCTGATCAAAGAGTTCTTGGTTTAGGCCATTGGTGTAAGCACAAACGTCATCGCCTTTAATATCTTCACGATCCAGGAAGATACAATCACCCGGATCAATGGTAGAGCCAAAAGATGAATTACGACCCTCGGGACCATTATCAACACCTGGACGATCGTACTGGGCAGTGATATTCGCGCCAGTCGTCGGGTTGGTGAAGTTTAAGATACTTTGACTTTGATCGACAAAGGCAGAGCTCAGCGGATTTACTTCGGCAGCATCGACAGCACGCAAGCCATGATTAATGCGTGTGGTGTTATGTAGCTGGTCACCAAAGGCATTCTCGCCAGTTAACACGATCAGTCCACCACCTTGAGCACCACCCATCACACGGTCAACATCTGCCTTGTTCTGGCGCAGGTTTATTCTCATGTCATCATTGATGATCCACTCGAGACTAATCGCGATATTCGTTTCATTACCACTGTCGAGGTCATCGCCGACAGGACCTTTTTCTTCAACCCAACCATCATGTTCACGTGATGAACCGACCAGTCGAGCATTTAACACGCCCTCTACTAGAGGCGCGTTGACCATAAAGTAAGCGTCCTGCGTACCGTAGTCGCCGACGATGCCTTTGGCGGCAAATTCAAATTCGTCCGAAGGCGTTTTGTATAGGAAGTTCATTGCACCGCCGACTGCGTTTCGACCGTAAAGTGTGCCCTGTGGGCCACGCAGTACTTCGATACGCTCGATATCCCAGAAGGAACCGATCGTTGCGGTGTACAGGTCTTCCGAATAAACGCCATTCATATAAGTCGCAACACCAGGGTCCCCACCCAGGTTACGGAAGTTTCGGCCAACACCGCGAATAGCAGAGTCATAAGGCTGAATCGTTGTTGCAGGCACTAAGTTCTGGAGGTCCGACTGATTGCGGATACCAAAATCATCCATCATTTCTGATGTAAATGCCGTAATTGAAATTGAAGTGTCTTGCACTGAGGACTCTTTACGTTCCGCAGTAACAACCACCTCTTCAATGCGCCGAGACTCGGACGCTTGTAGAGTACTGGGTATTGCAAACGACGCTGCTGTTAGCAATGCCGTCCCCAGCCGAATATATCGGATTTCCATAACTTTCCCCCAAATCACTTGTTATAAATTCTGTATTATTTTTTTTAAACTATTGGATCGTCCAAAAAACGACCAGTTAGTTCTGCGGCTACAATAAGCTGCGCTTTGATGGATGTAAATAAGGGAGTGATTACGTTATTCATAAATAAAACGTTTAATAGAATGTTTTTAATAACACCCAGCTATTAAAACTACCTAATCGGCTGAATCGCGCCACTTCACCCTCAAAACCGTTACCATTGGTAACGCTTTTCCTCTAAAAGGCAGATGCTGTGCAATGTAATTATTTTTACTCAATCGCGTTTTTCACCCTATTATTTTCGGGATTCCATGTTGCAGCGCAAGATAACGCCCTAAGGCGCACTGAAGGCAACCGAACCATCGAGGCGATTCCTGACATAGCCCCTAGTGCACTTGCACGGGCAGCCCAATACTCAAATATTCGTTCCGCGAGCAACTCGTCATGGCACCCTAATGGGGATTCAATACTCATCAGTACGCGTTTCGCTGCGACGCGACAACTACATATTGTTAGCGAACCACTCGGCTCACGCAAACAAATGACCTTCTTCAGCGAACCCATACACTCGGCCAGTTTTTCTCCTAGCAGCAACCAGATTCTTTACGGTCGAGACAAGGGTGGCAACGAAAACTTCCAGGCCTTCCTGCTCAATATTGACAGCGGCTTGACTCGCCAACTAACGACCGACGGCAGTCGCAACAGCGGTCTACTATGGTCACCCGACGGTCAACAGTTCGCTTATATGACCAACCGAGAAGATCCGGCGCGATTCGACATTTGGACCAGTCCGATCGACAAACCTGATCAGGCAACCAAACTTGTCACGGGTACTGGCTTCTACTGGGTGCCAATTGACTGGTCGCCGGACCAAAGCCAGCTGTTAGTCAAACAAGTGGTATCCGCTGTGGATTCACGTCCCTTTGTCGTCGATATCAAAAGCGGTAAAATGCAGCGGCTCGGCAACCCAGATAAAACAGTCTCTTACGGTGGCTTTGGTGGTGGATTTTTCGCAAAGGACGGAAAAGGTGTCTACCTGCCATCAGACGAAGACTCAGAGTTTACGCACTTGCGTTACATCGACCTGGCCTCAGGGGAAACCCAAAATCTAAGCGGAAATATTCCTTGGAATGTTTCAGGGCTGACGATTTCACCTGACGGTAAGCACGTTGCATTCGCAACCAACGAAGATGGTATCTCTCGCGTTTATTTACTGAATACACGTAGCAAGCAATATCGAGCATTGTCGAGCATTCCTGCCGGACTGGCATACAACCTTCAATTCTCACCAGATTCACGGCGGCTTGCCTACACACTCAACACTGCGACTTCTGCCGCTGATGTTTACACGATAGCGCTGCGCTCGGACAAAATAACCCGTTGGACCGAGAGTGAAATCGGCGGCCTTAACCCAGACAATTTCGTCCCGGCGGAACTGGTTCATTACCCCACCTTTGATCAGGTCGCAGGTGCGCCACGAGAAATCCCTGCCTTTATTTATCGACCTAAAGAAAAGCGTGAGAAATACCCCGTGATGATTTCGATACATGGAGGGCCGGAAGGCCAGGTGCGCCCCTATTTTTCATCTACCGTGCAATATCTCGCCGGTGAAGCCGGCGCCATTGTCATCACCCCTAACGTCAGAGGTTCCCGCGGCTATGGTAAGACCTATCTTGGACTCGACAACGGACTGCTGCGCGAAGACTCTGTAGGCGACATAGGCGCACTACTGGAGTGGATCAAGACGCAGGATGATATGGACGCAACTCGAGTTGGGGTTATTGGCGGCTCGTACGGCGGCTATATGGTGCTGGCCAGCATGGTGCATTACAGCGACCAACTGGCGCTCGGCGTTAACTCGTTTGGCGTAAGCAACTTTGTTACGTTTCTCGAGAACACCAGTGACTATCGTCGTGATCATCGGCGACAGGAATATGGCGATGAACGCATACCCGAAATACGCGACTACTTGAACACGACCGCCCCTATGAACAATACCGACAGGATTCAAAAACCGTTGTTCGTTCTGCAAGGGGCAAATGATCCAAGAGTGCCGGCTTCAGAGTCAGAGCAGATCGTTAGCAAAGTTCGATCGAATGGTACTGAGGTCTGGTATGTTCTATTTGATGACGAGGGCCACGGCTTCCGGAAAAAGCCCAACCAAGATTACCGAAACGCGGCCCTCGGATTGTTTTTAGAGAAGCACTTATAAAGGGCCCTAGCGTCCGTTGAACGTTGGCTCTCGCTTCTCAACAAACGCCTTCGTTGCATTGCGGTGATCTTCGGTCTGACCGCAATGCACGTGGTGCGTCGCCTCCAGATCTAAACAATCATCCACATCACCTGCCAGAGCACGATTGAGGTTCTCTTTCATATACCGGAAGGCGACGGTCGGACCCTTGGCCAAACGCATCGCGACATCCATCGTCCGTGCTTGAAGTTCAGCAGGCTCGCAGACCCAGTTCGTCAGACCTAGGCGCAACGCTTCTTCTGCATTGACGCGTTCCGACAGATAGTAGAGCTCACGCGCCTTCGCCGAGCCCACCAGCTGGCTCATAAAATAGGTACCACCGTAGTCGCCAGAAAATCCTACCCTTGCAAATGCCGTGGTCATGATGGCGCTGCTCGCCATAATTCTGAGATCACACGCCAGGGCCAGAGACAAGCCCGCACCTGCTGCCGCGCCAGGTAATGCCGCAATGGTTGGCTTAGGCATTTTGAATAGCTTTCCCGCCGTACCACGCTGATGCACGCGTTGTTCATGAATCGCTTGATCGATTGTTCGAGCGCCAACCGTGCCGTCGCCTGAGGCTGCCATGCCTTTAACGTCACCACCCGCACAGAAACCTTTGCCCGCACCCGTCAACACGATACAGCGCACCTCAGGATCTAATTCACATTGTGCGAGCATCCTTTGCAACGCTTCATTCATCTCTCCTGACATGGCATTTCGTGCGTCTGGTCGATTGAGCGTTAATACCGCAACGCCGTCTTGTAGCTCTGCCAGTAGATCACTTGTTCCCGTTTCCATTTTCTCTCTCCGTTAGTCTTTTCTATATGCAGCTTGCATATGCCGCTTCTCTATACCGTTCTTATATCTTGCCCCTACTAAGTGGCCTCTTTTAATCAGCCACCCGTTAGTCACAGCTACGCTAGACTGTAATCCACGGTCAGCCATCGCTCTGGCTGCATTTTTACCAGTATATTTCCGGCCGCACCGGAGGCATCCGCATAGGCGTTCCCATGCTTTTCGCCTAGATACCGAATCGCCATCGGGCGAATATCCCGTTCTGCATCCACGGCTTCCCGGGCCACAATAGGACCTTCTACCGACACGTATTGATAAGGCGCTGTCTCAGTCTGAGCCACCATAGAAATTCGTTCACCCAATTGCATCAGCTTACCTTTTCGACTCTCTGCTCCCGTGGTGAACCATACAAGGCCATCCTCATAGGCGTACCAGATGGGTGCCGAGAGTGGTCCCGCGTCCTTTTGATTCATGCTAACGACACCAACATGTAGATCTGCTAGAAATCGTTCTCGATCGGCTTTGCTCATGGCTAGCGACATGCTTGCTCCTGTCGTTGTATTGAAAAAGTTATATTTAAAAACGTGTATTTAAAAAGGTGTGCGTAAAATTTGATTGGTCGACATGATAACCAAATCTTCGTTACATTGTAGCGACCTCACTTAAGGATCCAATTCTCATGCCAGGACCACTTCAAGGCGTCAAGGTACTCGACTTATCAGCGGTTGTAGCCGGGCCATTAGCTGGCGCGCTGCTGGCTGACCAGGGTGCCGAGGTGATCAAAGTCGAACGTCTGGGCGCCGGTGATATTCAGCGCCATGTTGGCAGCTCTCGCAATGGCTTCGCCGGATTCTTTCATATGCTTAACCGCGGTAAAAAATCTATCGCATTAGATTTTTCAAAACCCGAGGCAATCAGTATCGTGTCTCAGCTGGCAGCGAAAACCGATGTGGTGATTCAGAACTTTCGGCCCGGCGTGGTCGATCGATTGGGGATTGGCTACGAACAACTCAAACAAAAAAATCCCGGCATTATCTACCTATCGATTTCAGGTTTTGGTCCCGATGGCCCTGAGGCAAGCAAACGCGCCTACGATCCGATTATTCAAACCTACTCAGGCATTGCCCATGTTCAAGGATTGAAACGCGGCGAAGGACCCGAGCAGGTGAACCAGCTCATCATGGATAAGCTCACTGCCCATCACGGTTGCCAGGCGATTACCGCTGCCCTGTACTATCGAACCCAATCCGCCAAAGGTCAGCATATTAGTTTGGCGATGCTGGATACTGCCGTTTCTTTCCTATGGCCTGATGCCGGTGCAGACAATATTTTGCAGGGCGAAGGCATTGACCACCGCCCAGCAATCGGTGGCTCGGGACAGCTTATGCAATATAAGGACGGCTGGGGCGCCATAATGATTTTGTCAGACGCAGAATTCGAGGGTATGTGTCGTGCTTTCCAATTACCGGCGCTAGCTGCCGACGAACGTTTTAACAGCATTACCGCTCGAATGAATCATCGACTCGAATACCAGGCGACAATGGCTGGCGTTGTCAGCGATGCGGCGCGTCTGCTCACCCTTGCAGATGCGGAAATGCGCCTTTCAGAGTGCGGCGTCCCCTTCGCCAGACTACGCCAGCTTGCTGATCTACCGGAGGATCCTCAGGCCATTCACAACGAGCTATTTCAAACGATCACCCACCCGACAGCGGGCAAACTCAGGGAAACACGACCAGCGCCACGATTTTCCGAATCACCAGCAGCACCCGCTGGGTTTGCACCTACAGTAGGTGAACATAGCTTAGAAGTATTGGCGACAATCGGCCTGGATGGAGATATCAGCGCGCTGATCGAGAAGGGCGTGGTTGGCGTAGCACCATGACGCATTGATAAGGCACCAATTGGAATAGTACTTATCTGCGGCTGTTCTCACGTGGGGGTGCGCCGTATCATGCACCGGCAAACTAGATCAACTCATTACCTAGACACGAGCAAATCACCATCAACTTATTGAAAGGGAAATTTATATGATTGGATACGTCACCATTGGTACCAACGACATGGAGAAAGCCAAGGCATTCTATAGCGCAGTACTCGAATCTATGGGCGCAAAGGTTTTGTTTGATGGCGGTCGCATCGCCTTTATTGGTAAGAGCATGGCAGAACCCTGCATCGCGGTATGCTCACCTTACGACGAGTCGACGCCGCAGAACTGTGGTAATGGCAACATGATCGCGATTGATGCTGGTTCACGTGAAAACGTCGATGCGCTGTACAACAAAGCAATCGAACTGGGTGCTACCGACGACGGCCCCGCTGGCGAACGCGCGCCGACTTTTTACGGTAGTTATGTAAGAGATGCCGACGGCAACAAAGTCTGTTTTTATAAAATGGGCTAGGTCGACCAAATCGACTATTTGGATAAAGAAACCTGGGCTGGATCAACCATTTGATTCAGCCCTCCTCTCAAACATTCCTCAGTTTATTGGCACTATGAACTCAACAGCAAAGAAACTTAACCATAAAATTCTGATTAACGACATTGCATCTATCACCATTGAAAAACTACTGGTGATGTCCTATGAACCAGACATCTATCTCGCAACAGTCATCGTCAACCAGAAAAACCATCTCGTCTATCGAGCACCTGGAGAGATATTAAAAGAATTCAGCCAGCTTGGCCTAAAAAAGCACTTTAAGGGTCTGGGTATTAAGCGCACCTATCTCATACACAATACTGCCTATGATGAAATGATCGGCAACCCGCCCAGCGCAAACACGCCACTGGAGCTCAAAATCGCCAATCCTGACGATGATTTGTCCTGAATTACCCGACACCCCTCGCCGGCTGTGTTAGCCTTTATTTATGCATATTACTGACTTTGAAGCATTCATCGTAGGCAACCCACCGCCAGGTTTCGGCGGCCGGTATTTTATTTTCGTCAAGCTTACGACCAACAATGGCATAGAAGGCTACGGCGAAATTTACTGTGCCACTTTTGGCCCTGATGTCATCGTCAAAATGGCGGAGGACATGGCCGCGCGATATTTTATCGGCGCTGACCCAGCTCATATTGAAGCGCTATTTCGAAAGGTCTACGGCACGGGCTATACCGCTCGACCAGACGTCTCAATGATGGGCGTATTCTCTGGTCTAGAAATGGCCTGTTGGGACATCACCGGCAAGTCACTGGAAAAACCTGTTTACGAACTGCTCGGTGGCAAGGTTCACCAGCGGCTTCGAACCTACACCTATATATACCCCGATGGTGGCAATGTTTACCCAGCTGGCGCAGACCCCGATCACGTTTATGTGAACCCAGATCGCGCCGCAGAACGCGCGATACACTACTTGGAGCAGGGCTTCACCGCATTGAAGTTCGATCCCGCTGGACCATTCACAGTGATGGACCCTGGCATGCCAACACTGGCAGAACTTGATCGATCTGAAGCTTTTGTACGTGACTTACGAAAGGCTGTGGGTAACCGAGCAGATTTGTTGTTCGGTACGCATGGCCAATTTACGCCTGCTGGTGCGCGCCGACTGGCCAAGCGACTCGAGCCATATGATCCACTTTGGCTAGAAGAACCTGTGCCGCCGGACAACGTAGAGGCAATGGCTAGTGTCGCCAGATACACATCAATACCTATCGCAACGGGCGAGCGACTCTGCACCAAATATGAATTCGCCAACATCCTAAAAGCGGGTGCCGCAGCAATATTGCAGATGAATCTAGGTCGCGTAGGTGGGCTTCTTGAAGCGAAAAAAATAGCCGCGATGGCAGAAAGCTTTCACGCTCAGATTGCCCCGCATCTTTACTGCGGTCCAGTGGTTGCAGCCGCCAATATTCAGATAGCGACCTGCTCGCCGAACTTTTTGATCCTGGAGAGCATCGAAGATGGCGGTGGGTTTCAGGCAGAGCTGGTAAATTACAGCCTTGATTGGGAAGCCGGCTACGCGATTCCCTCAGACTCGCCGGGCCTTGGCATTAATTTCAATGAAGCTTTGGCTAAACAGCACCCCTACGATGAATCTAAGCTCCACCTGGAAATGACACCCAGCGTCGAGCGATAACGAATGGAGTTTACGATTGAGTGACCAAACAGAGAAAGTTATAGAAGCAGCACTGTTCCCCATTCCAAACTTGGTCGCCTTTCCAGGTACGATTATTCCACTGCATGTTTTCGAACCACGCTATCGGCAGCTGGTGAAAGACTGTCTGGATGATGGACGAATGATTGGCGTCTGCCACACCCGAAAGACCATTCGCGATGCGCCCAAAAACCAAACCGCGTCAGAGATGCTGAATTCAAATCAGGCCACCTACCAGCCACAAGAGGTCTTCTCTGCCGGACCGTGCAAACTCATCGACACGACGCCCGACGGCCGACTATTAGCGGAAATTCATATTGAACAGAGACTCATCATTAAGACCGAGAAACAAACCCTCCCTTACCGCATTGTCACCTGCGAGCTAATGACTGACGAAGCCAACTCAAAGCCTGACGACAGTGCCCGCTTAAAAGAAGAGATTACCGCGATCCTACACCCGATGATCGCCAAGCAGGATCGAGAAATCGCAGACTCGATCCTCAACCCTGATTGGAATCCAACCGATTTCAGCTTCAGTGTGTTCCAGTATTTGCGCCTTGACCCAGACTTAATGCAGCAAGTATTAGAAACTCGCTCGACCTTCGATCGACTCAATATCATCTGGGAAATCGTCCAGCAGAGCGAACGCTCATAGAGTTACTCCTCGCTTATCACCAAATATCACTGAAATTGCTTCCGACGAAAGCCGCTATCGAACCATGCTAAGCTCCCGCGCTTAAAGATATAGCTAACAATAAAAACAACAATAAAGGGAATCGTGAGTGTCAGATATCGATAAAGCTGCAAAGCAGGAAGCGGAATTGGCCGCGTCGCAGAAAGCGTATGAAAAGAAGTCGTACCGCTATTACGCTCTCGCAGTTTTAACCCTCGTTTATATATTCAACTTTGTCGATCGGCAGGTGATTGTGATTCTGTCGGAGTACATCATTGAAGATCTTGATCTATCATTGACTCAATATGGCATGTTGTCGGGCATTGCCTTTGCGGCCATCTACTGTGTTTTTGGCATCCCGATTGCCAGAATCGCTGACAAGGGCAATCGTCGCAACGTCATCGCAGTGTCGCTGACAGTCTGGAGTTTGTTCACAGCCTTATGCGGCTCTGTGCAAAACTTCTGGCAGCTATTCGCCGCCAGATTTGGCGTCGGCATTGGCGAGGCCGGCGGCAGCCCACCTGCCCACTCAATGGTATCGGACATTTTTCCAGCCAGCGAACGTGGTACGGCTCTTTCGATCTACTCACTAGGTGTTTATGGCGGCATTCTCATTGGCTATGTGGGTGGTGCCTATCTCGTCCAGTGGTTCGACTGGCGTATCGCCTTCATTGTCGTCGGACTACCCGGTATTTTACTCGCCATTTTACTGAGACTGACGGTCAAAGAACCACCAAGGGGCTTTTCTGATACCAGCTCTGAAGCCAAAGAAGCCGCCAAAGAAACCACCTTTATGGAAGTGTTAGCGCTACTGTGGTCACGCAAAGCATTTCGTCACCTTGCTATCGCCTGCGCACTGCATGCTTTCGTCACGTACGGGGTGGGCAACTTTATGGTGATTTTCCTCAGTCGCGTCCACGAGATGCCCAATCTTGAGATCGGCAAACTATACGGCCTAGTAGCTGGCATTGGCGGACTGGCTGGCACGTTCGCTGGCGGCTGGCTTTCGGACAGGTTTGCCAATAAGACGGGCGACCAGAATTGGTACATATGGGTTGCTATGTTCTCAACGCTCGCAGCGGTTCCATTCGCATTGATCACCTTCTTGGTCATGGATACTGGTCAGACTGCCACTTTGTCCTGGGCCCTACCGGTTTTCTTTGGTGGCTTTTATTTGGCGCCTTGTATTGCCATGACTCACGGCATGGTTGGATTACGCATGCGCGCGCTGTCGTCGGCAGTCTTGTTCTTCTTCCTAAATTTGATCGGATTGGGACTAGGTCCAATTCTGACCGGCCTTGTCGCGGACCAACTGATCCCAACGTACGGCACAGATGGCATTCGCTATGCCATGAGTCTGACCGTGCTGGTAAACCTTTGGTGCGCTTATCACTACTACATGTGCACAAGGACCTTAAAGGACAGTCTTGAGAACGCACCCGCGTAGAAACCTCCCATGACAAAAACCAGATACTTCAGCGCTTAACTCGATATCCAGGGGCTCTCGCAGTGCTTATTTGAGCGCTGCGAAAAAAGTTCCGCTCTTTGCGAATGATTTTTACGGTTTCTCGCTCTAACCTTGCAGAAACTCCAGAAATAACGAGATGGATGATTTGATGGCCCACGAAGCTGACCGGGCACTAGCCCGGGCTCTCATCGCTGGCGACGAACAACAATTCGATCGGTTCTTTACCGCGTACTTCGAACGCTTGTTCAGGTTTGCGATAACACGGCTCGATGCAGATGAGCACGCGGCGCAGGATATTGTCCAAACGAGCCTAATTAATGCCATGCGAGGAATCGCGGGCTATAGAGGGGAAGCCTCTATGTTTACCTGGTTATGTCAGATTTGTCGCAACGAAATTAATGCGCACTTTCGCAAGTTAGCGCGCTCGGTACCGGTTGTTGCGGAGGATGACGACGCCATAAGACCCATTCTGGAAGCACTGCAAGCAGACCCCGAAGATGATCCTGAATCCAAAATGCAAGGCTTGCAGCTAACACGTCTAATCCAAGGAGTACTCGACCATTTACCGGTTAATTACGGCAACGCGCTGGAATGGAAATACATCGAGGGCTTTTCAGTTTCGGAAATCGCAGCGCGACTACAGGTGACAGAATTGGCGGCGCAATCCACACTAGCCCGCGCTAGAACCGCTTTTAGAGAAGCACTCGTGCAATTAAGCCCTCAGTTAGCAGGTCGCTCATCATGACTCAGTCAGACAAAAATCAGGACATCAGTGAAGCGCGTATCGCCGAAATTTTACAAAAGGTTGGAGCGCGAGCCAAACCTTCAGCAGAGATGAGCGCCACCATCAAAAACCAGGTAAAAGACGTCTGGCAAGAAGAGGTGGTCCTACATAAAGGACACAAGCAAACCAAACAGCGCCATCGTTGGCTAGCAGTGGCCGCCAGTGTCACCGCGGCGGTCGGTGCCGGTCTTCTATTCAACCTGCAACCGGAACCCGTCTACACCGGCACTGTTGCTCAGGTTATTGGCAACGTGGAATATCGGAATCCCGCACAGCCCGATTGGCTGCCACTAGAACGCTCACTCGCGCTCCTTCCGGATACCGACATTCGGTCTGCTACTGACAGCTACACGGCACTATTACTACCCAACGGCATGACACTGCGGCTTGACGAGGATTCGATTGTGCAACTCACTGAAAATACTCAGGTCCATCTTTCACAGGGCGGCTTATATGCCGAATCAGATGAAGCACTTACCGGCCAATCAATCACCGTTAATACAGCGTTTGGTAGTGCCCGAGATATCGGTACTGAGTTTGAAGTACGCGTCAATGAGAACGAGTGGCGTGTGCAAGTTCGAGAGGGCCTTGTGGCGGTCAATGATGACCAGCTGACCGAAACGGCTAAAGCCGGCGAGCGTCTTGTGATCGCACGGGACCAAACCGTGCAACGGGAACGCATCAACTCAGCCGATACCAGCTGGCAATGGACGAACAAGGTGCATCAACCTTTCGCAATAGAGGGCGCAAAGTTGAGCGAGTATCTATCGTGGTGGAGTGATGAAACCGGGCGCAAAGTCATATTCAAAGATAGCGACGACGCACTCGCTGCCGCCAACACTATACTGCATGGCTCGATGGACCACCTGGCTGTGGCTGACAGCCTAGCGGTTGTCCTCTCCACCACTCGGTTTGAAGTGGTTGACTCGGCCCCAGATCAGGTTATCTTGGCGAGATAATTTTTATTGAGCGGATTGTTTGTCCTTACGGTGTACTAATTTTCTTCAGCTCGTTGCCTCCTGCCTGATACTCCTCTGGGTTGCCGTGCCCTATAGCATGGCCGGCGAAGCCAGAACCATCTCGCTCTCGGACTATATTGACCTAGCGAATCATTCTGGCTTCAATATTCTTTATTCATCAGACCTGCTCCGCAGTCGCTATCAGGTCACCTACGATGAGACCGTCATACCCACTATCGAATCGTTAAGGACAGCCCTCGCTGCCTACGATCTGAGCTTGAAAGCCATACAATCAGACACCTATACCGTGGTTAGGACAGTCGTAATACAGACTGCAGAATCTCGAGCGCCACAAACAACAATAGATCCAACCATGCCGCCATTGGAAGAGGTCATCGTCAGCTCAAGCCGTTATCGGCTTTACGCTGACACCGGCAGCTCGTCCCACAGCTTTGATGCACAAACCCTATCCGAGCGAGCCGTAACGGCAAACGATGCAGCAAGAGTTGTGAACCGCTTGCCGGGCAGCGCGAGTATTGGTGTTTCGGCGCGGCCAAGAGTGCGCGGTGGCAATGAAGATGAAACACTGATTCATTACGATGGCGTACGTCTATACAACCCTTTCCACTTCAATCGCTACAACAGCTTATTCTCAACCTTCGATAATCGATTGCTTGGCTCTATCGACTTTTATAGCGGTGGATTTCCTGCGCCATTAGGAGATCGCTTGAGTGCGGCCATGCTGATATCGACCAAAACGAATCGCGAACTCATCAATCAAAGAGAGCTCGGTGTCGGCCTATATAACCTATCCTACTTGCAGAGTTTCGCTCTCGGCGATCAAAGTCTTCTTTTTAATGTGCGACGAAGCAATTTTGAACTGATCGATCAACTCGCTGAAAACGATGTCGGTAAGCCATCATTCGGAGATTTGTTTACGCGCTACAGCCGTGACCTGAAAAGCGGAGGTGTCTGGGACGTTAGCCTGCTGTGGTTTGGTGATGATATAGAGATTAACAATAGCGCCCGTACCGAATTGGCCGAAAACCACACCAGCAACACCTACCTGTGGACCAAGCTCAGCGAAGACGTTTCGAGCACATTGAGCCGCACCACCATCGCCGGGTTGGCGCAAATACTGGACGATCGAGAGGGCACCTTAAACAAACCCAACCAGGTGCGAGGCAACATCAAAGACGACCAAACCTTTCGCTTTTATTTTGCCAAACAAGACTATGAACGGTTGAGTGAATTTGGCCTATTCGCCTTTGGCTGGGATTATCGGTACCTCGATGCAAACTACGAATACAGTAGCGACCAAATCGTCGAGGCTGCCTTTAGCCAATTGAGTCGTGTGCCAAGATCTGTAATCGAATCCAGTAACATTAATGAAACAGGCCACCAGGGCGCGGTCTATCTCAATTGGAAGCAGCGCTTTCTAGACAGGCTGACAGCAGAACTAGGCGTACGAATTGATGCTCAGCATTACGAGCACACCCTCAAAAATGAACAGATCAACTACCGCGTGGGTATTTTGTATCAACCAACCAAAGCGTTAAACCTAAGAGTCGGTTGGGGGCGCTATTCTCAAGCCCAGGGTATTCATGAGCTCAATATTTCGGATCTTGAGGACGACTTCCAGCCCGCTCAGAGTGCCGACCACTTGATTGTCAGAATGGACTATGCCTTCTCTAAACCTGGCATAAACGTGCGCCTTGAGGCGTACCAAAAAAATGCTGACAAGACCCGGCCCTATTTCCAGAATCTGGCGAACCCCTATACCTTGATCCCAGAATTACAGATCGACCGGGTAATGGTCGCAGCCCAAAGCTATAACGCAAAAGGCATTGAACTGAGCCTGGATGGCAATTTGTTTGGTGGCGACTGGTGGCTCAACTACAGCTACTCCTCGGTTAAGGATGAACTGCCCGGAAAAGACATTCATCGCAGTTGGGATCAGGCACGCTCTGCCAATATGGGTTATCACCACACGATTGGTGGATGGCAACTCAATACCAGTGCGACTTTTCACGAGGGTTGGCTAACAACCCCACTAAGCTTCGACGGCACCATCGTTCGAGCCGGGGAACGCAATAGCGAAAGGTTCGATCATTTTATTTCCGTAGATATTAAGGCCACGCGCACCTGGCAACTAGGTCGCGGCGACTTGCGACTCGAAGCCGGCATTACCAATGCCCTAGATCGAGAAAACCAAATTGGTGTTAACTTCGATCTAGAAAATGGCGTGCTAGCGACGAGCCCTGAAGACGGATTGCCGCTGGCACCCTTTCTAGATTTTTACTGGGCCTTTTAGACCAGATTATTGGATCAGCTTTAGGATTCGATATTGGCCAGCCGACTGCGTATTTCACCACGACGACCGCTATCAGCCAGGGTTCTGCCAGGCCGATCCGGTGCCGCCAAAGCTTTTTCAAACGCGACCTTTGCGGCGCCATATTCTTTTTTCTGTAACAAAAAATCACCATAGAAATAGTTCGAATCAATACCAGCCGGGTTCAACTGAACTGCCTTCTCGAGCATCTGCCGCGCTTTCTTATCACTGCCAAATGCAATCGGCCATCCCGGCACCTGATAGTAGAGTGCACCCAGTGATGTATAAGCACTACCTTGCATGGCCATATCATCAAGAGACAGCGCTTTTTCAAGCGCACTTCGAGCACCCTTAACCAAGGACAAAGCAGAGAGCCCACTTGCCTTACCAGCATAGGTACTTTTTAGAATGGCTTCCCAGATTAACAATTCTGGATTCTTAGGCTGGGCCGCAACAGCTGCTTCAGCTTCGGCTATCAATGCTTCAAATCGAGTCGCCTGATTATCGCCCTCAAGTTCATAGTTAGCGATCGCCCATCCCTGCTGTAGTTCTTGGACGGTAGTCGCCGTTGCTGTTTGTGCAAGCGCCATAAGCACTGCCAGAGTGATGAGAATTTTCATGTTGAGCCTCCTGAGAAAGATACTGCTTGATGGTTGCAAGTTGTTTTCGAATGGCCTGATCGACCAGGACCGGAAACAGTGCATTGAGTTTGGTTTGAATTTTTTCGACAAAGCCTAATTGAATACGACTTCGCTTGCGTATGATCGCCTTAACAATTGTGTCAGCGACGAATTCCACCGAATCCGAGCCAACACTCAGCACGTGATTCAGTTCGTTAGCTGAATCAACGTTCATATCTGTCTCGGTTGCACGGGGAGATGCATAAGTGACTTGTAAAGCGGTATCAGCGTACTCACGTTTCAGCGCTTCAGAGAAGCCTTTGATCGCGTGTTTGGCTGCACAATAAGTGGCGTAACCAGGATAACCAATGCTGCCAAATGTTGACCCGACGTTAACCAGTCTTGGTTTATCACTCGACAATAAAATTGGCAGCATTGCTTGCGTCAATAACAAAGTACTGGCCACATTGGTTTGTATGATTCTATTGATATCCGCTGCAGCAAAAAATCCAAACTGATTCACACCCGCATTGTTGATAAGCGTATCCACACCAAAGCTGCGCGCCATTTCCACCAACCGGTCACGATCTGCAACCACATTGAGGTCTGCGGCAATGATCTCGACTCGAACGCCAGACAGGCGAATTTTTTGAGCTAACGCATTGAGCTTGGCCTGATTTCGGCCCTGTAATAGGAGCTCTGCGCCATCGCTATAGAGTCGAACGGCGAGCGCCGCACCAATTCCTCCGGTGGCACCTGTTAACAGGACTTTCACTAGGCGGCCTGAGCCAAGCTCGCAGCTTCATTCGGTATAGCGCGATAGACATCGCCGTACAAACGATAGACGCTATTTGCGACGTGAATAATTGCGGCTTGATCATCCGCATCGGTGATTTTATTCATTGCACTCTCAAAATAGCTGATATGGTCCTGATCCAATTCACCATGGGTGGTGAGATAGGTCATGGCAGCATCAGGCAGCCCTAGCGTATCCTGAACAATTTTCCCTACCGCTGGCGCAAGGCTAGAACTCGTGCCTTCCAGCACCAAAACCATGCCAAAAATACCCATCGCGTTTACGCGGCGCACGTAGTCGTATAGGTAAGCCACCATTATCTCAGTGTTGTAGGGCGCAGCACCTTCTTCGAACGCTTTGCGATCGAAACCGCAAACTTCAATGTCGTTCAAGATCCAGGCCTCATGACCACGCTCTTCTTCGATGTAGTCGTCCATCGTGCTTCGGATCCACTCTTGCCCAGTGGCGAGGCTTTCTGTGGCTGCGGCCAAAAGTGGTGCAGTGTGCCGAACGTGGTGGAATGCTTGATTCAAAAACGCCACGTAGATTCGAATATCGAACTTGCCGGCAAAAACGTCTTCGATAATGGGTGCCGTCAACAAGTACTGCTTGCCGGACTCAGTCTGCGCGAGCAGCGCTTTATAAAATGACATTCGTTAGTCTCCTTAGACCGTGTGATTGATTGGGTTCGTAGTGGTCTTCAATTAGTGCAAGGTAGCGTTCAATAACTTGCTCACGTTTCACTCGGCCATTAGCAGTCATAAGCCATTGCGGAAGTGGTTCTGTGATCACCATGTAATCATGCACTTGCGCATAGTCCGGCAATTCAAGATTGACCTCTGCCACAAGCGCCGCGAGTTGCTCGTCATTCTGTTCAAATCGTAACCACAGCAACGCCAGGTTATGATCCCGTGCTTCGCCATAGGCCACTGCCTGAGCGACTGCTGGTTTTTGACTGAGCGCTGCCTCAACCCATTCAGGATTGACGTTGCGTCCGTAGCTGGTGATAAAGACACTCTTCTTGCGGCCTGTGATGTGCAAAAACCCGTCGCTATCAAGATGACCGAGATCACCGGTCGGATACCAATCTGGGACATTACTCGTACTGTCATCAGCACTATCAGAAAGATAGCCGTTCATTACGCTGCCGTGAATTTCGACTTCACAGCTCGACGAGATTCTAATTTCAGCATGGGGTAATGGACGTCCCACAGAGCCAGGGCGATTTGCATTCGGTAAATTCAAGGTCAACACAGATCCGCATTCCGATAGGCCGTAGCCTTCAAATACCGGGAGACCGAATTGTGCGGCTTTATCTAATAATGCCTTGCTCACTCGGCCGCCACCCACTGCCAGCATCTTGTAGTTCTGTAGATTAAGCAGACCAATCTCACTCAACGTGACGATCGCCGTCAACAACTGCGGCACCAGAATCATGCTGTCGGCCTCGGCATTTCCCAACAACTCAACAAAGGTTCCAATTTCAAGCGCCGCGCCGCTTAGGCCGACTTTTTTCAATGACGGTATTTGCGCTTCACTGCCATTCACCAGTGGTGCATACAATCCAGCGATATTCTCTAGCAAGGTGGCCAGAGGTAAGACCGAAAGGTGACGACGAAGGCAAAGCGGTTCAAGCGCGCTGACAATCCCTCGCGCTGTATCATTGATCGCCTGTTGGCTGAGTTCGACACCCCGGGGTTGACCTGTGCTGCCAGAGGTAAAGGTAATCTTTGCCGCATGAGAGCGTCGCTTAGAGAGCCGGTGATAAAGATACAGATCACGCTGTTGGCAAGGGATGACCTGCCATTCTTCACCGGGCGAT
Organism: Candidatus Azotimanducaceae bacterium; assembly: GCA_051278195.1. GTDB lineage: Bacteria > Pseudomonadota > Gammaproteobacteria > Pseudomonadales > Azotimanducaceae > JAHRVQ01. The sequence continues at coordinate 18,102 of JBNMQM010000030.1, forward strand.
GCATTCCGGTCTCTCACCAGCAGATCCACCTGGGCGGCATCCAGCAAATGGGTCACCTGGGCAGTCGTAAAAAACCCGGGAATCGGCACCGCTGTTAGCTCAAGTTGCATAGCTGCAAGGTCGGACAGGACCCAATCCTTACCGTTGTCCAGGTCAATTCCTACCGTGTGACAATGCGTACCTTCGAGTAGCCGGGCAAAGTCCCGCACCTCTCCAGCGAGTTCTGCATAACTTAGCTTACCTTCGGCGGTAAGCACCGCAGTGGCGTCAGGCTGCTGTGTCGCATGATGAAGCAAGGCTTCAAGTACATAACTCATATGAAGTCCTTTCGCTATTTGGTCAGAGCAAGAAATGGCGCCATGCGGTCGATGGCGGGCTGAATAGCACCCGCCAAGACCACAGGGCCTAATGCGTAATAACGACCCCAGGCATTACCCGCCTGAGAAACACGTTCTGGATTGGCTTCAGCCAAGTGGACTGTTGCAATGCCGAGTTTAATCAGACATTTGCGCACCGGCGCCGTCACCGTAGAGGTGGCGTGGGAAAACCCTAACGCTAGAAACTTGGGCGCGAGGCGAACCATAAATGCCAGGGCTTCATTTTGATTTAAGACGGCCAACCCACCGATTTCAACAATCTGTTGTCGCTGGATGCCTCGCTCGGCCGTCGAGTCTGTGCCCTCTTTTAGGCAATCCTCGATTGGTTGATCAAGGTACTGCTCCAAGAACAACGCTTCATCGTTCGCGGCGCGAAAACCGCAGCAGGCAACCAATACAGCATCTTTGTAAAGGCAAAACATTGCTGGATAGAATTTCTTGAGCTCACATGAGAAATGCTTGCCATATTGTTCACGGCTGAAATCGCATGCCGCCTCGAACTGGTGATCGCCAGGGGTCGCACTTATCAGCTCGTAGACGGGGCTTAAGATCTGGGGGGAAACTACTTCTAGGGTGTTTATCGCTGCCACTGTCGCTCTTCACTCTACTCAAATGTGTAACGTTGGAGTCGCCCAGCAGGTAAATCATTCGCCAGAGTGTACAAAAACCTGAATCCCACTCAAACGACGGACGGACGGCAGACAATTCGCTATAGAACGCACATTTCGAGAAGAAAATTGGTGATGGCATTCAAACCATTTGAACGCCAATTCCGACTAAGTAACCAACAGCCCTATTAATGTCTGGAAATGTTTTGAAAATCGCTGATACGAGCGGCCAGGATATCGTCCTTGCGCCACCGAACAAGAACAAGAAGTACTTATTAATTAGTGGAGTGGTGCTTGTCATCATTCTTGTCGCTGGATTCGTAAGTCCTGCCATCAGTCGTTGGTCGAACGCAGAAGTCACCATTTCTGAAGCGCGCCTGAGAATTGGCACCGTGCAACTGGGAAACTTCGTCCGGGATCTCTCTGTTCAGGGCCAGGTTGTCGCCGCCGTTAGCCCAAGGCTCTATAGCACCGCCCAGGGGACCATCACCTATGAAGTGGATGCCGGCGATAGCGTGATCAAGAATCAGGTACTGGCTGTCATCGACAGCCCCGAACTGACCAATCAGCTGAAACAAGAAGAATCAAGCCTCCAGAGAATCCAGATCGATCTCAGCAGACAACGCATTCAAGCAAAAAAACAGGCCCTTGAGAATCAAAAGTCCGTGGCTATTGCTCGCGTTTCACTCACTGCGGCTGAACGGGAAAAGCGGCGTGCGGACAAGGCGTTCGACGCAAACTCCATCAGCCAGTTCGATTTCGAAAAGGCTCAGGATGATCTCGAAAACGCCACGCTCATTCATGCGCACGCTGTCAAAGATGCAAGCCTGAATCAAGAGAGCTTGGCCTTCGAGGTCCAGACCAACGAACTACAGGTGGACCGGCAGCAGCTTTTAGTTGAAGAGCTAGAGCGAAAGGTTCAGGAGCTCATTGTTCGATCCCCGGTCAATGGCATCGTCGGCAACCTGGCGGTGGAACAAAAAAATCAAATCATTCAAAACCAACCCATCCTGAGCGTGGTGGATCTGTCCGAGTTCGAACTTGAGGTCAATATTCCAGAGAGCTACGCAGACGACCTGGCCATTGGTATGGATACCGAAGTCAGCCTAAACGGCGAGAGCCACCGGGCAAAGCTGGTCACAATCTCGCCAGAAATTGAAAACAATCAAGTCAAAGGCCGAGTCCGTTTTCTCGAATCCAGCGGCCAACCTCTGGGCCTCAGGCAGAACCAGCGGCTCAGCACCCGCATTCTGATGGAAAACAAACAGAATGTATTGATGCTACCCAGCGGTCAGTTTCTCGACAGCGGCAATGGCCGCATTGCGTACCTTGTTTCCGACGATGGCGTCGCTCGCCGTACCAGCATTGTTACCGGTGCCAGAAGCCTCGCAAGCGTGGAAGTCCTGAGTGGCCTCAATCCTGGAGATCGCGTCATTATTTCCAGCACCGATCAGTTCAATGGCGCTGAAAACGTACTCATCACCGATTAAGAAAGGGCATCATCATGTTAGAAATGAAGGAAGTGAAAAAGGTATTCCGTACTGAACTCGTCGAAACCCATGCATTGCGGGACTTCAGCTTGACAGTAAATGAAGGTGATTTTATTGCCGTCACCGGACCTTCCGGTTCTGGCAAAACAACCTTTCTCAACATTGCGGGCCTGTTAGAGACTTTCGAAGGAGGCACCTATTTATTAGATGGCCAGGATGTGAGCAATCTAAATGACAAACAACGCAGCCAACTGCGCAATGAAAAGATCGGCTTCATTTTTCAAAGTTTCAATCTCATTCCTGATCTCGATTTGTTCGACAACGTTGATGTCCCGCTACGCTATCGAGGATTCAACGCTGCTGAACGGCAACGTCGAATCGAGGCGAGCCTAGAAAGAGTCGGTCTGGCGAGCCGCATGAAGCATTTGCCTGCGCAGCTTTCTGGCGGACAACAACAACGCGTTGCCATCGCCCGCGCACTCGCTGGAGAGCCTAGGTTCCTGTTGGCCGATGAGCCCACGGGCAATCTCGACACTGAGATGGCCGGCAGCGTGCTCGAGTTCCTGCAGGAAATTAATGATGCTGGTACCACCATCGTGATGGTGACACACGACCAACAGCTCGCCAGGCAGGCCAAACGTAATATTTTTGTTAGAGATGGTCGGGTGAGCGAATTCGATGAACTGAACGATGTGACGCCAGTAATCGTTACCGCACAAGGATAACATCATGTTGGGTTACTATTTAAAACTCGCAAGCATCAGCATCCGGCGCAACCCCGTTCTCACGGGCTTAATGATTCTCGCCATTGCACTGGGTATCGGCGCGTGCATGACCACCATCACCGTTAACTACGTGATGTCATCAGACCCCATCCCACATAAAAGCGATCAACTGCACTATGTGCAAATTGACAGCTGGGATCCCAACAACCCATTTTCCGACGACGGCGATCCTCCTGATCAAGTGACTTGGACCGACGCGACCAACTTTATGCGCGACAAAAAAGCATTTCGCCAATCGGCCATCGCAAGCTCGAATGGCGTTGTTATTCCACCAGGAGACGACAGCAAACCGTTTATGGCGACGATGAGGATTACCTACGCCGATTTTTTCCCGATGTTCGACCTGCCATTTCAGTTTGGTAGTGGCTGGCCGTCTAGTGTGGATGACAACCATGAATATGTGGTTGTACTGAGCCGAAAAACAAATGACGAAGTCTTTGGCGGCGAAGACTCAGTCGGTAGAACACTGAACATTGTTGGCAAAGAATTCCGCGTGATTGGTGTGTTGGATGAATATTTTCCGGTGCCGAAATTTTATGATGTCAGCACCGGAGCCTTTGATTCGCCCGAAGATATCTATCTACCTTTTGTCTTAAAGGAAGATTTAGAACTCAACAACAATGGCAACACCAACTGCTGGAAAGCCCCAGAAGGAGAAGGCTTTCTTGGCTTCCTGCAGTCCGAATGCGTGAACTATCAAATGTGGGTAGAGCTCCCTACCACCGCAGATAAACAGGCTTATGAGGATTATCTATACAACTACGTCACAGAACAGAAAAGTCTGGGGCGCTTGGAAAGACCGATGAATAACCGACTGCTGAATGTCATGGAGTGGCTCGACAATCAAGAGGTGGTCGAGGACGACGCGCAAATATTGCTTTGGTTGTCTTTCATGTTTCTTGGGGTTTGTTTACTCAATACCATTGGTCTGTTGCTGGCCAAGTTTGTCTCAAGATCAGCCGAGATCGGTTTGCGCCGGGCGGTCGGTGCGTCACGCGGCGATCTATTTATCCAACACACTGTCGAGACGGCTGTGATCGGTATCGTGGGCGGCATCCTGGGCCTTGGGCTTTCGTTGCTAGGCCTTGAAGGCATAAAAGTCTTATACAGCGATGTACCAGAACAAATCGTCCAACTTGATATCACCATGGTAACTCTGGCACTAATACTTGCTCTCACGGCTAGCATCGCTGCGGGCCTTTACCCGACCTGGAAGGCCTGCAATATCGCACCGGCCAGCCAACTAAAAAGCCAATAGGAGCATTGATGATGAACAATCTAGAAATAGGTCCGATTCTTCGCGCCCTAACGCGCAACAAAGTGGGCGCCATATTAATCGCGATTCAGATCGCTTTCACGATGACCATCGTTGTTAACGCCATTTCAATTATTCAGGAGCGAGAGCGACTAATGGCGCGCGAAAGTGGTCTGGACGATGCCAACACTTTTTTCATTGATAGCAGTGGTTTTACCGATAATTTTAATGAGCAGGTCACGATACAAGAGGACCTTGCCAATATCAGAGATTTACCCGGCGTCATTAATGCTGTCCAAATCAACGCCGTGCCGATTAGCGGTAGCGGCTGGTCAATGGGCCTTCAAACCACTGCAAAAGCAGAGGGTGACGGTACGAGTGTTGCGGTATATATGACCGACGAAAACGGTCTCGAAACATTAGATCTTGAGTTGATTGCCGGGGAAAACTTTTCATCGACAGATGTTCGATGGCGTGAACGCGCCCAAAGCGACTGGCCAGACAAAATCATCATCACCAAGGTCATGGCGGACGAACTGTTTCCTGATCAAAGTTGGCAATATGCGCTTGGCAAGACCGTTTTCATTCAGGAAGACGAACCACTGCTCATCATCGGTATCGTCGATAAACTGCAGGCACCCTGGGTAGGTTGGGCCGGCGTTGAGCGCTCGATGCTCTCACCGGAATACCAACTGTTTGGATCGGCGCGATATTTGATCCGTGCAGAGCGAGGGTTTCGAGACGAATTAATGCCACGGGTGGAAGAACTGCTCGCCCGGAGCAACGGCGATCGAATTATACGAAACCTGAGGAGTATTGAAGATCAACGCAACCGTAGCTATCAGTCACATTCTGCGATGGTCAAAATGCTGTCACTGATTATGGCGGTATTAATACTGGTCACTGGACTTGGCATTGTTGGGTTGGCCAGCTTCAATGTTAACCGGCGCAAGAAACAGATTGGTGTTCGGCGCGCTCTGGGTGCGACTCAAGGGGCTATTTTGCGCTACTTTATGGTGGAGAACTTTCTCATTAGCAGCATCGGCGTGTTGCTGGGCGCGGTCTTAAGCGTTGGCCTCAATATTATACTCGTTGACCAGTTCAGCCTGACGCCTATAGATTGGTACCTGATCCCGACTGGCATGCTTGCACTGTGGCTGGTCGGCCAGATCGCAGTATTTGGACCCGCACAGCGCGCGGCAAGCATTTCGCCGGCAAGCGCAACACGCACCGTCTAACTCAGCACCGCTTTTAAGAAGAACTTTCAACCAGCGCGCTGTAAGCAGCGCGCTAGTTACCTAAACTCCTTTTTGAAACTCTTTACCCAAGAAACTCCTTTCCACATTAGATGCCTAGGCTTACTATTAGAACACTAATAGATAGCTAGCTACCTAATATGTCAAAGGCCGAGTCACACAATTTGAATCAGCGCTTTGTGGCGCTGCTGTTCAATACCCGAAATCGTATCCGCTTTGCCATGGACGATCGGTTTAAACCGCTAGGGATTACCGATGCGACCTGGCGCACACTGTTTTTCTTGCGACAGGACAATGGCACGTCACAAAAACAACTGGCACTCACGATGGGCATCGAAGGCCCAAGCCTGGTCCGGTTGCTTGATCAGCTTGAGACAAAAGGGTTTATCGAGCGCCGCACGGATGCCAATGACCGGCGCAGTAAAACCATCCACCTGACCGAGCACGCTGATTCACTCCTTGCTGATCTGGACAAGGTTGCCAAATCCGTGCGCGCGGACCTGATGTCAGATATCAGTGAGCAAGATCTAGCGGTTTGCGTGAAGGTCCTCGAGCTGATTCTAGAAGGTAGTAAAGAGACCAGTAAAGAGGAGAGCACAGATGACTGAGGCAGCCACGCAGACGCCGTTTTGGAACAAAACCAACATCATCTTCGTCACCACGCTCGCCATATTTCTACTCTGGCTTGGATTTTGGTTTTACGGTCGCGCCGGCTATGTACATGTTACCGATGCCAGAGTTTCGGCCACCATGATTTCAGTGAGCAGTCGAATCCCCGGCTGGCTAGTTGATTTTCCCGTCAGTGACGGCATGACCGTGAAACAGGGTGATGTGCTGGTACATATCGACCCTAGAGATGCCCAGCTACAACTCGACCGATTGGAAGCAGGCCTAGAAAACATGGAAGTCGAACTGGGTCGCTTCGAAACAGAATACCAGTTACGTCAGCAACAGCTTGCATCGAACATTTCTGCCAGTACCTCCCGCTTAAAGGTGGCGCGATCCGCCCTATCAGAATCTGACCTGATGCTCGCCAAAGCAAGCCGGAACTTCGGTCGTTCTAAATCATTGCTGGCGGACAGGATGGTCTCTGTTGAAGAACATGACGACCGTGAGGTCGCGTTTCAAGAGCTCGAACAAACCCATGAGCAGAGAGTGGCAGAAGGTGAAGTTGCCGAAGCAGAACTACGCCTGGCGCAGGCGAGTCTGGCAGAGATGGACGTGATGCGTGCCAACCACGAACTGACTCGCGGCCGAAAAAAGGCACTTGAAATTGAGCACGATCGACTGGCCAATACAATCAAAGATCACACCATCGTAAGCTCGATCAACGGCGTTGTAGATGAGACGTTTGCCAATACGGGCGAATACGTGTATCCCGGGCAACGCATCTTGATGATTCACGACCCCACGCGGCTTTGGATCAAAGCTAACGTCAAAGAAACTGACATCCGCCATCTGAAGATTGGCCAACCCGTGTCCGTTAGTGTTGACGCTTATCCCGATCAACAATTTTCCGGCCACATCGCCAACATTGGTAATGCCGCCACCAGTCAATTTGCACTGCTGCCCAGTCCCAACCCGAGTGGCAATTTCACCAAAGTGACCCAACGACTTGAAGTGCAGATATCACTGGATGAGGCCTATGATGTGCTCAGACCTGGAATGATGGTCGAACTCGCGATTGAAATCGACGCCGACTGTTGTACCTCACCAGCCGTTGCGGACGCGGGATAACACGACCCGTGTCCTCCACCACGATAGCCAACACCCCCTCACGAGTACCCGAGGGCATTGAGGCTTCACCGCCGATACTCGCGATGTTCGAACGCTACGGGCCTTCGTATGTATGGTTCGCCGTCTTTACATCGGTGCTAGGCTCCTTTGCGACCTTGCTCACCGGCACCATCGTCAATGTTGCCATTCCCGAGGTGATGGGTGCATTTGGCATTGGTCAGGATAAAGCCCAATGGCTCTCCACCGGGTTTCTTGCGGCGGGCACCGTGACGATGCTGGCCACTGCATGGTGCACACAGGCTTTCGGCACCAGAGCGACTTATGTTGCCGCTATGCTGATATTTTTGGCAGGTTCTATCCTAGGCGGCATCGCCTTAAATCCAGAGACTTTGATATTTAGCCGGGTCGTAACTGGCGCTGCCTCGGGCATTCTGGGGCCGCTCGCGATGGTCGTTAACTTTCAGATATTCCCGGCTCGCCATCGTGGCTTTGCCATGGGCCTGTTTGGTATCGGCGTGGTCCTGGCGCCAGCAATAGGTCCAACGTTGGGCGGGCTCTTAATTGACAACTATAGTTGGCGCTATGTGTTTTTCCTGGCCATTCCATTCTCGATGGTGAGCATTCCTCTCGCACTCATGTTTATGCCAACCAAACAAGAAGGCGTATCGACACCGCCATTTGACTGGCTCGGGGGTGCGCTGATCGCGACATTTCTCGTCGCACTGCTGACCGCCCTGACCGACGGACAGAGTGAGGGGTGGTCCTCGGATTACATTGTCGGTTTACTCTCAGTGTCCTTTATCGTTTTCCTGGGTTTTTGCACCTGGGAACTAAATACACCGCATCCCATGCTGAACGTCCGAATATTCACTCACCCCAGGTTTTTGGCGGCCGCCATTGTCACCTTCGTCGTTGGTATTGGGTTGTACGGCTCGACCTACTTATTGCCACTCTTTCTGCAAACCTTACAAGGCGTTATGCCGACCGACTCAGGCCTACTGATGTTACCAGCCGGCCTGGCCATGGCGGTTTTCTTTCCTATTGCCGGGGCGTTAAGTGACCGTATTCAACCGCGCTTCGTCATCATCGGGGGACTGCTATTGTTTGCGACCTCTAGCTGGCTGATGCGAGTCGTCGACATCAATACCCCCTACGTATCGATTCTACTCTGGGTGCTGATCGGTCGGGTGGGTCTGGCGCTCGTATTTCCAAGCCTTAATGCAGCATCGCTTTCCAGCTTGCCCATGAGTTTGCTTAGCCAAGGATCAGGCGTTGTGAATTTCCTACGTCAACTAGGGGGCGCTTTCGGTGTGAATCTCCTCTCGATCCATCTTGCCCAGCGCACCAGCGAGTTTAGTCAGCAATTTACGGCGACACAGACTTCTTCACCGGCAACAATAGACCTGCTGATCAACGTCCAAGACATCATGTTTCGAAGTCATTTCGGCTTCGTCATGGAGTTCCCGGCATCCTACGGATACTTATCAAGGATCATCTATTCACAAGGATTGACCCTTGCCTATCGGGAGGGTTTTTTAATTATTGCGGCGGTATTCCTGTTTTCGATCATTCCCACTTATTTTATGCGGGTCAAGCGGCCACGTTAAACAAACCGCGAGTGCTGGCTGAAGCGTTCTGATCAAACTACTTGAACACTTCGTTGAGATAAACCGCAATTCGAACACCTGCCATTTGGAGTCGAGTCTTGACGGCGGGCAAGTGCTCATACTGATACTGCCAAGAAATTTTATCATTTTCTGGATATAGCCCATCACGCAGTTCAGCACTTTCCTTAATCCAGACTGCTGGATCGGCCGTGCGCCACTCATCAACCATGTTAGGCGTCATTTTTTGACTGAGCCACGTCGTCCATTCAGTGTAAGACAGTTGCTGCCGGTCAATCATGCCGCTGTCCCAGACCCGATGCAGGTTTGACTTTTCCCAAAAGAATTCCACTTTGACGTCATTGCCACCTCTGTCGTTACCGTTACCGGCATGGAACGGCTGATGTAAGTCGCCGATCAGATGAACAATAATCAGCAGCGCAGTGCGCTTGTCTTCGACACTGGCTTTCGGGTCTTTCAGTGTCGCGGTATAGGTCTGAAGTGCGGTGAAAGCATCGCCCTCGGACGGCGCATGATCAAGATGATATTCGCTGCCTTCTGGTACCGTCACGTAGTGCCAAGGGTTCGCGGTTTTTTGCCAAAATTTAGAAGGGTGGGAACGCATTTGATCCATAAGAGTAGAGATTTCTGCGAGCGACTCGTCAGGGTAGAGTTTTTTAATCTGACGCTTGGATTTGGCAGACAAATAAGTCTCGGCGATCTCACCTGAGACCCGGTGACCCGTTTGACCCCAACCAAAGACGTTGCTGCTGTTGGTAATGAACAGACCAAGGAGCATCAATTGGGCAAGCTTTTTGAGACGGTAAATACTTAACAATTTTTATCCGGTAGTTGTTCAAGTTGAGAGGCAAGTATAAAGCACTTCTGCGTGACGAGGCACGCTTAACCCTGCTGGATTATGGGCTTACTCTATCGCTTTAATCTGACTTTTTAGTCGAGCGTAAGCAAATCCTAGCGCCCGCGCTTGTCGTACATATGACAATTAATACATCTAGCCGAGACCAAATCTGTGAACGCGACAACCATCCTTCCCCAAGAAATTAAAAAGTTCAACCAGCTGGCAGACACCTGGTGGGACACAACAGGACCCATGTGGCCCCTTCACCGCCTAAACGCACTGCGTGTACCGTTTATCCAGGCGCAGGTTCAACAGCATCGACATCTAGAAGCCGAAGCCACACTAGACGGCATTTCTGTGCTTGATGTCGGCTGTGGCGGCGGCATACTCGCCGAATCAATAGCAAGGCTGGGCGCTTCGGTTCACGGGATTGATGTCGCTGAACGAAATGTTTTTGCCGCGCGCCGACACATGCAAGACTCAGACCTTGACCTGAAGTACGACGTCACCGAAGTGCAGCACCTTCCAGCTGATCACCGTTACGACCTTGTGTTGAACATGGAAGTGGTTGAGCACGTTGATGACCTCGCCGGCTTCCTAGCTAGCTGTGGACGCGTCACAAAACCAGGTGGAATGATGATTGTCGCCACCATCAATCGCACACTTTACTCGTTGGCCACCGCCAAAATCGCAGCGGAATACGTCCTGCGTTGGCTGCCGCGTGGCACTCACGACTGGCGTCGATTTGTCACGCCGGGAGAGACCATGAAAATATTGAAAGCCTCTGGATTCGGGTTTGGCGAACTCACTGGTGTCGGCGTAAACCCATTGAAACGCAAAATGCACCTAACCCCTTCTCTTGGCGCGAACTATATGCTGGTCGCCGTGAAAAAAACCTCAGCAGGTTCATAGCTCACTGTGCCCAGCACCAACACCGACACCGAGCTCGAGATAGCGCTGGAGTATAACGATCTGCGTTGGCTCGTGGCAGAGCTGCGCAGCGACCATGCCGGAGAGATGGGTGCCGTGGCAATTTATCAGGGAATCTTAAAAGTCACACACGATGACGCTCTACAGCAGTTCGCCCAGCGGCATCTTCAAACTGAAAAACACCATCTGGCTAAGATTTCGGCGCTGCTGCCTGCCGCGGACCAAAGTCGTTTGTTGCCCGTTTGGCGGGTCGCTGGGTTCCTGACTGGGGCAATCCCCGCCTGCTTCGGTCCCGCCGCAGTATTCATCACTATTGACGCAGTGGAAACTTTCGTCGAATCTCACTACTTATCACAGATTAAGCGACTTGCAGATCATGGCGAGTGTGAGGTCCGTGAGCTGCTAAGTTCTTGCCTTCGGGATGAAGTAGAACACCGGGATGAGGCTCGACACCTTAGCCCCCATGAAATAGGTCTGATAGGCAGATCTTGGCAGCGGCTGGTCGGAACGGGCTCGAACTTTGCGGTCAGTCTAGCCCGACGGTTCTAGAAAAATTGCTCAGCATTGACCGCCAAGGAATCCACCATGGACAAGATCAATATCAAAACCGCATTACGCGCATTTAACCGCATCCGCGAGGAAGGGGTTGAACGCGGTGATGAGCATCACCTTAATGGTGTCGCGGCGGGCTCTGACTTCGACGGATACACCATCACACTGCATGATGATTACGTCACCCTGCAGATTTTTTTCCACAACAAATTCAAGCTCGACTTCGTCAACAAGCGCCACCTAGATGCGTTCATTGAGCGGATTGAGAGTATTGGCCGGCGAAAAACAAAGTAGCTGAACTCAGAGTACTATTGCCCTATTAGACCTAGATCCTCCGACCAAGTATATTTGGACGCTTCGCAACCAAAGGGTAACCCCCGTCTTGCGACAGAACCTTGCTATCCTTGTCGCCTTATTTCTGGTGCTAACCCTAGGTTTATGGGGTCAGTACGACCTATCACCTGAACGTTTCCGCGACGCCTTCCCTAGTGTCATTTACGAAGTCATGATGTTGTTCGCCCCTGAGGGAAACTGGACGCCAAATTAAGGGCAATTCGATGTCGGTATTCGGACCGTCCGCTGACAACTCCGTTTGCCTTTACCCGCACTGAAGCCGAAATCACTGCCAGAATGGAACATGCCCATTGGGCGACAAACAAACTCTATTTCGTTTTTTGCTCTGAACCAGAGCGGCATTCTACTCGGATCGTACATACGGGCACTTAGACTCCGCTCAGGCCGGAAACCAATTACGCATTCAGCTCTTTATTTAGGTCCTTATTCAGGTTCCGCAAAATGTATTCTGCACAACTTCGTGTGCCTCGGGAGGCTGGGTGTACGGCGAATCTACTAGCTCAGCCAAATAGGGATTTTTAAGCGCATCCACGAGTTCATGGAATGGCTCGAAGTCCTCTACCAAAGCTGCCTGAATAACCGCTTCTACTTGATGGTTGCGCGGGATGATTACCGGGTTCGCCGCTTTCATCACCTGCCCATCAGGCTGCTGCGATAGCCATTTCGCAAACCAGTCCGCAAATTTTTCTGGCAGTGACGTTAACTGCCCTGCTGCCAAGCTCGACCCTAGTCGCGAAAACGTCAGCGTGTAGTCTTGCTGTTCATCAACCATCAAACTCAACAGGTCACGGACGAGTTCATCCGATGCCTCTGATGCTGAATCCAGCCCGAGTTTTCGCGCCATACCGAGCCGATGGTGCTCGTAGAACACAGCAGTGAACTTCTCGAGTTCTCCTTTGGCTATTTCAATCGCCGCAGCTTCGTCTTCATCTAGCAATGGCAACAAGCACTGGGCAAAGTTCGCGAGGTTCCAATAGGCAATATCAGGCTGGTTTTGATAGGCATAGCGGCCACCGGTATCTATGGAGCTAAATACTTGTTCCGGATGGTAGGTGTCCATAAAAGCGCAGGGCCCGTAGTCGACCGTTTGGCCACAGACCAACATGTTGTCGGTATTCATCACGCCATGAATAAAGCCTACCTGTTGCCAATGTGACACTAGCCTCGCAGTCTTCTCGATGACCGCTCCCAGCAGAGCACGATAGGGTTGGTCAGACTTTTTAGCCTCAGGATAGTGCCGATCGATCACATGGTCCGCGAGCGCGACGAGCGCTTCAGTATCGCTTCGAGCGGCAAAAAACTGAAAGGTACCAATTCGGATATGGCTGCTTGCCACCCTCGTTAGCACTGCACCGGGTTGAACGGTTTCACGGATCACATGTTCGCCGGTGGCAACCGCTGCCAAACTGCGTGAAGTTGGTACACCCAGCGCATGCATCGCTTCTGACATGATGTATTCTCGCAGTACGGGACCTAAAGGCGCCAGGCCATCACCGCCACGGGAATATGGAGTTGGACCGCTGCCCTTGAGTTGAACATCGAACCGCTCTCCCGCCGTTGATAACACCTCGCCAAGTAACAATGCCCGACCGTCGCCTAGCTGCGGATTCCAATTGCCGAATTGATGAGCGGCGTAAACTGTCGCAATGGGTTCCGCCCCGTCGGGCACCGAATTTCCTGCGAGCACAGCTAAACCAGCCTCGGACTCTAGCCATTCAGCGCTGATGCCAAGCTGATCAGCGAGTCTATGATTAACCCGAATCGGTGCTGGCGCACGAACCGACTTTGGCGGCTGAGCGTGAAAGAACCGCTCGGGTAATTTTGCGTAGGTATTATCAAATTGAATTTTCATACTGGGTTTACGCAGGAGAGGACAAACAAGATTCTACCATCGCCTAGACCTCTTCAGTACCCATCAGCTCTATTCAGGCCTATTCAGCACTATTCAGTACTGGGCGCTCCCCTTGAAGAATCGTCTGCCAACATCATCGCATCGACTAACGCCGCCAGTACCTGACTTTTGTGCGGACTGGACCCGGCTATGTTATCCATTTGTAACGGGTCCGCCTGTAGATCGAACAACTGCTCTTCACCTTTACTGTTGCGGGTGTATTGGAATTGCTCGGTGATCAGGGTGCGGATGCGCGCCGGAATCGGCGTCAGCTTCGCCGTGATCATGGGGACATCATCTTCAACCAAGACTGAGTCACGGATTGCGACAGCACCATCCACCAATGTCGGCGCTAGGCTCTTTCCCTGAATGCCGTCGTAGCCCTTAATGCCACAGAGATCTAGCAGTGTTGGCGCTAAATCAATCGATGACGCCAGGGAATCTGTACGCCCCGCACCATATCCAGGCGCATCAATCACCATGGGTACCTGCAACGTGCCTCGGTAGTGCATAAAGCCTTTTAGGAACAACGAGTGATCACCCATCATGTCACCATGATCAGAGGTAAACACGACAATCGTGTTGTCTCGAATACCCAGTTCATCGAGGCGCACCAGAATCTGCCCGACGCCATCATCGATCATGCTAATCATGCCGTAGGTGGCGGCCATCGCTTCTGCCAACAGCTCATCAGAGCCGTATCCACAAGGCGCCACCCAATTACGCTGATCTTTGGGATGGGTACCCGCAAATAACTTAAGGTGAGCAGGGGCATCTGTTAACGGGTCATGCCGGGACTCTGACAGCACCATATCTTTTGCGTGATACATATCGAACCACTTGCCCGGCGGCGTCATGGGGTGATGTGGATCGGGAAACGAACACCAGGTTAGCCAGGGCTTATCTTCTTGCTCGGCATTTTCAATGAACTCAATGGTGCGTTCAGTGACAAATCGAGTGGAATGGAATTCCTCCACATAGGGCGGGCGATAGATTTGTCGCCAATGGTCAGACCGATCCGATCCGGTATCGAGTACATCCTGATTCACAATCAGATCTTCGCGCTTCGCGCCTTTTTCTAGTGCCCATTGAAAGTGGTGCCCGGCAATATTAGCGCCGTGATCCATACTCAGCTCGATATGGTCGAAACCATAAAAATCTGTAGGATCATTTGGCCAACCCTCCAGATACCGCTCGAAATCTTCTACCTGATCCCACCCCGCTGGTTTCGTTGACCTGGTAGATGTTTCACCGCGAAACGGAATCATCGCGTTCTTGCTCACCCCATGCTGCAAATGAGACTTACCGATCAGACCAGTGCGGTAGCCAGACTTTCTGAAGCGTTTCACAAACGTGTTCGTCTCCCAATCGAGAGAACGGTCGTTGAACACCACCCCATGGGCAGAAGGCATACGCCCGGTCATCATGGTGGAACGATTTGGCATGCAAACCGGATTCGATACCCACCCGCTATCAAACACCATCCCGGTTTCACTCAGCTTGTCGAGGTTTGGGGTTTGCAGAATTTTATTGCCCATAAAGCCATTGTTGTCTGCACGTTGCTGATCAGTGATGACCATCAACACATTAAGAGGTTTGCTCATGAGTACCAGACCTGCTTTTTGAGAGTTTTATGGAGAACTTTGGCGGCGCTATGACAACAAGAAACATGAGTGGAGTAAAGAAACAGCGTGAAGCCCCATAACAGAGTGGCAGCGGATGGTGGAATTGACTTACCGCATGATTAGACGGTGTGTTCTAATCCTCGTCGAGGGTGAAGCCGCCTATCCAGACATCTGTTTCAGACATCTGTTTCAGACGTCTGTTTCAGACGTCCTAGCTTTTCACTTTTCGATGAACCAAGTCTAATACCAGCGAGTCATCCATTATTCGGCCATATTAAAAGGAACTACGCGTGTTCACCTTTTTACCAAAGCCTATCCGCGGCATCCTGACCAGCCTACTGGTCATTGGCAATACGCTGTTCTGGTGCATCCCTCTCTATCTGTTCGCTTTTCTTCGCTTTGTCGGGCCCGCCACCGCTGAACCCTGGTGTACGCGTCGTGCCATGAATGCTGCGGAGCTTTGGATTGATTGCAACAAGCTATTTTTGGGGCTGTTCACGAGACTCAATATTGATGTACAGGGCGGCGAAGACCTCAACCCGTCAAAATGGTACCTGGTCGTTGCTAATCATCAAACCTGGGCAGATATCGTCATTCTACAGCGCGTCTTCAATCGTAAGATTCCGATGCTGAAATTTTTCATCAAGCAACAACTGATCTATGTGCCCGTCATCGGTATCGCCTGGTGGGCGCTCGACTTCCCAATCATGAAACGATACACCCGAGAATTTCTCAAGAAGCATCCAGAACTCAAGGGCAAGGATCTTGACGCGACCCGCCAAGCCTGTGAAAAGTTTAAACTGACACCGGTGTCTATCCTGAATTTCCTTGAAGGGACTCGATACACACCAGCAAAACGCGACAGTCAAAACTCCCCCCACAAGCACTTGTTAAAACCGAAAGGCGGCGGCGCTGCCTTAGTGATCAATTCCCTTGGGAACAAGCTCGACTGCATCCTGAACGTCACCATTCACTATCCAGATGGAGCTCCAGGGTTCTTCGAGTTTCTTTGCGGTCACACTGAACGCGCCACCGTGGTGATAGAACGCCTGCCGGTACCCGTTGATGTTACTGGTGGTGGTGATAGTGATTCAGATTCCTCCACCACTCTGAAAAAAGATTTCCGAGAGTGGGTCAACGGGGTCTGGGAAGATAAGGACCAACAGCTGGATGCAATGGAGCGGAGTAACGCGCCCATCAACTGACACCGCAGCCCCACCCCGCGAGCCATGTCGCACTATCAAATCTGATTCGCAAGCTGCAACGCAGAACGCAATAACACTTACCTAAGCCCGCCTATCTATGGCCTCAGCGACTGGCATAATTGCTGATAAGTAACTACGCAAGTCATTAGTTATTTTGAACAGGAGCTGTAAAAGATGAAATCAAAAACTGTATTCGTCGACGACCAAACAAATGTTTTGAAGCGATTCAGCGATGTTCTGTTCGGTAGAAGCCCATTCAGTGATCGCGCCGGAACTGCAGCCAAAGCACTGGGGAAGATGAACCGCAACCACTACGATCTTGTGATTTGCAATATTCGCGACAAAAAGGCGGCTCACGAGATGCTGCTGGAAATTACTTCAAGATTTCCCGCCACAAGAACCATACTTCTTTCAAGCGCAGGCCAAAACAGTCAATGCCTCGTCAAATCCGGCCTGGCCAACCGGATCCTGCTAGCGCCAGCGCACAAGTTCGTACTACGCGCCGCCATCGCTGAGCAATTTCGCCAGACTATACGAAAAATCGACCCAGCTGAGGGGATGAACGGACTCGCACAGGACGAGAGCATTCAATCGTGCAGAACCTAACAAAACAATGCAGTCGTCACCAGTCGATGGCCAAAGTGGCGTTTGATAGTCGCACGCCACCTCCGGAGACTCTTTCGCTAAGGATGAGCAATACCTTGATACTGATCCTCGGTAGCGCAATCCTTTTTCTAATGCCCATAAGCGTTCGACCCTGGATAACTAAAGAAGTCGGCCTTGTCAGCAAAATAGTTGGGCTCGAACTTGAACACGTTCTGCTATGTTTGCTGTTAATGGGCGCAGTCGGAGCCTTTTAATTGCAGCCCTACTTTTCACGATTAGCATCTTCACAGAAGGCTTTCTATTTCAATTGCCGGATCGCTTTCCATCTGTAACTGACGTGCAATCCAACATAACAGGGACGCTGCTCGCGGCGGCAGTTTACTGGTCAACATACGCCGAAGATCACAGATAGAAAATATTTGCGGTGAAGAGCAAGTTAACTAACGCATAACTTTAGCCGCTAAACCCGACCAATCCAAACAGGACTGCTGGCATCGAAAGTAAAGCTAACTTTACCACTGGGTTTCTGACAACGAGTATTGTGCCGCGTCATGATTCTTGACGATGTCTAAGTAGGCAGCAGCGCGCGGCAGCACTTGAGCAAAGTAAAATCGAACCGTAATGATCTTTGCCTCATAAAACTCTTTATCCTCAAGCAACTTCTGACTCGCCACCATTGCTGACTTTGCCATCAGCCAGCCAGCAACGACAGTGCCCGCGCCCATCAGAAAATTGAACGCCACGCCGCCGGTCAGCAACCCGTCTTGCGCATGCTCAAGGAGCCAATGACTGGTAGTGTCGAGTCTATTGATCGCGGTATCAAGATCCTGTGCCATCGACTCAAAGCCGCTAACGCCAGTGATCAAAGCCAAGTCCTGACGCATTTCAACGAGCAGCCTGAACATCTCCGTACCTCCGTCGCGGAGAAACTTGCGCCCCACTAGATCGTTCGCCTGTATTCCGGTGGTGCCTTCATAGATGGTGGTGATGCGAGCATCGCGCATAAACTGCGCAGCACCGGTTTCTTCAATAAATCCCATGCCGCCGTGCACCTGGACACCGAGGGAGGTCACTTCCTGGGACACTTCTGTTGACCAGGCCTTTGCGACAGGCGTGAGCAATTCGCCGCGCCTGATCGCGAGGCTTGCCTCCGACTCATCAATTGCATGATGACCGATATCAAAGTTAACGGCGGTGAGATAACAGAGCGCCCGGGAGGCTTCTGCCAATGAACGCATCAGCATCAACATCCTGCGTACGTCTGGGTGGTGGATAATGGGGGCAGCATTGCCCTCGTTTCCCGGTGCATTTACCGGTGTTCCCTGCACGCGGCCAGAGGCGTAGGCGACCGCCTTTTGATAGGCCCGATCAGAGAGTGCGACGCCTTGGACACCGACACAGAGCCGAGCGTGATTCATCATGGTGAACATATAGCTGAGACCACGATTTTCTTCCCCTACCAGATAACCCATTGCGCCAGCTTCATCGGAACCAAATTCCATCACGCAGGTTGGACTGCCATGAATACCCATCTTGTGCTCAACAGAAATCGCACGGACGTTATTTCTTTGTGCAATCTCGCCACTCGCCGTCACCATTTTTTTGGGCACAATAAAGAGCGAGATACCATGAACACCTTCTGGCGCATCACTGGTTCTGGCAAGGACGAGATGAATGATGTTTTCGGCCATCTGGTGATCACCCCAGGTAATAAAGATCTTAGTGCCCTTGATCAGATAGTGGTCACCGTCTCGCTCTGCTTTGGTTCTGATTGCCGCAAGATCTGACCCAGCCTGTGATTCCGTCAGATTCATAGTGCCCGTCCACTCACCCGAGATCAGTTTTGCAAGATAGGTGTCACGCAGCTCCTGATTGGCATGAGAGAAGACCGCCTCTATGGCACCCTGGCTCAGCAGCGGGCAGAGCCCAAAACTGGTGTTGGCCGCTGACCACATCTCCGTCGTCGCAAGGCCAACGCACTCCGGCAAGCCTGTACCACCATATTCAGGCGTACTCGCGAGAGAGTTCCAGCCGCCATCGACAAACTGCTGATAGGCCTCGGAGAAGCCACTGGTTTCACGGACCTGGCCGTCGACAATCTTGCTGCCAATGAGGTCACCAACGGTATTAAGGGGTGACAGCACACCACTGGCAAATTTGGCAGCCTCGTCGAGCACGGTTTCGACCAGTTCACTGCTGCATTCTTCAAACCCAGGTTGACGGGAAAGACTGTCAAGACCAACAATTTCATTGAGTACAAAGTTCATGTCTTTTGTTGGAGCGATATATTCAGTCATGTAAAGGGGTTCCGTTTCTAGTTCTGTCGGTGATGCTTGTTTTATGCTGGGTGTTTTTCAATGCTGGCTCTGAAGTGGTCGATCCATGAACCCAAGTATCATGAGCCCAAGTTTCATAAACCATAGTATAAAGCAGGTCCGCGCGACGTGGTACGCCTCTCCGCAAGGAACGCCTCTACCGCACACACGTCACCCGGTGTAGGATTATACGATTCAAGATTTTGAAACGGATTGATATGACCCGCTTAGATTTACTCGTCACACTTATCGTATGCGCCCTGCTGTCGTCCTGCGCATCAAAAGACGTAACAGATATCGGCAACCAGAAAAATGACATCATCATTTCAAATGTCACCCTAATCGATGCCAAACAGGGTCTTATTGAACAAGCGACAGTGACAATAAGGGGTGATGAGATTGTTAATGTTTCAATAGCGCCGTCTAAATCTGACCCACGACCACCTTCAGGGACGGTTATTGATGGGCAAGGCAAGTATCTGATTCCCGGCTTATGGGACATGCATGTCCATCTCACCTATGACGACCGATTTACCGAACTGATGCCGCAAACGTTTCTCTCCTGGGGAATCACCAGCGTTCGTGATACCGGCGGCATGATGCAAGACATGATACCGGTGATTGCAGCAATGCGCGCGCCCGATGCTATATCACCCAGGGTCTACTTCAGTGGCCCTCTACTTGACGGCCAGCACGTCGTTTATGATGGCAACGCTCGGCCACTCATTGGCACCCAGAACTCGGACGCCGAACAGGCGCGAGAAAATGTCCGCCGCCTAAAAAATGGCGGTGCGGATTTCATCAAAATCTATGAACTGGTCAGTCCCGACGTTTTCTCTGCACTTGTTGATGAGGCGCGCATACAATCCTTGCCGATAGCCTCCCATGTGCCCTTACATATGCTGGCATCCACGGTCGGCAACCAGGTGGGGACAATGGAACACCTGCGCAACATCGAATTGGATTGCGCCGCCAACGCCGAAGCTCTACTGGCCGCCAGACGCTTGAAGCTAACCGCTAAAAACATTGAATCAGGACACGCGCTTCGCTCCTCCATTCACAGCGCACAGCGTCTTAATGCGATTGCGGCACTCGATGAAGTCCGTTGTGCACAGGTGCTCGCGAAACTGACAGAGACCATACAGGTGCCAACCCTTAGGCTAAATGCAATACCGCTCGCGCCACCTTACGAGCAATCAGATTGGGAGGACGCGCTAAGCGCAATGCCGCCAGAAATACAGCGGGAGTGGAACAAACCCAACCCCTTCATTCCCAAGGATTATGAACTGCGAGACCTAACCTTCTCTAACTACTCACTTGAGATGGTTAAGCGCATGTTAAATGCCGGCGTACCTGTCGGCGCTGGCACGGACACACCGATCGGGCTGGCAATACCCGGTTACAGCCTACATCGAGAGCTCGAAATGCTAGTCCGCGCTGGTATGACACCCCTGCAAGCCATAGAAGCCGCCACGATTCGACCGACGGAATTTCTTCGCATAGAAGATCAATTGGGCACAATCGAAGTAGGCAAGCGTGCTGATCTGGTTTTATTGTCAGCGAGTCCGCTGGAGGATATCCGCAATACTCGGCGGATCGACCTGGTGATCTCAAAGGGAAAAATTGTGCCGCGTTGAAATAGCTGGTGCAGCGTGTTCAGCACCATGCACCATGCACCATGCTCCCCAGTATGTCGCCGAAGACCACCCTCTGCTGCCACTCAGTATGTGGAAGCACATGGACGCAAGACTCCAAACCGGTACTTCACCCCGACTCCTGCAGGATTGCTCAACTAACAAAAAGAATTTGAAATATGCACTCATTTATAGACAAGCATATTGAGACCGAACGCCTGCTGCGACTCAGCATATTTTTCCTGTTCACTTGGATTGTGCACGCTGGCTATGCGGGTATGGATATGAATCCGGATGGCGTGCTGTATGCAACAATCGCCAATAACATGGCTCAAGGTATCGGGAGCTTTTGGTCCCCGTATTCCATTTTCGGTGAAAATGGGTTCTACCATCACCCGCCGCTCGCATTCTATCTGCAAAGCCTGACGTTTCTAATCTTCGGCAATAGTTTCTGGGTCGACAACATCTATCAAATAGTCATGTTGATACTCGCCACCTGGTTACTCTGCCTTATCTGGGATCAATCGGGCAGAAAAAAGAACGGCTGGATTCTTTTGTTGATGTTCATGAGCATGCCGGTCGTTGCATGGTCATTTACGAACAATCTTCTAGAGAACACTGTCACCGTGTTGTGCTTGGCTGCCGTGTACTGTCAGCTCAGGGCAGTAACAGCCAAGCAAGGCTGGTATTGGAGCGCCGCCAGTGGCGTCATTGTTATCGCTGCCGTTCTGACGAAGGGGCCGGTCGGGTTCTACCCTTTGGCAGCGCTGTCAGTATTGACATGGGTGCATCATCTCACTTTACGTCAGGCGAGCCTTCTGCATTTACCCATGCTTGGCACATTTGCTGTAGTCAGCCTCGCTTTGTTTCTTTATCCAAACAGCAACAACGCCATTTTTGAATATGCGACTCATCAGCTCGTAGGCACTTTCAGCGGCGGCTATTCTGTCGCCCACGGACGAGAGTATCTGGTTCTGCAACTCATCAAGAACATCGCGCCCGCAGCAATTATTTGTTCGATTTTCGCCGTTAGATTCAAATGTCTGGGCAATAGGCAGTCGACTGGCTGGCTCGTGATCGCGTTAATGGCTTCTCTGCCTCTACTCATTAGCCCGCGCCATTTCACACACTACATCGTGCCGTCCATTCCCTTGTTTGCACTCTTTTTCGCAAGTTGGCTGCAGGTTGGCCTCAAGCATTGGACCATCAATCGAGCGGGGATCGCGTCAGTCGTACTTGCGACAACCATATGTGGTTCGGCTTATTACAACTTCTCCAGCTTTGGTGAACTTGAGGATCACGTAGTCGAGATTGCTGACCTAGAAGTACTGATGGAAACCATCGAGCCAGGAGAAATCGTCAGTCTATGCTCCACTAATGAAAGCTATGTGTTATTTGCCTACCTTGCGCGTTATCACGCGGTTTCCTATCGGCAAGACAAATCAAGACGTCATCTGCTTTGCAAGGAATCGTTGGCGGACCCTAATTACGCAAACACTAATATTTCACTCACCAGCACGAACCTGTATCGGCGCGAGTGAAGGACATTGGTAGCTAGGGGTGGGCTTACGCGGCCGGCCAGGCTACAGACCCCAGCATTAAGAATGCTCGAGCTAGAAACGCAAGCGTCTGTCACTCATTGATAAAGACTCTTTTGAAGAGGAAAGATTCAGTAGCGGATTGATTACACTTGGGAGTAGCAGCTATTTGAACATCAACTCTTTTATGATTACAGACATTAACATTGGCACTGATGGCCGTTACAAAATTCTAAATATCTGCCTTTCCAGTCGCGGCATTAACGGTGATAGCCTGGTTGCCGAAAGTGAATGACCAAACAGGCTCAGTCTCGTCAGCTCTCGGCGTTCTAACATAATTTAACGTGGGTTCTGTATGCTTAGGGTACTCGTTCAGACCAGCTTCGCGAGCCTTATATCTTGCAATTTCGATAGCTTCAGCCGCACCTATATTGGGTCGAGACAAATTTTTATCCGATATCATGGAGGAATAGATACTGACGATTTGTCCAGTTTTCGGGTCAACCTCAATTTTCAACTTCGAACCGCTGACGACAACTCCACTAATACGTTGTGAGAACTCATAAATAGGCCGATCTTCCCCTCTCGAATAGCTCAGCCTTTCAAAGTGAATTGATTCGTCTCCAGTAAAAGGTATGACCTGCGCAATAACATCAGTGATCGGTTTCCAATCCTCCTCAGACTGATAGGTTAGGCTACTAACACCACTAAATCCTTGCTTCAATCTAACCAGGTTGCCAGTTGTAGCCGACAACACAAAATCAGACGGCGCTAAGTCAGCTAGCATTTCTTTTTGCACTTGGAACGCGTTCGCAAACAACGGTAGATCGTCAACTGCACCTTTTCTAGTGCCTTCCTGCTCACTCCTCCCAATGGGCGCATCGTTAGGCTGCGCACTTTTTCCACCAAAAAAGTTGAATGCCAACGCGAAGCACAATAAAGCAATTGTTAGAAACTGAACTACTCTCATTCTAAATCCCCTGGCAGTTTGTAAGCGCGTGCAAGCTGCACATAGGCGGAGCTGATTGCCTGTGAGTTTTCAGTGCCCGTATGCGCAATTGCATAGGCATCAACCGCTAATGTATGTACTGACATGTACCCATAGCTTTCATATTCTCTCGCCAGAACTTCACCGAATTTCCACCAGCATCCAGGTCAAGATACAAGATATTTGTGAACGGGTCCTTCGGGTCCTTCGGTTATTTCAGTTGTCGGTCCACTGCCGACACATTTTCCATTTGCACGTTATTTCTGCTCTTTGAAGTATGAGCAACTTGTCATCCGCTCTGCTCTGTTTCTTTGTGTGATTCAAGTAGTGCCGCCCCAGTCGCCATCGCAACAGCCACAATTGCGGTGAATGCGCCTAGCTCCATTCCGAATATTGTTTTGCTAATATTGCCTGACAATAATGAACTACCATATAAACCTTGCATTGCATGAGCAACCAAAACACTCGCCATTTGAATTTTACCTTTTAGCCAGACCAACCAAAGGCACAGTAAGCCAATTCCGCAATTCGTTATTAGCTGCCAGACTTCATGAAATCTGGCATGTGCAGGCCAGTTAGGGTTAAACACATGGGAGGCATTAATTTCTAAAATAGGAACGACGACTGAAAAAATCAAGATACAAAAGGTGATGAGTATTCTTGATATCATTGTAACTCCTAACGCCTGCCGTACAGGCAGACAAAATGGTGTGGCAAAGGTGCTAGTAAGGTGTAAACCCGGCAGAAGATGATTGCTGCAGCGAGTAGAGGGTTTCGAAGTAACGGCTATGCCGGGATCGGCGTGGATGGTCTTGCCAAAGCAGCGGGTGTCACATCAGGTGCATTCTATTCACACTTTGGATCGAAGGACGCCGCGTTCGATATTGCGCTGGCCACGCTAACCCCGGAAGTGGTTCGCTCTACCCCGAAGGTGCAGGCAGCGTTCGAGAAAAAATGACGCTGATTGCGGATCTAGTATCACAGGGTCTCGCCGGTAGTTCGGATGAAGAACGCCAAGCCATAGCCACAATCACAGCTGCTATTAACCTAGCGCGTTGAATGCGGGCGACGGTTTTCAATGTTAGGGGGCAGGACCAAGGTATTCAGGGCGCGGTGTGCACATTCCTGCGGTAATACCAAATGTATGACAGCGGTAACTCGACCAGCGATAGTCTCCAGGGTCAGTTGTCATTCCGGCGCGTACTGGATTGAATTCAATGTATCTGATGTATCTGATGTATCTGATGTATCTGATGTATCTGATGCAGCTGAGCGGGTAGACATCGCCTTGTACGAGCGAGGATCTGAATCTACCCTCGAACAGCCTACCTGCCGGTTGTTCCCACGTTGGACTACATGGGTGGTACATGGGTGGTACATGGGTCGGCTGGACAGAATCGAGGAAGACGTGGCATCTTCGATTTATGAGTCTGAGCGGCGACGGATGATGTAAGAAAATGGATTGATAGTGCATGGGAAAAGCCTGACGATTTGTGTCAGTTGGTCCTGGCACTTGGTCCTGGCACTTGGTCCTGACCCCTAAGATTTCTAAGATTTTTAAGAAGGCCGAAATATAATTATTGACAAAGATTTAGACTGGGAATATATAGTCGCGCCAGAAAGAGAAGTTTCTCTGACGCGACTCGCTGGGCCGAGAAGCTTTTCGTTTGCAGGGTGCCCATCTGCAATTCTAAGAGAGTACTAAATGGAAAAACTATTACGCGACGAGGAACCTCCCTCTTCGTTGATGGCCTCGGCCCCAAACCCTAATTTTATCTCCCATATCAACGTGGCCACTTCCGTTGCGACCTATCAACCACCCAAGCCCAAAATTCAATCCCTCGACAAACGTCGAACATCCAGGTTCCGCGTGTCCAAATCCGCAAGCCAATTCCTGAAAAAATTTTACCCAGCGGCGAGCCGGGCTGATTGGAATGATTGGCGTTGGCAAAACCGCAATCGAGTGCGAAGCCTCGAAGAACTAGAGCGCATCGTTAATTTGTCCGCCGATGAACGCGCGGCGATTGAACGTCACCATGGTGCTTTGCCCGTTGGCATCACACCCTACTATGCCTCACTCATTGATGGTCAGAATACCAGCCAGGGTTTACGGCGTACCGTTATACCTGTATTGGCGGAGTATGAAATCTCAGCCGGTGAAAACGATGACCCCCTGGGTGAAGATTCCCATAGTCCGGTACCTGGACTGGTGCATCGCTATCCTGACCGCGTTCTATTACTGGTCACCAATTTTTGCTCGGTATATTGCCGCTATTGCACCCGCGCACGTATGGTTGGGTCGGCGGGTGAGCGCAGTGTTAAAAAATCTGATATTGAAGCGTCTTTCGACTACATACGAGAGCACAAGGAAATACGGGACGTCCTGATTTCAGGTGGCGATCCCCTCAGTCTGGACGATGAAAAACTGGAATATGTGTTGAGCAACCTGCGGGCAATTCCCCATGTGGAATTTATTCGTATTGGTACCAAGCAACCGATTGTACAGCCCATGCGTATCACGCCGGCGCTAACGCGAATGCTCAAACGTTTCCATCCATTGTGGATGAGTTTACATTTTACGCACCCGGACGAACTTACCCCTGAAGTGGTAGAAGCCTGCGGCAGGCTCGCCGACGCGGGTATCCCTTTAGGTAGCCAGACGGTTCTGCTCAAAGGTGTGAATGACAACGTCGAAACCATGACCAAACTCATGCATGGCCTGCTTAAAGCCAGGGTTAAACCCTATTACCTATACCAGTGCGATCCTATTACTGGCTCGGCACATTTTCGCACCCCAGTATCCAAGGGCGTTGAGATCATACGGGCAATGCGTGGTTTTACGACCGGCTATGCAATACCCACTTTTGTGGTCGATGCACCTAACGGCGGCGGTAAAATTCCTATTGCACCGGACTATGTGGTGGGCTATGAAAACGAAGAACTGCTGTTAAAAAGTTACGATGGAGAAACCTATCGCTATCCCGATAGTGGCCTCAAGCTTCCTAACTATCCGCAAGAGAGTCTGTAGTGGCCGCCAGGCTCAAAGTTGGCCTAAGCTATGACTTGCGAGACGACTATCTAAAAGCAGGTTATAGCGAAATTGAAACGGCCGAGATGGATCAGGCGTGCACGATCGACAGCCTGACATCGACGCTTACCCAGTTGGGGTATAGCGTTGATCCGATCGGCCATATCAAACAACTCGCACAGCGCCTGGTAGACGGCGATCGCTGGGATATTGTGTTCAATATCTGTGAGGGCATGCACGGTTTAGGTCGTGAAGCCCAAGTGCCTGCCCTGCTTGATGCCTATCAGATTCCCTATGTGTTTTCAGACACACTCGTGTGTGCACTGACCCTGCATAAGGGCATGACCAAAGACGTGGTTCGCGCGGCCGGGGTTACCACTCCCGACTACGTGCTGGTCCAGGAAGAGGCTGATATCAAACGAGTTACACTGCAATATCCTCTGTTTGCCAAGCCGGTAGCAGAAGGAACCGGAAAAGGTATTGATGCTGAATCCAGGATCAACAACAGCCAGCAGCTGGACCAGGTTTGCAAAAAGCTACTCAAAGACTATGGCCAAGGCGTCATAGTTGAACGTTTTTTGCCGGGCCGGGAATTTACGGTCGGCATTATTGGTACCGGAGCGCAAGCCAGCGCTCTGGCGACAATGGAAATAGTCTTGTTGGACGGCGCCGAAGCAGACGTCTACTCATTCAACAATAAAGAGAACTGGGAGCAGCGCGTCAGCTATCATTTGCTCGCCGACAAGCACCTGCGTGATGAGGCCGAGGCAGTCGCACTAAATGCTTGGCGAGCATTGGGTTGTCGCGACGGCGGCCGTATCGACGTGCGCGTCGATGACCGAGGGCAAGTGAACTTTATTGAAGTGAACCCCCTCGCTGGCATTAGTCCTGGTTATTCAGATTTGCCGATCATGAATAACTTGTTAGGCAATACCTATGAAGATCTAATTGGCCGTATCATGCAATCAGCATTACAACGCCGTGCGGAAACACAAGCCCCCAAAGCGGCGGCTGCCTAATGTCAAACCAGAGGTTTTCACTGCTGATTTTGCACGAAAAAATCAGCAGTAACGCACGCTCAGATGAACTGGATACTCTGGTTCAAGTCGAGCAAATATGCAGTGCGATGCAAGCCAAAGGCTGGCAAGTAGAAACCCGGGCAACCGGTTTAAATCTTGAAGCAACTCACGCCGCGATCAGTAGTCTCAACCCCGACTGCATATTTAACCTGGTTGAATCATTGGCCGGCGTCGGTCAGCTGGTGCATTTTATTCCGTCGCTGTTGGCAACCCTTAACTGCGCGTATACCGGCGTTAATGCCGATGCGATGTATCTAAGTTCGCAAAAATGCCTCGCAAAAAAAATCATGCACCTCAACAATATCGCCACTGCAGACAGTTTTGGCCGAGATGATCTAATGCCAATAACCGATGGGCAATGGATTGTGAAATCCCTCTGGGAGCATGCTTCCTTTGGAATGGATGATGCCTGTGTGGTCACAGGCGCCAAGGCAGCACTCGCTCGCATCGACTATTGTAAACAACAGCACGGCGGTGAGTGGTTTGCAGAGCGTTATCTTCAGGGGCGTGAATTCAATGTATCCGTCATAGAAGTCGACGGCCAACCAAAGATTCTACCCGTCGCCGAAATCCAGTTTGCTCACTACCCCAGGGGGAAGCCGAAAATAGTCAGCTATGCTGCAAAATGGCACGAACAAACTTTTGAGTATCAAGCGACGCAGCGGGCGTTCCCGATTTTGTCAGCCGCAGAGACAAGTGAAATTAATACCCTGGTGTTACGCTGCTGGCAGGCATTCCAACTCTCGTCGTATGCCCGGGTTGATATACGCTGTGATGAGACCGGTAAACCCTGGGTATTGGAAATTAATGCCAACCCTTGCCTTACTCAAGATGCCGGTTTCGCGGCAGCATGCCATCAAGCCGGCATGTCCTATCCTCAAGTCGTCGAGACCATCATCAAAGAGTCAATGTCCTCGTGGGCGAAAGGCCTGCAAAGCGATGCCCCAATGCCGCCGTCATCGTTAGCACCTCAAGCCGCGTAACTGGATGCTCCGCCGTGAGACCAAATCACAAAAAGGTTAAACACCATTACCACTATCACCCCTGAACAAATCCTATGGCGGCATAGCCCGCAAAAAAGCGATTTGTGTGCTGTTAACAAGCTCGTAACTGACACGGGTTTCTTTACGCCTGAGGAGCAAGACATCGCGGTTGAGCTAGTGGAGACTCGGCTGCTAGAAGGATTGGCCAGTGGCTACTATTTTATTTTCGCCGACGCGCCGCAAAGCTCATCACAGCTGATGGCATATAGTTGCTATGGCCCTACACCGGACACCACGTCCGATTTTGATCTTTATTGGATTGCCGTGTCACCAAAATATCAAGGCCAGGGTCTGGGTCGAAAACTGCTTCTTACCACAGAGTCTTTTGCTGTTGCAGAAGGTGCAACGCAACTCGTCTTAGAAACTTCAAGCAGCGATAAATATACGCCCACTCATAAATTTTATGAGTCACTTGGATATCGACAGTCCGCTAGTGTTGAAAATTATTACGCACCGGGTGATGCCAAAATCGTCTACAACAGGCAATTGCTGGCGCCACGCTGAATCAATTCTGCACGAGCGATTAACCCGACATCCCGCCCCACAAACCAGTGAAAAAGTGCCTGGCGTTGGTACCCAGTGTTTGTGTTTTATAGCCGCCTTCCTGGACTACCAGCGTAGGTAATTTTAACGCACCAATCATTTTTCCATTCTCAAGAAAATCTTTTGCCATCAATTGGAAGGAGCCTGTGGGATCTCCCTTTGCCGTATCAAGTCCCAGGGCTAACACCAGAAATTTTGGCTGATACCGGGTGATGCGATGGAGGGCTTTGCTGAGTATTGCTCGATACTGCTCGCCGTTAATATTCTCAGCCAAAGGAAAGTTGAGATTATATCCACTGCCTTCAGCCTCACCCTTTTCCTCTCGAAAACCCGAAAAATAGGGATACGAATGACTTGGGTGACCATGGATCGATATTGTTAGGACGTCATTGCGCCGATAAAAGATGTCCTGCGTACCGTTGCCGTGATGGTAGTCGATATCAAGTACCACGACCTTGCCGTGCTTGCTTAGATGATGGGCGGCAATCGCCGATGAATTAAAATAACAAAAGCCGCCAAATGATTCGTACTCCGCATGATGTCCCGGAGGACGCACCAAAGCATAGGCCAACCGCCGCCCATCGATTAAACAGTCGGCACCGGTCATCGCGCAATCAACGGCACCACGGGCAGCTTTATAGGCATTGGTATTGAGCGGAGTAAACGTATCAATGCAATAGTAGCCGGCACGCAAAGCCAACTCCCTGGGAGGTCTGGCACGATTGCGTATCGGAAAAACGTAGGGGTACACAGATTTACCTGCGGGCAACTCAGCGCAAGCCTTACGTAGAAACTGCACAAATTCTGGGTTATGTACCTGCTCAATGACTTTGATGCCGTATTTTTTGGCTGGCATATTCTCGAACATATTGGTCCGTTCTAAATCTTTAGTGATCGATTTAATACGCACGGGTGATTCGACATAACCGCGCTCCCGGATGTGATGAATGGCATGCTCATCATTAATGATCAGTGCAATCTTGTGCTTAATGGGATGCTGCACTTCGGCGCTGGGTTTTTTGATATAGCGCGGCGGACGACGCTGCACGATGTCATCCTGAATACTATTCACGACAGAATCAATATAACTCGGCGGGCAGATATTGGCGTACTTACGCTCCAGAATCGCCCGAACGATGTCTTGCGTGGGCGCTCTGAACAATGGTTTGTCGTTTTGTCCCAGATCGTCAAAAACCAAATAGGGTGGGTCGGTATCCGCCTTGCTGAGCGGCGTTTCATAGCCGGTATTGGCTAACGGCCGCGCACCATAGCGTTCATAAAATCGCAATCTGGAACAATTCTGTTTTCGAATGTCTTCATTGGGAGACAGCGCCGGGTCATCGGGTAAACACTCGAGAAACAGGCCAATGACATCTAGCTGGAAGGCTTCTTCCCTGACCCTCTCGTATAGGGCACCGCCGATTCCGCCACCCGTTTCGCCTGGCCCTGCGCAGACATAATCCAAATAGCAAAAATTCAAGTCCGGCGCGTGCAATAACATCGCAAAACCACGCACGTTTGCATTGCCATCCTCGGCTATCAGCAACATAGAATGAAAGCGATACTTAAGCGGGTTGGCGAGTTGCGCTGGCAGCTTACCGATATCCTTTTCGCTCAACGCACTAAACTGCGCGCGTAACATCGCCTGCACTTGTATGAGCAGTTCCTTATTGTTATCCGTATTAGTGTCAAAAATTTTGTGGATTCGAAACATAGCTTAATTCGTCCCGATAGTGAGGCGAACAGTTGACCTATGGATCAAACCCGGAGCGTTGCTCGGGGGCGCCAGTTCAAGTGTCATGCTTTGCATTTTGATGTGTTCGATAGACAGATAGGCGACCTGCCAGAGAAAACCGTCTCAGCCTGTGGAGACGTAGGGCGAGTAGCCCGTGATTGGATCGACTGTATATTCCTGGCCAAAATAATTGTCAATATAAACTTTAAACCCTCAATCCGTTCGCAAAACCACTCGGGCAAAACGTGAACGATCTAAGTTCGAAAGTCATGGAGGATTCATCGAGCACGCGTAGAAGGGGGGTGATGACTCACCAGAAACGAGGCACTGTCTCGGACCCGCGCTTACGCTTCAAATATCTCTTCCAGGGCGCACAAAGTCTTCTCTGGGATTTGCTCAACAGGGTAGTACTTCGTCCAATCGATCGGGTAGCTTTCGCGATTCGCTATGCGTACGGCTGCTTCTCGAATCGTTTTGGCGGGTTCAAAGTAGGCATCGAAATCTTTCGTCGACGTGCGAACATTGAAGGCGAGGCACATCACGGCACCGCCAATCAAATAGATCTCACCTGTGACGTCGCTTTTTTTCTAGCTCGTCGTTGACCAGGACTAGCAGGCGCTTGATGTCAGCGCGATCAAGCGCCATTACATTCGCGCGCCTAAGGTGCTGTCGATATACAGATTTCGCCGACGAAATGGCGGTGGCGATGCTGTCAATAGATGTAATCGAAGGCTCTTCAGGCTTGTGGCAAACCAAGGATCTGCTAACGGGGCAATGTTGCCGAGCCATGGTGGTGGTGCGATATTGCGATTTTCGCAGGCAGTTTCAATCATTGCTGCAACCTAGTTGGACTCAAAGGGCTCGAGCCCAGAAAGATCCAAACCGTTGAACGCTTGACCGAGTTGAGCGCTATGACAGGACACAAGATAGTCATGCAACTCGGCCAAGGTCGCTCGTGCTGACCAGAACGATTTGAAACCCAGCATGGGTCGGGTTCGCCGTTTTATAAACCGGTGATCCTGCTCGACAATATTGTTCAGGTATTTACATTGACGGATCTTTACACGTTTGTTTTCATCGAAATTGTACTGTTTGATGGCAGCCGTATTGGCTCCGCTTTTGTCGATATTTATCAAGCCGGGTTTGCCACTGAACCCAATGGCTTTGTTCAAGAATCGGCGAGCAGCCTTCGCATCACGCTTAGCTGATAATAAAAAGTCGATTGTTTTTATAAGCCACATACCAACGGACGCACTGTAAGATGATATCTTGCTGGTGAGGGCGGCCTTTGAAGCTGATCATCTATTATCCGATAACTGGTGTTCTGGAGAATCGAGGATAGGACTGCTCGCTGAACCCGCAAACTTTGCGACAAAACCTTCAGACGTCAGTGTTAGGATTGCCCAAAGCATCGAGGATAGACCGCCATGCAGAATATTCTATTCATCATGACCGACCAGCAGCGCTGGGATGCGATGGGCTGCTCCGGTGGCTGGGTCGATACGCCAAACCTTGATCGTCTCGCTGCCGAAGGCGTTCGCTTTACGAGATGTGTTACCACCTCGCCCATTTGCGTTCCCGCGCGACTGTCGCTGGCGACCGGGCTTTACCCTCACAACACGGGTGTTTGGCGTAACGTGCACCACACGATGCCGCCTGAGACGGACAACTGGATGCGCGAACTCAAGCGCCTCGGCTATCGCACCAGCGTGTTCGGCAAAACCCACCTGCACCCTCACGTCGGCATCACCAATGACGAACTGCGCGGGGCAGGGGCCACCGTGCCCAGATTTGATCTTCGCGACAAAGAAAGTCTGCTGCACGCTTGGGGCCTTGATGATGTCAATGAAATTGGTGGTCCCAGAGCCAGTGCCCACATGCTGAGCCACATGACGGCGATGTGGGCCGACAAGGGTCTGCTGCCGTCTTACCAGGAGGATTTTGCGGAACGTTTCAGCAACAAGCCCCACGTTGTTCGGCCGTCAACGCTGCCCCTCGAGGACTATGCGGATGTCTACGTAGGTCAGCAGGCAAAGAGCTACCTTGAACAATACGACAGAGATGAGCCTTGGTGTTGCTGGGTCAGTTTCGGTGGACCACACGAGCCCTGGGATACACCCGAACCCTATGCAAGTCGATATCGACCTGAAGATATGCCTGAGCCTGTGCCAAGGTCAGCCGATGACGATACCGCCTCCATGGGGATGTTGCAGCGACTGTATGAACACCCGGAAACCTCGCCGCAGTTCGAACCCGGCGAGATTGCGGCCATGCGCGCCAACTATGCTGGCAATGTGACGTTGATTGATGACCAGATTGGTGACTTGCTCAAAGTGCTGGAGGCGCGCGGCTGGTACGACGACACCATCATTGTCTTTACCTCCGATCATGGCGAGATGAACGGTGACCATGGCCTCATTTACAAGATGAACTTCTTTGACGGTGCCTTGCGCGTGCCGTTGATCGTGCGTGCCCCCGGCAAAGGCGTCCCGGGTCTGGTCAGTGGCAGCCTGGTAGAAAATATCGATGTAGGACCCACGTTGCTGGAATTGGCAGGCACCCGCCCGCAACATTATCAATTCGCCCGGTCCCTGGTTGGAGCGCTGAATGGCGGCGAACATCGCCAGACGGTGCTGTCCGAGTTCGCTGGCGAGGTGATGCTGATGGATCACGAGTGGAAAGCCGTCGTTAACAACGCCGGCGTTGTCTATCAGTTGTTCAACCTCATCAATGATCCGGATGAACGACGTAATCTGGCGGGCTTGCCCGAATATCGTCAAGAGGCCAATCAGATGCGACTGCAGATGCTGGAGACCATTCTCAAGACCCAGAACCAGATTAAATAGCGCCGCGCTGCTGGCGAGATGTGGGGCTGCCTTCGACTTGATATCAGCCTGCGTCCGGTTTTGAGAGAACACTGCTAAATCGTTAGCTATTAAGACATTGACCATCCTCTGCCGAAAAACTGTCATTCAAACTTCTAAATGCCGCAGGCCGTCACAGTTTTTATGCTAGCACCCGCCAACCTCTTGGACAAAAAACGTCAACTGACACTTTCCGGCGCGGTGTAATGAATTCTTGTTCGGTATTTCATCAGCAACACTCCCTGTTAGGGTTAAGAGATTAGTGTGTTGCACTCACCGATTGAATCCACATCTTGAAACTCCGGCAAAAGGACGACAGAAACATTTCTTCGATCCCGATAACCTAGCTCGGTATTCAAGTAAACATATTGTTTTTGAGCCCCAACAGCTTTAATAGAAAATGAAAACGTCCCAGGCGCTATTTTGGGGGCTGCTTCTTCAGATAGTTCTATCGCATCTTGGGCAGTGAACTCAGATTGAATCGTGGAATCTTGAGGCATTGATGCACAGTCCGGTGCAATGCCTTGTCAGCCGATAGAAAATTAAAACTAGCATCAACGCTAACCTAATTACTCTCTTTGCCGATAGCTCTTGCTAGCAAAGACTTTCTGATTATTGTATTTTCACTTGTCCAGGTTTTTTCATAATCATAAAATTCTTTAAAGGTCAAAGCATCAACAGGTAGGTTTATCCATGGCTGCTTTGACATGGTATAAATATGTACATCTGGGGGGAGTAAGTCTGGATTATCTAGAGTACCAACACGTATAAAACGTATTAGATCATTGATACCGCCCATGAAGTAGTTGCTCCAAATGGCCACTTCACATTTAGGGCAGCGAGCGATTGTTTGCCCCCTACCACTCGGCGAATCAGTTTCTATTTCGTTGACTGTGCCACTAAGAAGCTCAACATACTCTGCTTCATAAAGAGCGTTTAAGGCAAATGCTGTACCAGTCTGGCGCTGGCAATAGCGACAGTGGCAGCAATGAACTATTAGAGGGTCTGAAACAATTGTGTAACGTACAAATCCGCACGCGCAACCACCTTCGCAACTATCTGTAATGTTATTCATGATTCCCTCTCAGTATGTATACTCTGATAATTCGAAATTATGAAGGGGCTAACAAGGCTGAAGGAAAACCTCTGGGAAACCCAAGAGCGCAGTTTGGCCAAGTTTACTTGACCACTACATATTGTGCTCTCACACGATTCTCACCTAGTTCAACCTCACTTCGTAGTTCGATACTCACCTCAAGACACCTTCTGTTTTCTGCTAACGACTTAACAACCGTTTTTCTACAGCCTCAACACCGTACTAAGGGGCGGCGGCGAAGCTGCCGCCCAGCGGAGCTAGCGATAGCTAGCGGAGCAAACTTAAGTACCATGTTAGGCGTATCGGCTAGATTTCTCATGAGACCCCTTTGTTAGCACCCAAAAAGATAGACCACCAAATGCACCACACAAACCAATACGAAGGCTAAACCAAAGAACTTCTGGAACTAGTGGTACTACGAGCATGAAAATCACTATGCTGGTGCAGAGCGCAATCGTGAACCCAAAAATGGAAAGAATAAGGGCTGAATATCTAAATTGGTTTCTTGCCAAAAAATAGATAGGGATGCCAACAATCACTGCGGTCGCGTACGTGAACGGAAGCAATATGGCCCATGCATGCGCATCGAGAAAATATCCAAAACCACCGTTTAGAATCACTTGAAGTGGAAGCGCTGCCAAAAAAGGCGAAACTAAAAATCCGATAATGGCCGAATCACGTTTGGTCATCAGCCTAACGCCATGCTAACGGGCGCAGAGCAGCTTGCTGCGAAGCGTCCCAGTGAGTGCAACGAATGAAGTTAAGCATTTTGTTATGCCGCGTCGAGCTTGAGTTTGGTTACCTTACCTAGCTTGATTCGCTTCTTTGCATGCCACAAATCATAAGTGCCTTGCATCGCTAACCAACTCTCAGGACTACGCCCCAGAGCTTTTGATAGTCGAAGAGCCATTTCTGGACTGAGCCCACTCTGCTGCTTCAGTATTCTGTTCAAGGTAGATGCTGCCACATCAAGTTTTGTCGCTAAACTACGACAGCTAACATTAAAAGGAAGCATATAGGTAGATTGAATGAATTCCCCTGGATGAGGAGGATTGTGCATCGTCATTAGTGATAGTCCTCGTAATTTACGATATATACATTCCCGTCAAAAAATTCAAAAGTGATGCGCCAATTTCCATTTACAGTGATAGACCATAGGCCTTTTCGATTTCCCTTCAAACTATGAAGTTTGTATCCAGGAATATCCATATCATCTATAACTCGAGCTGTATCTAGCGCGATTAGCTGCATTCTGAGCTTTGACACGTGATCGGATTGAATTCCGCGGGTGCTTCCAGATTCAAAGAACTTGGACAATCCTTTGTGTTTGAATGATTTAATCACGCGCCAAGTGTAGCGCGTTGCGCAACATTGTCAAGAGGCATAACGCCGGTGTAATTTGCGCATTAGAGCGTAGCGTAAATGCGTCAAACTGACACATTTGTTAAGCGGGTTCATGCGACTTGAACCTGATAGAGTATTCTCTTTCGCTCTTGATGGTCGGAACTATTTCCCTTGTGGTTCCTAAAAAACCTTCCTCAATAGGGTTCTTCGCTAGCGGGTTATGTACTAGTAAATAGCCTTGACCATCGGAACCTGCCCTATTGACTGGATCAGAGTTTGAGTAAAGGACGGCACTAACACCGGCGTAATTAGGGTCAAGAAAAGTATCAGTGGAGACTTCGCTGCCATTTTTCTTCCTAATGCTCTGTTGGTAGTGATGTC
>JBNMQM010000031.1:0-54099 GCA_051278195.1 Candidatus Azotimanducaceae bacterium
GGCCCCAATCAAAATTCTGTCCCCACGCGAAGTTTTCCAACATATCCCCGTAGGAATCAAGATTGGTGTCGGAAACCATATGCGACAGCGTCCAAGCCAACACATAGATGGCCAACAAAACGCTGATATTAGGGTTCGCAGCACTCGCGATTAGACGACTTGTTACTCTCTTCAAACTCTATCGGTCCACCAGAACAAGAGCGCAATGTATCGCGCACCCACAATGACGTAAACTGTTTGTATGCAAGATACCAAAACACCCGCTGACAGCTTCCGAAACTACGATGACCATCAAACGGATCACGTCGCTGAGTTTTATCGAGACAACCATCGTTTCCAGACCCTCGCCTTTGCGCAACAAAAATTAGAACAGTATCGTCCTTTGAATCACGCTTCCATGAGTGCCTGGGAGGCCATATCAAAGTTGGATTCAATCTCTGATGACAGCGACCCTGACACAGAACTCTCCCAGTTGGATCACCTGCTACAAACCGCAGAGGCTATGCGTGCTGACAACCAGCCCCGATGGCTGCAGCTCACAGGGCTTATTCACGACCTGGGCAAAGTGCTTTGTCTGTTCGGTGAACCTCAATGGGCGGTGGTTGGTGATACTTTTCCACTGGGCTGTCGATTTTCTGAAGACATTATTTATCATGACTATTTCACGGCTAACCCGGACTACCTATTAGCCGACTACCAGACAGAAATCGGCATTTATGCGCGTCACTGCGGGCTCGATCAAGTGACAATGAGTTGGGGCCACGATGAGTACCTTTTTCAAGTTATGAAAGCATTTCTGCCTCCCGAGGCCTTGTTTGTGGTCCGCTACCATAGTTTCTATAGCGCGCATCAGGCAGGCGGCTATCGCTATTTGATGACCCAAGAAGACCACAAGATGATGGAGTGGGTACGTCGCTTTCAACCCTACGATCTATACTCAAAAAACGATTTGCCACCAGATCGGTCTGAGCTGATGCACTACTATCAAGGTCTTGTTGCCGAATATTTGCCCGCCACCCTGAAATGGTGACCGCTGATCGAGTTTTGACCACGGTCTTATTACATGGATAATCAACGCCTTTATTTTCCACTCAATACAAAGTGAGGTCTATTTCATGACATCCCCCCATCATTTCGATGTCATCATTGTTGGTGCCGGTTTGTCCGGAATCGGCGCTGCCGTACACATTAAGAAACACTGCCCCAACAAAACTTTTGCGTTATTAGAAAGTCGCGCAAAAATTGGCGGCACCTGGGACCTTTTCCGCTATCCAGGCATTCGCTCTGATAGCGACATGCATACACTGGGTTATAGCTTCAAACCCTGGACAGCAGCCAAGTCGATTGCCGATGGCCCGTCAATACGCAACTACGTTAACGAGGCCGCCAAAGAGAATGATATCAATCGGCATATTCGCTTTAACTCAAAAGTGCAGTCTGCGCATTGGTCGACGCCAGACGCTCGCTGGGAAATTGAAACATCGGATGAAAA
This sequence comes from Candidatus Azotimanducaceae bacterium, assembly GCA_051278195.1. GTDB lineage: Bacteria > Pseudomonadota > Gammaproteobacteria > Pseudomonadales > Azotimanducaceae > JAHRVQ01. Next base: position 1,493 of record JBNMQM010000031.1, read on the forward strand.
CGGTGAACTGTCAAAGGTCTCAGCTAACTTTTTGTTCATGTGCGGCGGTTACTACAACTATGACCAACCTCACGACCCAAAATTTGAAGGATTAGACGACTTTAAAGGACAGGTACTACACCCGCAGTTTTGGCCAGAAAGCCTCGATTATGCCGGTAAAAAAGTCATCGTCATTGGCAGTGGTGCCACGGCCATGACGATGGTTCCAGTGATGGCTAAAACCGCACAAAGCGTCACCATGGTGCAACGTTCTCCCACCTATGTTGTTTCAGCACCTGGCCAGGATAAAATTGCCAACACGCTGCGCAAGTTTTTACCGGATAGTTGGGCTTACGCGGTGACACGACTAAAGAATACAACGATGCAGAACTACTTCTACAACATGACCCGGAAAAAACCGGAAGAAACCAAACAGCGCTTACTTAAAATGATGGCTGAGCACTTGGATCAGGAAACTATCGACAAACATTTTACGCCAACCTACAACCCCTGGGACCAGCGCTTATGCTTAATCCCAGACGCAGATCTATATAAATCGCTTAACACCGGCAAAGCCAACGTTGTAACTGAGCATATTGATCGCTTCACTGAAAAGGGTTTGTTATTAAAGGATGGCAGCGAACTTGAGGCTGACATTATTGTGACCGCGACAGGGTTAGAACTGACGGTCTTGTCCAATGTGGAATTTGTCGTCGACGACGAAAAAATTAACTTTCCTGACAAGTTTTCATACAAAGGTATGCTTTTTTCCGACATCCCTAATTTGGCGCAGACCTTCGGCTACGTCAATGCTTCCTGGACACTGCGTGCCGATCTAACCGCAGAATATGTGTGTCGAGTGTTAAACCACATGGATGGCTTGGGTGTGCAGCAGGTCACACCAAGACTGCGTCCGGAAGATGAAAATATGACAGCACGCCCCTGGATTGATGGCTTCAGCGCTGGTTATATGCAACGTTCGATGCATTTGTTCATGAAGCAAGGCGAGGGACCGTGGCGCAACACTCAAAACTATGCCCTGGACAAAAAGATGGTGCGCAAAGCACCAATCGAGGATGGCGCACTGGTGTTCAATAATCCAAAACAATCCTCCAAAGCGGCATAAAAAAAGCCCGGCAATTGCCGGGCTTTTCCGTTAACAGGCGCTAGTCATGCCAGGTGTGCCAGGCTATTGCCCACCACTTAACCACCCATTCGCTTTTTGTAGCTCTCAGCTGCAACCTGCGCTGCGCTAAGACCGTTCTTTTTGCCGATTCGCCCGTAAGCTTCAGCACGACGCTTGTTGACGTCAACAGCCAACGCTTTGGTTGCGGCTACCGAAGACTCTACCGCTTTCACATAGCCTGTCGGCAACTCAATAATCTTTCCGCTGGTTCGGGCATCGTCAAGAGGACTTGCTTGAATCATTGCGGCGGAAAGTAGCAGTGCAAAACATAAAATCAATCGTGACATCTCTGTCTCCTTCGGATCGTACCCTGGTCAGCGAAGCGCTGAACAAAGCTCAAATTTAAAGTACTAATTTAAATCTCTAACTGAATGTACAAATAAAAGGCGCGCTAGAAAATATCTGATTCTTCCTCAAACAATTCTTCCAGGTCTTTCTCAACCCTGATCCGAATTTCATGTTCGATCTTGACGTTCAAATTAATTTCGATGGGTTGCTGAGGCGCTTCCACCCTAATCGTCGGACTACAGCCGATGATCGCCAGACAACAACTCGCAATCAATATTTGTTTCATAACTCAACTACCTGTTTTGATCGTTATGGTCGAATCGAAGTCTTTTCGCCGATTTTTTCTGCCAAGCCTGCGCCAAGACGAAGACTTTCTAGCAGCGTTCTGACGTTCTCCTCGACCGAAAGATTCAAGTGAACCTCCCTGCCACCCTGATATTGGGGGTTCGCGCCCTTGATTTTAGTACGCGCTATCATCAGCCCTTCCTCGGAATAATCCACTGATGCCGCCAGCGTATGGTATTGGAAGTCGGTCATGGCTTCTAGCACAACCGCAAGACCTTCGTTTTGCTGGCCTAATGTCGTCACTGACGGATCAGGTTGATAACGAACAAACCCTCCCGGTGCCTCAGCGACGATAGACGCGCCATCAACAGTAAGATTACCAGCACTGATCTGAACTGGAACTGAACCACTGACCAGACCTGAACAGGTAAAATCCTGTCGCTGCAAAGCCAGTATCTCCGACAATGCTAGCTTGTCCATTGACAACAACGCTGCACCATTGCCAGTCGCAATGTCATAACCAAATTGCTGGCTATCAATCGACCCTCCCAGAAGCTCCATCCCGAACTGTGTGCCACGCAGCGTTGCGATGTTATTTAGCGGCTCAACGTAGATTTGAAAACCGAGATCAAGGGATTTAACTTCAATACCCACCGAGAGGCTTGGCACACCGATTGTCACATCTCCGACAATCGCAGGCCAGCCGGCGAAAGTCACATCGAGCGCGCCACCCTCGGCGGCATAGCCATCATAATCAATCGAAAACTGACTTAAACTAACAACGGTCTTATGTTGTAACTCCAAATTTTTAAACTCAAGGTCTCCTTCTGCGGCTGCAGGGAAAAGCCACTGGCCATTTGAACTGACGGTAAATTGCCCCCTGGAATTTTCCACCACACTCACCACTTCGGCATCTGCAAACTCTCTAGCCGGGCCTAACAGGTGACGTAATTTCCCAGTGAAGCCAGTATTAAAAGTGCCAACGCCGTCGATCATGTTATGACTCGCGATGAATGCTATGGCACTACCCCATACTTCTGAAGATTCAGCAAACTCGACGCTCGCAATATTATCTTCTAACGAGAAGATGGCTTCCACAGACAACACTTCTGAGCCACTGATCAAGCCACGAACATTAGTGCGACCCTGTAAATCATAGAGTCCAATACTCTGACGAACTTCAATATCAGAAACTAATATGTGAGTGGTGTAATCATCTATGCTTGCAGAAATAGCCACTTTATCTAGATCACACTGGACACTGGTCAGCTCGAATTCAGACAAGGAAAGTTCGAAACGGCACTCGTTAATGCCGTCGATCTGAAAGGCAGCAGAATCAAAAGCAAGGGAATCCATATTGATCAATGGGTGCTCGACAATCGACACTGTCGCCGTTTCGGCTTCATAGGAGAATCCTATCTCGTGTTTGCCCATTGAGTATGCCCGCACCTCGTCGGCGCTAAGCGCCCAATCGGTCTCAATGGCGACCTTACCGTTGGCCTTTAGACTGGAGAGTATTGTCGTCGCAAAAGCTTGCTGACTCACCAACGCATTGAAGCTGAAAGAAGCATTCGTCACATCACCTCGCAACCCTTTAATGCCAACCTCCTGAAGTGCCGGATCTTCGATCAAGAGATCCTCAAGAAAAGAATCTTCAAGCTTCATATTCAGCTCAGAATATCCTTGGCCTGACAAAGAAAATGAGTCGCCACTGGGTTCAATCACAAATGTGCCTAGCGCATGCGCGTCATCTAACAACCAATCTACCTGCCACCAATCCGTGTAACGTAAATCTGCTATAAAATGTTGAGCAGGCACAGCCAGATGAACATCAAACTGAGCAATATTTTTGCGCCAACCTAGCGTCATGGATTCACACTGCGCCGCTTGGCAAACAATCAGTTCCTTTATCTGGCCTGAGTGCGGCATTACGGGTAAAAGGTCTTGAACCTGCTCCCAAAGAGCGATCAGAGTTTGCGGGTCGTCATCAGCAACCGACACTAGTGTGACGAGAACCCGCTTTACGTCGAGGTGGATTTTTCCCTCAAGCAGTAGGGTCAGATCCAACTGATCAATCTCGACGTCCATCGACTCTGAACTGACTTCTAGACGGGCAAGTTTAACGCCCGATGGCATCGGGCGAGATAACGCGAGGGCGCCCAACTCAAACCCAGAGGCCGACAACTGATCTCGCAATATGCCAGTCGCCAAACGTTCGCTGTTGTACCACCCCACCCAAAGGAGCAGCAAAACGACGATCAAACTGGCACCAAATCCGCGCATACTATTGTGTCTTCAATTCGTCAGACAGATTTCGCCCAATAGATTCAAGCGTAAAGGGCTTGCGCTGAAACGGACCAGCACCTAACGCCTGTGCCTTAAGCACCTGTTCGGTTTCCGCAAAACCACTCATCGGCAGTGTTTTCATTCCCGGCCTAACTCTGGAAAGCGCTTCGTAGGTCTTAAGGCCAGTTCTGGATAGGTCACTATCGTTGACAGAATATTATTGAGATCATGTGCAACACCACCCGCTGACAAACCAATCGTATCCATCTTTTCTGACTGAACAATTCTCTGGTGCAACACTGCAGACGCCGGTGAAATCAATAGGCAGCACAGAATAATATTGATGAGTATTTGGATGGTTCAAGCTCACCTCTGGAAAAGTCACCACTATATACCTTTGATCACAGTTAAAAACCAGTTTGAATCTCAGGCGCACAATCGTGACAATACCGGAACTTAAAAGAGGAATTAGAGACATGACAACACCGATGGGTGTCACATTTGGTAGCCTTGGCGTGCTAGGCGCGCCGGCCATCATGGATATCGCTAAAACAGCCGAAAGTAGCGGCTATTCCTCTCTGTGGACTGTAGAAGCAAACGGTACTGATGCTTTCTCACTACTCGGCAGTGTCGCTGCCGTTGCACCAGGGCTTGACCTTGCCACCGGCATCATACCGGTACAAATCCGCTCCCCCAGCTTGACGGCAATGACCGCATCTACCCTGCAAGCCTTGGCGCCAACAAGAAACATCTGGCTCGGGATTGGGGTTTCTGCGCCTGGGATTTTACAACAGCATGGCCAGACGGCAACCAAACGCCCAATCGCCATGATGAGAGAGTACGTGGCTCTTCTAAGAGAATGCATGAGCGGTGAGAGCGTCACCTTTGAAGGAGACTTCTGGAGTGTCAAACGATTTAGATTAGGCATGAGAATCGGCGAACGAAAACCCAAAATCGTCATGGCAGCACTCAACCCACAGATGCTCAAATTAGCGGGTGAAATCGCTGATGGCGTGCTGCTCAATTACTTGCCGGCATCACACGTGGCAAATTCCGTTACACAAATTCGCAAAGGAGGTGATGCCAAGATCTTCGCCTATGTTCATGCCGCTGTGAGTGACTTTGAAAGATCGGCAAACTCAGCCAGAAAAGACCTGTTTAACTATTCGATGGCAGACAGTTACGCCAACATGTTTCGCCAAGCCGGCTTTGCTGACGAAATTGATGCAATACGAACCTGCCATCAAAACCGTGATCGTGAGGGCGCATTGGCAGCAATATCTGAGCGCATGATTCAGGCTATCAACTTTATTGGCAACGCAGATGAGGTGACGCAGTTTGTGTCGGACTACGCTAAAGCGGGCGTCGAGTACCCCATACTTATGCCCATGCCATGGGGAGAGGATCGCGCCGCCGTGACGAAAGCTACCATGTCAGCAGCCATTAAGGCTGTCGGCTAGTATGAAAGTCGATCAACTGATCGATGGCGCGAGTGCACAAAGCCCGGTAAGCGACACAGTCTAAGGCGGTAAAATAGGGCAATAAAATAGGGCGACAAAAACCGAACCCCCAACTATAGTGGTGAGCTAGTGATGATAAAAATAATGTAGTTATATAAATCAATATCTTAATTACTAAAATAGAGCACCACTTCATTTCACTATAGCGCCTAATCGGCGCGCTCCGGAACCGGTCAGTGGTTTCGCCCCGTGATGAACAACATGATGGAGAGGTAGTTTCGGGGGAGACGATTGATGAAGTTCAAAAAAAACAGACTGGCAAGTGCAATTTCGATCGCCACTTTTCCGCTTTTAGGTGGCGTTCCGGTGGCCTCTTTCGCCGAACAAAAAGTCCTTGAAGAAGTCATCGTTACAGGCTCTCGCCGCAGTGGTGACGTCCAAAGCACCCCAATCAATATCTCTGCTCTCGGTGGCGAGCAAATCGAAGACCTCCGCTTAGTGGGTATCTCAGAGATCGCCAACTATGTCCCAGGGCTCACCGTTCTTGACCGCGGCCCTCGTGACAACGCGCCAGACATCCTGGTACGTGGTCTTAACACTTCAGGACTTGGTCCGGGATTTACCAGCGACACCATCGCAACCTACTTCAGCGAAACGCCTCTGACCCTTGATATTAAACCTGTCGACATGGAACGCGTTGAAGTGCTGATTGGACCTCAAGGCACGCTTTACGGTCAGGGCACCATGGGCGGTGCGATTCGGTATATCCCAGTTAAAGCCGACGCCTCTGGGTTCTCGATAACCGCCAGGGGTGATTTTAGCCAGAATACAGAATCCGATGACATCGGCTACGAGGCCGGCTTGACCATCAACGTGCCACTCATCCTTGATGCCCTCGCACTGCGAATTAACATCGACAAGCTGAATGACCCAGGCTTTATTGACTACAACTTTCTAGTCCAACAAGCCGGTGTTTCTAATCCCCAGCCTGATTTCACTAACCCCGCCGATGTTGCGGCCAACCTTCGATCTAAAAAAGACCTTAATGGTGAGGATACGATTTCCACTAGGGTCAATCTGAGATGGCTGGCAACCGATTGGTTAGAAGCCAACCTCTGGTATTACAACCAGGATACTGAGGCAGAAGGCCGACAAATCGCTAATCGAAAAGCTTTCAACACCGGACGATATGAATCAGCGCTCCGGGTCGAAGAACCCAACAATTACGAAAACGAATTGGTCAGCCTAGAACTAACAGCCGACCTTGGCTTTGCTGAAGCAACTTTCGTCTATGGCGAAACCACTTATGATGAAGTCGGTCAGCGTGACCAAACTGACTTGTTACTGGGCTTCGAATACGGCTACGAATTTTTCCCAAGCTTCACCGCTTTCACACGAGAGACCGTAGATGAAGATGTCGAGACCGCAGAAATCAGACTCGCCTCCCAGTACGACAGCGATTTCAGTTGGGTGGCCGGTTACTTCAAAAATAAGCTAGATAGCTTTGCAGAAAGTCGCGAGTTCGCACCAGGCTTTGACCAGTTTGCTGTTGACAACTTTGGCGGCGTCGCTCTTCGCCCCGACGACCTCGAGTACATTGAAAGAACCTTTCAAAATGAAACTGAAACCGCATTTTATGGTGAAGTCAGTTATCAAATTAACGAGCAGTTTGCTGTGACAGTCGGCTATCGCGACTACGAGTTCGAGGCGGACTCAGCCGGCGGATTTGGCACACCTTTGTTTGACACGGTTTTCGCCGGTGATTCGCCAACGGCAATTAACATCGCTCTGGCACCCAATAAGGGCACCGATACCGGCGATCTCTGGAAATTTAATGCCTCGTGGGATGTGAGCCCGGATACTTTGCTCTACTTCACCTATTCCGAAGGTTATCGAAACGGCGGTATCAACGCAGTACCAGAGTGCACACTTGCACAAATCGCGAGCAACACTCAACAGCTCTGTGCGCTATCGACCGAGATACTGATTCAACCAGACGAAATCGAGAACTATGAAGTCGGCTACAAAGGCTACCTGGCGGATCGAACCATTTCTGGTGCTATTGCTTTGTACTACATCGACTGGACCGATTTGCAGGTTTCAACAGTGACGGTCAACGGCAGCTTGCCAATCGTTGGCAATGGCAGTGAAGCTGTCACTCAAGGTCTAGAAATGCAGGGTCGATGGTTGATCAACGAGAGCTGGGAAATATCGGCAACCTACGCCTACACCAATGCGGAACTGACGGCCCGCGCGCCAGGTTTGGTCGGTCCGTTTGATGCACTCGATGGTGCACGGTTACCTGGTCACGCTGAACATCAAGGTTCGATCAACGTCACCTACTCCACTGAAGTCTGGAGAGGGATTGCCCTCGATGTGAACTACGGACTCGTCTACTCCGGCGACATTTACAACATCACAGGCGGTGACGAAGATCCACTGGTAGACGCAGCGGCGGCAGATGCGCCGGGTGATCGAGGTGGAGAGGCGATTCCCAGCTACGATATACATCATATTTCTGCAACTTTCAGAAGGGACGAGTGGACCCTTCAAGCCTATGTCGACAACGTTTGGGATGAGTATCAAATTACGGGTACACGAACTTCTCGACGCTTTCTTGCCGATGAAAAAAATGGTCCTGGTACAGCGGTTAATGGCTTTACACGTCGAAGCTATGGCCAGTATATTGGTTCACCACGATCCATGGGTGTGAAGGTCAAGTACGACTTCTAGAAACGAATGAATCAAGATCTATCAGAACTGCTGCGTGCCGCAACAGACGCACTAAATCGCGGCGAAATGCAGACGTTACATAACCTGAGTCAACAAATACTGGCCCAGGATAAAAACCAGGCTGATGCCTGGTTTTTTCTTTCTATTGCTGAAGCAGCCCGTTCTCAGATCAAAAACAGTCTGCTTGCCATTTCAAATGCGCTGACGCTCAAGCCTGATCATACCGAGTACCTAATCCATAAAGCACGACTCCACACGATGCAAAATGATCGCGCGCCAGCACTGGAAGCAGCAAACAAGGCCGCAGCACAAAACCCGACTCGCGCGCTGCTGCTCGATACCCTCGGCGTTGTTTACAGTCGCTTTGAGGCGCATGAGAAAGCCGCACAGTTATTGCGTAAAACTGTTGAGTTAGAGCCAAAAAACCCTCAGTTTCAGTTTAATCTAGGTTCGGTTGAACAGTTTCTTGGCAACGCCGATGCGGCCCGACTCGCATACGAAAACGCCGTCGCGCTGGCGCCGGATTTCGCTCGGGCGCACTGGGCACTTTCTGAACTGGAGAAAAATGCAGTTGACGATGCGCGACTCGCAGTTCTCCTGACGCAAATTAGTCGGCCAAATTTAGGCGCCGAGGACGAGCTTTATTTAGGCCACGCTATCGCGCGCGCTTATGAGAACCAGCAACAATACGAATTGGCGTTTGAATACCTCAATCGTGGCAAAGCGAGACAGAAGGTCAAAGTCGGTTACCAGCTGAGTCAAGATTTTCAGTTATTCAACACCATGCAATCTGCCTTCAGCAAAGAAGAACGTCAGCCACAAGAGGATGCAAATGCGCGACAGATTTTTATTGTTGGCATGCCCAGGAGCGGTACCACCTTAGTCGATAGAATTCTAGACAGTCATTCAATGGTCCAGTCACTTGGTGAGCGACAAGACTTTGCTCGACTGGTAAAACAGGCTTCTAATACACCTTCTAACGTCGTATTGGATGAGTCCGTTATTAAAATGGCCAACCAGCTCGATCTAATCGGCATCGGTAAGCAATATCAGCAACAGACAGCTGTCCAAGCAGCGACTCAAGGTTCACCTGGATATTGGACCACAGATAAGATGCCGTTAAATTTCCTCTACATAGGCCTTATCCTACAATCGATGCCAGCAGCCAAAATCGTCTGCTTGAAACGTAACCCTGTCGATACCTGCCTCAGTAATTATCGCCAGCTCTTTGCGGTCAACTTTTCCTATTACAATTACCACTATGACATCCAGGATACGGCGCACTATTACGGACTGTTTTCGGGTTTGATGGATCACTGGAAATCGCTCTACGGCGGCCGAATTCATGAGCTATCCTACGAATCACTGACCGCACACCCTGAGCCAACCATTCGAGCCCTGCTCGACTATATCGGTTTAAGCTTCGAAGCCAAGTGCCTCGATTTTCACCAGAATACCTCTGCGGTATCTACCGCCAGCGCTATGCAAGTCCGCGAACCGCTCTATCAAAACGCCGTTGGTCGCTGGCATCACTATAAGGATCAACTGGCCGGCGTCTTGAGCTACTTCGACGAACAGGACATCCGCTACTAAACGCGATAATTCCACCTATACTGATTAAGAGCACGATTTGGAATTGTCATGCAAGAAGCGACCATAGGCATTGGCGCCGCTGCACTGTTGGTTACCGCGTTGGGGATATATTTTACGACCAGAAAAAACCCCAGAAAAGCTGTCATCAACCGTCAAAAACAGGCGAATATTTCGCCCAACGAAAGCCCCTGCCCCGTGCAACTAGAGGATACTTTCGAGGCTGCTTTTTATCAGATCGTATTCAACGCCAAACCTTCCGCTAACGCTTCTATCATTATCAAAGCGTTTGAAGACCAGCACACAATACTCATGCAAGATCCGACTTTGTTGCCACGCCAACCGTTAATATTGCCACGATTGCTACAGGCGGTGAGACACCAAAGTAGCGATGCCAGCGAGTTGGTCCAGATCATTATGGAAGACCCAGGGCTAACCGCTGACGTGTTGAAGATGTCGAACAGCCCGCTGTATCGAAACACGCGTGAGGCGGTGAATGACATGGAATACGCAATTGTCATCCTGGGTATCGATGGCCTCAAGTCGGTGATCTGCGCTTCGATCATGAGGCCAATTTTCAGCATGCGCTCGACTAATGGCAAGAGTTTAGCGCCCCTGATGTGGGAGTATGGCCTGGCAGCGGCTTTCATTGCGCAACGCTACACCAGCAAGGTTCAACCTGCTGAGACATTCACCGGCCATCTGTTAACGCTACTCACCTGCATCGCCGAGTTGGTCATCGTACAGGCAGCGACTCGTCTGTTTAAAGAGCATGACGCCCCAGTAGAGCCCGATGTGCTCGTCCACCTCATGGAGGCTCATCGCTATTCATTTACCGTCGAACTCATGCAAACCTGGTCACTAGATGAGGCGCTGACGCAGCAACTCGCGAACCCTCAGCATACGAGCGAGACATATTTGAAAATAGCTCAACAATTGGGGCGGATTTTGGGTCGGGCCGTCGTCATGATCGGACAAGACAAACTGGACAATGAAACCGTCATCAGCACTTTGACAAAAATGGGTATTGATCAGCCAATGATAGAGTTTTTGTTAGCACCGAGTGAGCGCACCAGAGGGCTTTGATAGCGCGTTGAGAGGCCTTTGAGAGCGCTGAACACCGAATTTAGGACAAAAAAATGCCCGGATAAACCGGGCATTTTCTTTCTAGGCTTTTAGGATTACTTTGTAACCCCGTTCAAATTCCCTTTCGTGATCTTCGGCCTTATGCCTGCAGACACTGCCGGGATTTTGAAACGTAGAAGGTTTCCGAGGGAAACTTTCTTACATCATACCGCCCATACCGCCCATGCCACCCATATCAGGCATACCACCACCTGCAGCGCCTTCTTCTTCGACGTCAGCGATCATACATTCAGTCGTGATCATCAAACCGGAGACAGAAGCTGCTGCTTGAAGCGCTGTACGTGTGACTTTTGCAGGATCAGGCAGACCGAATTTAATCATGTCGCCGTATTCGCCAGTTGCAGCGTTGTAGCCATCGTTGCCTTTAGACTGCTTAACCTTGTCAACAACAACAGAAGCTTCAGCACCGGCATTTGAGACGATTTGACGCATTGGCGCTTCCATCGCTTTACGCAGGATGTTGATGCCAACTGTCTGGTCTGGATTATCACCTTCAAGGCCTTCGAGAGCCTGCAGGGCACGAATCAACGCAACGCCACCGCCAGGTACAATACCTTCTTCTACAGCAGCACGAGTAGAATGCAGCGCGTCTTCAACACGAGCTTTCTTCTCTTTCATTTCAACTTCAGAACCAGCACCAACCTTGATGACAGCAACGCCGCCAGCCAATTTAGCAACACGTTCTTGGAGCTTTTCGCGATCGTAGTCAGAAGTCGTGTCTTCAATTTGAGTACGAATCTGGCTAACGCGAGCAGCGATAGCGTCGGAATCACCAGCACCATCTACAATGACTGTGTTTTCTTTAGTCAGTGTAATGCGCTTGGCGGAACCAAGGTCATCCAAAGTGGCAGATTCAAGAGACAAACCAACTTCTTCAGAGATTACTGTGCCGCCAGTTAGTGTTGCGATGTCCTGCAGCATTTCTTTACGACGATCGCCGAAACCTGGGGCCTTAGACGCAGCCACTTTCACGATACCGCGCATGTTATTCACAACTAGAGTCGCCAGTGCTTCGCCTTCGATATCTTCAGCGATAACAACTAGAGGTCGTCCAGCCTTAGCAACCGCTTCCAAGATTGGCAGCATGTCACGAATGTTAGAGATCTTCTTGTCAAACAACAGCACCAATGGATCTTCCATTTCCGCGCTCATGTTTTCTTGGTTGTTGATGAAGTAAGGAGACAGGTAACCGCGATCAAACTGCATACCTTCAACTACGTCTAGTTCATTTTCCAGACCAGTGCCTTCTTCAACGGTGATAACACCTTCTTTACCTACCTTGTCCATTGCATCAGCAATGATTTCACCGACATGTGTGTCGCTATTGGCAGAAACACTACCGACCTGGGCAATCGTCTTGCTGTCTGAGCAAGGTACCGCAAGAGCTTCAACTGCTTTTACTGCTACTGCAACGGCTTTATCGATGCCGCGCTTGAGATCCATTGGATTCATGCCTGCAGCAACCGCTTTAAGGCCTTCGTTCAAAATTGCCTGAGCTAGAACGGTTGCAGTGGTTGTACCGTCACCGGCAACGTCAGAAGTCTGAGAAGCAACTTCCTTGACCATTTGTGCGCCCATATTTTCGAACTTGTCTTTAAGCTCGATTTCTTTGGCAACTGAAACACCATCTTTAGTAATGGTGGGTGCACCAAAAGATTTGTCCAGAACCACGTTTCGGCCCTTGGGACCCAAAGTGACTTTCACTGCATCGGCCAGTACGTTCACACCAGCCAGCATGCGTTGACGCGCGGAGTCACCGAATTTTACGTCTTTAGCTGTCATATCAAATATCCTTTAATCTTAAATTAAACGTAAGTTGGCTTACTCAATAACGCCAAATACTTCACTTTCGCTCATGATCAATAGCTCTTCGCCATCAACCTTTACGGTACTGCCGCTGTACTGACCGAAAAGGACCTTGTCACCAACTTTCAAATCAACAGGCTGTGCTTTGCCGTCATCGCCTTTCTTACCTGGACCTACTGACAATACTTCACCTTGTGAAGGCTTCTCTGCAGCAGAACCGGGCAATACGATGCCTCCAGCTGTTTTTGTTTCCTCTTCAACGCGTCGAACTACCACGCGGTCTTGCAGTGGACGGATCTTCATTCTTATCTCCAATGAGTGGTACCTACGACAGCATTTGATCCTGCCGATTGGCTTTTTACGAAATCCTCGCTAATCTTCTCTCTCCTCGAAGCGCAGTAAAAATGCGCTTTACAGGCAAGAATTAGCACTCTCCTGTGTGGAGTGCTAATGATAGGGGCGAAAAGCTGAGATTCAACCCTGCAACAGCCAAATAGTGAAAAAAAATGCCAGATAGCGTCGAAAAATCCAGAGAAGCCGTTTGGCAGATCGTTCATGCTATTCCCCACGGTCGAGTTGCGACCTATGGACAGATCGCTCGAATCGCCGGAATGCCCCAACAATCAAGGCTTGTGGGTAAAATCCTGCGCGGTTTACCCAATGGGACAAAGATTCCGTGGCATAGAGTCATTAATAGTCAGGGCAAGATCTCCAATCCCAACCCATCGCGACAAGCCGAGCTGCTGGCGAGTGAAGGCGTGATCCTACTCAATGGGCGAGTTAGCTTGGCTCACTACCAGTGGCAGGCAGACTAGTATCCTGGCTGGCAGTCAGGCCTGCCGGCGCATCATAACAATGACCATGAGAATAGCGGGTATCCCCAGGGCCGCAGCAATTAGGAAAAACTCGAAGTAGCCGTAGCCATCCACCACCAACCCAGAGAAGCCGCTGAGAAATTTTCCAGGCAAGGTCATCAACGAGCTGAACAAAGCATACTGAGTCGCTGTGTAAGCCCGATTCGTTAGGCTCGACAAATAGGCCACAAACGCCGTGGCGGCAAAACCACCGCTGATATTGTCTGCGCTAATGACCACTGCTAGGTAGGACATCTCGGCGGGCAAAAGAGATAAGCCGGCGAACAGGATGTTGGTTGAAGCTACAGCGATCGCACCCACCAGCAAACAACGATAAATTCCCCACTTCACAACCAACAGCCCGCAAATCGCAGCACCTGCGATCGACATGAAAAAGCCAAACACTTTTGCCACATTGGCGATCTCAATTTTGGTATATCCCATGTCGAGATAAAACGGGTTAGCCATAATGCCCATGGCAATGTCACTTAAGCGAAACACCGCGATAAACAGCAAGATAAAAAGTGCGAAACCGCTGTTGCGGGTAAAAAAATCAACGAACGGATTGATGACGGAATTGAACACGCCCCTCGCCCAACTTTGCCCTTCTGGTTCAGCTTCTGCGAGTAACGAGTCCCGCTCGCGAACGGGCTCGGCGATCAGTAGCACTGTCACAATTCCCACCAGGGTCAATAGCGCCATCGCCTGATAGGCGATTACCCAGTTATAGAAAGACGCCATGTATAGGGCACCCGCACCCGCTGCCAGCAAAGCCACCCGATAGCCGAAGATGTAGGTGGCCGACATCGCCCCCTGATATTTTTCATCCTGGGCTTCAATGCGATAAGCATCAATGGAGATATCCTGAGTTGCAGACGAAAACGCGACGACGAGCGCCGCCATTGAGAGCAAGTAAAGATCGGCAGTACCGATGAAGGACATCAGCAACAGGCCAACCGCGATGCCAATTTGACCGAGCAGCATCCAGGAGCGTCGTTGACCAAGTCGGTGGGTCAAAAAAGGAATCGCCAATCGATCGACGACTGGCGCCCATACCACCTTAATAGAATAGGTAATGCCTACCCAGGCAAAGAAGCCAATCGCACTTTTGCTCACGCCCTCATCGCTCAACCAGGCCGTCAGCGTCGAGAATACGAGCAGAAATGGAAGTCCTCCCGAAAACCCAAGAAACATCATCGCGATGACTCGAGGTCGGGTATAAACCCTTGCCAGCTCAAGCCACGACATTTCGGCAGTTTCAGTCAAAGACTAGTCTCGGAAATTGTTGAACTGAAGCGGTTGCTCAATATCAGAGTCTTTCAGCATCGCCATCACCTGCTGCAGGTCATCACGCTTTTTGCCAGTGACCCTTACTTTATCGCCTTGAATGGCTGCTTGTACCTTCATCTTTTTTTCTTTGATCATTTTAACAATCTTGCGCGCCAAGTCAGTTTCAACACCCTGACGAATCTGCACAGTTTGATGCAGCAATTTGCCACGGTGCCTTGACTCTTGGACGTCAAGCACGCGCACATCAATGCCGCGTGCAACAAGCTTGATGCGGAGGATATCCAGCAGTTGTTCCAATTGGATATCAGCCTCTGCAGTCATTTCTACTTCGGCTTCATTGCGCGTAAAACTCGCGTCCACACCGCGAAAATCAAACCTCGTACTAAGCTCGCGATTCGCTTGGTCCACGGCATTATTGAGCTCATGCAGATCGACTTCAGAAACCGTATCGAAAGATGGCATAGTTATTTCCCCACTGTTTCATTACACTGATACCTGACGGTAGCGTTCAAGCATACCGAAATAGCAGGGCCAAGTGCACGCAGCAACATGTTTGACCACCAAATCATCATTATCTTGCGCCCAAACTCTGATCGAGCTCCTTACGAGACGGCATTAAGCAAGTTCAAACACCTACAGTTCAGCACCTCGGCGACTGATGCACTGCAATTTCTCGAGCAGTCCCCCGCGCACGTCGCATTTATCGAGACTGACTGTGAGGACATGACAGGCGTTGAAATTGCGGAAGCCATCCGCGACATCGATGATGACAACAACCACTTCACGTATATCTGCCTGGTCGGCGAAGAATCCACAGAGAGCTTAATTCAAAGTGCAGTAGATACCATCGATGCCCATGCGCCGGTCGCGACGGAAACACTGACCGCCGCTGCATTCGCGGGAAATCGAATGTCGATCCGACTTAATACTTTGACAGATCTCAATGTCGAACTGCAACGTACCAACCTGCAAATGCAAAAGGGTCAATTACTGGACCCACTAACCGGCCTCGGCAATCGCAAACTTGCGGAACAAAGCCTGGATAGTTCGATCCGTCAAATTGAGTCGCGTGGTGGCGCAGTCTGTGTCGTGATGATGGTTGTGACCAATTTTGATGAATTCGTTAAAAGTTACGATCAGCGTATCGCCGACGAGTTGGTCATTGCCGTCGCTGAAAAAATTAACCACCTGGTGCGCCCGCTAGATATCGTGACCTATGTTGAAAACGGGCAGTTTGCTTTAATTCTTGTACAGCCCAGCATCGAGCACTGCACGGCAGAATGTTATCAACGCATCTACGACGGGGTAAGACTAAAAAGCTTCCCGACGGCAGCGGGCTTTTTACCAGCCAATATCGCCATGAGTATTTGCGCCAGCCATGCACTCAATGGCCCGCCGTCGACTACCCAGTTGTTCGACGGGGCGCTAGAAGGCCTAAAAGAAGCACAAACAACCGATAAAGTTGTCGTGAACCACCTCACCCCAATCGAGTGAGCTAGAAGGGCTACATAGGTAGAACGTAAGCAAAATATAGGTAAATGATGGGCAAGCGACTGAGTAAAATTTACACCCGCACCGGCGACCAAGGCGAAACCGGGTTGGGTGATGGTAGCCGGCTAGCAAAAGATCATAGCCGCGTCCACGCCATGGGCAGTTGCGATGAACTCAACAGCCATCTCGGCCTGGTCATCGAAGAAATCAAACAAAGCAACGAACCCACACTGGCGTTTCTCGTCGACTTTTTATGCCGTTGCCAGCACCGCATATTCGATCTGGGCGGCGAGATTTCGATTCCCGGATTCGAAATCGTTAATGACGAACATGTGACCGAGCTTGAGCAAATATTGGATCAAATGAACGAGCACTTACCGCCACTGGACAACTTTATTATGCCCGGCGGCAGTCATTTGATTGCCGTCATTCATCTGGCTCGCAGCGTTGCGAGACGCGCCGAGCGAGATATTGTGAACCTGGCACGCACAGATAAAATTAACACCGCGGGATTACGCTATATAAACAGACTTTCTGACTTACTATTTGTCACAGCGAGATTCGTGGCTAAAGAGACCAATGTCACTGAAGTGCTGTGGGAGAAAGGCTAGCTTCAAAACGAAACTCACCGTACAAAACCGATCTCCGCCGACTAAAACACAAACATCAAAGCAACATTTTCCGAACGTCCGTCAACACCTTCGCCAGATAAGCTGCAAACCGCGCCGCTTCGGCGCCATCGATGGCACGATGATCATAGGACAAAGACAAGGGCAACATCGTCCTTGGCACAAAGCTCTCACCATTCCACAGCGGCGCAACCTTCGCTTTTGAAACACCCAGAATCGCCACCTCGGGTGCATTCACAATGGGCGTAAACTTCGTACCACCGATACCGCCCAGACTCGAGATCGTAAAGGTCGCACCTTGCATGGCATCCATCGGTAACTTCTTGTCGCGTGCTTTCGCGGCGAGCGCTGACGTTTCTTCCGCGAGTTGAAGAATACCCTTCTGGTCAGCGTCTTTGATGACTGGCACAACCAAACCATCTGGCGTCTCGACTGCCACGCCAATGTTGTAGTACTTCTTCAGGATCAAATTTTTGTAGCCGGTTTCCAGCGAAGCATTAAATTGTGGATAAGCTTGCAGTGCATTCACGCAGGCTTTTACCAGAAATGCCATCGGTGTCAGCTTTAATCCCTGGGATTTCAGCTCGTCGTTCTGCGCCTTGCGAAAAGCTTCCATCTCTGTGATATCCGCTTCGTCGAACTGTGTCACATGAGGGACATTGAGCCAGCTGCGATGCAGGTTTCTGGCGGTGGCCTGCTTGATCCGTGACATCGGCGCGAGTTCAATTTCACCGAACTTAGCAAAGTCCACGGTGGGGATAGGTGGTATGCCACTACCGCCGGTATTTTCAGCAGGGCCTGCCTTTAACCGCTGTTTGACGAATACCTGAATATCTTCCTTTAGAATCCGGTCTTTTTTCCCCGTGGCTTTCACTTCGGTAAGATCAACGCCATATTCGCGCGCCTGCTTGCGGACGGCAGGACCAGCATGAGTTTTTGCGTTCGACACCTCGAGTTCTGCTTCTAACACCTCGGTTGTCGGTTTCTTTAACGGCGCTTGAGCGGGTTTTTCAATTGCTGCCTGTTCAGGTTCAGGTTCAGGTTCAGGTTCAGGTTCAGGTTCAGGTTCAGGTTCAGGTTCAGGTGCCGGCTCTGACGATACAGGATCGGTTTTGGCGACTGCCGGCGGTGAAGCCTTAACAACACCGGCCGTTTTGACGCTCACTAGTGGGTCACCCTCGTTGACCTCATCGCCGTCTTTAACCAAAATTTCGAGGACCTCACCTGCTACAGGCGAGGGTATTTCCATACTGGCCTTATCCGATTCCAACACAACCAGAGAGTCATCCGCCTCGATCTGATCGCCCGGTTTTACCAATATCTCGGTGACGGTGATGTCCGAGGCATCGCCCACATCGGGTACAGCTATAATTTGGGTGGCTGCCGGCTCTTCTTTCGCTGACGGCTCTTTTTTCGCTGAGGGCTCTTCTTTCGCTGAGGGCTCTTCTTTCGCTGAAGGCTCTTTTTTCGCTGAAGGCTCTTCTTTCGCTGAGGGCTCTTCTTTCGCTGAGGGCTCTTCTTCAGCCGGTGCGGTGCTAGCGGCTTCTGTTTCAAGTTCTAGAATCAACCCGCCTTCTTCTACTTTATCGCCTTCAGAAACTTTAATGCTAGAGACGACACCTGCAATTGGCGAGGGAATTTCCATACTGGCTTTATCGGACTCCAGTACGACGAGCGAGTCATCGATTGCGACCGTATCGCCGACTTTGACCAGAATTTCAATGACTTCAATGTCTTCCGCTTCACCAACATCCGGTACTAATACTTGTTCCACTATGATGGCTCCTAAGAGATGCTGGGATCTGGTTTGTCCGGGTTGATGTTGAATTTCTTCAACGCTTCGGTCACCAGACGCGACTCAATTACATTGTCCTCAGCAAGTGCAGACAGTGCTGCAACCGTGACAAAGTATCGATCCACTTCAAAGAAATTCCTCAATCGTTCACGACTATCGGAACGACCAAAACCGTCGGTACCCAGCACACGATAAGTCCCTGGCACATACTCTCGAATCTGATCTGCATAGTTCTTCATATAGTCAGTCGACGCAATGGCGGGGCCTTTCGATTTGCCGAGACAAGATTCCACATAACTTATTCGTGGCTTCTCATCGGGGTGCAGCAAGTTCCAACGCGTGGTTTTAAGTCCTTCACGGCGCAATTCGTTGAAACTAGGCACGCTCCAGATATCGGCATCAATACCGTAATCTTCTTTGAGGATCTCTGCCGCCGCAATCACCTCTAACAAAATAGTACCGGAACCCAGCAGCTGCACGACTTTCTTGCTCTTTGGCTTACTGCCTTTCTGTAGCAGATACATCCCTTTAATGATGCCTTCTGCACAGCCATCTGGCATAGCAGGTTGCTTATAGTTCTCATTCATAATGGTAATGTAGAAATACTTAGGCAATTTCTTAACGAACATTTCTTCCAGGCCGTGCTGAATGATCACTGCGAGTTCATAAGCAAAGGTAGGATCGTAGGTTACACAGTTCGGCACGGTACTCGCCAAAATATGGCTATGGCCGTCCTGATGCTGTAGCCCCTCGCCATTTAGCGTTGTGCGTCCTGACGTGCCGCCCAACAAAAATCCGCGCGCTTGCATATCGCCCGCCGCCCAACAAAGATCGCCCACTCGCTGAAAACCAAACATGGAGTAGAATACATAAAACGGTATCAACGGAAAATTATTGTTAGCGTAGGACGTCGCCGCCGCTAACCACCCGGCAAAGGCGCCACCTTCGTTAATACCCTCTTCCAGCACTTGGCCCTTCTTATCCTCGCGGTAATACATCACCTGGCCAGCATCCGTTGGCTCGTAAAGTTGCCCGACACTTGAGTAGATACCCAGCTGCCGAAACATCCCTTCCATACCAAATGTGCGCGCCTCGTCCGGTACGATGGGCACTACCCGCTCGCCGACATTCTTGTCCTTGATTAGCGCAGACAATATTCGGACAAATGCCATTGTGGTTGAGATCTCTCGATCACCTGAGCCTTTGGTTACGGACTCGAAGGCTGACAGGCCGGGGACTTCTAACCCTTCAAATTCCGGGCTACGGCTTGGCAAGAAACCACCGAGAGAGGCACGACGCTCTTTGAGATAGCGCATTTCTGCGCTGTCTTCTGGCGGTCGATAATACGGCACCTTCTCTAATTCGGAATCTGGTAGTGGAATATCAAAGCGATCGCGGAAGTCTTTTAGTGCTTCGATATCTAATTTCTTAACAGAGTGGCTGATATTCTGCGCTTCTCCAGCGGGACCAAGGCCATAACCTTTGACGGTCTTAGCCAGAATAATGGTGGGCTGGCCTTTGTGCTTGACCGCTGCTGCATACGCTGCATAAACCTTGTAAGGATCGTGACCACCACGATTCAAACGATAAATATCCTCATCGGTCAGATGTTCGACCATCTTAAGTAGTTCAGGATATTTGCCAAAAAAGTTCTCTCGGGTGTAGGCGCCATCGCGACTTTTATAGTTTTGGTACTCGCCGTCAACGGCTTCATCCATACGTTTTTGCATAAGCCCAAGTTTGTCTTTTTCAAACAATGAGTCCCACATACGGCCCCAGACAACCTTAATCACATTCCATCCGGCACCGCGAAAGGAACCTTCCAACTCCTGAATGATTTTGCCGTTACCTCTAACAGGCCCATCTAGTCGCTGCAGGTTACAATTCACAACAAAAATCAAATTATCTAGGCCTTCACGAGCTGCTAGTGAGATTGCCCCCTGAGATTCTGGCTCATCCATTTCGCCATCACCCAAAAAACACCAGACCTTGCGATCCCCCGCTTCCCTCAGCTCACGATGATCCAAATACTTCATCACGCGAGCTTGATAGATGGCCTGCAGTGGACCTAGTCCCATGGACACGGTCGGGAACTGCCAGTAATCAGGCATCAACCAAGGGTGAGGATAAGATGACAAACCATCACCATCGGTTTCCTGGCGAAACTTGTCTAACTGCTCTTCCGTGATACGGCCTTCGAGATAAGAGCGCGCATAGATACCAGGCGCACTGTGACCCTGAATGTAGATCAGATCTCCCTCAGCGGAATCGGTACTGCCGCGGAAGAAATAGTTAAAGCCAACATCATATAGGGTCGCGCTGGACTGAAAACTGGAGATATGACCGCCGAGCGACCCGTCCTCCAGATTAGCGCGCATCACCATGGCCATCGCATTCCAACGAATTAACGACCGTAAGCCACGCTCCATAAACAGATCACCCGGCATCCGGGATTCCTGCTCAACAGGAATGGTATTTCGATACGGCGTGGTAATCGCATACGGTAATTGTGCGCCGGTTGCAGTCACCTGCGCGGAGAGTCTTTCTAATAAGTATTGCGCCCTTTCTGGGCCCTCTTCATCGAGAACAGAGTTAATCGCCTCAATCCATTCCCGAGTCTCAATGGGATCTTCATCAGCGTCGGTTCCATTAGAAGCCATCGCTTTCTCCTTGCCGCCAGATTCTATGAATAAAGGCTTAACTATAGCGCAATCAAACGAGAGTAAGGAAGTTTACGCGGCTATTACAAGGGCTTACGAGGGTTTGATCGCCGCGCATACCTGCTCGATGCCTGCCAGCATACGAAATGAGGGTCGAGAAATCAGATTTGGATCAATCGCCACCAGCCGGCCCGTTAGCAGATCAAAAGACCGCCAACGGTCAAACCATGATCCAGGTGCCTGACCAGGCACTTGAGTCACCAACAAAACATTCGGATTGTTCGCCAGAACAGCTTCCTGACTCACCTGGGCGACACTGCTCGGCAAGACGGGGAATATGTTTCTACCGCCACAATGCCGGATCGCCTGACCGATCAAGTGTTGGTCGCTGACAGAATAAAGGTCTGAATCTGATATCTGGAAGAACACGGATGGTGGCTGCTCGTAGGATACCCGCAAAGCTGCAAGCTCCTCCCGATACTGATTAGAGACCGAAGCCGCCAGCTTGGACCCTGCCAGCTGTCCGACATCGAGTAGCGTGTCGCCAATTGATTCGAGCGACGGTGATTCATTGACGTAAACTTGCAGGCCAAGATCCCGAAGTCGAGCGATGCCTTTGTTTACACCACCGGTATGCCAGGCCAGGATCAAATCTGGCCGCAGGGAAACAATGAGCTCAATATTGATCGAAAATGCGTCACCCACTCTGGGAACGGCAAGTGCAGCGGCAGGATAAGTTGAGTAGCGCGCAGTGCCGACGAGTTGATCACCCACCTCCAGCGTATAGAGCAGTTCTGTCAGATGCGGCGCCAGGCTGATAATGCGCAATGCCGGTTTCTCGAGCGTAATTACGTGCCCCAGATCATCCTCAACCGTGATGTCTGCCTGAACAACAAGGCTTAGCAGCAGTCCCGCCAACACAAGCACGGTAGCTCGGATTCTCACCAACCTTCTCACCAGCCTAAAATCACAACCACGGCAGCGACGCCCAACCAGCCAAATAGCGCACGTTCGCAGAGCGATTTTAATTGATGAGTTTCGAATTCTGAGAAGCGGGCAAAACCTTCAACACCATCTTCATAATCGGGCTTATCTGATGCAATTGCCGCCATAATCGATAAGTGCACCGAGTGCGACTCCTGGGTATCGGTGAGGTGATTCAGCCAATAATCCATCGTCGGGCCAAAATTGCCCACCAAAGAAAACAAGAGGCCGGTGATTCGAACGGGCACCCATTCCATCCAGAAGACAATATTATCGAGTAAATCGACTTCTGGATCATCTTCGTCTAGACGGTCGAGATATTGAATTGTGAACACATAGAAGAGTGTTCCTGCTGGACCTGCGATGAGAAACCAAAACAGGCCGGGCACGATGCTCTGGAACATGTCGTAGATGTGCGACATCTGAAAATCGTCCTGTCGCTGAATGACATCGGCAATATGATCTTCTTCTGACACCGACCTGAGCCAGCGAATATGATCATCAAACATCTGCTCGATATCATAGATTTCCGTCGCATAGATCAAAATCACCAGGGACAAAGCCAACCATACGATGCCCTGCAGCCAATCAGCGACCTCTGCAGCCAAAATCAGCGCCAGCACTGCAGGCACACCAACACACAAACCAAAGCGCCAGTAGGTCGCCAGATTCTTAGCTGAAAACCAGCCATAATAATCTGAAAACGAAAACGCACCCCGAACTGGATTGTCACCACGCCAGGTACGGTAGAAAAATAATGTAATTAAAACAGCAAGAAATTTCATTTCGGCCTCTGTTAGGCGTTGACGCTCAGTCGTAAGCGCTGCCAATCAAATCTTGGACCCGGATCGGTTTTACGACCCGGCGCAATGTCACTATGCCCCACAATATGGTCTGCGGGTATCGAACAGCTCGTCATCAGTAATCGACAAACTCTCGTCAGCGCTTCGTACTGTCGATCGGTGAATTCACCGGAATCAATGCCCTCTAATTCTACCCCGATAGAGAAGTCGTTGCATTGGGTTCGCCCCTTAAAGCTTGATTCACCGGCGTGCCAGGCTCTCTGGTCAAATGGCACGAATTGCACAACAAGCCCATCACGGCGGATTAATAGATGGCTTGAGACCCGCAGTTGCCGAAGGTCAGCAAAATCCACGTGCTCACCGCAATCAAGGCGGTTTGTGAACAGCTGCTCAACATAGTCGTTACCAAAGTGCCCGGCAGGCAAACTAATGCAATGTACGACTATAAGCGATAATTCGGCATTCGGCCGAGCATCGCAGTTCGGCGAAACCACTTGTTTTGCACTTTCCAACCAGCCTTCTTTAATCTGCATTTACGTAAAGCTCGTAAACAGGTGTGTGGGCAGCATCATACCAATAGCCATTCTGCTGCGCATAATCATTGAACTGGTATACTTACACGCTGACTAGAAAGAGAGCTGTACATGGGTCAAGGCATGATGATCGTCGCATTTATTATTGCGCTCGGTTTACTCACAATGTATTTCGCAGACGTTCAGGATACACAACGTAACCCGAATCGTTCACCCATGAGCGCTGCGCAAGGGAATGCAGTGGAGGTTGCACTATTGCGCAATCGTCAGGGCCACTATGTAGTCTCCGGGGCAATTAATAGACAGCCGGCTGAGTTTCTGCTCGATACCGGTGCCACAGATGTTGTGATACCGGAGGACTTGGCGGCACAATTACTACTTAGACCCGGTGCACCTGCGCAAGCCATGACAGCAAATGGTGTGATCACGGTCTATGGCACCAGCATAGACCTGCTGTCGATTGGTGATATTGAACTGCGCAATGTAAGAGCGAGTATCAACCCCAGTATGCGGGGTCAATCTATCTTGTTAGGCATGTCTGCACTAAAGCAGATCGAGTTTGTCCAACAGGGTGAACTTCTAACTTTAAGACAAGTGTATTAAATGACTGAGTATTTCAAAGATCTCACAACAAATGTGGCAGCGGCTCTTGCCGAAGACGTCGGTGACGGTGATGTCACAGCTGAACTGATCAAAGCAACAAAGCAGGTCACCGCCCATGTCATTACCCGCGAAGCCGGTGTGCTTTGTGGGCGCCCCTGGGTTGACGAAGTATTTCGTCAGGTTGACTCGTCACTCAAGGTCGTCTGGCACAGCGCCGATGGCGATCAAACAACCCCCGACCAACTGCTCTTCACGGTTACCGGCAATGCACGGGCCATTCTTACAGGAGAGCGCCCCGCACTGAACTTTTTGCAGACTCTTTCTGGTACCGCAACAGCGACTGCAAGAATGGCCAACTTGATCAAGCACACCGCGACCAAACTACTCGATACTCGAAAAACATTACCAGGCCTTCGGCTCGGCCAAAAATACGCGGTAAGCTGCGGCGGCGGGATGAATCACCGAATCGGCCTCTATGATGCTTTCTTGATCAAAGAAAATCACATTGAAGCGAGCGGCTCAATCGCAAGTGCCATTGGGCGTGCCAGAACACTCCACCCGGGTCTGCGGGTTGAAATAGAAGTTGAAACGCTTGAACAGTTCCACGAGGCTGCTTTGTCCCAACCCGACTGGATCATGCTGGATAACTTCAGTCTGGCTGATATGCGCACCGCCGTTCAATCCAATCAACCGGTAAAACTGGAAGCGTCCGGTGGCATCGAGAGCGATCAAGATTTAATTGCCATAGCAGAAACCGGCGTGGACTATATTTCCGTTGGCGCGTTGACAAAGCACGTGCGCGCAATGGATTTGTCTATGCGCGTTCACTAGCCAACTTCAATCGCCGTCAGCAATTCCTGCAGAGTGGCTTGGTCTTGTCGGCTTTTAGCCATACCGAGCAACTTAACAAACAGATCCGTGCGCCAGACATCGAAACCATCGTAACGCATAGGCGACCAGACCAGCGCTGACTTCAATTGTTCGTAGGCTTCATTCTGACGATCATACCGGTCAAGATACTCTGCCAACACCAGATGCCGATGAATTTGAAATGGCGCCCGGGCCAGACCATCACGAAGCAAGTTCTCTGGTGTTTGATAGACACCCTCCACCTCCATCAACCACCGATTTTGCTCCAGAAACTCGGCAAAGAACCGCTGCACCTCATAACTATAAGGGTTGAGTTCAAGACCACGCTGATATTCCAACGCAGTGACAATCGCAAGGGACCGTCGACCTTCCATATTGTTTTCAGGTTGGGCATCAAAGCTCGTTCGATAGAAAGTTGCCATGGCGAACCGGTTAGCTGAATTATTCCTGCGCAATTTCTGAACCACTGAAAGTGTTTCGTAGATGGCAAGCTGATCCTTCGGATCGAAGCGATCGAGTGGCAGCACGACACTGCCATAAACAAGATCACGACTCACCGCGTCTGCCGTATTCACGAGTAGAATATAGCCCACGCCAATAAACAGACAAACCCTAAGCAACCCCGGCGCATGCAAGTTGAGCGCACGTTGCGGCGAATAACCGGTTAACCAAAGGACACGCGCCAGCACGCAACCCATAATGAGCGGGTTCACCAGACTATAAAACGTGAAATTCATCGTGGCATGCACAAATACGGTCCCAAGCCCCATAATCAGCAACACAAGCTCAAAGTCTTTACGCTTTTCCAATTGCCGGTCTCGGCTGGGCTCGGGTCGAGAGCCGAGAGGACCAAAGAGTCGCCAGACTGCAGTACTCAACTGCCAGAACAAAAATGTGCCCAACAGCACGACAAACAGCAACATCAATGGACCGCCCTCTGCTAGCAGCTGGATATAGTCATTGTGTACATAATTGCCAGCAGTCCCGGCGTCAGCAAGTGTTCGATACTGGGGATACAATACTTTAAAGGTCCCCAAGCCACTGCCGGCAATAGGGTGATCACGATACTGGGCTAGACCAGATTGCCACTGCGCCAACCTTTGGGACCAACCCGATGATTTGATATCCAGTGAATAACCCTCACTGTGCTGAGTGGCCTCCTCCAAGCTGCGATAGTTGTGAACCGAATAGTAGGCCGTTGCGATAACCAGCAACAACATAACGGCACGACGTCGATAGGCCGACAAACTGAGTGCGACCAGAGAGACCAGCGTAAATGTTGCACCGAACACAAGGCTGCCAACCCGTGAGTACGCCATAAAACTCGCTGCCGCGAATAAGCCAAGCAAGATAAGCAAAATGCTGGCAGTACGCCCGCCAGATTTGAAAAACCAGGACGCCAGCACAAAGAAGAACAAGTTAATGCCCGACGCCCAGTTATTCGGGTCAATGACTGGCCCCGATGCTCGACCCGCGCCTAAAACAACTTCCGAGAAACCCCAGAACACCGAAAAGCACATGGGTAAGCACAGCAGAGGCAGCAAAGCTTTCCAGTAGTCGTCGTTGGTGCGGCCGCACAACAGCACCGTCATTGGCAAAACCAAAAATAGCCAGGCAACTTGCAGTGAGTTTTCAGCGAACACGCTGGTATAAATATTCACGACGATTAACAGCGCGTACAGAGCCAGCAGGGTGTGTGCGGTGGACCAATAAATTTTACGGTGTCGTAGAGACCAATCAAAACGCATAACAACGCCAACAAGGAGCATCGCGACGACGCCGAGTTGCAGCGCCTGGGTGGTGCCACCGTAAAAAAGTATCGCCAGCCCAAGTGCACTGGCAAGCATGCCCCGGCTGGCTATATCACTAAGTGTTAACAAAAATAAGCGCCATATCATTGTCGATGCGGCTATTGTACGCACCGCTCTGACAGTTGCCATCTGATATCCGATGGATAATTTGATTAGAATGCTGCTTTAGACTCAACACAAAAGACGCCATGTTAACGATCACGCCCACTATCACACTGGAAGACGACGAGTATGAGCTCAAAGCCATCCGTGCTCAGGGTCCTGGTGGTCAGAACGTTAATAAAGTCTCTTCCGCTATCCATCTACGCTTTGATATCGGTCAATCCTCTCTGCCAGAACATGTCAAGCAAGCCCTGCTAAACCTGAAAGACAGCCGCATTACCCGAGACGGCTGTGTTGTTATCAAAGCCCAACAATTTAGAACCCAGGAAAAAAACCGTGAAGATGGATTAGGCCGACTTCGGGAGCTGATTGTCGGCGTCACAAAAAAACAAAAGGTGCGCCGCCCGACCAAACCCAGCAGAGCAGCGAAACAACGCCGAATGGACAGCAAAACTAAGCGCGGTAGATCAAAAAATCTGCGCGGCAAGGTCACCGACGACTAACCGACACTCATGGAGAGATCATGGCAACCCGACTAGAAACAGACACTATGGGTGATATTGAAGTCCCTGCGGAGAAATACTGGGGCGCGCAAACCGAACGCTCTCGACACAATTTTGCGATAGGCCCATCCGCGTCAATGCCCATAGAAATCATTTATGGCTTTGCCTATCTAAAGAAAGCAGCTGCACAGACGAATCAAGAGCTCGGCGCGTTAGACCCCTCCAAGGCGCACCTCATTAGTACCGTTTGCGATGAAATTTTAAATGGTCAGCATGACGACCAATTCCCTTTGGTGATTTGGCAGACTGGATCGGGGACTCAATCGAACATGAATGTGAATGAGGTCATTGCCAATCGAGCCCACGTGCTAAGTGGCCATGAACTCGGCAAAGGTGTCACCGACATTCATCCCAACGATGATGTAAACAAATCACAAAGCAGTAATGATACCTTTCCTACAGGCATGCATATCGCCTGTTACAAAAAGGTGGTTCGTGACACATTGCCTGCTGTCATGAATTTAAGAGATGTCTTATCAGACAAATCTGCTGAGTTTGACGCCGTCGTGAAAATCGGCAGAACACACTTAATGGATGCGACTCCACTAACCGTGGGACAAGAAATTTCCGGCTGGGTATCGCAACTGACGCACAGCATTCGCGCTATAGAAAACACCTTGCCACATTTATCAGAGCTTGCACTGGGTGGCACCGCGGTCGGGACAGGCATCAACACACCGAGCGGCTATACCGAGCGGGTTGCTAACAAGATTGCCGAACTGACGGAATTACCGTTTATCACGGCATCTAACAAATTTGAGGCGCTGTCCGCCCACGACGCCATTGTTGAAACTCACGGCGCACTGAAACAACTCGCCGTTTGCCTGATGAAGATTGCCAACGATGTCAGGCTGCTAGCATCCGGCCCGCGCAGTGGCATTGGCGAATACAATATTCCCGCCAATGAGCCAGGCTCGTCGATCATGCCGGGCAAGGTCAACCCAACCCAGTGCGAAGCCATGACCATGGTCTGTGCCCAGGTGGTGGGCAATGACGTTGCTGTCACGACCGGCGGAATGAACGGACATTTTCAGCTTAATGTATTCAAACCGATGATGGCCGCGAACCTACTCAGCTCTGCAGGACTGTTGGGTGACGCCTGCAATTCGTTCAATGAACACTGTATTGCAGGCATGGAACCCAATCTACAAAACTGTGAAGCCAACCTGTTTAACTCGCTCATGCTCGTCACCGCACTTAATACTAAAATTGGCTATGAGAACGCGGCCAAGATTGCCAAGACGGCGCACCTGAACGGCACGACACTTAAAGAAGAAGCCGTGAACCTGGGCCTGGTAACAAGCGAAGAATTCGACGCATGGGTAGACCCACAAAAAATGATCGGTCGCTAGGCTTAAAGCGCTAGGGCGCCAGAAACTCAATCACGGCCCGATTAAATGCAGCAGGCTGGTCGATATTGGATGCATGACCGGCTTGATCAATGACCACCTTAACAGCGCCAGAAATCTTGCCAGACATATAGTTGGTCGGCGCAATAAAAGGCTCGTCTTGATCACCGACCAATACGAGGGTTTTGACTTGAATAGAGGGCAGCGATTGGATGACACGATCATTCACCTGCGCCAACATCCCGCGTGCGGCGAGAGCAAGGCCCGTTGCTGACTGATGTTGAGCAATTCTAACTTCCTCACTTTCACCCAGCGCCGCCAGCCCCTCGGTTTCAAATGCCTGAGCACGTAATTCCGCGGTTTGATTCCAAGCAGCACGGCCCGTGTCACTTTTATAGCCCGGACCTGTATCAAACAGCATCAATGCCAAGCATCTATCTGGGTAGCTTGCTTGGAACGCCAGCGTCATGTAACCCCCTAAAGACAAACCACCGATGATCGCTTGTTGAACACCCGCGACGTCGAGCAAAGCAGCCATGTCGTCGACGGTAAGCGTCTCAGAATATAGCGCGCCGTCTGCAGGGCTGTCAGATGCACCGTGGCCACGCATATCCCAAACAATCACCTGGTATAGGTCCTTGAGCGCCACCACCTGCGAGCGCCACATCGCTGAAGTTGCGCTGTAACCATGGCTCAGTAAGATCGTTGGCTTATCTGGAGCCCCATGCACCTCATAATAAATATTGATACCGTCTCGTTCTAACAAAGCCATAGTGATCTCCCCCGTTTACGTGCCAAGTTAACCTTTTAGTCTCGCTGGGCCAAACTCTGGCGCCCGCTTCTCAAAGTTTGCCTTGATCGACTCCAGCTGGTTTTCAGTACCGATCAGCGTAGTTTGTAACGAGGATTCCAAAGCCAGACCAGAAGCTTCATCGGCATGCCAGGTATCTTCATACAACTTCTTGGCGAACCGAATCGCATCAGGGGATTTAGCGGCGATCTCTCGCGCCATCGCCATCGCCCGCTCATAGGGATCATCGGCAACCTCGGTCACTAAACCAAACTGTTTGGCCTCGTCGCCACTCAACACTCGGCCGGTGAACGTCAGCGCTTTCGCCACATCCATAGGCACAAGATCACGTAGGGTTTGGGTCAAGCTCATATCCGGAATCAAACCCCATTTAATTTCCATAATAGACAGCTTGGCATCTGCGGCTGCAATGCGAATATCGGCACCCAGCGCGATCTGCAAACCACCGCCATAGGCAACACCATGGATTGCCGCAATAACGGGCACCGGTAAACGCTTCCACACATATGCGGGCCGCTGGGCATGATTTTCTGGGCCATCGCCTTGCTGCTGCAACGCTTGTGACGTATTGCCGGCCGGGCGATCTGCCATGCCCTGAAAGCTGCCCATATCCAAGCCAGCACAAAAGCCGCGGCCATTACCGGATAACACCACGACCCTAAGGTCTTCGTTAGCAGCCAACGACTGACCCGCCTCAACAATCGCAGTAAACATCTCTGGGCTGAGAGCATTATATTTCTCTGGACGGTTGAGCCGTACATCGGCAATACCATCCTGAATATCGATCGTGACAAGATCAGTCATTGGGTTCCCCTTTCATTGCAAAGTATTCAGTGTACCACCGAGATTCTTATCGAACAGACCCTCAACAAACCCAAATAGTGGTACACCGGCGTTTATAAACCGAAAAACCGCAGTGCCTAGAATCGAGTGATTGATTGTTCTAGACATTGCTCTGGACATTGCTCTGGACATTGATCTGGAGAAAGTTTTGGGGAGATGCCCAGATCGTGTACGCTTTTTGACCCCAACGACATGAAGTGTCCCGGCACAGCGAAATTTGTTGAGCCATTTTCCTTTAGTGACCAGCCCGAACAAGCGATGGCCCGACTTAAAGCAGCGTTACTCAGCGACCAGCGCGTGACGATTACCAATGAGCAACCGACTTACTTATCTGCAGAAGTACATAGCCAACTATTTGGCTTCGTCGATGATATGAAATTCGTCTTTATGCCAGAACAAGGCGCCATACAAGTTCGGTCCTCCGCACGAACGGGTTACTCAGATATGGGAGTCAATCGTCGACGGATAGAGAGGATTTGCACAGCATTTAATGCGAGTGATCAAGGACAGGGAACTGATGTAGCGCCGCAAAGAATTGCAACATCGCAATTCGATTCTCAGCTTCAAGTCTTGGTAGATCTTCGCGTATAATTAGCGCCACGCCGGAATAGCTCAGTTGGTAGAGCAGCTGCTTCGTAAGCAGTTGGTCGGAGGTTCAAATCCTCTTTCCGGCACCAATAAAATCAAACACTTAGATTAATATTCGCACCGAAAAACTTCAGATAACTAATTTGTGGGGCTTATGAGGGGCAGAAATACTGTTGATTTCTTCTGGCCAACTTGGATTCAAAGAGCACAGATTAGCAGTCATCGAAGTCGCAAACTGGCAACGTATTTAGGCAGAAATTGCGCCCGTAAAACTGGCAGTGTTGAGGTCGGCGGTTCGATCCCGCCTGGCTCCACCAAATACCTTTTCATTATCAATGACTTGGTATTACACCCGGCATTGCTGCCAATCATAGCCGCAGCACGGGTTACTTCAGGGTTACTTTTCAAGTAAAGAAAGGCGGATTACCCCTCCATGTAAGATCTTTGCTCACCGCCCCTCCAAATTATCCTATCCCAACGTCTGAAAGTTGCAGCGACTCGTAATTCACCTATATCCTAAGACAAGATTTCTTACATAAGTATTGTGAGCTTTGAAGAACCAACTTGTGGCTGATCTATTAATTCAAAAGCGTGATAGCGAATGCAAACCTCCATTAACAAGCGTTAGTCATAAGAATATGTAGCCGAATATTATGAAAATAATTATCCTATCCTTTCTTTACTTGTTGAACGCCACTGCTTTTGCTGACGATCAAAATTCTTTTGTCGATGGATCGAAGCCCTTCGTGGAAATTCAAAATGTTCATAGGCAAGCCGAAGCATGGGCTATGTGTGCAGCTGCATATGATGCGACTTCTGAAGTGTTTTCTGAGTCTCGGCCAGCAACAGCTAAGCAGTTTAGTGATTTAGCTAATGGCGCTGAACTAGCCGTCATAATTTCGATTGTCTGGGATGGATTAAAGCCTGACTTAACGCCTGACGGGTTTGATGCCCTTTGGACTGCTGCAAAAATTACCGGGGTTGAGCTGCCTAAAACTAGACGAACGGTTCTGCAAGCAGCAGCAGAAAATTTGACTGAAGAGGAAGCTGACCTGTTCTATAGCAAACTGGGCGATACGGTTAAAGTATGCATCAGCAATTCAGAGGCGCAGCAAAAATATATTGACACATGGCGCGATCTCGCCAAAAGCGGTTTATTTGAACTTCCGGGAAATCAATAAGCACCTGAAAACCGCTCAAACTGAAAAGTTGAGTGCATGTGTAAACCTCCCCGTTTTAGTCTCAGATACAATTGGCACCATACGCCGTACTAGAATCGAAGTTCATAACCTACCTATGCTAGGGCAAATATCTCACAAACTATTTTGAAATTGGTCATAAACTAACCATCAAGAGCTACACGTCACCGACGCTTGCTCACGCGACTTCTGCAGGAGTCGCACTTTACAAAGACATGTATCGAGTCGGCTGATAGAACCCCACCTGGCTGTAGGCATCAATTTATTGTTGTACTAAATACATCTAAACTCTATTTCAGCTTGAGCATCAGACTTAAACGGAACCATATCTTTTTGATTAGTCTTTAATAGTTCAAGGCTTTTATTAAGTGCTGAACAGTATTCATTAGCCTCTTTTATCGCATCTGCTTTTACAGCAGAGCCTGTCGCATCGAAACCTTTTTCCGAACGAGAAATTAGATAGGAGTCATCTCCTAGTGGTAAAACACCAGAAGTATTGGCACACCCACTCACAAATATTGCTAGCAAAAAAAGGGTAATTGATAATTTCATAATTTGATTCCCGATTTGGTTCTAGTTGAATAGTAACGCCCCAACATCCAGCGCAACTTTTGCATATTCCGGTGAATCTGAACGCTCAATCCGGTCATCGTGAACACCCGGTTTTACCCGCCGCATCACGAAGCCATTAGTATAACAAGACCGATCAATACAGCTTTACTCATCAGATTTTCCTCATGAAATATAACGTTTACATTTGGGGCGCGGAGTGAAACGAAGAGCGACAGCGAGCGACATGATGTTTTTGATAGCCGATGTATCTTCATGCGTTCACTGTATTTCAATTGCGGTATCAGGATTTGTCTTTGATTTTGGTCTTTTTAATTCTGGATCATTAGATAAAAGGCAACGAAATTTTACAGTAGCGTTAGCCATTCCTTCTGTCCATGTTGGTGAGCTAGACTCCTCATCTAGTATCAAAATCTCACGACCTAGTCGAGTACATTCCGTTGCAGCTTCTTGATATGCCATACGTATTGCTTCGGGTACACCTCCTCGTCCAGGTGAAGCTGATGTGGAAATAGTGTATGTATCTGGCCCCATTTTTAGAACTCCAGATGATGATACGCAACTTGAAAGGATTACTGTAATGGCAATGTATGTAGTTACCTTTGTCATGCTATGAACCCTCTTTTTACAGCCTAACGCCTTGCTTTGGAGCAGCCGAAACAGAGCGCAGCGGCGACAACAGCAACTTGTTAGGTTTGTTTTGCACGATTTTTAAATAAAACAATTGGGGTGATAACTAATAGCGAATATATAAGCATACCCACAGATAAAGAAGATGCCTCCATTAATTCGATTGACCTATCGGGGATGTCGAAACTTGAATAGCTCCACATGCCGGCGGCGACACCGATAACTGAATAAATCGCGATGCGGGCATATTTGTTGGCACCTACGTTTTTGAGGAAAGGACCGGCAATATATGCGACAACCAGAGCCGCAAGGAATATAGGTACCGAATTAACAATTGAGTTTTCAATTAAGAAACCTAGAAATGGCGGCATCTTATCTCCTTATGAACTTAACAGCATATTAGTCGCCAAAAATGGCGAGTAACTATGTGCTCTTTGCCTTGTGTTTTCATTTCAGCAGGTTACCGCAATTCGACGTTTAGAACCAAACAGGTTTATGCAGAACTTCGTCAGATTTTGGCCGGAAGCTGACATGATTGAAATTATTGAAGGCGACTCCGTAGAAGCCGCATAGAGCAAGCGTCAGTGACGTATAACTCTTGCTGGTTAGTTTATGATCAACACGAAAATTATTTGTGAGATATTTGCCTTGGCCTATGTGAGATGAGAGCCTCAATTCTAGTGCGGCGTATGACGCCTAAATGGCGCGCGTGACGGGATGAAAGGCTAAACAGATGGTAGTGTAGCGGGTTAAATTAGATGATGCTGTGCACTTCCCCTAGCAGCGACAGACTTGATTGGAGTTATCTGAGATTGCCACCTCAGTCGGCACGCATGAAGAAGCCTATCTCATCGAGATTGTGGTTCTATTTTTGGGGGAAGGACGTCTCGGGATGAACGCTTACTGGTGAACGCACCCCTTCGTATTGATCATAAACTAACCATCAAGAGTTACACGTCACTGACGCTTGCTCTATGCGACTTCTGCAGGAGTCGCCTTCCTCTAATAGGCTGCGTTCGACCCAAAGCGGACCTTATTCTGACCACAGGTGCTTCGTCCGAGTGAGCGTAGCGAACGACATGATGTTTTTGTTAGAAATTACTATTTAACAAATGTTGCTTTAACTCTCTTGGAAACAAGCATGTAGGGTATCCATATAAGGGAAACGATAAGAGAGCGCCCCAGTTCTTTAGTTGTTTCAGTATCGAATATAGTTTCGTTGGGAAGCACTGCTTTTATTGCCAAAGCATCAACAAGTATTAATCCCAGGGTAAATAGCAATATACCGATGTACCACTTTGGGAAAATCTTTTTCTTAGAGAAGAACAGAAACGCAACAAATATCCATGCGAGCACTAACGCTCCATTTATGGCCATTTCCCCGTAAATAATAGGTGCCCATAGCGGATTGTAAGCTTCAGCTCCTGATGTGGTCAGAACTTCCCAAGTGCCATTAGAAAACATTTCGGAATAAGTCGGAAATATCATGATGATGATTCTTAGCGGTGAGACAACAATTCCGAGGCCAACAAGTAGAAGCCAGCCACCCAAACCTTCAAGATTTTTTTCCTCAGTCACATCTTTCTCCTTTATGCCTAACACCGTATTAATGGGCGCGCAGCAGCTTTGCTGCGTCGCGCCCCAGTGAGCCGTAAGGCGAACGAATGAATACCATGTTAGCTTCGCACCTCACTGATCCTATAGTTTACGGGGATATAAAGAATGAAAGGAAATAAGGTACGACCGCCGCCGCAGCGTATAAGACAATTGCTCCCTTTGCCCAAGCAATGGCTTTCGGTCGGTCGAGAATCTTGCCAAACAAAAAGAACCAGAGTGCAATTGCCGTAACTCCGATGGGTTTCGAAAGACTGTCTATAAATAGTCGTAATTCAAAGTACTTGGGTGCTGCCAGTAGATCCAACAGAATTGCAAAGCCGATCAGCATGACCGAAAAGTAGAGCAACGCACCTAATAGCAATCCAAAGCCAATCGACCATGTACGAATTCTTGACTTCCAAATACTAGATTCCATCTACAAAGCCTCGTATGGCAGCTAACAACATATTGGTCGCCAAATTGGCGAATAACAAAGTTTGGTTTGATATTGTTTCTTCATTCCAACAACTTACTCCAAACGCATTCGACTGTTCAAACAAAACTGCGCAAAAGTTATTCGCCAATTTGGCGAAATCTCACGGTCTTCTTACGGCAGCTTTTGGCCGGTGCACCAAACATCTATTGGATACTCCAAAAGACGATCATATGTGCTCCACCTCAATGTGCCGCCATCCACTCTCTGGCGAGCGCCTGGGCTTTTTCTATGGCGGAGGGGGTCATTTCTTTGGCCACTTTACCCCTGTTTGCACGAGCGTACTCATTTCCGTTGGCTGCTGAAATATTCCACCACATGTGAGCTTGAATGTTGTCTTGAATGACCCCTTGGCCGTTGTTGTAACTCCAACCCAGATAGTACTGAGCATCTGCATGACCCTGTTCCGCTGCCAGCCGGTACCACTTCACGGATTCTTTGTAATCCTGGAGAACCCCATAGCCGAGATAGTACAACCGACCCATGTAGAACTGAGCACCTGCATGACCCTGTTCCGCTGCCAGCCGGTACCACTTCTCGACTACTTTGTAATCCGGAGGAACCCCATCGCTGTTGCGTCTGTACATCGAACCTAGGTTGAACTGAGCATCCGCATCACCCTGTTCAGCTTTCGTTCGGGTCTCCACGTCATCCGCCACCGCAGGCAGGGCAAGCAATAGGAGAACTACCATTATCGCTTTAAACATGAATATCCTTACTCAATGAGCAACAGAGGGCACTGTAACTGAACTGTTTACGAGGGGCGCCCCCATCAACCATTAGAATTTTACAGCCCATTGAGGCACGCCCCAGAAAGAGCAGCCCCTTCAACTGGGACCACAGCCAGTTCGTATTTATCAATTAGATACTGCCAACGAGTAGCATACTCACAGCGGTTAATTTTCGGCAGCCAATCATCAGGGCCTTTCGCGCCCTTGCTACGATTAGCGGAGGAATATGTTGCCAGAAGGTTCTCTGGATCGTTAGCGAAGGCTTCTTTCTTTTGCAAAGACCAACGGTCCCCGCCGTGTCCATGCGCCCATTTGAGAGGAACTATATGGTCAATATCCAATTGTCTTGCGTTGGTTACGCTGCCCACAGAATATGGAAGCTCCCACAGACCAGTAACAACTACGCACATCTCATTGGCTTTGAACTTAACAGGCGTCTTGCTATCACGAATCAAAATCTCCGCTCTCGTATTCTGACAATCACCGTCCTCGTCGATCCAATGTTTCCAGTCCCTGCGATTGTAGAGCGTTGAAAAATAGACGCCATCACGCTCTGCTTCTTCTTGTGCTTCATTAACTTGTGAATGTATCGAGAAACACCGCTCACGGTGGCAATGATACGCGCCCGTTTTGCGATTGTTGTGACCGCCATTGGAATCCAGGCCACCACCATGACCAAAGGCAAGACCGCTGAATAGTATTAGAGTGATAAATAGCTTCATGGCGTATAGCTTACATACGAATAGCTTGGATCTTAAACGAAATGCAGAGATAGCTTACAACAACAATTAGGACTTAAAGTTAATATTTACTCATGCGACACCTGCCGCGTTCCCGAGTAGGACCATAGTGGTGTGACTGCCAAGAGAGCCAGATATTGATATTCTGATTCGGTAAGTGTAAACAGAATATCCTCACTTAGTGATAGAGATTGCGGTGAGTGCTACAAAATAACTATTGGGGACATCTGCATGCTTGATGGCGGTGGGTTTTGGGACATGATCCTTGCTGGGGTACTATCCCTATGTGCTTGGCTCTTTTCTGGAGAACTTTACGAAGATTACAAAAGAAGAAAGCGTGCTGGCGAAACTGGGGTCAAATTAGAAACAACTGAATACTTTTGGGTTGCGACTGGAAGTCTATTTGTTGCTTTCTTTTTAAGCATACCTGTTCTTCTAATCTTAAAGTGGACTTTCGGTTCAGCTTTCGTGCGTGAGTACTGGCATATTGTAGGTGGTTTATGTTGGTCGTCTCACTTCTATGTGTACCTCAATATCAGAATGATGAATGAGAAGCGAGACAGAAGTCACGACTAACGAGGGGTATCAGCTAATCCTTGCATGGGTGCTCAATGGAAATAGCTTCATGGAGTTTAGCTTACATACGAATAGCTTGGATCTTAAACTAAATGCAGAGGTAACTGACAACAACACTTAGGACTGGAAGTTAATATTTACTCATGCGACACCTGCCGCGTCCCCGAGTAGAACCATAGTGGTGTGACTGCCAAGAGAGATTGGTTATTTTCTAAGCAACCCTAAACGGATGTATTGCAGATACAAATTTATTTGAATAACTCCCCAGCAAATATTCCCCTAGTTTCAATTCATACCACTTCGGCATGTTGGACGTCGTACTTCTTGCGTTCCAATTCTCATCCAGACTAAATGTATTCCAAGGTCTAGAACAAGGAACAGCGCTTGCACCACGTTGCTGGTTTCGAGCAGTGATCATCTCAAGAGTAGAATCAGCAGCGCCATCCAAAGGGCTCGCTTGAACCCCTTGGGTGGCTAACTCAAGCGAAAAGGGAGCATATTTTCAGCCATCCCTATAAGTTTGAGTATGTCTGCCATCGGCCGAGGCTGTGTGAAAACTCGGAAGTCATAAAGCAGGGTTTTTGAGAGTGCCGAGCGCTAGATTCTAAAGCCGTTATTTGAAGTTTGTTTCCGCTGAACGCAAACGAGAGCATTGTGTGTACGATCAGAAATCTGGTCCAGGACATTTCACACAGCCTCTGCCAATAGCGGACCTCTTCATTTCTTAGTTAATACTGATTTCTAGGATCTCTAGCTACGCTAGTTCATTGAATTGGATGCGAATTTCCTATCAAATGCTTCTTCAAAGGCGAAGTGAGGTTCACTAAGCAATCGGTAGCAATTGAATCGGATGAAACAATGGCTGATATTAAGGTAGGACAATGGCGACATCGCAGTAGGCATTTTTACAATGGTATAAATCTGTCGAAAGACGTGACCAGAACAGCCATTGAAAAATTTGATTCGTTCATTTACTCGGAGAGACCGGACTACATAATCTGCATAAACCCAAAAGCTAGTGTGGTAGCTGCGCACCTTAGAAATTTAGATAGAAAAATCAGCGACAGATTTTTGGAGGCGACCGTTTCTGCAAAGGGTGAAGTCAACATAAAACCCGCCGCGGTAGTCGTGTCCGGTAATGTTCTTGTCGTTGATGATGTCGTAGTCACTGGTCGTACGATGAATAAAGTTCTCAAGCAGCTCGAGTTATCATCACCTGGAATTGACAGTATCCAAATGGCCGCACTACTAGTGCATGAAAAATTCGATGATGTTCTCGATAGATTAACCTTCAATTTTGCTCTGTTCACCGGCAAGCCTCCCGTCCTATCCCTCGAGAGGCTATCAGCCGCCTACTCTCAAACCCCTAAAGTTTCATTGCAAAGGGAAACGGTGGATGCAACGAAACATCTAGAATCACGGATATCCCGCTTTGATTCAGAGGTTATCTCCCGTTGTCCAATACACGTAATCGCAGAGGGTGATAGAGCCATTGCCGCCATCAATCAGGCAGCTTCGAATCCCTCACATCAGCGAGTCATTCCAGATCAAGTACAGAGACGGTTAACCAGCCTAGCGAGCACAATCGCCAAAGAGGTCAGAAACTCGAATACACCTGAAGTCTTCAAACAACGTTTCTCGCGATATCATCAATGGATTTCAGCTGATGCTATACAGTTCATATTGTCTGCCGATGATGAAATGGTAATGATTCGGAACTCTGATGTGTACACCTTGCAAGCCCTTGAATCGGGCCTTTCAGCAGGATTGAGCAGGTTGATAGGTCTGCACGATATAGCGCTTGCTTACTTGATAGAACCGAACACCTTAAGCGAGCTACGCTTGCCAAATGTGGAGATAGAAGATATTCCCGAAGTAGATGACCAGTTTCTAAAGGTTGAAATCGCTATTGAAAATTACGGGGGTGGCTTCGTTGACTCGTCGGTACTAGCGACAATTATCGAGTTAAGGGACGAGTTATCTCGAACCAAAAACTCCCTCACTGATACAAGTGTCGAGTCAGGTACACAAAAAAAACGACTTCAACGAATCGTGATCATCGGGGCTGGAATTGTGGCTACACTAGGTAGCCTGGACACGGTTTTCACATACCTAGGCAGCAGTGGTTTCAAGGCTCAGCTGGAAACCGTTGTAATTTGGCTCTTGAGAATTTTCGGATACTGATGGTTTCCTTTTTCTTGAGCCAACGGTCACGCTCGAGGAGATGCTGGACTGCAAGGCCAGAACGAAGCCACAGGGCACTTTTCGAGCCAGTTTCACGCAGTGCCGCTAAGCGTCGATTTGAGCCGTTCCGAATAAAAATGCTGACACTCCGGGTTCGGCCAATATTCGAGGTTTGAGCTACGGCGAAACCTGAGACATTCAAAATTCTCCACTGAAAAGACGCCCACGAACTGTTCGTAGTGCAAATAACCAATCTAAGTTCGAGAGGCTAAAAGTGATGGGTTAACCACCTTGTGCCGTTCTGTTTGTCATACACAACGGGCGAGGCACAAAATTCTTAATAAACGCGCTGTGTTGTAAATCAGATGCAAAAAACTCATTAGATTGACTGTGGCTAAACACCATGGTTCCTGCACAGCAAAGCTTCTGTTCATGGCCGTGCGAAACCGCCGCGATATGCGAGAAATC
Organism: Candidatus Azotimanducaceae bacterium; assembly: GCA_051278195.1. Classification (GTDB taxonomy): domain Bacteria; phylum Pseudomonadota; class Gammaproteobacteria; order Pseudomonadales; family Azotimanducaceae; genus JAHRVQ01. The sequence goes on from JBNMQM010000031.1 coordinate 42,018, forward strand.
AGCTTGCTCTAGATCCTTCATGCTGCAATGCGAGGAAAGTTGAGTACAGCCTATTCGAACATCTTTCGATTGCTCAGTAATCCGCTGAACAATCGCTGGAATCGGGTTTTTAAACCGCCGCCGACCAAATGAGAAAACAACTGACGACGGTTTAACGTGCTCAAGCAACATATCTGCAAAGTCCTCAGGAGTTGCCCCATGAGCTTTCCCGCCATGGTGAGGATACACAAGCACTTGGGAGTTTAGATTTTTGTCTCGTCCGAGAATCCTCTCCAGCCCATGGAAGTCCATATCCGAGGTAAGCAGTACTGACACGTTGGAGGGCGCAGGCAGGCAGACACGAATAACCGCACTCATGGAATTAGTATCTAGATCTATGCCTTCTTTTACTATAGCCCCAGGCCCACGCGCTGCAGCAGCTTTGCTCGGCCCGAGGACCTCTAATACAATGTTATCGGTACTCAAGCTGACCCCTAATCCATCGGTTAGGCTAATCTCAAATTTAAGCGTCTCTAAATCTTCCCTGTGCTCGAGAAGGTAGAGAAGTTGCTGCCAAAGGTTGGACCCCTTACTCGCATCGCTATTCAAGTACACCGTTCCGAAGCTAACGATATCTGCTTCAAGCAACGCAATGAGCCCGCCGATATGATCTTCGTCTGAGTGAGACAGAAGCACTGTTTCCAAGTGGGTAATGTTGTTTTCGCTCAAAAACTCGAGCAAGGTATTTTTGCTGCCTGCATCGACAACGACCGTTCTATCCCCGTCTCGGATAATACTGCAGTTTCCATGTCCAACATCCAGAATTGAAATAGAAGAGACAGTCATCTAGTTCTCCAATGCTCTTCCATGAAGTAAAGATCAGATTGTTCTCCACAACCCAAATTTACTCTGGTCGTGAATCGATGCCGCCCCTCCCTGATCCATCCTACAACTTCCAAAGGTAGAGATTTCATTCGTATAGGAACCATTTCATGTGGATTCCAACCGGGAACGCGAACATAGATGATAGTGTTATCTGCCTCTACCTCTTCGACTAACACAAACGTTCGATAAGCCTTCCGCTCGTTCCTGAAGTCACCTGCGAGCTCCTTTCGCACCATCTCAACCGCTCCAATGAATGTCTCTTCATCTAACTGTGATGGATTGATAATTGAGGGGATATACTGCCGTACGGTTACGAAATGCGGGTTTTGGGAGTTGTGGAACTCGGTGCAGAGAAGTGTTGGGATACGGCGTTGATACAACCCCTTAGCTACTTTGTCACCGTTAAAATTCGCATAAGCCCTCTCGCCGAGTTTGAAATCACAGATGACGGCATCAGATTTAGCAACCAAAAAGTTAATACAATCATCAAACTCACCCAAGGGTTGATCCATGTTCAATGGACTAATATCCAAATCTTTAAGTAGCTCAATCGCTCCTTCTCGACCTGCCGGTCTGTCGTCAATCACCGAAACTGTTGTCAACCCGTGCATGCCTCTATGCTCCAAGAATCGGAAGAGTCATGGAGAAGTTCGCACCAGATAGTACGCCATTGTTTTCAACTGATATTTCACCGTTAAGGTCATTTATAGTATCGCGCACAATTGTTAAACCTAAGCCCGTACCATTATCTTTTGTACTTCTACCCGGCAGCCAAATATCCTTCAATGCGATTTCTGCAATACCCTCTCCGTTATCTGAAAACACAATATGCAATTCATTTCCATCCACTACCGAGGTGACTTTGATCGTTCTAGATTTGGTGGGTGACTTTTCGAATGCAGAAAAAGAATTATTGATTAAATTCGCGAATATCGATTCTACGGCCGCAGCACTCCCATTTAGATAGGGCTTACCACCCGAAAGCTCTAACTCCACAACAACTTGGCGACTTTCTAAGAAAGGAGTAAATACTTCGACGATTTGCAGCACCACATCGTTGATGTTTACACGCCCCAATCTGCGCTTACCTTGGTCCAGTAAGCTAAGAGTAAAACTACCTAGTGCTGCTATTCCGGCCAATGAACTTTCTATTCTACCAATTGCACCTTCGTAATTCGATTCGTAGGCCTCTTCGCTCACATCTTTTCTTATTCTTCGACTCAACGTTTGCTTAGCCAATCCTATTACCTTCAACGGACTCCCCGCAGATTCGTGAGCAAACGTCGCAGCGGTAATACCAGCTGTACTGAGGGTTCGATATAACTGAACCTCCTTTTTCAGAATGTCAATTTCGGCATCTACAGATCTTTGGTAGCTTTTTAAAGCAATCGAGATTTTTTCTTTGGATTGCCCGTCGCTCGTTCGAATCACCTCCTCGAGCTGTTCTCGTTGCTTCGCCCGGGTAGATATTGAACTTCCTCTCTTCTTGCTGCGTTGAATCTCAGCCTGCTCAAGCCTTCGATTTGCTAGCCAATTAAGTGCATCTTTGCAAAAATCCTTCACTTCTTCGAACTCATCGCTTTCGATGTAACCGGAGCGATCCGTTTTTTGAACGAGCACACCGTTCGTGTTTTTTATCCTCAATCTACCGATCGTTGTGTTCGTTGAAGGACGCTCTTCCGGCGAACTTGCCCGCCTCAGATTCATATCCAGCCAATCACTACCAGGATCACCGTACGGCGCGACCCTCGCTCCATCTTCATAAACATGAACCCCTCCAACTGAGCTAAGCCAATCCCTTACTTCCTTTATCGTCACAGCCTTGTGTTCGAAAGTTGACGTCGAGAGTAGGAAAATCCATATGTCCAATTTCAGCGGTGGACAGGAATATTTTTTTCCTTTCCTCTTGCGATTAGCAGCCAGTACATTGTGCCCGGCCTCATAGAGAATATTCCCACGCCAGTCTTCTGCTCTCACCTTTCCAACACCCTTTGCATCTAGGTCAGCAATGAGGTGGAAATCGGCATTCTCAAAATACCGCTGATTAAGCAATTTCTGTAAGCCTTTAAAAGCGGGAGAATCTAACTCTACTCGAAACCCTTTCTTGCTTTGAAATGGATCGGTAAGCAATAGCAGCTGTCGAATAAGGCGTTCCATAGACCGCTCTGACATAGGAGCAGGAATGTTCTCGATTTCAATGTGTGTGCCATTTGGCTTGTTTTTACTGCTGGACTTGGTGGAAATGGGTAGGTCAACCTCTTCGACCGTACGCACATTCTCGAAATTTTTCCAATCGACGTTTAATAAATGTTCTCGTTTGTGAGCCCCCTTCTTTACCGTGACGATTGAACAACTGCTCCCGAGCCTCAAGGCTGCTAGTCGCCCCAATCCCTTGCTACCAATTGGAACTCTCCTTTTGGTAGTCCGCGTCTTTTTGGATTTGCTAGATTTTCCTATAACGAGAAAATCATTCTTTATATCCGTCGCCGTCATACCAATTCCATCATCTTGGATGATGATTTTATGGTCTCCATCCTCACTCTCCTCAAACTTTAAGCGGCAGAAGCTTGCGTCAGCGTCGTGAGAATTTTTAACTAACTCTAATAGTCCTTGTTCAGGATTTGGGTTTAATTCTTCTCCCAATCGCCTTAGAATGTTCGGTGAAAACCTGAAGTTTGAATCACTCATCTATTGTTGGATCCATGGAATTTCACCGACTGCGCCAACGGTTAAATGTCGACACCTAATTCTCTCATCAAGAAATTCATTTGTTTCAGAACTCTTCAGAACTTCAATCAGTTTCTTGCAGGACTTCAGTCCACCTTTGACAGGCTTCAAAACTATCAAGTGATTCTCTAAAGCAACTGAAGCTTTTCCCTTCACAATTGCACCTATCGCTCGATAACCTGCATTTGGACGGGAAGTTCTTTTCACTACAACAAAAGGTGGAAGAACTAGCCGTGTACGAGTCCGCCTCTTCTCTCTGACTTCATCAATAACTGACCAAGGACTAATACTACGAGAATTCAGATACGGTGCCCAGGGTCCTTCCTCAGGGTCACGATACGAGACCAATGGACCTATCGATATTTGAAAGTGCTTCGAGACTGAATCTTCAATACTCGGTTTAAGCCATTCCAAATCTTGAGTTTTGAGCCCAACCGTCGACATCACTTTATCGCCATGAAGAACGAATACATCTACATCGGTGAAACTATTGAATTGTCCTTTAACCTCAACAACTCCAGATATAAACGCTGAAACTCTTTCCCGCCAACGCTTATACCGGGTTCCGCTTCGCAACACATCGGGTAATATTCCTACAAATTTCGCACCGGGCTGCATTCCCTGAAGAACTTCATCTACGAAAAAAGCAGCAGAATTCGCGCTGCCCTTCGCCCACTTGCAATCTACAAGCTCCATCAATACATATGGTGGATTCAGAAGAACATGTGTAGCAGTACCAATAAACTTCATTTGTTCAAGTGCATCAGATTGCCGAATACCTGAAAGCAGAGCCTCAAGATCAGCGAGCGTTTCATCTTCTGGTCTGGCACCACGGCGAATTGCCTCAAAAATGAGTCTAATCCTAGCGCAGATCACTAGTTCATTTTGCGTGTCAAAACCATGAAGCACGCGACCCCAAAGCCTGAGGGTTTCGCTCAAAGAAGAATAAACTGGCAGCTGTTTCGACGCAGAAACCAATAGGTTTCCAGAGCCAACGGTAGGATCGACGACGATCGATTTTTCACACACGTCGTCACAGATCAAAGAGATAGCATGGTCGGAAAGGTCTTCAGGAGTAAAAAATGAGCCGGCATCGCGAAGCGTTGCAATCGAGACCAGTTTTCGAACCTCTTGCTCAGTCTTTGTTGCGGTAACTAGCTTATCGAGATTGATAAAGCCAAGTTCCTGGCAGTCGGAGAACGCACTTCGTAGCGTCAAGTTAAACTCAAAAAGACTTTCCAATACTGCCGCCCTATGTCGCAATGACCTTAAGTACTTATGTGTGTAGTTTCCTTGATTATCCTAGACTTGTCCAAGTTTTGTGAATTCAAAGAGCAAGTCAGCAAACGGAGGCTTCACAAGTCAAGACCGAGGTAAACTACCCATCACCGTGGTTAACAAAGCTTAGTGTGAGCACGTGCGGGTCAGCACTTCTCGCTTGATTAAATTTCGATCAGTTTTGATAGTGTACAAATCGTCAATCCACGAAGAAATCTTCGCAGAAACATCTTCGATAAAACGAAACCTTCCGTAGGATTATTCACCAGCAACGCTAAAGAGGGCGGGCTATTTGCCGGTATAGGGCCCCCAAACACCTAAGTTGCGACTTGTTGAAATCAACAAAAAATCACGCCAACTACGAATGCTAAAACTTAACCATGTTGTCTTATACAAAAATAGTCTCGACTTCGGCTCGAAGTCGCCCAAGGTCCTACAAAATCTAGTAGTACTTACCGGTAATACTCATCAAGGAATTCATCGATTCGATCAGGAATATCTATGCACGAATTTTTTGCTTTGGCGATCTCTTTGTTTACCTCGTTCAATAGAGCGGCACTGACCTTCTGGTCGGCTCGTTTGATTTTTGATGGAATCGCGGCCAAGACGGCCACTATCTCAGCACCAATCCTTGAAAAGACATATTCTGCTGCCACGATCGGAAATAATTTGCCCGTCTCCTTCTCATTTTGAAGCTCCTGCCAGATCCGTTTCGCCCTATCTAACCCTGCCTTTTCAATCGCTGGGCTGATTCCATTTTTGTCTTCTACTTTCAACTCAAGTTTATTGAGTTCACGCCCAATCCGGAACGAAATTACATCTTCGAAGACAAAAAACTTTTCTCTACCTATCCGAGCAACAGGCTGTACTTTCCAGGCATCAAACGACTGTCCTGTGGTGTTCAAGTATTTGAGTAGATTCTTGCGGTTAATCCAGTGTTTTTCTGGCTTTGCGTCGATCCTCATTTTCCTCTACGTCGCTCAGTTACGTTATAACATTTAGAACAGTGCAGTTTGAGCTTACAGAACGTCATAAATAGCGAAAGGCTGCGCTGCCGCGCACCCGTAAGGGCACCCCCCAGAGAGGACCCGTTAGGGGTTGATAGTTAGATTCACCCACCGGCAGCCTAGCCAACTGCAAGCTTGCTTGGGTGAAGAAGATAAAACCCCCAATCGAGCTCTGTATACAGCGGATGAATCTAAAACCTTAAGCGCCGTCATTGACCGACATAGCTCTGAAATCAAGCGCCTGAACAACACAATCAATCCAGACTGTCCAACTCATTCCCAACACTCCCAACTCGAGTGTGCGCTCTATCTGAGGTGCATCTATCCCATCGAGGAAAGCGACCTCGATCGTGTCGTAAATGTTCGGATCCTCGAGAGCGTAGTAACGTGCTGCGCTGGCGGCATCCAAACGGGCATCAGTTATGACCTCCCGGCGTCCGCGTTCGATGTTGGGTGTTGTCAGGTTCTTATCACACGCCACCTCTCTTTCGCTCTGCGCCACCACCTGGGCGCTACCTTCAACGGCGACAGGACAGAAGATAAAACGAGGCGGATATTTAGGTTTTGAGCGTTACCACCCACGTCAGTCTGTTTCATCATCAGCAATCGCAGCTCCGTGAGCGCTGCAGTAGAAGGCACACCACCGATGCCGGTATTGTTTCGTGATACATCAAAGATCCGAGCGGCTCCCTCATCGATCAGTTGACCGTCAGCGTGTTGAGTAAACACTTGGGCGAATTGATCACCAACAGTTCTGGCAGCTCCCTCACCCAGCTTCTCAATCATTTTGCCAAACTCACCCAAGTCATCGTTTATAATCGACTGGCGACTTAAACCAGCCTTACCGGCATAGGTAGCCAGTTGGATCGCCTGTCTTCTGTCAGCTAGCTGCAGCGTTTCCACCTCTTGCAGCACAGAGTTTTGTGGCAGCGACGGAATCGCACCAAGCCCTGATCTGTTAGATTCTTTGAAGTCTCTGAGACTGCCGATTCGTGCAAGGCGCTTCTACGCCTCTGGTTTTGCGCTATAACCCTTGAGTACTAGTTTGGTTGCTACGTTATCCAAGATTCCGGGGAAGTCTGCCCCAGGTTGCAATGCTAGAGAGCCAATTTTTCGAACATCGAAACCGGTCGCATCAACATGATTGACCGCTAGCGACGCCTTGCATAACTGAACGAGCGACATTGAGAGGTATTCGTTAGCATAGTCCGGTTTATCTTGCCCCATCTTCATCATCAAGGCTTTACTTGCACCTTCCCTGAACTTGTCTTTTCGGTCTAGCACCACTGATGTAACCATTACAATTTTCCTTTCAAATTCTTGACCTAGAAGATCACAGGCTAGACCACTCCCGATCTGCGACATATACCCGTGAGTATCTGTCCCTAATCCAACAACTCAATCATGTGGCGATAGTCTCACCAACTAAGATCCTCTCGAGCTGCCTCGCGGACTTTGGTACAGTCACATCACAGTTTTTCAATCGATCGAGCAGCTCTGACACTTCCTCAGCACCATCAAACAAGCTCGAACCAAGTGGATTACGCATAAGTTCTGCGATCTGTTTGGCTTTCTGCCTTGGGGTTGTGCCTGGCAACAAGTCTGCAAGGCCATGAATAATCCGATTACGCCTTGAATATTTATCCAGCTTCACTGGCTGCATGTAGTAGCCAGATCTTCAAACAATCCTCCAACGGCTCTGCAGCCTCCAGGCGATCGACAAGCAAGTGAAGTAGCCGCAGACTCAGCAATTAGCTCCAAAGGCGCGTCCCTAGACAGGCAAGCTATTTGACAATAGAATAGAAAGCATCGACGGAACAGCAATGTACAGAACGGAACTCGCAGGAAACTCAAGACAGGATAAGTCATACACGAACACGCAGTACTGCTTAAATAAAGGCTGTCAACTATGGAAAGTGGCACAAAGTCCTACTGGTTCGTCGGCGCATCGTATGGCAAACAAAGTAAAGATCAGACCGATCGTTTTCTAGCAGAAGGTATCTGGCAAAATGGTTATGAGAACAAGTATCTAGAGATTGTCCGCTCCATTCAACCTGGCGATAGGATCGCAATCAAATCTGCATACGTGCGCAAGCACAACCTGCCTTTTGACAATAAGGAGCAGCATGTCGCCGTAATGGGCATCAAAGCTATTGGGGTCGTAACACGAAATCATGAAGATGGTCGTTTTGTGGACGTGAACTGGGAGCCTCGATTCGCTCCGACTAAAGAGTGGTATTTCTTCACCAACCGAAGCACTATTTGGAGAGTTGTTCCAGGTGAATGGAAGTCCGATGAGTTACTAGCATTTACATTTCATGGTGGCACTCAGGATATCGATAGATTTAGGAACGAGCCATACTGGCAGGAACGATATGGTGACGAAGGTGATTCGAAGAAGCGCCGGTTTGAATGGAGTCGATTTTACACTGAGATCGCAGATGCGCTGCTACAACACAAAACTGATCGAGAGAAATTGTTGGGATTTGTATCTAACTTAGCTGATCGCTTTGATTTGTCCTATATTAAAAACAAAAAACTGAGTGACATCGATCCATTCACTGTAGTGGGAATGTTTAATCGCGGAATTACTGAGGAAAATCGAAAGTCCATAGCGCGAGAATTGGCTGAATTTCTTGGAGTCGAGGAATCAATACCATCTTCGTTCGAAGGGATTCCAATTCTTAATAATCAAAAGTCTTGGTTTTTCGGCCCCGAAAATAGACGGGATCCCGATGATATAGAACGACTTTGGAGCTGTTTTGAAAAGGCTATAGCGTTCTCAGATAGCGATGATTCTATATCCCTTCCAGAATTTTGCGCTTCATATGACGAAGTCGCTGGTCAATATGGCATAGGTTGGAACCTCACTATGGCGCTATATTGGATACGACCGTGGAATTTCGTAACGTTGGATGGCCAATCCCAGAACTACATCAACAAGAAACTAGGGATTGAGATAACAAAAAACGGCCCTAAAGGCCGGTGCAACTCCAGTGACTATCTGAATGTTCTGAATGAGCTGGAGCTGCGATTTCAGGAACAGGCATACGCGGTGCATTCCTTTCCTGACTTATCGCTCGCGGCCTGGCACTACAATGATGGCAGCCAACAATACACAGCAGAGCCAAATCAGCCTGAAGGCATCGCAGAGGAAGAATCCGAATTTGGAGTCATTGTACCCCCAGTAAAACCGTATGGGATAGATGACATAGTGACCGAAGGATCGTTTCTTGGTAGCGAGCAACTAGTGGCAATGGTTGAACGATTGCGGACTAAGAAAAACATTATCCTACAAGGCCCACCTGGAACGGGGAAAACCTGGTTAGCGAAACGATTGGGCTACGCACTAATTGGCCAGAGAGATGAAAATAAACTAAGAGCGGTTCAGTTCCACCCAAATCTCACCTACGAAGATTTTGTGCGAGGTTGGCGACCATCTGGTGAAGGTAGGTTGTCCTTAGTAGACGGCCCCTTTTTAGAGATGATCTCAAAAGCCAGAATGGACGCGACAACTAAATACGTTGTCGTTATTGAAGAGATAAATCGTGGTAACCCAGCGCAGATATTTGGTGAAATGTTGACCTTACTCGAGGCCGATAAAAGGACACCAAACGAGGCTCTCGAGCTGAGTTACCGGCGTAGTGACGGCGAAACTGTGTACATACCGGACAATTTGTATGTTGTTGGGACGATGAATATTGCAGACCGATCACTGGCTTTGGTCGACTTTGCTTTACGTCGCCGGTTTGCGTTCGTTGACCTCAAGCCAGTTTTTGGGGAACTTTGGCGCAACTGGGTTAATGCTAAAGCTGGTATCGATTTGAATTTTCTTGAACTTATCGAGCAACGGTTAGTAACGCTTAATAAGGAAATCGAAAGTGACATCAACCTCGGTGCTCAGTTTGGAATTGGCCACAGTTACGTGACTCCAGCATTTAGCAACAAGATCGATGATACGGTTAAATGGTACAAGAGCGTTGTGGATACAGAAATCGGGCCACTGTTGGACGAATATTGGTTTGACGAACTTGAGCGCGCTCAGAAAGCTAGAGATGATCTGATTGATGGACTTTGACGGTACTGCAGCTGCATCTCAAGTCGCAAACGGAGAGTCAATTCAACTGATTGGCAAAATTCCCGTCCGAAACTTGTGGCTATTGATGCTGTATGCATCTGAACTTTACCGCCAGATTGGGACTGCAAAAATCGCCGTGGAAGACAACCCCGAAGAAATTGCAGACTTGGTCGCAGAAGTGTTATGTCATGAAGTTGAACGGCGACTAAAACGCAACCTCAGCTATGGATACCAACCAAAAATCGCAACTATCGGGAGAGTAAGAGGCCGAATTGACATCCTCTACACGGAGCGCCATAGGCTCTTGGATAAGGGAAAAGTACGCTGCCATTTTGAGGAGTTAACTACAGATACACCAAGAAATCGCTTTATTCGGGCTGCATTAGAAAATCTTCAAGTATTAGTCACCAACAAAAATCTTTCACGTAGATGTCGTGCACTCGCGCTCAGTCTATATCGCTTGGGTGTAAGCAAGGGAAAATCAGCATCTTATAGCAGCAAAAATGAGCGACTTGGTCGCCATGATTCAAAAGACCAAAAAATGGTTGCTGCTGCCGATTTGGCATTCTCACTTTCACTACCAACTCAGTTTTCAGGCCAGCACACGCTACCTACACCTGCGAAAGACGACCATTGGCTACGTAAACTGTTCGAGAAAGGTATCGCGGGTTTCTATAGTGTTGCTCTTGATAATTCGAAATGGCGGGTTCAAGCAAATAGGCAGTTTAATTGGCAGGTCACCGACGAAACTGCTGGGATTAAGATGATTCTCCCTAGTATGGAAGCTGACATCATAGTTAGCGAAAAATGCTCAGGAGAGCGCTTGGTAATTGATACCAAGTTCAATTCAGTTACAACCGAGGGCTACTATCGTAAAGAAACACTAAGAAGCGGCTACCTTTATCAAATGTATGCCTACCTTCGCAGTCAGGAAGACAGGAATGATTCCAACACCTTGAACGTCCGCGGAATGCTCCTGCACCCGACTACGCACAATGAAGTAAATGAATCGGTCACAATACAAGGACATCCCATTAGATTCTGCACCGTAAATCTTGGAAATGTAGCACCTAAGATAAGAGAGCAATTACTTCAGTTGGTTTTTGATAGCTTTGGAGATCTTTCTAAAGGGTTGCACTAGCCATGGTGTTGTGCGCGGTTATGAATCAGCAAACAACCCAAACACCACCTAGTAAGCCCATCCTCTTGTTTTTCACTATTACCAAAGAGTGAGTTACTTAATATTTTCTTGCAGTTGGTACAGGTTTTAATTTGTGGAAAAACTTGTCGTGCGGTGATCATTGGTTCGTCCATCTCATCAACCTGTTCCGAAACCAACCGTCTGAGTGCCGCATATGAAAAAGTGGGCTTTTGCGTAAGCTCCAATCCCAACTTTGTCATTTTCCATTTCAATTTTGGAAACTGTTGTTTTTCGAGCAACTTCAACCGCTCCAACGCTCTACAGATTTTAGCTTCGGAAATGTGAGGTAAGTCAGCCAAGAGCTTTGTTAAGATTCTCATTGTTCCAAGTCTTATATTGCTTTTATTGGATGTGATGATTCTACAGTTTTTGTGGCACTATCAGTTTTGCCTCTCCAAAAAAATATTCATGCATACGTGCTCCACATGAGGGTGTTAATGGGGGTATTAAAATCTAACAAGGTTAGTATATTGTTTTAAAACAAATAGTTATTGATGTAGTTAAAGTCCTCTTTCCGACACCAATAAAATCAGCGTATACAGCCAATCTCACCACTCCGCCTGCCATTTATTCAGTACCGCCACACGCCCGCCACTCCAACTAACAAGCTTAATTTAATAAGCCATATCGAGAACGATTGAAGGCCAAAGGCCTACGTCCGATCACCCTAGTAGTGCCTGTCTACAATTACGAAGAATAACGAAGTCTCGATAACTTTGTTATCGAAGACAGCGCAGTTCGACTAATCGATGTGTTCATTGATGAGCTCAATATTACGCTTCTTGGATTTAAATCAGAGTCCAATCGGTTCGGTCGACCCGCATATCATCCTGCAGTTCTACTGAAGATTTATGTTTACGGTTATTTCAATCAGATACATTCAAGTCGTCGTCTTGAGCGTGAAGCGCAGCGCAATATTGAACTCAT
>JBNMQM010000032.1:0-53507 GCA_051278195.1 Candidatus Azotimanducaceae bacterium
GCTAAAACATAAGCTGGTGAGTCATGAATCCCTAACTCAAGATATGCGGCCTGATGTTGCACCCAACTATTGGCTAATTCTGGCAGCGCGCCGACTAAATCCAAAACGCCGAACTCGGCTGCAAGCTCCGCGACAGTTTGCTCATCTTCCAATGAATTTCCTTCTCGCAATCGCAGCTCATAGACTCGCTGAATGAAAGGTAGCGGCGCAATGCCTGCAGCAACCATCGCAAGCCAGGCAAGGTGTGTGAGCTCGCCTGTAAATGACTGCTTTGCAACCTCTGGGTTAAGGCCCAAACGATCACAGTCCCTATCGAGCTCATCACGCTCGAGTTGGTGCTTCGCCGCCAATCGTTTTTGTTTGTAATCCTGCAAAGGATCATCAACGTTGACACTAACAGCACGACTAAGCGGCCGAGGAACAATACCCTCGATAGGCCACCAGGCGGTTTCGATAGCAGTTTTTTCGATCAAAGCCAACGTCCCCGGCAACGCTGCATAGCCTGCGATATTGCCAAGATCTAGATAAATATCGAGTCGCATCAAAGCACCAACATCGAGTTATTGCCTATGTCGGGGAGTCGACCAGGTTCGCCGGAGAGATGCCACCGAACGCGGGGCAAGTGTTCGCGGCCAAAATAAGTCTGATCGGCAATTCGATAGGTTGGCACGCCATACACACCAGAGGCGAGTAGCTCCACCTGAAGCGTGTCGTGCTCAACTCTACCAGCCTTTGCTTGCCATTCAGCAAAGCCAACTGTGTCAACACCAGCCTCTGCCAATACCGCAACAACAACATCCAAACTTTCGGTATCAAGCTCTCGCTTCCAGAATCTCTCGAAGGTCAAATCCAAAAACCGCTTGAGTGGGCCGTGACCCTGACGTTTGGCCCACAGCATCGCGATTCCTGCCAGGGATGAGTCCCAGATTTTCTGCGTCCCCTTAAGCGTCAGGCCCCGCAAGTTGGCATACCGACGGGCGTCCTTATACGCATACTTCACGGACAACCATTGATTAGACGAGCGATTGCTTTCAACCACTTTGCCTGAGTCACTCTTGCGAGCCGTGCCAAGATAGCTGCCGATATTTAACGTCAGCGGATACCAGTCAATTTCGATGTTGTAGTCTTGCTCGAGCTGATAAGTCGGATCCTTTGCGATATAGGCATAGGGGCTTTTGAAATCGATGAATACTTTCAGCGTCGGCATCTTCACACTGTAACGGAGCGCTTGAGTTTAAGGCAATGCCTGAGTAGCCTCAGTCTTTTCAAACGTTGGATTTAGATGGACCCCATTACACAAGGCGCACTCGGCGCGGTACTCCCCCAGTCCACGATCCGCAGCTCAGAATTTAGAGACAAAGCGCTCACGATATCCTGGGTCGGCTGTCTGGCCGGTATGTCACCAGATCTCGACGTATTGATTCGATCATCCACCGATCCAATTTTATTTCTCGAGTTTCATCGTCAGTTTACTCACGCGCTCATTTTCATCCCGCTTGGGGCCTTGATATGTGCTCTGGCATTTCACTATTGGGCGAGAAAGCGACTCTCGTTTCGGATGACTTATCTCGTGAGCTTACTCGGCTATAGCACCCACGCCTTACTGGATACCTGCACAACTTACGGCACTCAATTGTTCTGGCCTTTCGCCGATACCCGTGTGACCTGGAATATCATAGCGGTGGTCGACCCGCTTGCCACCCTGCCCTTATTAGCACTGGTCATCACCAGTGCGGTAAAAGCAAATCCATTATATGCTCGAGCCGGCTTGCTCTGGTTTCTCACCTATTTATCAATCGGTTGGGTCCAGCACAATCGTGCGGACAGCGCTGCAGCCGCGCTGGCATCGAGTCGGGGTCATGATGGCGTTGCGGTGTCCGTCAAACCGGGCTTTGCCAATCTGCTACTCTGGAAATCTGTCTATGAATTTCAAGATCGATACTATGTCGATGCTGTTCGAGCCGGCCTGACCACGACCTATTATGAAGGCCCAAGCGTCGCCATATTAGACGTCGCCAGAGACCTGCCCTGGCTTGACCTCGATACACAGCAAGGCATCGATCTCCAGAGATTCCGTTGGTTTAGCATGGGTTATTTGGCACTTGACCCAGAGCGCGATGACTTTATTGTTGATGTCCGTTATTCGATTCTGCCCAACGAAATAAAACCGCTGTGGGGAATCGGCCTGGACCCCAGAGCAACGCCTGACGCACACGTAACTTTCGAGTCAACCCGCGATACGTCGCCGCAACGTCTGGCGATATTTTGGGACATGCTAAAGGGTGAGACTTGCAATCCAGATCTAGTCACAAGAAACTCGACCGACGTCTCTTGTGACCCCGCAACATGACCTACCGAAGTTACAACTCTAGAACCGATGTTAAAGCAGTGCGGCGAATATGGCTTGAGTGCGGCTGGATCGATGATCTAGAAACAGAAGGGATATTTGTCTCTGAGTTTTTCGATGGCGCCGAGGACGCGCTTGTCGCGACGATTGATAACGAGGCTGAATGCGCAGTCCATAGCACCAATGGCACACTACGCTATCAAAGCGAATCACTATCACTGGGCGCCGTGACGGCGGTTACCACCAGCCGGGTTGCGCGTAAACTCGGTTTCGCACGCGAACTCACAGCCCGTATGCTGGCACGGCAAGTGGCAGCCGGGCACGAGGTCAGTGCGCTCGGTATGTTCGAACAAGGATTTTATGACAAGGTTGGGTTTGGTACCGGCAGCTATGAGCAATGGATCAAGTTCGACCCAGCGACACTACTCATCAATAATAAGTTCCGCCCGCCAAAACGTTTGACGGTTAGAGACTCTGAAGCGATGTACTATGCCATGCAGCATCGAACAAGAGGTCACGGTGGCGTCACCATCGATTCTAAGGGCGTCTTTAAATCAGAAATGAACTTCACTGAAAACGGCTTTGGGCTCGGTTATTACGACGGTCCAGGGGGCACACTCAGCCATTTCATCTGGGGCACCAGCAAAGGCGAACATGGCCCATTCTCGATCACTTTTAGGGCCTATCAGTCAGTTGATCAATTGTTTGAATTGCTGGCGCTGATTAAATCTTTCGCTGATCAAATCAATCTAGTCGAAACGCTTGAGTTTGGTGAAATTCAGCTTCAAGACTTATTGAAGGAGCCCTTCCGGCAACGCCGAGCGACGGAACATGCTCGGTTTGCCGCCGAAAGTCGCTCCATGGCTTACTGGCAGCTGCGGATATTGGACCTCGGTGCCTGCCTGGCAAAAACTCACCTGGATGCGCCAACCATCACATTCAATCTAGACTTGCATGACCCCGTAACCTCAAGCTTAGCCAAAGACAGCCATTGGCGCGGTATCGGCGGCCAATATATCGTGCGGATGGGTGAACACTCTCGTGCTGAATCCGGTGTAGATAAGAGCCTGCCCACACTTTCCGCCTCAGTAAATGCCTTTAGTCGGCTATGGCTAGGTGTTCGCCCGGCGTCACAGCTTGCTGTGACAACCGATCTGGTGGCAGATGAAAAACTGCTTGCTACACTGGATAGAACTGTCCGATTACCACGCCCTCATCTCGGCTGGGATTTCTAAATAAAGTGGCTTATCATGCACTGCACAACGACAGTGTATTTCCTAGCTACGAGACGATGGGTAACCAGATGGCAATGACGAGCAACCTTTCCCGAATTGAACGAGAACTTGGTCGAGCAGACGACTACAGCAGTTGGAAATCCCTAGCAGAGGAACACGACACGCATTCCGGACAAGCCAAATGGCGAGCCAAAGCCGAGTCCACCTTATATGACTACAAAAACATTCAATTTCGCCTTGATGAACTAAAGCAACTGCGAGTCAACAACGACGATATGGGCTTGCTGTTCAACCTCAACGAAGGCATTCACGGTAACCAGGGCGGCATGGGTAGTCCCAAGTTGTACGAAAAATCGATGATTGGGACAAAGCACATCATCGAGGACTACATCAAAGAAGTCACTGACGCCCTCCGTTACCTGCATGCACTGCCAGTTTCAGAACAAATCACCCGCGAAGACAAAGAAGACTTTTTCGATCGGGCACATCTTTGTTTTGGTCGTTCAGCATTAATGCTGAGTGGTGCCGGATCTTTAGGCCACTTTCATCACGGCGTGGTCAGAACGCTGTTTGATAATGGCCTGCTGCCTAAAGTTATTTCGGGTTCTAGTGCCGGATCAATCTTCGCTGCCGTACTTGGCACGCATACAGATGCAGAGCTGAAAGTACTACTGCCTAACATCGATCTATCGAACTCCCTGGAGATTGAAGAGTACGAAGGTACGAAACGACCCCAAGTGGATGCCGCAACACTGGTGAATTTACTTGAGACAGTGGTTCCTAATTTGACCTTCCAAGAAGCGTATGAGAAAACAGGGCGCATGATTAGCGTCACCATCGCCCCGCTCGAAGAACATCAGAAGTCTCGATTGATGAACTCAATCACCGCACCAAACGTGTTTATTCGGTCTGCCGTCACAGCGTCTTGCGCCGTACCGGGCCTGTTCCCGCCTGTAATGTTAATGGCTAAAAATGTCTATGGTGAACCTCAGCCTTACATCGCTTCTCGCCGCTGGGTCGATGGGGCTGTCACCGACGATCTCCCAGCAAAACGGCTCGCACGGCTGTACGGGGTGAATCACTATATTGTTAGCCAGGCTAACCCGCTGGCACTGGCAATGATGAGTGGCAACAAATTCCTGGTTCCAGATGCCGCTAGATCATTTGTGCAGATGTCGACCCGAGAATGGCTCAGGGCAGGAGAAAAATTCTCCCGAAGATATTTGCGAAACATCCCTAACGTCGGCCAGGCGATGAGTATGTTCTACTCAGTGATGGCGCAGGATTACACCGGCGATGTCAATATTGCGCCAAGCTTCCATTTCGTTGATCCACAAAAATTGATGGGACGCCTAACATCCGAAGAGATTGCGGGACTAATCGAAGAAGGTGAACGCGCCACTTGGCAAAAGTTGGCGCAAATTCGCATATGCACCGAAGTCGGTCGCACCCTAGATGAAATCCTAGATACTCACGATGAACACAACGTCAAATCCTTTTATAAGCGACGTGGCGCACCCAAGAAAAACCCTGCCTATAAGAAACGCGCCGAATCCAAAAAGACGTCCGCTATTCCTAAGTAAGAGGCCACAGCCAGATGCCGGCTAAGCGTTTCGGATGGTCAAACCACCATCCACGGGTAACGTGACGCCGGTAATATACTGTGATGCGGGCAGAGCTAAGGACAAGGTCGCGTGCGCGACTTCCTCTGGTTCTGCGTAGCGTTTTAACGCGGTGCGACGCCGAGCGAAAATTTCTTTTTGCTCAGCCGGAATCCGCGCTGTCATGCCCGTATTGATGGGCCCAGGGCAGACGCAGTTTACAGTAATCCCTTCCGCACCCAGCTCCATTGCCATCGATCTCGTCAACCCAACAACGCCAGTTTTGGCCGCTGTATAAGGGCTACCGAATTTTGTGGCGCCCAACGCTTCGGTTGACGCGATATTCACTATTCTTGGATGTTCAGCCTGCCGCAGGTAATCGACTGAAGCGCGTATCATCGTCACCTGAGCCGTCAGCAAGACGGCAATAGACATATCCCAAGCAGCGTCGTAGGTCTCCGAGTCAATCGGTGCGGGTATCGAAACACCGGCATTATTCACTAGGATATCCAGTCGTCCAAAGTGGGCGTGTACAGAGTCGACAACAGGGCCGATGGCAGATCGATCTGAAAGATCAAGGGTCCAAGCTTTCGCTTTGCCGCCAGCGGCAAGCACCTCATCGACAACAGCCTGGAGCGGTTCGGGGTTGATATCAATCAGCGCCAGTTCAGCACCCGCATCAGCAAACACGTGGGCGGTCGCGCGCCCCATTCCACTCGCGGCACCAGTTATGAGAACAACGCTGCCTGCGATAGAGCGACTTAAAGTGGAGAGGGCCATGGTTATTATCCTTCTTTTAGCTTAGGGCGAATTAAGAGCGAGTCAGTAACAGCAAGAGAGTACCCCAAGGGTTCGAAGTCTGCCTCACCTCCCGACACAGAATCAAATAGGTTATACTGCTGGTTTTTAACCAGAAGTATTCAAATTGTCAGAATCTCGCCGCCTGAGCCGAATTGAAATATCGAAAGAAGCCCTAAATTTTTCTATTGGTCATTTCACAATATTCTCCAGTACAGATCGTGAAGATCTACATGGCCATAATTTTCAGCTCCACTGCAACGCAACCGCAGAGCTGAATGATGAAGGTCTGCTGTTCGATTACGCCATACTCAAAAAACTGCTCAAAAAGCTGTGCGATGAAATCGACGAGCAGGTCATTCTACCCCTCCACTCTCCTCACCTGACAATTGAAGAAGAGGGAGACTATGTTGTCGCCGGATTTAACGGCGAAAAAATCTATTTCCTTCATCGGGACGTAACGCTGCTGCCAATTGCCAACTCAACGGTTGAAGAATTTTCGCATCATTTTCTCAATAAGGTTCTCAATCACCCAGACCTAAAAGGGAAAGGGATTATGGCGTTGACCGTCAAGGTATCGTCCAACAGCGGTCAATTTGGCGTCGCCGAATGGAGCGCACCATGAAAACACTGATCGTCACTGGCGC
The DNA here is from genome assembly GCA_051278195.1 of Candidatus Azotimanducaceae bacterium. Lineage (GTDB taxonomy): Bacteria > Pseudomonadota > Gammaproteobacteria > Pseudomonadales > Azotimanducaceae > JAHRVQ01. The sequence continues at coordinate 6,629 of JBNMQM010000032.1, forward strand.
CAGCAAAGGTATCGGCTTTGCTGTCGCTAAAGTATTCCTCGCTGCTGGTTATCGCGTCATCAACCTATCACGCTCGCCAGCCCCAGATGATGCGATAGAGAACCATGCAATCGACCTATCGTTATCTGATTCCGAACAACAACTACGTGAGTTAATGGAGTTACTGATATCCGATGGCGAGATTTGCATCGTCCACAATGCCGCCAAAATGATAAATGACAGCGCGCTCAATGCTGATAGCGATGGTTTACGCGACCTTTTAGCCATCAATGTAATCGCGCCACATATCCTTAACCAGGCGGTCCTGCCACATATGCAGGCAGGTTCAAGCATCATCTATATAGGCTCAACACTCTCCGAAAAAGCGGTTGCCAACACCTACAGCTACGTCATCACCAAACACGCCATCGTCGGTATGATGCGCTCTACTTGTCAGGATCTTGCTGGCACAGGGATTCATACAGCTTGTATCTGTCCCGGGTTTACGGACACAGAGATGCTGCGCACCCACGTCGGTGATGACAACGAGGTGTTGCAAAGTATTGCAGCCGCCAGTACTTTTAGTCGCCTGGTCGCACCCAAGGAAATTGCGGATAGCGTCTACTTTGCTGCTGCTAACCCCGTGATCAATGGTGCGGTGATCCATGCCAACCTCGGACAGGTAGAACACTAACCACTGATCAAGTACCCATTGGTACCACTTTAACGATAGCGAGTGTCCACTTTGATTACAGAAGCAATTCGAGAGCGAAGAGAGCGGGTATTTTTAGTTCTGGCGGCAATCTTCCTCTGTGCGATGACGATGCTCAATATTATTGGCATTACCCGATTTATTGATCTCGGCTTCTTCACACTCGCTGTGGGTGTTCTACCCTACCCCATTACGTTTATCGTGACTGACCTAATATGTGAACTCTACGGTCAGCGCCGGGCGAATTTTCTTGTTAGCGTCGGACTGTTTTTGAATTTCTTCATACTCGGCACTATGACACTGGGCAACTACATGCCTGCTGTAGATCTAGCCATCCAACCGCCCTGGCAAACCTTGAACCTGAGCAGTGATGTTATTTTACCCAGCGGCAACGTCGTGAGCGAAAACGTTGAGCTCTATGGGTTGTTGTATGCCACCACCTCCGGTGCTGTTTTTGCCTCAATGATTGCTTACATCGCGGCGCAATACTGTGACGTTAGACTGTTCCACTTTTTTAAACGTCTCACCAATGGCAAGCACCTATGGATTAGAAATAATGGCAGCACCATGATCAGCCAGATGGTTGATTCCGTAGTGGTCATTTCCGTCACATTCGGTGCTGCGTTCCTGGCGGGCTCAATGACGATTGCAACAATGTTGACCTATATGTGGAGCAACTATTTATTCAAGCTAACTGTCGCTGCTCTGGACACGCCCTTAATTTACCTCGGCGTACACTACTTAAAGCGATATATGGAAATGACCGATGAAGAGGTTCTCGCTCACGTCAACGATTAAGGCCAATCTTGCTCTGCTCTAGTGGTTGATAGACCCTCAACGAATCCGGACAAAGTGCGCCAGAAAAAGAAACACTGACACGCCAACAACAACACTAATCAAAACAGACTGGCTCGGCGTTTTACTAAAAGAGCCCGAAGCAGGTTGTCTTAAGCATCGGCGACGTCACTTTAGATCCACCGGTGCGCAAGTGATCGCTTTGTCTCTATCCTCCCGCACTTTTCAATAGAACCTGCTAGCGCTTGAGATCAGCGCAGAATTGACTGATCATCAAGAGCTGACGGCGCTCAAAGAGGCGCTGCCCTAATGGCCAATGAACACTAGGAGTCACAGGGAGCGCAAACTACAGTTCGGCAATTTCTTTCAACAGCTGAAGCAATATTGAGCAGAGCAGAGGTTTCTCGCCAACAATGGTTCAACGCTAGGCCACAGGAAACGGGACGAATAATAAAATGGGTAGTTCAGCAATTCTGTATACCAGCGGCCACAAGGAAAGCATCGCTGACTTCGATCACGTCCTATTTCTTTACCTCCGCTCAAAGAATTCAGTCATGCAGGCATTGGATAACCTCATCACACAAGATTCAGAAATGCCTATGGCGCATTTGATGAGAAGCTATTTACTTAAGCTATCGAGTGACCCGAAATTTAGTGGCTTCGCGAAGGCCAGCTTAACCGCTGCGCAAAAGTTACCGATGAACAGGCGTGAAAAGCTTCACAGCGAAGCACTTAATGCCTGGTTTAACGGCGACACAATCAAGACAACAGCGCTTTTAGAACAATTGTTAAGCGATTTTCCGCTCGATATTCTTGCCCTTAAGGTTGCTCACCACCTTCACTTTTACTCGGGTAACGCTAACGAAATGCGTCGCTCGATCGCTAGAGTTGCCAACCACTATCATCCTGAACACCCCTGCCACGGTTTCGTGATGGGCATGCACAGTTTTGGTCTGGAGGAATCAGGAGAGTACCTGGAGGCGGAAAAGCTTGGTCGACAGGCTGTGGAACTTAACCCCAACGATCAATGGGCGGCTCATGCGGTGGCCCACGTGATGCAGATGCAATCAAGATTCGTTGATGGCGTCGAATGGACCGCAAACTTATTGCCCACGTGGCAGGATAGCAATAATTTTATCTTCCACGTCCACTGGCACCAGGCGCTCTTTCAACTGGGACAAGATAATCTGGACGCGGCCTTAAGCATTTACGACAAACAACTGGTCGCGCCTCTCGCCGACGATTTTTATCTAGATGTCTGTAACGCTGCTTCTCTACTCTGGCGAATCGAAATGCTGGGCGGCCAGGTCGGTGATCGTTGGCAGGCACTTCAGGATTATTCTGCTCGCAGCGCAGATGACGAACTGATTTTCTGCACCCTGCACTACCTGATGGCACCCGCCCGACTTGGCGACCAAAAACGTATTCAGCAAGCACTCCTGCAACTTGATCGCTGGAAACAACAACATTCAACCCAAGCAGGCATTGTTGCAGAAGTGGGAGAACCTCTTGCACAGGCTATCTGTGACCTTGGTGCCGGCAAATTTGAGCAAGCAGCGGTGCAACTATCCGCCCTTTTGCCCAACATCTATAAAATTGGCGGCAGTCATGCCCAACGCCATCTGTTCGAGGACATGCGACACTGGGCAAAAGTACAAGCCTCGGCTTAAACCATTAACTTTTCAGCGGACTTGATATGAGTGATTACGAACAAATTCTTTACGAGGTTGAAGACCATATTTTGACCATCACCTTAAACAGGCCAGAAAAACTCAATGCGTTTACAGGCGTCATGATGTCGGAAATGATTAACGCTTTTGACCGAGCGGATGCTGATGACAACGTTAAGGCGATCATCATTACTGGCGCTGGACGCGGGTTCTGTGCGGGCGCAGACCTGGCTAGCGGTGGCGCGACCTTCAACGCAGATGCTTCGGGTGACGGGCTAAAACCCGACGGCGGTGGCCTGTTGACGCTGAGGATCTTTGAGAGCCTAAAACCCGTGATCGGTGCTTGCAACGGACCGGCGGTTGGCATCGGCGCCACAATGCAATGTGCAATGGATGTTCGGCTCGCCAGCGTTGATGCTCGATACGGGTTTGTCTTTTCGAAACGAGGCATTGTCCCAGAAGCCTGCTCCAGCTGGTTTTTGCCACGTATTGTCGGTATCAACCAGGCGCTCGAATGGGCATTTTCAGGCAGAATTTTTGATTCAGCAGAAGCATTAGAAAAAAGATTCGTCCGCAGTATTCACGAAAAAGATGACCTGCTACCAGCAGCACGTGCACTCGCTGCTGAGTTTATCAACCAAACTTCATCTGTTTCAGTCGCCATGATCCGGCAAATGATGTGGAAAATGCTCGGCGCTGACCACCCCATGGAGGCGCACAAGATTGATTCTAGAGGCATTTACTTCACCGGTCGTTCGAGCGATGCGGCAGAAGGCGTTCAGTCTTTTCTAGAGAAACGACCCGCGGAGTTCCCAGGTAAAGTGAGCGAAGATATGCCGGAATTTTTTCCCTGGTGGAAACCGAGAAAATTCGAGTAATTAGGACCCAAAGGCAACGAAATTTAGTTTCGATTCGTCAGTTTTGTTAACAATTTCTGTCAGCGAGTTCCACCTATGCGCTTTACCGACGCACAGTACAGAGATGCTCATTTTGATGTTTTGGGCCAGGCTTTTAATGCCCGACGAATAACAAACAAAGATAGCGTCGCCTGAATCATATCCATCAAGCTGATCTTCGAACCTGCGACATCGATCCAGCGGTTCAGCGGAACTTCTAAAAACGCGGATTCCAGAAGTTGCTGGCGCAAACGTCCGATCAGTTCCACATCAAATGCCCAGGGCGATATAAATGGTACTTGCAAGGCAGCAATCAACGGCTCTCCAACCCGAAACAACTTAGCCCCGCACTGAGTATCGTAGACCTTGAGTTTGAGTACTTGGCTGGCAAGTGTCGCGAACACACGACCGCCATAGTGCCGCAGCGGTTGACGTTGAATGTCGGCACCCAAATGCTGCCACCGGGACCCGAGTACGACCGAAGTTGTTTCAGATTTCAAAAGTGCGTCTATCAGACGTAGCATCTCGTCCGCGGGCGTCGCAAAATCACCGTCCATGTACCCTGTTATTTCCGCACCACGCTCATGTGCCAGTTGCATCCCAGCACGAACAGCCTCTGCCTTGCCGCGATTCTGGTCAAGATGCAACACGACGACCCGTGCTTCATGGGACGCAGCAAACTGTTCAAGTAGATCACCTGTCGTATCACTAGAGCCATCATTGACCAGGATAAGACCGACATCTTTGCGTACTAAGAGCGTCAGAGCCTCATCAGCTTGAAATCGATGCGCCTCGTTATAGCAGGGCACGACGATTTGTGTCGCCATCATACTCAGGATTCTATCCCGCCGGTCTCTGGTGCTGGTCGTGCTCGCTGATTATATAAGAGGCTACGCAGGGCTTTGATTTGTTCTTCGGAGTATGAACTTTGGTCATTATTCATATCACTTCCAACGGCCATCCCTCTCTGAACTGCAGGTCGTTCACTCATCTCTTCAAACCAGCGTTTGAAATACTTGAACTCATTAATATCCTGCCCCTGACCCTCCCAGTTAACCGTCCATGGATAGCAAATCATATCGGCAATCGTAAAATCGTCGCCGCAAATATAACGGTTTTGATACAGTTGATTGTTTAGCACCCCGTAGAAGCGATTCACCTCGTCAGTGAAGCGGCGGACCGCATAACTTTGATCACCGGCCGAATCGTTAAGTCGACGGAAATGACCACTCTCACCAGACTTGGGTCCCTGATTGGCCATTTGCCAGATCACCCACTGCATCACCTGGTACCTACCACGAATATCGGTCGGCATAAACCGGCCCGTCTTCTCGGCAATGTAAAGCATAATGGCACCAGACTCGAAAACCGGTATAGGCACACCACCGCCTACAGGATCATGGTCGACCAGAGCCGGCATCCGATTATTCGGACAAATCTCGAGAAATTCTTTTGAGAATTGATCACCCTTACCAATATTGCAGGCAATGACGTTGTAGTCGAGGCCACATTCCTCCAACTGGATGGTCACTTTTTTGCCATTTGGGGTTGGCCAGTAATACAGATCTAGCATGTTTGTTCCCGTTCGGTCTGGTCAATGAGGCTCGGTAGTGTGCCATAGCGACTGCCCGGAGTGGCTCATCTAAGTGGTGAATTTCGCTAACGACTTCGTCAGGCTCACTAGGCACCCGTCTCATACAATTATATTTCTTATACATATCAACAACTTAAATGTTGGCATGGATACTGAATAGATATTAGTTAATTGAATCCTACTAACAGGACCCATATGTTCGACATCATTCTGCACATTCTGATTTTAGCTGCTGTGGTTTTCTTCATTGCGGAGTCCATGCGCGGCGTGCGTATTGAAGGCTTCGGTACTGCAGTTTCGGTAGCGGTGGTTTATTCACTAGTGAATTTTTTCCTGGGCACATTCTTAATGCTGCTGACGCTGCCGCTGATGATTTTAACCATCGGCTTATTCAAGTTGGTCATCAACACTTTTCTTCTGTGGCTAACAGACAAAATGTTAGATGACTTCGAAATCAGAGATATGGGCACAACCTTTATTTTGGCCATCATCATCACATTAACTGACACATTTCTCGCGGCGGTTTTCTAAAGACTATGCGTTACAAAACACTCAACAGTCGCCAATGGCGCAATCGACTTGTCGGGATTCACCCGTCAAGCCAAAACGACACTGCGGATACAGCCCCCCTGGCGGATTCGATCAAGCATTTCAGAGGTCATTTCCGCCGACTCCGCTTTACCAAAAAGCCAGCCTTGAATCTCCGCACACCCGAGACTCTTTAGATACTCGAGTTGCGGATCAGTTTCGACGCCTTCTGCTATTAAGTTGAGTTTCAGTCCGTGCGCCATCGCAACAATCGCGTCTACAATACTGGTAGCACCTTGATTCACATGGATGGAACCGACAAACGACTTATCAATTTTTAGCGTATTGATCGGGAACTGCTGAAGATAACTTAAGGACGAGTAACCCGTACCGAAGTCATCGATGGCAATTTTGATGCCGAGCTCAGTCAACTTGCGAAGCTTCTGAATCACCTGAGACATATCATTCATAATAATACTCTCAGTGATCTCGACTTCAAGACAGTCACCGGGCAAACCGTGGCGCTGCAAGGTATCGACAATCCGTTCAATAAAGTCATCTTGCTCAACCTGAGGTGCGGAGAAATTAATCGAAACTCGAATCTGTTCCACACCTTCAGAACGCCAAGTGGCCAGATCTCGGCACGCTGTTTCGAGAACAAAATTGCCAACCTCTATAATCAATCCGGTTTCCTCTGCGACAGGAATAAACTCATCGGGGAAAACCAAACCATTCTCTGCATGCTGCCATCGCACCAGTGCCTCAAAGCCCACAATTTTTTCCGTGGTGGCGTTCACCTGGGGCTGATAGCAAACTCTTAGCTCATCATTCACCAGTGCTTTGCGCAGGTCTCGCTCAATCGTCAAGCGGGACGTCGATATTTCATTCATCGATTCATTATAAAACTCGTAGCCGTTCTTACCACGATCTTTGACGCAGTACATCGCCAGGTCAGCACTTTTAATCAATGACTCCATGTTGTCCCCTGCTTCAGGGTAAACCGCGATGCCAATGCTACCGCTGACATATAATTCATGTTCGTCAAGCTTGAATGGATCTTTGAATTCATTCAGTATTTTTTCTGCAATAGTGCCTGCGTCTTCCGCTCGGGTAATCTGCGGCAAGATTAGCGCAAATTCATCACCGCCGAATCTCGCCAAGGTATCGCCTTTACGCAGCGTATTTTCCATTCGTTGACCAACAGCTTGTAACAAGCGGTCGCCCATTGCATGACCCATCGTGTCGTTAACCCATTTAAATCTATCGAGATCAAGGAACATCACCGCAAGACTTTGCTTGTTTCGACGCGCCTGAGTAATGGCAATGCCTAACCGGTCTTCCATCAAGGAACGATTGGGGAGTTTGGTTAGCAGATCGTGATAAGCCTGAAAGTTAATGAGTTCCTGAGCATTTTTCTTTTCTGTCACATCACGAGCAACACCATAGGTGCCTTGAAAACCACCATCTCCATGGTTAGATTCTTGAAGCATGATTGCCATCGACGTCATATCAAAATAGCGATATTCCGATTCGCCCCGGCATTTCAGTTTGAGCTCAACATGACTTGATTTACGTTCATCCGAACGACGTTCGGTGAATACGTATTTCGCCTGATCCTTGCTCTGATTAGACACGATTTTGCTATAGTGATGACCAATCAGTTCAGACTTATTAAACCCTAGCGTTTGATAAACAGTGTCGTTTAAGAAGGTGAATTTACCGTCTGTGTCCAACATAAAAACGATGTCGGGGGAATGTTCCACAATAAAACGATGCAGATATTCAGATTCCGAGAGTTTCTGGCGCATTGAACTATTGGCATCTTCTAATTCTTTTTTCGAGGCTGCATTACCGATCGTGGTCAGGAGTTCATCCGGCGCATAGGGCTTTTTCACAAAATCGTAAGCGCCTTTGCCCAGCGCTTCACGAGCTGTTTCAAAATTAGCGTCGCCACTGACAACTAAAATTTTACTGGGTATCTGATGCTCGACCACATAATCAATTACGCCGAAACCACTCATGCCAGGCATGTTCAGATCCAACAGAAGTAGATCAAAGGTATAATTCTGCAGCATACCAATCGCGGCTTCACCGCTGTCAGCAGCTTCCACTTGATATCCTGATAGTTCTAGCATTTGTCTCAGACTTTCCCGTTGTAACGGTTCATCATCGACGATCAATATATTGCGCTCAAGGCCCTGCTCTGTCATCACTGCGCTCATGGTTCTCCCATCCGCTTAACGGAATGTTTTTGTTCGATAGGTAATAAAACTTGAAATACAGTACCGGCACTAGATGTTTTGCAGCTCATCAATCCACCGAGATCACTTATTAGGCGGTTCGCAACGGACAATCCTATGCCAGAATGGCCCAAACCCTTACCAGAGTTGTTAGCTGAAAATAGGTTTTGATAAATCTCCGTGGGTATTCCAGGACCGTTATCCTGGATGAGAATTTCCACATAGTGCTGACCGCCCAGATTCATCTGGCTGCTCGTTGAAATACAAATTTGCGCATCGACTTGTTCTTCGAGCACTTCTGCCGCATTTTTTAGGAGATTCACCACTACCTGCTTGAGATGGTCGACACTTGATAAAATGGGTGGCATGGCCACATCTAACTCAAAACTAAACGAGACATTCGGCTGTGATCCACGAAACACGCCTGTAAGTCCCTGAAGCAGACCATTCACATCAACCGGGAGCAATTCATTACTCACATCAATACCGATATCGGCGTACTTCTGAATGATGCCGCCAATTCTTAGCATTTCACTGGATATGGTTCGAATATCGGTCTGCACCGGAGACTCGTCTCCAAGTTTTAGAGATAGCATCTTCAGGTAATTCTGTACGATCGCGAGAGGGTTATTCACCTCATGGGTAAGTTCCCGAACCTGGCGCTGAACTTGATCAACGTCGATCAGGACACTCTTTGATGCCGCCTCAGACACTAAAATAGCGCTACAGGCATCTGTGAATACGCCCATTAAGAATTCGTCCTGGCCGATGATGACGGCGCTTTGATCGGCTATATATTCATTAGCGGAAATGGGCTTGATACCACAAATGGCGACACCAGCAGAACCGAGCGGGAGAATCCAAAGTGCGCCGGTAGCAAGTCGAGACAAAATTTGCTTGTCGACAATTGCTACCAGCGCCTTCTCCTCGGCAGAGAAAACTGTTTGAGTCTGAAAAGACTGGCTGAGCAAGCTGGAGCCCGCTTCGATATCAACCGTGAAGATGTCACTTCCTAACTCGACTACCAATGCTTTATCGAACTGTCTGGCGAACGTCAGTCGATGAATGCCAAACACTTCACGGGCGATGGTTTCGAGTTCTCTAGGCGCATCACACGAACGAATCTGGCTGGCCAAATTTGCCCTCGCCAGCTGAATCGCAAAATCATCGTTCGAAATCAGTGTGTCGTTTTGTACCCTGAACGAACCGTAGGCACGCTCAAGAATTTCACGCAGCACCGCTGAGTCAAAACCTAGTCGGTCCTCAATGAGCTGGAAATACTGATTGGCGAGCTCAAAATCTGTAAGCATCGCATCTGCAAGGCGACCTGCCATGGCGACCAATACCAGGTCATCACCGGCTTCCTTCAGAATATCCAGGTCTTCGTACTGGTAACGTAAGACATCGCAATCAGAGGCAGGAAAACCCAGGTCTTTGAGTATCCCAAAGCCAACTTCATGACCGGCTTGACCAAATTTTGCTTTCTCACGTTTCAATTGCTCCGTACGAGGCAGCAAGAAAGCATCCTCTCTTGTCAGGCGTTCATGACCGATACCCAATAAAAGCGCCAGCACACGGCAGCGATATACTTCGACATCACTATATTTTGCAGCGATCGACAGCTCTCGCGCCAAACTAGCCGCGAGATAAGCGCGCTGCCAAAAACGACCTGGCTCACGCAACTCCGCGTTGTTCGCTAGCGTTAGCGCCTGAGTTGAAAAATATTGATCAGACAGATCCTGATGCCACAGATCCAGTTGGCTGAACCCCCCCGTGATCGATGAAGTTGCAAGAAAGTGCAATAGAATTCGGGGATCTACTTCAACAGCAGCCACTATTTCGTTGCGATCTAGCTTGTGGCGGAGGGTGGTTTGAAGAAAGTGATTGAGGGTCTGGTGCCTTGCGGGTATTTCCGGTCCCGCCAGTGTAGAGATCTTGCTGAAAGCTTGATCAGGCATGGAAAGATTCTAATCTAGGACCTTTTAAAAAACAATAACTTATAGAAGTATTTTGATAAATAAAATTTAGTTCCTTTCGTAAGTTCGAAGCCAACTCCGTGGGTGCTTGTTGCCATGCCTGCCAAGGACCCCTACCATTGTCGAATTAAGCATCAATCGTCATCGTATGAGATCATTTACCTGCCAAAAATGCGGCCAAGCCATATTTTTTGAGAACGACCATTGCCTTCGTTGCGCGAGCCCTCTCGGATTCGTCTATGACACCATGACCATGTCGGCTTTTGAGATCAAGGAAGGCGCCCTCAGGAGTTACGGCAATAATTCGCTCTATAAATACTGTAAAAACAGTGAGCACCATCAGGCTTGCAACTGGGTACTAGAGTTAACGAGCGAACATTCGTACTGCCTTGCCTGCAGGCTAAACCGAACCATACCCAACTTGTCAGTCCCGGAGAACTTACACTACTGGCGCATACTAGAAGCCGGAAAACGACGTCTACTTTATTCTCTGATTCGTCTCGGGTTACCCGTCATTCCTAAGTCGGAAGATGACTACAACGGTGTGGCTTTCGAGTTTTTGAAAGATACTTTCGAGCGAATTAAAGAAAATGACTATGTGATGACCGGACATGTAGACGGTGTTATCACTCTAAATATTGCGGAAGCGGATGACGTGGAGCGAGAGCGACGACGTAAAGATATGAATGAAGACTATCGAACGGTATTGGGCCATTTTAGACACGAGATTGGTCACTACTACTGGCAGCAAATGGTGTGCGAAAAAGCGCCTCTGAGCGCATTTCGAAGTCTATTCGGCGACGAACGTCAGGACTATCAAAAAGCCGTAACGCAACACTATGCAGTTGGCGCACCAGTAAGCTGGTCTGACTCGTACATATCCGCATATGCCAGTTGCCACCCATGGGAAGACTTTGCCGAAACCTGGGGCCACTACTTATTGATTGCTGACACACTTGAAACGGCGAAGGAATTTTTTGACCAGGCTGATTCTGTCGACGGTTATCATGCCGAGAGCTTCACCCTGATGCTAGATCGGTGGTTACCTTTGACACTTGCGGTCAATAACATCAATAGAAGTGGCGGCCAGCCGGATCTTTATCCCTTTGTTTTATCTGCCAGTGCCGTTCAAAAGCTGAACTATGTACACCAACTAATCCATGCTCGCCACACGTTTTGATTCTTTCTTAACCTGCACAAACAAATAGGAAGGATCAACAAGCGGCCCATACTGGTTACAAATCGCGACATCCGCTGCGTCTCGACCTGAAGCAATAGCGATGCGCGCACCCTTTAGATTTTTCTGGGTCGGGTCAAAGGTATACCAGCGGTCACCAATATAGGCTTCAAACCAGGCATGAATGTCCATCGGTTTAAGTCCGTGTAGGTAGCCGACGACCAGACGAGCTGGAATACATAGGCTACGACAAAGACTGATGCCAACATGGGCGAGGTCGCGGCAGACGCCATAGCGTCGGTCAATGACTTCGACCGCAGAAACTGGAAAACCACTGGAACCAGGAATGTACTCAACGTAATCACGCACCCAATTAACGATTGCCTCTACCTGCGGATACCCCGGCATCGCCGTACCAACAATTTCCACTGCCAGATTATTATGCCGATCGGCTTCACAGTATCGACTGGGGTGCAGGTAGGTTAAAACTTCATCTGGTAAATCCGGTATCAGCGTAAACTCCGCAGAATGATCCACCTCCATATCGCCAGATGTCATGACCAGGCTAGAGGTTTTAATCGTAAAGTCCCCGACAGGAGCAATAAGACGCTGACAGAGGTTGCCGAACGAATCCATGGCCTCCGTTACTTGAATGCGAGGTTGGACGTCATAGGTTTCTTTCATTACCCACTGGTATTTATCGCTTCGTGGTCGAAGCATAAACACAAAGGGTGTTGGGGTTTTAATCGTAAACGCCAGTTCACAGCGCGTCTTTAACCACATGAGTTTCTCTGATTCCGTTTCCATTGCTTATCATGCACCGAGTACACTATGAGTTCCATTCGATCGTTAACTATTCCCTTGCGCACCGTCCTAACATCCGTACTATCAACCAAACTATCATTAGCAGCACCGCTTGCGAGGTTTCATTGAGTCTTTCCACCATGGCTGATGTTTCATTCACTGAAGTGGCTAACCTGCCCTACAAGAAGCCTACAAAATCATTTTCCTATGGTGATGAGCCGATGCAAACGGCTGAATATTGGACTGCCGAAGCAACACCAACAGCATCTACAGCGACGACGCTGTTGGTATTGTTGATCCATGGCGGTTGTTGGCTTAATGACTATGACAAAAGCCATGTCCGACCCCTGGCAGCAGCATTGGTCGAGCGTGGGCTAGCCGTTATGTCTATTGAATACCGCAGGACAGGAGATCCTGGGGCTGGCTGGCCCGGCACATTTGATGATCTACGAGCAGCACTGAATGCCGCTGTGAAATTGAAACACTCCGCCATTATAGCTGTTGGTCATAGTGCCGGCGGACACCTTGCACTTTGGTTAGCTGCCGTTTCGGGCACACAACTCAAAGGTGTTGTTGGCCTTGCCGCTATATCGGATCTTGTGCTTTACGCAAAAGGAACCAGCGAATGTGAGAAGGCCACACTGCAGTTAATGGGTGGAACGCCAGAGTTACACCCCAATCGCTATCAGACTGCCTCGCCGCTATTGATGACGTCCAACGCGCCCATTTTGCTGATTCACGGCAGTCACGATCAGGTTGTCAACGTTCAACAATCAGAACAATTTGCTAATCGACCGAATAATCTACTCGCTAAACCATCTACTGACATGCTTACCAAGAAACAGCCAACGGCCAGTCTTCATGTTCTGGAAGGTCGCGGCCACTATGATTTGATCGACCCGCGCCAAGAGGTGCCAGATATCATCGCCGACCAAGCTAGGCTCTGGTTCAAATAATATGAATCAATCAACAACACAGGCTCGCCTGCTGGACTCGAATGACCCACTTGCAAAATTTCGAGATCAGTTTGTTCTACATGACAACGAAGTGTATCTCGACGGCAACTCGCTCGGACCGCTCTTAACGCGCGTTCGCGACCGTCTTCTGGTCACCATCGACCAACAGTGGGGCCAGAGACTCATTCGAAGTTGGAACGAAGGGTGGATTGATTTACCGCAAACAGCGGCAGCCAAAATAGCGCCCATCATTGGTGCAGCACCGACCAATGTGATTTGTGCCGATAGCGTTTCGGTCAATATTTTCAAGCTTCTGGCCGCGTCATTGATGCTGTCTCCTGAGCGAACCGTGATTTTGTCCGTGCGCGATATGTTCCCAACGGATTTATATATGAGTGAAGGCCTTGCCGGTTTGTTAGGTCCAGAGCGCTGTGAACTACGTCTAGCCGAAATGTCGCAACTCGAACAGAGCCTCGATAACACCGTAAATGTGTTGCTGATGAGCCAAGTCAATTTTCGCACCGGCGAAGCCTATGATGTCCGAGCCATCACCGAACTCGCACATAATGCAGGCGCACGAGTGCTTTGGGATCTGTCTCATAGCGCGGGCGTGCTGCCAATTGACCTCGAATCAAATCAGGTCGACTTCGCGGTAGGTTGTGGCTACAAATTTTTGAATGGCGGCCCCGGGGCCCCTGCCTTTGTATTTGTCGATCCCGCTTTGCAACCAAAATTACAACAGCCACTCACTGGCTGGATGGGACACAAGTCGCCTTTCGATTTTAGCGCGCGCTATGAACCAGCAGCCGGCATGGATCATTTCCTTGCCGGCACACCAGGTATTCTTGGCTTATCCGCACTAGATGCCGCACTAGAGCTATGGACGGAGGTCCCAATAGCACAGGTCTTTGAGAAATCTCAGCGACTCACACAGTTTTTTATCGATTTAGTCGAACAGGCACCTGAGTTGCAGTCATTAAAGGTGATTAAGCCGGACGCAAGAGGCAGCCAGGTATCACTTGCACATCCTGACGCGCTCCCCATATCCCAGGCTTTGATTGACAGCGGATTGATTTGTGACTTTCGCGCGCCAAACTTGATACGCTTTGGATTTGCCCCTCTTTATACTCGTTATGAGGACCTCGACACGACGGTATCCAACCTCGTAGAAATCATGTCTTCAGGTCGCTACCAAGCCCCCCGGTATCGACTTACAGGCAAAGTTACCTAACCTTACATTTGCATGTTTTTAGGAGTCGAATGCGTTACTTTCTAACATCAGGTCTGATCTACGCTCTGCTATGCTTGAGTTCACCCGCCACCGCATCGCCTGAAGACGAACCCAATAGATTGTTAGACGGGTTCCATCAGGCTGCCTCTCGAACAGATTTCAGTGACTATTTTTCCTGGTCTGCGCAAGAGAGCGTTTTCCTGGGCACCGACGGCAGCGGACGATGGACATTGAAAGAATTCAAAGCTTACACAAAACCTCACTTTGCCAGCGGCACGGGTTGGACTTACAAACCTCTCGAACGGTTCTGGCCGATCAGTGGCAATGTTGCCCAATACGACCTTGCGTTGCCCATTCCCAACGGCATCGTTGATGACGTCGCAAACCAAGTTAAACACGCAATGACGACCGATGAAGACTGAGGCCTGCTACTGCGACACAGCGCTAGACTTCGTGGTTTGTTGCGAACCCTATCTAAAGGGTCAAGCAGAAGCACCAACACCGGTAGCACTGATGAGATCTCGATATAGTGCTTTCGCAACCGGTGATCTAGAATACCTCAAAACTACCTGGCATCCAGACGACTGTCCTGCCGACCTTAATATTGAGCCCACTCAGTGGATTGGTCTAAAAGTATTGGACCACGGTGAATATGAACCGTCCAAATACGGTTGGGTCCATTTTGTCGCCCGATACAAGGTTGGTGGTAAGGCGCATCGTATGGAAGAACGCAGTTTGTTTTCAGCCAGCAACGGTCGTTGGTACTATCGTCATCCAGATCAACAAGAGGGGAGCTAATTAATGCAAGTCAGTGATGCTGTTAAACAACGTTCAAGTATTCGAGCGTTTACAGAAAAAGCCGTTTCAACAGAACAACTTCAGGATCTCATCACTCAAGCAGCAAGAGCACCCTCAGGCGGCAATGTTCAACCATGGCGGATCTATTTGCTAAATGGTGACGCGATGGCGCGCTTCAAAAGCTATAGCAAAACCAGCACGGCACCAGAATCGCCCGCTTACGATATCTACCCCGCTGGACTCACCGAACCCTATCGTTCTTCGCGCTTTAAAGTGGGAGAGGATATGTACGCCTTGCTTGGTATTTCTAGAGAAGACAGGGGCAAGCGCATTGCACGACTCATGGAGAACTATCAATTTTTTGGAGCACCGGCAGGGTTTTTCTGTTTCGTTGACCGACAAATGGGCCCACCACAATGGTCGGACCTTGGTATGTATCTGCAAACCTTTATGTTGCTTGCTGAAGAAGCTGGGTTAGCAACCTGTGCTCAAGAGGCCTGGGCAGCACGACCAGAAACTGTTGACGGCTTTATCAAACCGCCGGAAGAATTGATGTTATTTTGTGGTATGGCGATAGGCTATAAAGATGACACTGCCGCCGTGAATAAACTTGTATCGGATCGCGCGGAATTCAATGACTTCGCCACGATCGTCGAATGACCGAACCTGCTAATGGTTTTGCTGATGGCGAATAACTTGGCCTTCAATCATAAAGATGACGTCTTCTGCGATATTGGTCGTCAGATCTCCGATTCGTTCCAGGTTAGCCGAAATGGTGCCGTACGACATACCGGACCCGATAGCCTCGGGACTAAGCGCTACCTGCTCGCGTAAAAACTGGTAGTTTGCAGCGTGAACGTCGTCTACTTCCTTGTCCATTTGCACAACTTTACGCGCAAGTTCAGCATCTCGCTGAATGAGCGCGTCGAGACTCAATCGCACCATTGTTAAGACCACGCGACTCATGACGGTAAAATCTGGCACTGCGTTCAACGGTGGTTCGTTCCGCAATGATTGGACGCGACTGACGATGTTCATCGTTTGGTCACCCATACGCTCCAGATCGTTGTTTACTTTAAGTACGGCAATGATGAAACGTAGATCGGCCGCCACCGGTTGATGCAAAGCGAGGATCTTGAGGCAGCCGTCTTCGATGTCAACCTCCATCTCATTTACTCGTTGCTCAATGGCCGTGATTTCTGCAACCAGACTGTGATTTGAATCGGCGAGAAACTCGACGGCTTTGCCCGTACCCTCTTGCACGAGTCCGCCTAGTATCGACAGCTTTTTTCTCACCGCAGCAAGGTCACGCTCCAAGTGCATTGACATGATAGGTCTCCAGCTCCAAAGCTTGCTAACCGAAACGGCCGGTTACATAATCTTCAGTACGTTTTTTTTGCGGATTGGTAAATACTTGTTCGGTTTCACCGTATTCAATAAGTTCGCCGTGTTCAATAAAAGCGGTGTAATCTGACACTCGCGCGGCCTGCTGCATATTGTGAGTCACAATGACGATGGTGTACTTTTTTTTCATTTCGTAAAGCAGGTCTTCAATTCGCGAAGTCGACACTGGGTCCAGTGCAGAGCAAGGTTCGTCCATCAACACAATTTCTGGCTCCATGGCCAGAGTTCTGGCAATGCACAGTCTCTGTTGCTGACCACCCGATAAATTGAGTGCCTGTTCCTCAAGTCGATCCTGGACCTCATCCCACAATGCCGCTTGCTTTAATGCGGTTTCTACGCGCAGCCCAATGTCACCAGATAGCCCACTTATATTGGGTCCCCAAGCGACATTGCTAAAGATCGATTTCGGAAACGGGTTGGCTTTTTGAAATACCATGCCAATTCGTAATCTCACTTCGACAGGATCAATTTGTGGGGCATAAATATTTTCACCGCGATAATTAATTTGACCCTGTAATGTGACGCCCTCTATAAAATCATTCATTCGATTCATCGAACGTAAAAGCGTACTTTTGCCACACCCCGACGGCCCAATGATCGCCGTGATCTTCTTCTCCGGGATCGGTAAAGTGAGTCGGCTAATCGCCACCTCATTGCCATAAGCAATTGTAAGATCTTTTGCTTCCAGGAGCGGCGTAGTCATTTCGAGCCCCAATGACGTATCG
Organism: Candidatus Azotimanducaceae bacterium; assembly: GCA_051278195.1. Lineage (GTDB taxonomy): Bacteria > Pseudomonadota > Gammaproteobacteria > Pseudomonadales > Azotimanducaceae > JAHRVQ01. Next base: position 24,114 of record JBNMQM010000032.1, read on the forward strand.
CCAATGCAATCGAATTCAACACTAGCAATACGCCTAACAATACAATAATGCCGGCTGCTGCCAGGCCGTGAAACGCTTCCTGAGGCCTAGAGGTCCAATTGAATATTTGGACAGGTAAAGTCGTAAACTGATCCATAGGACTTTCCGGAATAAAAGCAACATAGGTTAGCGCGCCCATGACAATGAGCGGTGCAGTCTCGCCTATGGCTCTTGATAGCGACAATATGATGCCAGTTAAAATACCTGGCATCGCCATCGGTAAAACATGTGCACGAACAACCTGCCAGCGGGTGGCACCCAAACCGTAAGCGGCTTCACGTAGCGATGTTGGCACCGCTCGAATAGCTTCGCGGGCAGCGATAATAACTACTGGCAGCATGAGTAAACTCATGGTCAAGGCGCCAGCCAAAACACTCCGCTCCAACGAAAAAAACCGAACAAAAAGCACCAAACCCAAGACGCCATAAACAATCGATGGAACACCTGCAAGATTCGCAATATTTAACTCAATGATTCGCGTGAAGCGATTCTGAGGCGCGTATTCTTCAAAATAGATCGCAGCCAACACCCCCGTTGGCACTGCAAACAAGGTCGTCAGCCCGATAAGCCAAAGGGTTCCAAACAAAGCACTTTTGATGCCTGCTAACTCAGGGATTCGACTCGGAAAGCTGGCTATAAATTGCATATCCAACCAGGGCACGCCGGCCAATGCTAGTTCATAGATTAAGGCAAAAAGAACGGTAATAGCCACAAAGGTCGTCGCGGCACATAAACCTCTAAACGCTGCGGACACATGCTTGCGTCTGCGTAAGCGAGGATTGGGTAATGAACTGATCACTGATAAACCTCGCGCATCCGAAGCATTATTCGTTGCCCGATAAAGTTCAGGAAAAACGTAATCAAAAACAAAATGGACACCACAGCAAACAACGTTTGGTAAGTCAGATCGCCTGTGGGCACATCACCGAGACTCAGCTCCACGATATAGGCTGTCATTGTCTGAATGCTTTCAAGTGGGCTAAAAGTTAGGTTGGGTGTTGCACCTGCAGCCAGTGTGACGATCATAGTTTCGCCAATCGCTCGTGAAATCGCCAACACAAAGGATGCGAACACACCAGAAAGTGCCGCGGGTAAGACCACCCTTCCCGTCACTTCAAACGGCGTTGCACCCAAAGAATATGCTGCGTGACGAAGCGAATCAGGTACCGCACGGAGTGCGTCGTCACATAGCGATGCCACCATGGGTAATATCATGATGCCAACGACAATCGCGGCGCTAGCAGCATTAAAAAGCGGTAATTCAGGAAATAATTGCCGCAGCAAGGGCGTCACCGTTATCAGTGCAAAATAGCCAAAGACCACAGTCGGGATACCCGCAAGGATTTCCAGGGTTGGCTTGATGACTTGCCGCATGCGAGGTGATGCATACTCGGACAGGTAGATGGCAGATGCGAGTCCAAGTGGCACTGCAACTAGGCTCGCACCAATGACCACCAACAATGTGCCTGAAATCAAAGGAAGAACACCATAGTGCTTAGGTGCGATCAGTGGCGACCATTCGGTCCCAAACAAAAATTCGAAGGGGCTAACGCTTTGAAAAAAGCGAAACGTTTCTGTGGTGAGGATTATTAGGACAGCGATCGTTGTCATCACCGATATTGCGGCGCAGAAGAACAACAGCCAACCCAGAGCTGATTCAAACATACGATTACGCGCTGTCGCTAAACTCGATGGACTCGTGAGCACTACAACAGACCCTGCATAGCTGTTGGTTCTAGTTCTAGTTCTGCTTCATCGTCATGCAGATAGCGACTGCCAATGATTCGCTGTTCAAACCGGACGGCCGCTTGTCGATAGACTGAGTCCGGCAAATTGAAGTAACCGAGTTCAGTGACGAATTGGGCCGCGCTTTCAAGGTAAAAGGAAACGAAGTCACGAACCTCGGCGCGCTCAAGCGCACTGACTCGGACATAGAGAAACACAGGCCGAGCCAATCGCTTGTAATCACCTGAAGTGATACTACTTACACTAGGAGACACCGGCCCAAATCCAGCATCGACCGGCACGAGGCGGACGCTATCGCTGTTTTCAAAAAAGTAGACGTGGCCAAAATATCCCAGCGCATATTGATCGCCGGCAATACCCTGAACCAACAAGTTGTCATCTTCGCTTGCACTAAAATCAGCTCTTGAACGCTGGGACTCACCATTCACCACCTTCGTAAAGTGATCGAAGGTCCCGGAGTCTACGCCTGGGCCATACAGCCGAATAGGCTTATCGGGCCACTCAAATCGAACGTCACGCCAGGTTTTCACCAGACTGTCGGGCTGCCATATTCGTTGTAGCTCATCGATTGTTAAGAAATCGACCCAATCGTTGTTCGGATTCACGACCACCGACAAACCATCATAGGCGATGGGTAATTCCAAAAACTCGATGTGCGCTTTCGCCAAAGCAAGACGTTCACTGGCATTTATCGGCCTTGAAGCGTTATTAATGTCGATTTCACCATTGGCGAGTTTCTTGAAGCCTCCGCCAGTGCCAGAAATACCAACGGTCACTCTAATCTCTGGACGCACCGCTAAGAATTTTTCGGCGACGGCGACGCTAATCGGAAACACGGTACTGGAGCCATCAAGCTGGACACTGCTGGCAAACTCACGGGCATCACCGCAACCTGCCAAGAACACCAACAGTAGGCCAAGGGACACGGTCAGCTTCATTAACCCGCCGCCGGCAGTCGGACCGTAAACATCGACCCGTTGCCTTCTTGGCTCGTCACCTCAACACTACCATCGTGAACGTCCGCGATATGTTTGACGATGGATAGGCCTAAACCGGTGCCACCGAGTTCTCTTGAGCGAGCTGGATCAATCCGGTAGAAGCGCTCAAAAATTCGTTGCTGTTCAGCGGGCGAAATTCCAATGCCGTCATCTTTGACGCGAATCACAACGAAATTCTTTTCCCTCTCAATCTTCATCACCACCGACGAGTCTGGAGGCGAATACTTAATGGCATTTTCGACCAGATTCGAGATGAGCTGCGATAAAGCTTCACTGTCGCCCAACACAAACATTTTATCTTCTAGATTTTCGATGACTAAACGAACCTGCTGTTCTTCCGCCGTGACTCTGAACGCGCTATAAACCTGCCGCAGTTCACTCACTAATTCGACACGATCGCGGCTGACTCGCTGATCACGGTAACTGTCAAACCGAGATAGCTGCATCAGATCAACCACGATTTTACTCAGCCGATTAGTCTGAGACAGTACCCGATAGAAAAATTTCCGCGCAATGTCCTTTGGCATTTCTTCATCATCAATAATGGTCTCAATAATGCCTTTGATGGCGGCCAGTGGCGTTTTCAATTCATGTGAAGCGTTGGCAACAAAGTCGCTTCGAATTTCGTCAAGCCGATCTCGCTCTGTCATGTCTTGGAACACCAGAATGACACCCTCATGACTACCCGTCTCCGAACTCATGGTGAGAATCGATACTTCAAGAGAACGATCATTCACGTCAAGCGAGCGATCGGGATCGACGCTGTCATTAAGTGCGCCTTCCAACATCGACTGCACCTTAGGAATACGCACCGCTTCCCAAATCTTTTTGCCAACGACATTGCTGCTTAGATCAAGTAGCTCCAGCGCAGCGCGATTTATGTGCGCGATGGTTTCATCCTTGTCGAGGGCAACAACGCCCTCGTCTAAACCGGACAGAATGGCCTCTAGTTGATTGCGGCTTTCGACAATACGATCCATTCGATCTTCGGTTTTGCGTGCCAGCTCGTTTAGAGAACGTTCTAGTACCCCAACTTCGTCTTGGCTGCGACCCGGCAAACGAAGCTGATAGTTCCCCTCGGCAATCTCGCGGGCATAAATGGTCGCTGCTGAAATCGGCTGATAAAAACGATGTGATAGCAAATAGCTGACCAGTAGGACGACCGAGAGGGTCACGAAAATGACGATGATTAACTGGCGTTCAAGCGCCCGCAGGTCTTCTGATATCAAACGAATTGCTGAGGACAGACGAACAAAGCCAATGGGCCCTGAGGCCGAATCAAGTCGCAATGCGACATACAATAGGTCCGTCTGGACACTTTGACTGTAACGCTGAGCTTGTCCCGATCCATTGCTAAGGGCTTGAAGAATTTCAGGCCGATTACGATGGTTGTCCAGCTCTGAGATCGGCTGAGTTGAGTCGAACACCACGGTACCTTGCAAATCAATAATCGAGAAACGCGTCGATGAGTGCCCAATATCCGAGCTCCAAGCGGCATCGGATGGTAGCTTTCCTTCCTGCAGGTAGTCTTTGGCAACTACCTTGGCAAACAACATCTGTGATTCAAGGTTACTGCTCGCCTTTTCAAAAAGCGCTTTCTCGAATTGAATCTGAACCGCCGCGTAGATGACCAACGCCGCGGCCACGGCAGCGAATCCCGCCGTTAGGAACATCTGGAGAAAAAGTTTGTTATGTGTCATTCGGGAAGGACACCAGCCAATCAAAGGATGAGTGGATGTGGCAAATGGAATATAACCAAATGCCACTATTCAATTAGACTTCAGTCACCATCTACTAACGGTAAACGAAAGGTAAATATTTGATAAAGATCCAGCTTTAGCGCCATATTGAACACATTTCGACTGGGCGCGTAAAGATTAGATTAAGACAGCTGGCAAGGTCGTTCTTTGCTATGCTCCAGCACAATAACAATCAAAAAAGTGAAGGCGCATGTCTGAATCCAGCAACACCGATCCTCAACCACTATTGTATACCCAAGGTTATAAGAAATATGTGCTGGGCGTATTGGTTGTCGTTTACGTCTTCAATTTCATTGACCGCCAAATCCTCGCCATACTGTCCGAATCAATAAAATTAGACTTAGGACTATCTGATACGCAAATTGGCATGCTAAGCGGCGTCGCCTTCGGTATTTTCTACGCCACACTCGGTATTCCTATTGCCCGTCTTGCCGACAAGTATTCACGGGTAAACATTATCTCTATCTGCCTTGCGATCTGGAGCTTGATGACTGCCTTATCTGGCCTCGCGGGTAATTTTTGGCATCTTCTTGCCGCTCGAATAGGTGTCGGCATTGGGGAAGCCGGCGGCAGCCCGCCATCTCACTCATTAATTGCAGATTATTTTCCTTCCGATGCCAGAGCGTCAGCACTCGGCGTGTACGCGCTGGGTATTCCAATCGGCATTCTGTTCGGCAATTTAGCCGGTGGCTGGATTAACGAATTTTTCGGCTGGAGAACGGCCTTTCTATTGGTGGGTATACCCGGGATTGTTTTAGCGCTGGTTCTGAAGTTCACCGTCAAAGAACCACCTCGCGGTTATTCTGAAGGTAAAGCACCACCCAAAGACCAGGTACCCTTCAAGCAAGTGCTCAAAACCATGTGGGGCTTTAAAAGCTTTCGCCACTTGTCCATGGGCGCCGCCACCCAAGCTTTTGTGGGTTATGGTGCTATCGCATGGATGCCACCCTTTTTGATTCGTACCCACGACATGTCCACCGGTGAAGTCGGCACAGCACTGGGTCTAATCATCGGCATAGCAGGTGGTCTGGGAACTTTCCTCGGCGGCTTTCTAGCAGATAAGCTGGGTAAGACCGATCGACGCTGGTACATGTGGCTGCCGGGCATCGGCTTTTTGATCGCCGTACCATTCAGTGTCGGTGTATATCTGGTCGACAGTCTTTATCTCGCGCTAGCGCTTTATGTCATACCAGCGTTTATGGTGAACCTCTACGCCGGACCTACCTTCGGCATGACGCAATCACTCGCGCCATTAGCGATGCGGGCGGCTTCATCTGCCCTGCTACTGTTCATTATCAACATCATCGGTCTCGTCTTTGGTCCAACAGCAGTGGGCTTTTTGAGCGACCTGCTACAAAGCAGTTGGGGTATGAATGCAACCGAGTCTCTGGGATGGGCGCTGTTTGCTTGCGCATTCGTCTACATCATCTCCTTCATTAACTTCATGATGGCTGCACGCTACTTACGCGAGGATCTTGCTGTCGCCGAAGCGAATTCATGACCGATCTGGTGAGTCAGTCTCTCGAAATGGTTGCAGAGGCGGCAGGGGATATTACCCCTGCGGTCTATCAGCGCTACTTCGAAGGTTGCTCCGGATCTGAAGCACTGATGTCTCACATCGACGAACTCGTTCAGGGCAAAATGATGGTTGAGGTTTATCGCCTGGTCATGTTGGAAGATTATTCCGATGAGGCCGCCTATTTGAAATTTGAAGTGGACAACCATGCACTTGCCTACAGCGTTAAGCCGCACATGTATGGCAACTTGCTTAATGCTCTGATGGACACCGTTGCCGAACGACTAGGTAGTCAGTGGAATCATAAGATGGCGAAAGCGTGGGAAGATCGTATAGATGAATTGAGCAAAAAAATCGAAGCAAACTTGCCTGAACAGCAAAAAATTCACTCTAAATAAAATACAAAAAGGTGCCCGATAAATTGCCTGAGAAAGTGCCCACCACGTCATTCGATCCTGCAAAGGCAACCTACGTGAGTCTCATCACATATCGTAAAACCGGCGCCGAGGTTAAGACGCCGGTATGGGTTGCGCCCCTGAGAGGCAAACACTATGTGTTTTCTGAGGCCAAGGCCGGCAAGGTAAAACGCCTACGAAATAATTCTGCCATCAAAATCGCACTCTGCGATGCACGAGGCAAACTACTAGGGAACGAGTGGTTAGAAGGCAACGCAAAGATCACAGATGACCCTAAACTACTAATGGATGTCTACAAGAGCTTTAGCAAAAAGTACGGCTGGATTATGCGCATCACGAATGTCTTGGCTAAGCTGGCAGGTCGATACGACAAGCGGGCAATGATCGAAATTGTTCTCTCAAACTGATTTAAATTAGACCAAGCCTGCTACGCGTATTCTTAGTTCTGGCAGCAGCTCTTTCTCAAACCAGGGATTCGACTTTAACCAGCGGTTGTTGCGCGGACTAGGGTGAGGGAGTGACATATGTCCGCTAGGAGCGTCCCGCCAACCTTGAACAAATTCAGTGACGGATCCTCGTTGATCGAGATGCCAGTCCTGAGCATATTGACCAATGACCAACGTCAATTGAATACCTCGTAACTGTTTTAACAGATTACTGCGCCATGTTTCGGCACAACGAGACAAGGGCGCAAGATCACCACCTTTGCCTGTTCCAGGAAAACAAAAACCCATGGGTACGATCGCGAATAGATCCTCGTCATAAAAAGCTTCCTTGTCGACGCCAAGCCACTCTCTTAATCGGTTACCACTCGCATCGTCAAATGGGATGCCCTTTTCATGGGTGACTTTGCCGGGTGCCTGCCCAGCGATCAATATCCTACTCTTTGCAGAACCTTGAAGAATGGGTCTTGGGGCGAGCGGCAGATCTGCAGCACACAGCGTACAAGCTCGAATTTCTTCAATCAGTTTCATCTCTGATTTATCCCCCTCTTTTCCACCGCTCTTTTCTGACGTTAAGGTTGATCGACGAGCACATGCTCCTTGCCGTACCAACTAGAAGACCGCGTAAAATCGATAAATTTTACTTCGTCTTCATACAGCAAAATGCTGGCGTCCTTGGCGCCCTTTTTTGGCGTGCGGTCAAGATCAAACCAGAGTTCCGCATGGCCAAAATACCCGCCCAGAGTACCGCGACTGTCTGCGAAAGCCTGATTGAAGTCGTGTTCCAATCGATGTACTTGGACATAGCGCAACGCTTGAATATCAAGGCCGACCTGTCGTACCAATGGACCATGTTGAACTCGCCAATACCACTGCACGTCCTCCATATTGTCTTGCTGGGGGTGGTTCAATACGTAAAACAGCTTTACGACCGAGGAGCCTGGTGTCGCAACAACCGTCTCCGGAGACGGGTTGATTTGCGGACAGTCATAGGCGATCCAGCCCGCAGACTGACCGTGGTCAATAAATCGTTGTTCGTCTTCAATCAACTCAGCATCGATCGCCCTGCTCTGTTCAGACGAGGCTAACAACGACTCCATCGAGTCAAACCAAAATTCTGCAACACCATCGAAAGGCTTTTGCATCACCCCTCGCAACGGGTCGGTCGGTGGTGAGACTGGCTCTACCATCGTATGGACTTGAACATAACGACGTATATTGAGTTGAGCGGCCACCTTCTGAACTTTCGGTCCGTGCTCGTTAAGCCAATAGGCCTGGAAATCAGCGAAAGCAACATCCTCTCGCCTTCTTAACACGTAAGTTAATCGAATCATGCATTGTCCCTGACTGGCCTATTTTATTTTGCCTGATTTTGCAGAAAAAAGCGGGCACTCCACAAGCTCAAACTCTTCACTTCGGCAGGTTTCAAAAACCGTGCGACATCATCAGCTGCTTCCTTCCAGTCAATGCTATCAATTTTTTCCTGCATCACAGTTTTTAACCAAGCCATGCCCACAGGCAGATCATCCTTTCCTTGCCTGGGACCATACTGCATAGCGCCTTTTTAATACGTTGCGCCATCCGCCCTTTCGGTAAAGCTTCTGGCTTCAGACCATACTCTTCAAAGCAGGCAACTAATTTAGTGAGGTAACGCGACCAGCCAAAATCCGCAAGCTGGTACCACCTTGAAAAGCTGCAATTTCAATAAAGTCTGCACGCCACAGCGCATAAAGTGCCAGCTCTTGAATAATCTCTTTGGTCGCCTGCTCTTTAGCTTGGGGAATAGAGGCATTATAAGCATCAAGGCGTTTTTGAATCATTTCAATCATGATTCATTTCCAACCCCAAAGCGGTTTCTAGCTCAACACAAAATTATCAGATACTTTCACTTTATGAAAGTTTCTTTGCTGGAATGAAAATTTGAATGGCTTGAATGGCTTGAATGGCTTGAATGGTTTGAATGGTTTGAATGGTTTGAATGGTTTGAATGGTTTGAAAGATAAACTAACACTCTAAATTTGCTGGAAAACAAGCCTCGCGCTCGCTTCTATGACGGCTCTTTCAGGCTAATGTGGATAAAGATATCAATCTAACGGCCCACATCATGCTTGCCCTCCGGGTAATCGATTCATCATCACGAGCCGCCGAAACCATTGAGCGAACATGTCCTCAGTGTCGATGCATTCTGAGAAACCAGCCTGCCGCAGTTTAATGGTACTCACCAAAGCCGGTGGCGGAGGTCGCGCAGCCGCCGTCGAAAATAGGGCGTCAGCATAGAAGAACGAATCACCAACAAACTCTCTCAGGGTGCACGGTTGCAACCCATACTGTGAAATCAATTTTTGCCAATCATCTTCACGATCGTATAATGACGCGAGCGGCATCGATTGGTCGCAACCCACTTCCAATCCGAACGCCGCGGCGATGCCAGGCCACATCCGACGCCACTCAAAAACATCGCCGTTGGTCACATTGAATGTTTCATTTTTTGCCGTTTCGGATTCAAGTCCAAAAATAATGGCTCGACTCAGTAAATCCGCATCTACCGCCTCAATAGGACTGTTAGGTCCCCCTGGATAAGAAAATGCGACACCGTCAAATCGACAAAATGCAGCATAAGCACCTATTGCCGCCAGCATATTCATGGGCGCACTCAGGCCATGGCCAACAACAATCTGGGGCCGCCAGATAGAGTAGTGCCAATCTGCAGTTGCTTGATGCGCGCGAATATAGTCTTCCTGTAACCAATAGAAATTATCATGCTTGACTCTTGGCTCTCGCTCACGGCCTGGAATCTTCATCGGTTGAATGTGAGCGCCATAAGCCTTGGTGCCTTGTAGAAGTGCCACGTGCTGCAGTTGAGTGGCCTCAGCAAGCGCCGATGAAACAAAATTGTCGAGCATCGCAAGATTCGTTTGCATCTGATCCGCATCACGCCAGCCTTCAATCAAACCGGGTTTTTCATATAGCGCGGCAAAGATTACATGAGTGACATCCGCGAGACGACTCGCGATCTCACAACAGGCAATCGAATCAAGTAGGTCAAGCCCAATAAATTCTATGTGGGGCAAGTCAGGTTGCCGTCGCGAAATCGCGACGGCTTCAATGCCGGACATCTGCAATTGGGTCATTGCAGAGCGACCCACCACGCCGCTCGCACCGACTACAGCGACACGCATACTAGGACTTCAGTGCAGCCATCACTGCCTGCCGATGATCAGAATCACGAACTGCAAAGTTCGCGGTGGTTCGGTCAGCAACATCACCAAAGCGCTGTTTAAATATCTGGACTGCATCATCAGTCTCGCCAACGACCGCAATGGTATTCAGGATATCGTCAGTAATAAGCCCACCCATCTCATCCCATTTACCTTCTTTGGATAAGCGGTTGAGTTCGATTTGCAAATCACCCCAACCATGCAAAGCAAGCACTGGCTTGTATGCTGGCGTGGAGCCGTAAAAGGCGATCTGCTTTCGCACTGCTGCTTTATTCTTCTCGAACTCCTCTTCAGTCTTGCCGGTGACGACAAAGCCAGGATAAGAGACCTCGAAGTCCGCTCGACTCCGGTTACTCTTCTTGAGTCCTGATTCAATGGCTGGAAGGGTGACTTCGCGGATATATTTCTCCGTCGTGAAGGCATGCAGGATAACGCCATCTGCGACTTCACCTGCGACCTCCGTCATGAGCGGACCCACCGCAGCTAACAACACCTTCGGTGCACCGTACTCATTGTCTGTTGGCGAAAACATCGGCGTCATCAGACTGTGGGTGTAAAAATCACCGCGAAAATCTAGACGCTCACCCTTGTGCCATGAATCCCAAATAGCATGCATCGCCGTAATAAACTCTGCCATACGCTTAGCGGGTGAGGACCAGGGCATACTAAAGCGTTTGGTAATATGAGGCTGGATTTGGGATCCAATTCCCATCACGAACCGGCCTTTGGAATAGCTGTTGAGGTCGTGGCCAATATTCGCGAGTAACATCGGCGTTCGAGAGAAGGCTACGGCGATGGATGACATGACTTGGATTTTATCTGTACTTTGTGCCGCCAGCAGCAGCGGGAAAAAAGGGTCATGCGCTGTTTCGATAGACATGGCGCCATCATAGCCAGCCTGTTCTAAACGTTGAGCGCTCTCAGCAACAGAATGTAAATCTGGCGCAAGGCCACTATCTAGTTTCATGGACTATCTCCAATTGGACATGATGGGTTGCATTTAGGAAACGTTCTCACGGCGCACCGCATCACGTTCCATTAAATGTAAAACTGACTAAAATAATCGCACAGACAGGCGGCAGCGTCACGCTGAATTAGGTTGCTGTAGTGACAAAGAAAGTCACAACAGAGAGTTTGGATAGTAGAGTTCCAACAGAAGGTTTAACGAGAAATTGCATTAGAGGTTGTCGATGCAGGTTGTCTTAAACGGCACCAGAATCGCCTGCCAAATCGTAAATCGTGACCCTTTCGAAGGAATACTGCTTATTACAGAACTCACAGGTAAGTTCGACTTCCTTAGTATCCTTGAACAGATCATCTAGCTCGCCTTCACCTAGCGACACCAAGGCACTCGCCATACGCTCCCGCGAACAGGTACAGGCGAAGCCAACGGAGTGCTTCGCCATCAACCGCACGGGTTCACCGTGATATAACCGAATCAAAATTTGTTCTACTGACAGGGTTCTTAATTCTTCAACTTTCAAGCTCTCACCGAGGATTCTGACATGCTCCCAGCGGCTATCTCGATCCGCGTCAGACTTTTCTAGCTGCCGTGGTAATTGTTGCAATAAGAACCCAGCCGCACCGTGGTCATCAGCAGTCAGCATCAACCAGGTTTGCAATTGTTCTGACTGGGCAAAGTAATGCATCAGACAACTTGCCAGCCCACCGTCGCTAAGAGGCACTAGAGACTGATAACGTTCGCCCTCATCAGGATCGACTGTGACAACCAGCGTGCCTGACTCAAACAGCTCAGCAAAGTCTTCCGTATTGACCTGCTCTAGAATGCGAGCAATGCCACGGAAGGTATTGTTATGAGTGACCTCAACCATCAAAAGTGGAATCTGGCCCTTACTCCGAACTTGCAGAATCAATCGGCCTTTAAATTTGATCGTTGAACCTAGCAACAGCCCCGCGACTGCGAACTCTCCGAGCAGTCGTTGCACGACCGGCGGGTAGTCATGACGCGCCACCATTTCTCGGTAACCATCCCGAAGCTGAACAATGTCACCGCGAATATCTGACTGTTCAAACAGGAACCGCTGGGACAAATCTTCCGCTAAAGGCATAGATTTTCACTCACAACCGCAACGTTCAACGCGCCAACATTTTCCACCAGCGCCAGTAAATGGTCGCCGCGAGCGATAGGACCCACACCGGAGGGTGTACCTGTAAACACGAGATCGCCAGCGTGGAGCGGAAACAGAGCAGATAACTTGGCTATAATTTCCGGCACCTTCCATATCATCTGATTGATATTACCTTGCTGGCGTTGTTCACCGTTGACGAACAATTGGATATTGCCGGAGCTCAATAACTCGCCTTCCCGCGGGATGATTTTAGAACAAGGAGCAGCATGCTGAAACACCTTACCGGCATCCCATGGGCGAGACAGGGCCTTTGCTTCAGCCTGAAGGTCTCTGCGAGTTAGATCAATCCCAACGCCGTAGCCAAAGACATAATCTTGAGCATCATTGACCGATATATTCGTGCCATTCCGGCCAATTGCCACAACCAACTCCACCTCGTAATGAACATCGTCGCTAAGGGGCGGATAGGTCAGGTCACCACCATCTGGCAGCACCGCATAGGCCGGCTTCATAAAGAAGAACGGCTCTTCCCGATCGGGATCATGGCCCATTTCTAGGGCATGATCAGCATAGTTACGTCCCACACAGTAGATGTTCTGGACAGGAAACGTTTGATCAGAGTTGGTAATGGGCAGGCTAACCGGGTCGGCGACCAGAATCACAGAATTCATAGTGCTGAGTTGATGTCTTAAAGGTGCATGACTATAGCATAGTCCTCCAAGCTAAGATCAAAACCACTTGCCGTGCCACCGTCCAGACAAGTATCTTGATAGGCTAGTTCACAAAAAAAAAGGAGGGAGACCATGAACTTCGAATTTGGCGACGAGCAGAACATGCTCAGGGAACAAGCCCGCGGATTTCTGCAGGATAATTGTTCCATGAAAGTAGTTCGGGAGGCGCTGGAAAGCGGCCAACCTTTTAATCCGGATTTATGGAAAAAGGTCGCCGAGATGGGCTGGACCTCAACCGTTATACCGGAAGCTTACGACGGCCTTGGGCTTAGCTACCTTGAATTGTCCGTGATCGCGGATGAACTCGGGCGCTCTGTCGCCCCGCTACCCTTTTCTTCTTCGGTGTACCTGGCAACAGAGGCTATATTGCTCTATGGCACCGAAAGCCAAAAACAAAATTGGCTACCACGCCTTGCCAGCGGCGATGCGATTGGTACCTTCGCAATAACCGAAGGTATGGGCGCACCATCGCCTAAAAAACTACAAACCTCCGGACCTAGCGAAGTTTCAGGTAACAAGATCGCTGTCCCAGACGGTGATATCGCCGACTTTGCGATTGTTGTTTGTCGATCAGAGAATGGCGATGGCGCCAGTCTGTCTATCGTCGACCTAAAACAAGATGGCGTCAGCGCTGCAGTCGTCTCAACCATTGACCCAAGCCGTTCTCACGCAACGATGAGCTTCAAAGCCGCCGAAGGCGAACTGCTAGGCGAAGATGGAGCGGGTTGGACTGCTGCGCAAAACATCATGAATCGCGCCGCGGTTTTGTTTGCTTGGGAACAAACTGGCGGATCTGACGCCGCGCTTGAAATGGCCAAAGAATACGCTCTGGGCCGTTATGCATTTGGCCGCCCGATCGCTGGCTATCAAGCGATCAAGCACAAATTGGCCAATATGTACGTCAAAAACACCTTGGCACGATCCAACTGCTACTACGGTGCCTGGGCATTGAATACCAACGCGCCTGAGTTGCCTATCGCCGCCGCATCCGCGCGAGTGGCAGGTATTCAAGCGTACTATTTTGCATCAAAGGAAAACATTCAGACCCATGGCGGCATGGGATTTACCTGGGAGTTCGATTGCCAGTTCCACTATCGCCGGTCAAAATTGCTATCCGTTACCATCGGTAGTGAAGGCATGTGGCAAGACAAACTTATCACCGCTATCGAAACCAACGCAGCCTAGGAGCTCACCATGGACTTTAACGATTCCCCCGCAGAAGCCACGTTTCGCGCCGAAGCCGCAACCTGGTTAAAAGAAAATGTGCCATCCGAAGCAGAACTCGCTGGCAAGGACCTCATGCAGCAGGGCAAATATTGGCAAAACAAAAAGTCTGCAGCAGGCTGGGCCTGCATACGTTGGCCAAAAGAGTATGGTGGCCGCGGCGCTGATGCTATCCAACAGGTCATCCTAAATCAGGAAGAAGCCAAATTTGACGCGCCCAATACCGGCATGTTTTCGATTGGTCAGGGCATGGCGGCACCCACGATGATGACCTGGGCCACTGACGAACAAAAACAACGCTATCTACCCAAGCTCGCCAGTGGTGAAGAAATCTGGTGCCAGCTATTCAGTGAACCAGCGGGCGGATCCGACTTAGCAGCGCTGCGAACCAAAGCCGTTCGTGACGGTGATGACTGGATCATCAACGGCCAGAAAATCTGGACCTCAGGTGCCCAGTATTCTGACTGGGGCATTCTCGTCTTACGCACCGACCCTAACGTGCCAAAGCACCAGGGCTTGAGCTATTTCTTTATCGAAATGAACTCGCCGGGTATCGAGATCAAGCCAATCAAACAGATTTCAGGGACTTCAGGCTTTAACGAGGTCTACTTCACCGATGTACGGATCTCTGACTCTCAGCGCCTGGGTGAAGTTGGCCAGGGCTGGCAAGTCGCGATTACCACGTTAATGAACGAACGCGCCTCGATCGGGGGTGGCGGCGGCGCCGCAGGGTTCAAAACCGCGATGGAACTGGCGCAAAAAATCGAAATTGACGATGAACCCGCGATCAAAAACAAAAGCGTACGGGCTCAACTTGCCAACTGGTATGTGCAGGAGGCTGGACTAAAGTACACCGGTTATCGCTCCATGACGGCCCTATCCAAGGGTGAAATCCCTGGACCAGAAAACAGCATCGGCAAACTCGTCGGCGCGCCTAAAACCCAAGATCTTGCATCATTCGCAATAGATTTAATGGAACAGGCTGGGGTGATGTGGGCGCCAGGCAATGATGACTTCGATAATCTCTTCCAGTCTACCTATATGAGCATTCCTGGGCTCAGGATCGCGGGTGGTACGGATGAGATTATGGCGAACATTATTGCCGAACGAGTTCTGGGATTGCCCCAGGATGTTCGTCTCGACAAAGGCATTCCGTTCACGGATGTGCCGACTTCTTCAAAGTAGATTCGAAGCTTTGACGCAATCAGTTTTTAGAATCTAGAGACAAGGCAGTGGGTGTTCTTTACGCAGCATCAAAGCGCAGCGCCGACCGGGGGAGCGAAACCTTAGGCTCGCGAAAGAGCGAGGGCAGCCCGGAGGGCCGCAAGCTAGCGGAGTAAAGAACGCCCACAGTCTCCTGTCTGTTTCCCACTGCCGCTAGAGCTCTCGCTCTCAGCTTTCTATCGAGCAACACTACCAACAAGCGGTAAATCCCGGCTGGAGTTACCGACATGGACGCGGTATTCGCCAGCAGCGACCTGCCAGCCTTTGGCATCTATGTCCCAGTGCGCAAATGCTTCGCTATCCAATAAAACCTCGACCGTTGTGGATACACCCGGTTCGAGTTCTACCTTTGTAAATGCCTTGAGCTCTCGAACAGGGCGCGCAACAGAAGGCGCTACCGGTTCGACATAAACCTGAATGGTCTCCATGCCTTTGCGTTGCCCGGTGTTAGTGACGGAACAACTCATGCGAACGCCATCGTCGGTTTCTGTCAAAGCCATGTCGGCGAACTCAAACGACGTGTAGGACAAACCAAATCCGAACGGTAACAACGGTTCAATGTCGCGACAATCGTACCAACGATACCCAACGAAGAGCCCTTCGCCATAATAAACCTTGCCGAATTCACCGGGATAGCTTGTATAGGCTGGCGTATCTGACAGACGGCGTGGAAAGGTAATCGGCAACTTGCCGGATGGGTTGGTTTTACCGGTAATCAAATCCATCAATGCATTGCCAAATTCCTGACCTGCAAACCAAGTTTGAATCATTGCAGGCACATCATCTAACCAAGGCATTGAAACCGGCGAACCTGAATTGTTCACGACGATTGTTTTGGGGTTCGCCGCAGACACTTGTGCGATCAGTGAATCTTGATCGCCTGGCAACGCTAGGATCTCTCTGTCGTTACCCTCGGTCTCCCAGTCATCATTTGTACCGACCAGCAAAATCACGGCATCGGCATCACGGGCGATCTCAAGCGCGCGCGTCATACCCTGTTCCGTATCCGGCCCCAGAATACCGTAGCGCATCGCCTTGAAAGTGCTTCTGTCATCAGATTCATATTCAATACGAAGCGCATAGGATTCACCCGCGGCCATGCTCACCTTGGCGGTCTTCTCTGTACTGGCCTGACCAAAGAACGCGTCACCCTTCTCTGTCGACGTCCAGTTGTCCAGCGCAAGCTCATCGTTGATGAATATTCGTGATTGGCCGGCGGAGAAAATACCGAGCGTGTGTTCGCCCGTTTCTTCTGCCTTAAAGAAACCTGTCGCAATCAACGAGTCTCGACGAGACTCATTCAAACCCTGCAGCATTACAGTGCCACGGGAAACGACTCGCTCGGAGTCCAGTTCACCCTGCAGGCCGCCCGCATAAAACTGATATTGCAGCCCCTGTTCGATGGAGCCTTTAACGGGGCTCAACTGATGCCGTGGTGTTTCTGGTACATACTTGTGAGTCAAACAGCCACGAGCAGTGACAACTTCAAGATTCGGAAATTGCGCTTTTAGATGCTCCAGCGGGGTGGAAACATAGTGCGGACGCAGAGATGAAGAGCCGCCGCCCATAATCCGAAAGTCCTCCACATTAGGACCTATCACAGCGACTTTCTTCATGGTCGCTAGTTCCAATGGTAGTAGGCCAGCGTTTTTACAGAGCACCATGCCTTCCGTAGCAGCCTGGTAGGCCAGCTTACGATGGTCGGGCTTATCCAAAGCCATCTCTGAGGTCACCTTGACGTCATCCATCAAGCCGGCACGAGACATACAGAGCAACAGGCGTTCGACTTTGTCATCGAGCACGGATTCCGACACATCGCCCTGTTCCACTGCTTTGAGCAACTTACTACCCCAGGCAATGGCTGGACCTGGCATTTCTAAATCGAGACCACCTAACGCGTTTGGAACCGTTTCTTTAGCCGCATACCAATCAGAAATAACCAGCCCATCATAGCCCCACTCTCCTTTGAGCACCTCGTTCATCAAAAAGTCATGGGAGCATGCATAGACACCATTGATACGATTATAGGAGCCCATGATGGTCCAAGGATTACTACGCTTGATCGCAATTTCGAAAGGTCGGAGATAGATTTCTCGAAGCGTTCGTTCTTCGATTTCGACAGAAATCGTCTGCCGTTCAAACTCAGAATCATTACAAACAAAATGTTTTACACAGGCACCAATACCCGCAGCCTGCACGCCGTCGGTGAAAGCACTGGCGAGCATGCCAGATAGGTAGGGATCTTCGGAGTAACACTCGAAATTTCGGCCGCCGAGTGGGGTGCGGTGGATATTGATCGTTGGGCCAAGCACCACCTGCACACCTTTGCTTTTCGCTTCATCGGCAATCGCGTCACCAACAGCTTCGATAAGTGTCATATTCCAGGTGGAGGCCATACAAATACCAACGGGAAAAGATGCTGCTGCAACACCACCATCGCCGCGGACGCCATTAGGTCCATCGCTCACTTTCATTTCTGGCACACCCGCACCTGGGATTGGCACAGTGCGCCACGCACTAGCACCGGTCACTAACTGGACTTTTTCCGGTAATGTCAGCTTTTGAATTGTGTCTTCGAATGCCACGATGTTCTCCCCTCATTCATTCTATTGAGTAACAAACACTCACTGTAAGCGCAGTGTAATGCAAAACGGAGTTTAACTGAGTGACCACGCTTTAACAGCCAACGAGATCGTACGTGTGATAGATTGACTGCTTAAAAAATGGTGCAGAATGATGACTAATAAGAAAAGCGTACTCATTACCGGGGCTGGCAGCGGCATGGGACAGCTCGCGGCTAGAAACTTGGCTGCTGCCGGATATCAGATCGCAGCATTGGATGTTAACGAGCAAGGTTTGTTGGAAACAGCCGAGGGCCATCAAAATATTCGCACATTCCTAACTGATGTCACTGATTTCGCTGCAGTCGCACGGGTCGTCGAAGAAACCGAAACCAAGTTAGGTCCCATTAGCCGTGTTCTAAATGCGGCCGCCATTATGCCACTTGGGAAAATTGCGGACCAAGACCCGGAAATATTTCATCGCGTAATGGCCATCAATTACAACGGTGTCGTCAATGCCACTAAGGCGGTCTTACCTTACATGTTGGAGCGCAACGAAGGTGAAATTGTCAATTTTGCTTCTATAGCTGGATGGCTCCCGACCATTTACATGGCCGCCTATGACGCCAGCAAATTTGCGGTCGTGGCCTTTACAGAAGTGCTCTATCACGAGCATCGTAACAGCAACCTCAAAATTGCCTGCGTTTGCCCACCGCCCGTGAAAACACCGCTGCTACAGCAAGCTAGAGATACGGTTTGGCCCAAAGTATTTGATTCAGGTGGTCACATTGAACCGGCAGACGTGCTGAGCGCCATCGATGAGGCGCTAGAGAACGACGAATTGTTTGTATTCCCGGGCAAGGGCACCAAATTCATCTGGCGCATGCGGCGGTGGTTTCCTGACTTACTGTGGAAAAATGTGCATAAAACGGAGGGGTTGTAGTTTGGGGGGATAGTTTGGAGGGATAGTTTGGAACGGGTGTTAGTACAACAAGTTGGCACCCTGCTGAAATCAGCAGGGTGCCAAACCCTTACCAGGCGTGGAGCTTAACCATCAACTTTTCATAGCCTTTTACAAACGGCGATTGAGTGCGCTCGGGTTCTTGTAAGACCTCGATGTACTTGAAGCGTTTCATTATCTCTTCCCATACCGTACGCAGTTGCATTTCCGCCAGCCGGTTACCCATGCAGCGATGCACCCCAAACCCAAACGAGGTGTGATGACGCGCCCGCTCCCGATCAATCAGAAAATCATTCGCACGATCAATCACGTCTTCGTCTCTATTGGCCGAGATGTACCACATGATGACCTTGTCACCTTTCTTAATCGTCTTGCCGCCGAGGACATAATCCTGAGTCGCTGTTCGACGCATATGAGCAAGTGGTGTCTGATAACGGATGATTTCCGAGACCATATTGGGAATCAAATCGAGATTGTTGCGCAATTTTTCATACTGATCTGGATTCTGATTAAGATGATAAACGCCACCGGAAATCGAATTTCGAGTCGTGTCGTTACCGCCCACAATCAGCAAAACGAGGTTACCCAGATATTCCATTGGGTCCATATTTTGGGTGTCGTCACCGTGCGCCATCATCGAGATCAAATCATTGCCGGGCACCTTGTCTTTAACGCGTTCGTTCCAAAGACCGGTGAACACATCCAGACACTCCATCAATGCTCGACGTCGCTCTTCTTCAGGTGTGGTACCGCCATTTGCTGCTGACGACGTTGCCACGTCAGACCAGTAAGTCAACTTGCGACGATCTTCAAAGGGAAAATCAAACAGGGTCGCTAACATCTGAGTAGTGAGCTCAATGGAAACACGATCTACCCAATCAAAAGCTTCACCAATCGGCAGCTCATCGAGAATTTTAGCGGCCCGTTCACGGATGATGGGCTCTAGCGTAGAAAGATTCCGAGGTGCAACAACACCGGTGACAGTCTTGCGTTGTAAGTCGTGCTTGGGCGGGTCCATCTGGATGAAACTGGAGGTTTTAAAATCTGACATCCGCTCAAAAATTGTGATGCCGCCAACTTCTGATGAAAACACCTCGTGGTTCTTTTCCACTTCCATGATGTCGTCAAACTTAGTGATAGACCAATAAGGACCGAACTGACCGTTTTTACAGTAGTGAACAGGGGCCTCTTTGCGCAGACGCTCAAAATATGGCCAAATCGCATCTGCTTTAAACAGCATAGGATCACCCACATCAATGTCTTCAAGGGGAATACTATAGGGATCTGGAAACTCTGGCGTACTGATTGCTTCGCTCATAATTCACCTCCGGTCAGGCATTGGTAGCTGTTATACCGCTTTGAAGTATCAGTTTTACCGGAATTGTTATGCCGCTACAACGTTCAATCTCGAACCAAAAGCGTGTACAGGGCTAAGCCTTCACAATTTACTTTTCACTATCGATAACGACCGCTGGTACCAGACATCATTCTTTAGCTGCTCAAGCTCATCCGTGCTTGGCAAAACACTGGGGTCCAGAGAACTGTCTACCAGTTCGTGCGCTCTGCCAACACATAGATCGAGCGCTTTTCTCAATTCGTTATCGGTGTAATGACCCCGGTGAATCATCTGGGCGTTAAATATCATGACGTCACCCGGCGCAAGATCAACGAGACATGAGCCGGGCAGCTCTTCACTATTTCGATGATCCTCCAACTCCAGCCTGACCTGCCGTTCCAGGCGAGTGTCCCAGCGCTTGTGGGTACCAGGAATCAATTCTAAGCCCATTTCTTTCACGAGCGGAATCCGCACATGAAGGTTGAGCATCTCCTCCTGCTTCATTTTTTGCACATCGTCATCAATAGGGCTGAATTGCAAATCACGATGCCAATAAGGCATTTGCTCGCGGTCGTGGGGATTAAAAAACAATTGCGTGTTATGAAAATGAATCTCGGTTTCAAACAATTCATCGAGCAGCTCGACGAGTTTCGCTGGCGCTATGGCTTTGAAGAGGCGAAGCCGGTTTCTCGGTTCATCCGCAAAGTATTCAGCGTGCGTCAGGGAGTGCATATTGACGAGTCGGTTTTCGCGGAATGCCGTGGTATTTTTCGTTAGCCAACGTTCATGAATATCATCGACTAGCTCAGTGAGGCGAAGGAGCTCTTTGGTCGATAAAAAATCACGCATAACGACATAGCCGTTTTGGTCATACTCAGATTGTAATCGCATCGATGACCAAGCAAAGAATTTGGCCCATTTTCTACTTTACTGGTGAGAGTTCAACCCCACCGACAAACTTATCCATCGTTGATCGAATAAATTCATCTAGGCCATCATAGCCATGATGCTCAGGTTTCATCCTGCCGCTCAAAAGCAACTGCGCAAGGCCGTGGACCACGCCCCATGAAATTGCTCTACTGAGCGCGTCATCTTCAAAGTAGGGGATCGGAAACTGCGCCAGACCACGATCCAACATTCGATACCCTTCACCAAAGTTTGGACCAGAAGGTGCGCTTTCCGGTAAGTCTTGTAACTCTCCATCAAACATCAATTGAAACAGCGCAGGATTCTCTAGTGCGAAATAGATATAGCCCCGACCAAGGCCTGCGATGTAAGCAGGGCCGGTTGAACCGCCGGCCTCAGTGCGCATACGTTCAGAAAATCGATCATATCCAGCGACACAGACCGCCAACAGCAAGGCCTGCTTGTCTTTGAAATGGCTATAAGGCGCTGCCTGGGAAACACCCACTTCGCGCGCCACCCGGCGCAGGGTAAGTCCTGCAAGACCTTCAATTTCCAGCAACCGAATAGCCTCTTCAATTAAGGCTTCACGAAGATTGCCGTGATGATATTGCTGTTTCACTTGGTCACCCGCCGATTACATCAATCGAGTATAACTTGACATCGTTAAGATTGCGCCCTAACCTCGAATCTTAACGCCGTTAAGTTCCTGCGGAAGGCTAATACAATTAGATCCTTATCAAAACAGGCGCTGACAATCACAGCTTTAAATCACCGCTTTCAAACAGAAGGAGCGCAAGGTGTCCGACATCATTGCCGAGAAAACCACCGCAGCTACAGATGATCCCTTCGTCGTGTTCTTAATCGGCATGCGGATCAACAAGCCCTTAAAGATCCATCGCTGGCTACCGGTGGCAAAGGCTATGGGCAGCATGATCAGCGAGCTAAAAGCCTATCCAGATTCTGACCTTTTGAATGTTGAGTCCTGGACCGGGCGGACTAGCATCATGGTTCAGTATTGGCGATCCTTCGAAGCACTTGAGCGCTATGCAAAAAATGCTGACCAGCGACATAGGCCGGCCTGGGCAGAGTTCAATCGGAAAATTGGTAGCAATGGCGACGTGGGTATCTGGCATGAGACCTATTCCGTGGCGCCGGGGCAATTCGAAGTGGTTTATAACAATATGCCACTATTCGGCTTGGCTAAAGCGACATCCAGCGTGCCAGCAACGGGCAAACGCACAGCCGCGGCTGGCAGAATGGCCGCCCCAGAAAACGAGAGATAACCCAGGACAAAACAAGCTAAGCCTGCCTGGCGCGAAGTTCCACCGTATTACCATCAGGGTCCTCGATGTAGACGGATCGCCCGTGTCCCTCAGCACCATAACGAGCCGCAAAGTTTCCCACCACAATGCCATGTGACACGAGATGAGACCGAATATCTTCTTCGGCGACGGGTTCCAGCTGCAAACAAAAATGATCCAGGTTGTTGCCTTGGGCCGAGGGTGCAGGCCCACCTATGGTGCCCAGTTTGCTGTTGACTGCGACGATATCGATCAAGGCATTCCCGGCGCGCAGCTGGGTCAGGCCGATTTCAGAGGGAGTATCTCGTTCAATTTCACAGCCGAGCACACCTTCATAGAAATTTATCAGTGCCTGCTTATTTTCAGTCCTGAGCACAATGTGATCGATCCCTGCGACCTTAAACATGTTTGACCTCTTTAAACATTGTCATTCTCCTTAAGCATCCTCGACCACTAGACGTGTGGCAATGGGCACCGCTGAGTCAAGTAGCGCTTGTCGGGCAACAAACCGTTTCGTCGCCTCCGGGTTTGGCGTGCGACTTGCCTGCCAAACGCCAAGGTCGCGGTACCAGGTCACCAACAACATACCGCAGCTCGCATACCCAACAGGCATAGTAGGTGACGCGGTGAACAACCCCTGAACTTCAGTATCAAAGCCATCTTCAAAGGTCTCCCAAGCCTCTCCCGAGAGACGGACCACTTCATCAACATGCTCCGCTGCTACTTCAAACCAACGATAAACATATATACCAGACTTGTGCCGCGGAATATGCGCTACGGGTCGTACAGTCGACTGCAGTGTTGTTTGGCCGAGGACCTCGACGTCATCCGCCTGTAACGGGCATTCGTTGGCTGTGGTCATCACCACCCAATACAGTTCGTTGGAACCGAGACCAAATAGCGAGGGAAAAACGCCCCAGGAATTCGAATCGCGCAACGACTGGATTTGATTGATTAACCTAAGTGGATTGCTACTGGCCCGATCTTTCAAATGAAACAATTGGTAATCCATGACCGAGACCTACGTTTATATTTGGGTTTATATTTGGGTTTGCGTTTGAGTTTGAGTTTTCGTTTGAGTTTACGTGAATGTTTTCATTAAGCTTGGTTCAATATGGACATTTGGGAGCACCATGACAACGGTTTTCGAGGCGGTACAAAAGCTATGCTTAGCGCTGCCAGAAACTGGCGAAACCGTCTCACACGGCTTCCCCGTATTTACGGTTCGTCACAAGCAATTTGCCACCTACTCACTCAACCACCATGGCGACAGTAGAGTAGCCCTCCTACTCAATGCATCGATCGAAACACAAAGTATGCTGACCGAGTCAGCACCGGACATCTTTTTCAAACCCCCTTATATCGGCGCCAAGGGTTGGATCGGCGTCGAACTGAATCGAGGACTCAAATGGCAGCGGGTAATTGCGCTGACGCTGCAGGCGTATCAACGGACAGCGCCGCCCTCGCTCGCTCGAACAAGCATCGACCCGAATACACCGGCGCCCACTGTGGCGATGCAACCGGAAGACATTGACCCGCTAAAGAGTAAAGCTAACCAGGCGATCCTACAGCGGCTAAGAACAATTTGTTTGCCGTTACCCGAAGTCGTGGAAGATCAACAATTTGGCAATCCGGCGTTTCGCGCCGGCAAGAAGGCATTCTGTTCACTCGCTCATAACCAGCACGGCTGCCATCTTCAGATCTGGGTCGGTCGCGACGCACAGCCCGGGTTTACAGATACAAGGTTCAATGTACCCGCCTACTCCGGACACAATGGCTGGTTGGATGTGAATTTAAGCCAAAAACAAGATTGGCTTGAAATCGCTGCACTGGTCAATGCAAGTTACCGAAACTTTGCCCTAAAGCGAATGTTGAAGCGACTAGATGACGGCTAGGTGATGATGGATGGATAAGAAATGGACGAGAGCGTCAAAAACGAAAACGCCCGAGTACGTAAGGGGGGGGAACGTACCCGGGCGCTATTCCATGAATCATCTGATTCGATATTATTAATACAATTATCGGGCCAACTTTTAATCGCCCGTTTCAGCCTGTTTTCGCGAGAACTCATCGCTTTCTGGCTTTTTTTCGCACCAAAATATGGTGCTCTAGTGATATATGAACCGCTGTAGGGCAAAAAACCTCAAAGTGATCTACCCGCCATTAGGTTAGCGTTCAAGCGCATTCATTAAAGGCTTCAGCAAGGGCGCTAACAAGCAAGTCCATCTCAGACTTTTCGGTGATGAACGGAATACCCAACTGCACTGTGTCGGCGCCATATCGGACATAAAAGCCCTTCTTCCACATCGCCATCGCAACTTCATAGGGTCTTCGGGCCGGTTCACCGGGATAATGGCTAAGACTAAACCCTGCTGCGAAACCGCAACTCCGAATATCCTCGATGTTTGGACATTGTTTCAGCTCGTGAACCAGGTCAGCAAAGTACCCCGATAAATCATCGACCCGCTGCACCAGCTGATCTCGCTGCAAAACTTCTAAAGCAGCAAGAGCCGCGGCACATGCCACAGGATGCCCTGAATAGGTGTAGCCGTGCGGCAACTCAAGCATGTAATGAGGTTTATCCTGCGCCATAAAAGCATCATAGATCTCCTGCTTGACGACGGTTGCCCCCATCGGGATAGCACCGTTAGTCAATTGCTTAGCAATCGTCATAATATCCGGCTTAACCCCAAAAGCCTCTGCAGCAGTGTTGGCGCCTATGCGGCCAAAGGCACAGATGACTTCATCAAAGATCAATAATATTTGATGTTGGTCACAGATCTCCCGCAGTCGCGCCAAATATCCTTGCGGCGGAGGCAATACACCGGCAGAGCCAGCCATGGGCTCGACAATCACAGCGGCAATTGTTCCCGCATCATGCAAAGCAATCAGGTCCAGTAGTTCGTCGGCGAGATGCGCCCCCGCTGCCGGTAGGCCCTTGCTAAATTTGTTTTCGGGCAAAAGCGTGTGACCTAAGTGGTCTACGCTCAACGTCTCACCAAACGGCGCTCGGTTTGCACCGATGCCGCCAACACTAATGCCACCAAAGTTCACGCCGTGATAACCCTTTTGCCGCCCGATAAATTTGGTCTTGTGCGGCTTACCCTGCAAGGCCCAATACGCCCTCGATATCTTGAGCGCTGTTTCTACAGATTCGGACCCGGAGTTGCTGAAAAAGACGCGATTTAATCCTTGCGGCATCAACTGAGTGATTTTTTCTGCCAGCTCAAAAGACTTCGCCTGGCCAAATTGAAAGGAAGGGCTCAAATCTAACGTGCCGAGTTGTTCGGAAACAGCCTCACGAATTTCAGGGATATTGTGCCCTAACCCACACGTCCAGAGACCAGACAAGCCGTCAAAAATCTTTCGGCCATCACTATCGGTGTAATAGGCACCGTCTGCTGCGACGAGCAAGCGCGGATCCGCCTTGAATTCTCGGTTCGCACTAAATGGCATCCAGTGCGCGTCTAATTGAGCCTGTGAAGGAAAATTACTGGTCATACGATTCACTTGTCTGTTGATCCCATGACATTGCCCAATGGCCGATTCGGGGTCAAGAAAACTTGTGCATGATTGGCATCGTTCTGACAAATTCCGAGGTGCAGTGCTACAGGGCGCTATGTTGGCGTTTTAAAAAGCGCTTTGGCGCTGTTCATTCTTAGCTGGATATTTGCACCGGTTTGGTTCACCCTTCTTCACCAAGTACGCATATAAAGACAGGTATGAATGACCCATAAAGTTAAGAACGCCACGATCCGCCCCCTGCACAGCCTCAACCTTCTCTCTCACCGTGAAATGGAAAGCCTTCTAGCAACAGACGAAAAAGTATTTCGCCTTTTTCGCCAGTGCGCGCTGGCTGTGCTCAGTTCTGGCGCGCTAGAAGACGATGCTGCCAAATTACTCGCGCTGTTTGAAGACTTCGACATTAAGGTTGTACCAGAATCACGCGGGTTGAAACTGTCTATCAATGACGCGCCTGGGAGCGCCTTCGTTGATGGACGCATGATTACTGGTTTGCAGGATCATCTATTCGCAGCCTTGCGGGACATCGTTTACACAGAACAAACTCTCTATGTTGAGCAGCGCGTCGATCTTGCCACCAACGAAGGCGTCACCGATGCCGTGTTTCAAATCTTGCGTAACGCCGACATCGTCCGCGCCAACTACAAACCCAATCTCGTGATTTGTTGGGGAGGCCATTCCATCAGCCGTGAAGAGTACGACTATTCTAAAGAAGTTGGCTACCACCTTGGTCTTAGGCGACTCAGTATAGGCACCGGTTGCGGTATCGGCGCAATGAAGGGCCCGATGAAAGGTGCGGCCGTTGGGCACGCCAAACAACAAGTTACTGACGGCCGATATATTGGCATTTCCGAGCCCGGTATTATTGCCTCTGAAGCACCTAACGCCATCGTCAACGAACTTGTCATCCTTCCCGATATCGAGAAGCGACTTGAAGCATTCGTTAGGCTCGCGCACACCATAATCGTATTCCCCGGTGGTGCTGGTACCGCAGAAGAGGTCTTGTACTTACTCGGGATTCTGATGCATCCGGACAACAAAGATATACCCTTCCCGCTGATATTTGCTGCGCCAGAATGTAGTAAGGACTACTTCACAGTCTTAGAAGAATTTATCGTCGCCACACTGGGCGACGAGGCCAAACAATACTACGAAGTCATCGTGGGCCAACCAGACAAAGTGGCTGAACGCGCCATGAAGGGCTGCAAGACCGTGCAGCGATACAGAAGAGCCACGGAAGAGTCCTATGCTTACAACTGGAACCTCAAAATAGACTGGTCGCTGCAACAGCCGTTCGAGCCCAACCATGCCAATATGGCGCAGCTCAACCTGACCGCTGACCAACCTGTTCACGATCTCGCGGCGAATTTGCGGCGCGCTTTTTCCGGGATCGTCGCAGGTAACGTCAAGGCACAAGGGATTGCAGAAATCAAAAAACATGGGCCATTCGAAATCAAAGGCCAACCTGATTTCATGCTTCGATTAGACGGATTGTTGCGCGGGTTTGTGGAACAAAGACGGATGAAACTCGGTCATGACGAGTACATTCCCTGTTATCGCGTCGTGACCTAAGTATCAACTGATCCTATGTGCCCTTTAATTTTCATTTGAAACCATCGATCTTAAAACCATCGACCTTAAAACCATCGACCTTAAAACCATCGACCTTAAAACCTAGTACTTAAGATCTAGTACCTCAATAAATGGAGCAACCATGATCCGCACCGCATTCCTATTAGTAGGGC
Source organism: Candidatus Azotimanducaceae bacterium (assembly GCA_051278195.1). Lineage (GTDB taxonomy): Bacteria > Pseudomonadota > Gammaproteobacteria > Pseudomonadales > Azotimanducaceae > JAHRVQ01. The sequence goes on from JBNMQM010000032.1 coordinate 51,851, forward strand.
TTTCACTGCTCGTGGCTTGCGGGGGGGCTCCGACGCAGACGACTGAAGTCGTCAACGCTGAAAATACGCCTGCCGCAAAACCTTTCTTCGGTACATGGGGCGTTGACGTCGCCAATCTCGATGAGAGCATCGCGCCGGGCGATGATTTCTTTCACTATGTGAATCGTAAATGGCTCGACCAAAACGAAATACCCGCCGATCGCTCCAGCTACGGTTTAAGCCTAATATTGCACGAAACAGCGCAAGAACAGGTTCGCGGCATCATTGAAGAACTCGGTGCAAAAGACAGTGCTAGCGGCACGCCAGAGCAAAAAGTCGGCGACTATTACGCCAGTTGGATGGATACCAAAACCCTGAATAGCAAAGGCATTGCACCACTCAAAAAGGACCTTGAGCGGATTGCCAGCATCAAAAACACAGACGAACTAGCCGCCGAGTTTGGCAGAGTTCATTATGTCTTTGGCGCGACACCGATCTATCAGGGCCTAGGTATTGATTCACGCAACCCAGATCGATACCTACTCAGCATCGGCCTCGGCGGCTTAGGACTACCAGAAAAGTCGTACTATCAAGACGAAACAGAAAAATTTCAGACCATCCGCGGCCAATACCGTGACCACATCGCTCAGTTGCTTGGCTTCGCCGGGGTAGAAAATGCTCTGACGAAAGCAAACGAGATTCTCGCACTCGAAACCAAAATTGCTTCCTACCAATGGGACAGAAGTGATCGACGAGATCGAGATAAAACCAACAACCCGACAGCTATTGCCGATCTCAAAACCGCGCATCCAGGCTTCAACTGGAACAGCTACTTTGAAGCCGGCAATATCCGTGGCATCACAGAGGTCAACGTCAATCACCCTGATACTATTAGCTCGTTGGTTAACTTGATCAACAATGAGCCCCTGTCAGTCTGGAAGCATTACCTGACCTACAATATGGTGAGTAACAACGGCAGCGTTCTCTCTGAAGAAATCGACACCGCTAATTTCGATTTCTGGGGTGGTGTCATCAATGGTCAAAAAGCACAACTAGATCGATGGAAGCGCGGCGTGAGTCGTGTCGGTGGCCGCAATGGTCTGGGCGAAGCACTAGGTCAGGTCTATGTCGATCGTTATTTCCCACCGGAATCCAAAGCGCAAATGATCGAGTTGGTCGAAAATATGCGCGCCGCTTACGGAGAACGAATTCGTGATCTTGATTGGATGACCGAGGCAACCAAAAAAGAGGCCCTGAAAAAGCTAGCGGCATTTCGTGCCAAAATCGGCTACCCAGACCAATGGCTGGATCTAGGTCCAATCGTCGTTGCTAAAGAAGATTTATTCGGCAACACACGGCGCATTCGCCAATTCTTTGAAGACCGTGACGTCGCCAGGCTCAGCCAAGCGACCGATCGAGAAGAATGGTTCATGACCCCACAAACCGTGAACGCGTATTATCTCGCGAATTTTAACGAAATCGTATTCCCAGCAGCGTTTTTACAGCCACCTAATTTTGACCCGGCTGCCGATGCTGCCGCGAATTATGGCGCGATTGGCGCCACTATAGGCCATGAAATGGGCCATGGGTTTGACGATCAAGGATCAAAATCCGACGCTAAAGGCGTCAAGCGTAATTGGTGGATAGACGACGACCGTCGCGAATTCGAAGCTCGCAC
>JBNMQM010000033.1:0-52254 GCA_051278195.1 Candidatus Azotimanducaceae bacterium
AGAAGAGTGGTGATAGCAGCTTGTATTTAGAATAATAAAATCCCCCTTTATTCAGTTATGTTGCTGCCTAAAATTCATCGGCTTCATGTCTTCGCTCGATTTAATGACGACGACCATTACACCGAGTTCATCCTCGGCTTTTACATTAGCGTTCAGAGCTCAAAGATCCATCCGGTGGGCTAACCGTTGATGATTCGAAATGGGCTTTCAGGCTTGTCCCAAGGTAAATGATGGTCCTCAAGGATAACCACGTTATTGCGGTTGACTAGCACCGCGGCAGCCTGATAACCAAGCAGTTCTTTAATCGACTTGTCAGGGTGTTGCGCAATCAGCGCTGCCTCATCTGAGGACAAGTTAGAAAGGCCTCGAGCGCGCTCAACACCTTTTTCGTCGTAGATATGCAGCACATCAGCTTTCTGAAATGTGCTGTGCATAGACACAACGTCCAGACACAGAATGCCTTCTTCGCTTTCGAGAAGCGCATCAGCTGCCGCCTGTTTTAATACCAGACTGCCGGCCATCTGCAGTCGGTCTGTCAGCCAGATCATCCAGCTTGAAGACGGCGTAGTTTTCGCCACGCAGCGAGTATGAGGGCGCTCCCCAAGAAGCGCAGAAGAAACCGGCCGATCAAGCGTGCCGCGGGAAATCAATGTGGTGCAGCCTGCATTTTGGGCCATGTTTGCCGCGCGCATTTTGGTTAACATACCACCGCTGCCCAACTGGCTAGTACCGCTGGTGACTTCCAGATATTCGCTAACATCCTCAACCGTCTCGACCAGCTTCGCGCCGGGCTCAGATGGGTCACGATCATAAAGACCGTCGACGCTGGTGAGAATGATCAGATGCTGCGCTTGGATCATTTGAGCCACCTTGGCTGCAAGTCGATCATTGTCACCAACCCGGATTTCTTCTGTCGTCACGGTATCGTTTTCGTTCACGATGGGTAGAACGCCGTGTTCGAGCAGTGTGTGAACAGTATTTTTAGTGTTCAGAAATCGCCGGCTTGCTTCCAAATCATCCAGCGTCACCAACACTTGAGCAATGTCGAACCCGTATTCGAGAGCAATCTGTTTGTAGGCATTCAGCAAGATCGGTTGACCGCACGCTGCTGCTGCTTGTTTCACTTGAACGCCGGCACTTTCAATATCGGCATTCAAAGCATTCAACCCCAAAGCAACAGAGCCGGAAGAGGCCAATACGACCTCGTATCCCTGCGTCTGCAGATCTGCGATGTCGCCCAGCAGCCCATGCATGAACGAATAGCACGGCTTCAAATGTTCAGCACTTGCTAGAAGGCTGGAGCCGACCTTTACGACGATTCGTTGTTTAGCCTGGGCTGGCTGCTGGTTGCTTTGCTGTTCAAAAAGTTCGCCTTCGCGGGAAGTCATTTACCGGTACCTCTATGGTTTATTTGTGGTTTATTTATGGTTTATTGTCACTATACTCGAAAATATAGTTAGATATCTAAATAAATTATAGTTCTCGTTCTTCGCCCGAGGACCGATAATATGGGCGTAAAGCTATGAATTGTAAAGTTTTAGTGAATTTTATGGGTCCGGCTTCGAGGAAGAGAGATCATGATTGCTGAGTATTGAGAGTTGATTACTTAGATGTCTAAATACTATACTATGTTCTTGCCGCAACGCAACATTCTGCTTCTTACACGATGAGTGTGCCTCCGGCTAATCCTATAAGAGGTAGTTTCTTGAAGAGTGCTTTGAATCAGAAAACTCGAGTGTTAATGGTCGGCTGCGGAAAAATGGGCAGTGCACTATTAGCACGCTGGCTTGATCAAACAGACTTCACTTTCACCGTGGTATCACCTTCGGGTCGGGACGTGCCCGAGGGCGTGAAAATGGTACGTACACCAGACGCACTGGAGGGAATTCAATTTGAACTTGTGGTGATTGCCGTGAAACCTCAAGTGATTGCCGAAGTGCTGCCCGGTTATAAAGATCTGCTTACTGACGATGGGTGTTTCCTATCGATAGCAGCTGGTTTTGCCGCCAGTTCCATCTTGGCGCTGGTTGGCGAAAAGCCGCTGGTGCGAGTCATGCCGAACATGCCGGTGAAGATTGGTAAAGGCGTCAGCGCCCTCTATGCAAACCAGCATGCAACGCAGCAGCAGCGTCAGCAGGTTGAGCGGCTGATGCAAACAACTGGAAAACAGATATGGGTGGACACTGAAGATGATATTGATCGCCTGACAGCCATTGCTGGAAGTGGACCGGGTTACGTGTTTGAGATCGCCCGATGCTGGATGAAAGCCGCGCAGACGTTGGGGTTCTCCGAGGATGAAGCAAGAGATATGGTGCTTCGGACGCTGGCTGGTTCCGTCGAGCTTGCCCTAGACAGCCAGGCATCGTTAGCCGAACTACGCGACGGCGTGACCAGCAAGAACGGCACAACTGCAGCTGGACTCGCCGCGCTTAACCCAGGTGCCAGTCTCGACAGCCTAATGAAGAAGACTGTTGAGGCGGCATACGTGCGCGCGGTTGAACTACGCTGAGACACTGACAAGGCGCAACCAAGTCACAAGAATGATCACCATTCGTGCTTTACTTCGTGAGGGCAGCCGCGCTCATCTGCAACAATAAGTTAATCAGGAGAAACCAGTGGCAACATCTGTCGTAACATCTGCTGTAACAACACCGAATCGGGATGACGATTACGTTAACCAGCTTGGTCAGCGAGCAAAGGCCGCCACCAAGATACTTGCGGTTGCAACGACCGAACAGAAAAACCACGCGCTTGAAACTGCGGCAACGCATCTTGAGCGCCGCGCGAAGGAATTACTCGCCGCCAACGCGCTGGATTTGGAGAGCGTTGCTCGTAAAGGCAAACCCGCCGCTTTTATCGACCGGCTGGAGCTGACACTTGAGCGTATCCACAGTATGGCGCAAGTGCTGAGAGACATTGCGGTGCTGCCGGATCCAGTAGGACGCGAGCTGATGCAAACAGAGCGTCCGAACGGACTGCGCATCCGTCGGGTCGCAACTCCTATTGGTGTCATTGCCATGATTTACGAATCAAGACCCAATGTTGGCGCTGATGCCGGCGCGTTGTGCTTGAAGTCTGGCAATGCAGTCATTCTGCGCAGCGGTTCTGAAAGCCTGAATTCGACCCGGGTCATTGTCTCTTGCCTAAAAGAAGGCCTCCGAGAGGCGGGCTTGCCTGAAGCCTGCATTCAGTTTGTCGACACGACCGATCGTGGTGCCGTCGCGCAGCTTCTGCGCTGCACCGAATTTGTTGATCTCGCCATTCCTCGCGGCGGCCGCAGTCTGATAGAGCTGGTGCGTACTGAAGCGCGCGTACCGACACTGCTGCACCTGGATGGCAATTGCCATACTTACGTTCACGCTGCTGCGGACTTGGACCAGGCTGTCGAGGTCATTCGGAATGCCAAACTGCGCCGCACGGGTATCTGCGGCGCGACAGAAAGCATTGTCATCGATCAGAGCATTGCGGCTGAGCTACTGCCGCGACTGGTCGAGCGGCTGGAAAACTGTGAAATCCGGGGTGACGAAACAGCTGTTAGTTGCGACGCCCGCATTCTGCTCGCCGACGCCAGCGATTGGGATACCGAGTACCTGGACGCCATACTCTCTGTCAAAACAGTAACAGGCCTCGAAGAAGCCATCGCCTTTGTCGATAAGCACTCCTCAGGCCATACTGATGCGATCCTTACCGAGGACGCAGTCGCCGCACAGACCTTTATGAAAACCATCGACTCCGCTGTGGTGATGCATAATGCATCAACCCAATTCTCGGACGGGGGCGAGTTCGGAATGGGTGCGGAGATCGGCATAGCAACCGGAAAAATGCATGCTCGCGGACCCGTTGGTCTGGAGCAACTCACCAGCTTCAAATACGAAGTTCATGGTAACAATCAAACTCGCACTTAATTCAACAGAGAATAACGATGATAGATACGACCCTTATCTCCCTGATCGCCTACTTCATATTAATGATGGCAATCGGCTTTTACGCTTATCGAAAGTCTACCAGTGATGTCTCCGAGTACATGCTGGGTGGCAGAAAGCTGCATCCAGCCGTTGGCGCATTGTCGGCGGGTGCATCCGATATGAGCGGCTGGATGTTAATGGGGCTGCCCGGTGCGATATATGTTGCCGGGCTAAGTGCCGGTTGGATCGCGGTAGGTCTCGTGGTTGGGGCATATTTTAATTACCTGCTGGTAGCGCCTCGACTACGTGTGTACACCGAGCTTGCTGATGATGCGATCACCATCCCGGACTTTTTTGAAAAACGTTTTAAGGATAGTTCTCATGCATTGAGAGTCATTTCTTCGGTTGTCATTGTCGTCTTCTTTACGCTCTATACATCCTCAGGAGTGGTTGCAGGCGGCAAACTTTTTGAAGCATCTTTCGGGCTCAGCTATGAGTTGGGTTTATTCCTGACTGCGGGCGTTGTTGTCGCGTACACGATGTTCGGTGGGTTTCTTGCTGTTAGCCTCACGGATTTTGTGCAGGGCTGCATCATGTTCGTCGCATTGATCATGGTGCCAGCTGTAGCGCTTGCCAATTTGGGTGGCTTTGAGGCAGTTTCAATGGCTGTCTCTGATATAGATAGCAGCTTGTTGGGCTGGACCAGTGGATTGACAGCATTGGGCCTTATTTCCAGTCTGTCCTGGGGTCTTGGTTATTTCGGACAACCCCACATCATTGTGAGGTTCATGGCGATCCGCTCTCTACCTGACATTGCCAAGGCAAGAAGAATAGGGATGGGGTGGATGATGGTTACTGTGGTAGGTGCGGTGTCCACCGGGCTTGTAGGGTTAGCTTATGTCACCTCCACGGACGCGACGCTCGAAGATCCGGAAACCGTGTTTATTTTCCTGTCGCAAGTATTGTTCCATCCGCTGATAGCTGGGTTTCTGCTGGCGGCGATTCTGGCAGCCATTATGAGCACCATTTCATCTCAGCTACTGGTCTCTTCGAGTTCACTGACCGAAGATTTTTACAAAACATTTGTGCATCGTTCGGCGAGTCAGAAAGAACTGGTCTTGATCGGCAGACTTTCCGTGCTCGCAGTGTCCGTCGTCGCCATTATGCTGGCCTTTGATCGTTCTGCATCAATCCTGTCACTCGTCAGCAATGCCTGGGCGGGCTTTGGCGCAGCGTTTGGCCCCATAATTCTTCTCAGCCTGTTTTGGCGCCGCTTCAACAGAAACGGCGCGCTAGCGGGAATGATAACGGGCGCAGTGACGGTTCTCATCTGGATCTATGCACCCCTAGAGATTGCAGGGAAGAGCCTGCCTGAACTCCTCTACGAGATTGTTCCGGGCTTTCTCCTAGCATCGCTAGCAGCGGTTGTGGTCACGCTGCTGACACCCGAGCCGCCGCCTGTCGTAACCCAGCGACACGACGAACTGAAAAAGCTAATGTCAGGAAATGACACTGACCAGACAGACACTGTTGCAGCAAAGGACTTACCGGCTGCATCGAAAGGTGTAAGCCAATGATTCGAGCAGACAGCAACCAAAGTATGTTGATCTCGTCGCTGGATGATGACGACCAAAATGCCATACGAGCAATGCACACAGCAGACGAAGCAGAAGTGCTGGCATCGTTGATCAGCAGCGCCAGAATCGATCTTGGTCAGCGGCAGAGAATCCAGGATCGAGCGGTCAGTCTCATTGAACGCATGCGCAACTCCGGCCAGCCTGGGCTAATGGAAATGTTCCTTGCTGAATACGGACTCTCGACGAATGAAGGCATAGCGTTAATGTGCCTGGCTGAAGCGCTGCTCAGAGTGCCTGATCCAGGTACGATTGACGCATTGATCGAAGACAAGATAGCGCCCTACGACTGGAGCGAGCATTTCGGAAAGTCAGGATCGTCTGTTGTTAACGCTTCAACAGTCGCGCTGATGCTCACCGGCCGCGTCCTCGACGAGGACAACAGCGCTAGCGTGTCAGGTTTGCTGAACCGAACCGTGAAGCGCCTTGGCGAGCCCGTTGTCAGGATGGCGGTAAAACAGGCCATGCGCGAAATGGGCAATCAGTTTGTGCTGGGCCAGACAATTGGAGAAGCACTAAAGCGTGGCCGCGGAGAAATGAAACGCGGCTTTCTATACTCCTATGACATGCTCGGTGAGGCGGCGCTGACGCAGGCGGATGCCGATGAATATTACGCAGCGTACGCTGATGCCATTCGCGCGATCGGCAAGCAGGCAGGCGCTGGTCCACTAACTGATCGGCCAGGTATTTCGGTCAAACTATCAGCGCTGCATCCACGCTTCGAATATGCGAAGAAGGGCCGATTGCTGAAAGAGCTGGCGCCACGTCTGAATGCTCTGGCGATGCTGGCGAAAAAATACAACCTTGGGCTCAACGTGGATGCAGAGGAATCCCACCGTGTCGAGCCCCTGCTACAGGTCGTTAGTTTAGCTCTGAGCGATCCACAACTGGCCGGTTGGGACGGCTTTGGTCTCGTCATCCAGGCATACGGTAAACGCGCAGCGCCGATAATCGATTGGCTCTATGCGCTCGCAACCAAGCTCGACCGACGCGTCATGGTACGTCTCGTCAAAGGCGCCTACTGGGATACTGAAATAAAACAGGCACAGATCGATGGCGCTACGGATTATCCTGTATTTACACGACGGGTGGCGACAGACATTTCCTATACCTGCTGTGCGGCGCGACTGTTACGTATGACAGATCGGATCTATCCACAGTTTGCCACCCACAATGCCCAGACCGCGGCTGCCATCCTTGAGCTTGCGGATGACCCGAAATCCTTCGAGTTCCAACGCCTGCACGGTATGGGTGAAACGCTGCACAACCAGCTGCTTGAGGAGGAAGGTGCGCGTTGTCGCATTTACGCGCCGGTTGGCCCGCATAAAGATCTGCTCGCGTACCTTGTGCGGCGACTGCTCGAGAACGGCGCAAACTCATCTTTTGTGAATCAGGTCGTTGATCCACGCTATTCGGCACTTGCGCTTGCTGCAGACCCCTTCGACAGCTTGCCTGACATTCAAAACGGACTACCGGCTCAGCTTCAGGCGGCGGCGGATCTGTTCGGGCCAGGTCGGTCCGCGGCTCAGGGATGGGACCTGCAGAATGGCGATGTTGTTAGGCAGATTGATCATGCCCGGGAGCGCTTCATCGAATACCAGTGGCAAGCTGAGCCAATAGTGGCGGGCGAGTTCACCGGCAAGCCGAGCAGACAGATTCATAATCCAGCCGCCAGTGATGAAATCGTTGGCAATGTGATTGAGGCAACTGTCGAAGACTGCACTAAGGCAACTGAACTTGCGAGCATCTGGGAGTACGCCGGCGCAACAGAGCGCGCGTTTGCTTTGCGCCGAGCCGCTGAACTATTTGAGAATAATTTTGACGAGCTATTTGCACTACTGGCACGTGAGGCAGGAAAGACGTTGTTGGACGCTGTGGCGGAACTGCGCGAGGCAGTCGACTTTTTACGTTACTACGCAAACCAGGCGGAAGCGCACCCTGACGGTGAACCCAGAGGCATCATTACTTGTATTTCGCCTTGGAACTTCCCGCTGGCGATATTTACCGGCCAAATTGCAGCCGCCCTGGCCGCTGGCAATGGCGTGCTAGCTAAACCAGCAGAAACAACGCCGCTCATCGCTGCCGCTGCCGTGAAATTACTCCACGCCGCCGGCGTACCTCGAGATGTCCTGCAGTTGCTTCCTGGCGATGGCATAGAGGTCGGTCAGGCGCTGGTCAGTCAGCCCAAGATCAAAGGCGTCTGTTTCACTGGATCAACAGCAACAGCGCAGGCTATCAATCGGATGATGGCCGAACACCTATCGCCAGATGCACCGCTGATTGCCGAGACTGGCGGCATTAATGCCGCGGTGGTCGACTCAACCGCCCTGCCAGAACAGGCGGTGCGCAATACCCTCGTTTCTGCATTTCAATCGGCCGGCCAGCGTTGTTCAGCGCTGCGCATCCTCTATATACAAGAAGATGTCGCAGATGGTTTTCTAGAGATGCTGGGAGGCGCGATGGAGGAACTCGATCTGGGCAATCCCTGGGCATTGGATACGGACGTTGGTCCGATCATTTCTGAACAGGCTCAACGCGAAATACAAACCTATATTGATAGTGCGCAAGAGGATGGCCGACTGTTCAAGCAGCTGGCGACGCCTACAGAAGGAAACTTTGTTGGACCAGCCATCATTGAAGTAAACGGCATCGAAGATCTCGAGCATGAAGTGTTCGGACCCGTGTTGCATGTAGCGCGCTTTAGCGCCAACGACTTTGATAAGGTTCTGGAAGCGGTCAATAGTCGGGGTTACGGACTAACATTTGGTCTGCATACGCGCATTGATGAACGGGCAAAAACTATATCGGATCGCTTGTTTGTGGGGAATATCTACGTCAACCGAAATCAGGTCGGGGCGGTGGTGGAGTCTCAGCCGTTTGGTGGAGAAGGCCTATCGGGTACAGGTCCAAAAGCGGGCGGACCACATTATGTGCGTCGTTTTCAGTACGAGGAAAGTCTTCGCAGCGAAGCTAACCTCGGGCCGAGTGCACCGCTCGAACAGGTTCAGGCCGCCATCAATGCGTTACATTGGCACGAGCCTCAGCCTTTGGATATGCAGGAAATGCCAGGCGTTACCGGAGAAGCGAACCGGCTGACGCTTTGGCCACGCGGCACCGTCTTGTGCCTCGGGCCGACGCTACAGGACGCCGTTGTACAGACTGGAGAAGCCCGTCGCATGGGCTGTCCGACACTCACTGTGGTGCCGGGCGCGGCTGGCACAGACAGTATTGATGGATTCCTCGACCGAGCAGATCTGACCGCGTTGGACGGCATTGATGTTGTCGCGCTGTGGAGTGATGACGATGATCTGCGGGCAGCCCGCAAGGCTCTCGCGGCAAGACGGGGAAAGATTCTGCCACTGGTCGCCAGCACAGACCTCGCAAGCTATTGTCTGTTGGAACGGCACACCTGTATCGACACTACGGCAGCGGGCGGCAATGCAACACTCCTAGCGTCAGTCGAGTCGTGACACGTATCTGACAAATCTATCTAGCCATTTAATACTGTCTGAGTTTCTCTGGCGCGTTCGTACTGTAGTAACTTTGCTGTTCGTTATTCGCTGGATATTGACGTAGATCAAGATTGGTCAATCACGCCACTGATACGCTGTCACTCACTTAAAGTTTGGCAAGGTAAACCTCGCGATGATTTTCGAACCGCGGTCGTCTGATGAAAAACCCAGATCAACATCGCCAATTGAGCGGGTCTTGAAGCGATGTCTTGCGATCGTATCAGCAGACTATTCCGCATCGTTCTCGCCTGCGCACTAAGCCTCGCTAAGCTCGATGTCTTGGTTCATGCATCCCGAAATTTTGTTGTTAACCCAATTCGGCTACCATGGTGCTCACATTCAGCTCTGAGAGAATCAGCATGGCAGGCACAGTGGAGTTCAACGAACGACCAGCCCCCGACCAAGAGCTCGTTGATATCGCCCAATACATTACCGATTACGAGATCAATTCCAATGAGGCCTTCGACACCGCTCGCAACTGTTTGATGGACACTCTTGGCTGCGGTCTGCTCGCCCTCCGTTTTCCTGAATGTACCAAGCTGCTTGGCCCCTTAGTGGAAGGTACTGTCGTGCCTAATGGCGCCCGCGTACCCGGTACTCAGTTCCGCTTGGACCCGGTGAAAGCCGCCTGGGACATCGGCTGCATCATCCGCTGGTTAGACTATAACGACACCTGGCTAGCCGCCGAGTGGGGCCACCCGTCCGACAATCTGGGCGGTATCCTTGCCACTGCAGACTACCTTTCCCAGAAGAATATCGCGGCGGGCAAGGCTCCCTTGCTGATGAAGAACGTGCTGACCGCCATGATCAAGGCCCATGAGATTCAAGGTGTGCTGGCGCTAGAAAACAGCTTTAACCGGGTAGGACTGTGTCATGTGCTGTTGGTACGCGTGGCCTCCACGGCAGTAGTGACGCAGATGCTGGGTGGCAATCAGTCGCAAATTATTGACGCGCTCTCGCAAGCCTGGCTAGACGGCTCTAGTCTGCGTACCTATCGCCACTCTCCTAACGCTGGCCCGCGCAAGTCTTGGGCGGCAGGAGATGCAACATCGCGTGCTGTGCGCTTGGCAGACCTGACAATGCGCGGCGAGATCGGTTATCCCAGCGTGCTCAGTGAGCCGACATGGGGTTTCTACGACGTATTGTTCAAGGGTCATAAGTTCAAGTTCTCACAGGCTTATGGCAGTTATGTCATGGAGCAGATCCTGTTCAAGATATCATTCCCAGCCGAGTTCCATGCCCAAACCGCTGCCGAGGCCGCCGTGCAATTGCACCCGCTAGTGAAGGACCGCTTGGATGAGATTGAGCGCATCGTCATCCACACCCACGAGTCCGCCATTCGCATCATTAGCAAGCGTGGCCCGCTAAACAACCCAGCGGATCGCGACCACTGCCTGCAATACATGACCGCTGTGCCCCTGGCTTTTGGTGACCTCAACGCAGAGAACTATGAGGACGACTTTCACCAATCGCAGCCGATCATCGACGTGTTGCGTGAGAAGATGGAAGTGATCGAAGAGACACGCTATACCAAGGAATACTTGGAAGCGGATAAGCGCTCAATCGCCAACGCGCTACAAGTGTTTTTCAAGGACGGCAGCTCGACAGAGAAGGTGGAAGTGGAATACCCGGTAGGCCATCGCCGCCGTCGCGAGGAGGGCATTCCATTGCTTGAGGACAAGTTCCGCAATAATCTCGCTACCCGTTTCCCCGCTGCGAGAGTTGAGAAGATCTTCGCGCTGTGCAAGGATCAGAAGGCGCTAGAGGCGACCCCGGTGAATGAGTTCATGGATTTATTAGTGATTTAAGGGGCTTTGAGCGAATGGCAGGGCGCGCCCGTATTCAAGTCTGCAGTACAGCTGAATCGTCACTAAGAGGAAGATATTGACCACCATTACGGAGCCGCGCAGTCTATTGGTCTTAAGAGGCAAGGTAAGCTCTTGCAGTCGGGCTGTATTGAATTCAACAGTCACCTGTCACCTCGACGAGGTCCTGAGGCCGCCTGCGCGGGAAGTAATTGAGTTACATTCAGTACCTGCCTAAAATCAGTACATTACTGCAAACCGGCATTATTACCGCTGTTTTGAATGCGGCCGATAGTGACAGGAGGAAAGGTGAAGCTGAACATGGATAAAAACTGGTTGCCCGATAGAACAACAAACGCCGAAGGCGATAGTCGTTGCGTCGGGGTCGAAGTTGAGCTGGCAGGCGTGACACCGCATGTAATGGCCCGCCTGATTGAGTCGCTTTACGGTGGCGAAATCATCGAACAGACCCGTTTTGAATTCGAAATCAAAGGCACCTGCTATGGTGATTTCAAGCTCGAACTGGACTCATCCTACATGAAGGCGTTAGCTGCCGAAGAAGCTAAACAGCAAGCCGAGCCTGGCCCGATTGGAGCCATCACCGTTGACCTCTTCGCTCGTGCATCAGAGTTGCTGGTGCCCTGGGAAATCGTATCACCGCCGATACCCACAACCGAGCTGCACCACCTTTGCGAGCTTATCGACAAGTTAAGAGAACAGGGAGCTCTGGGCACGCGTCATGCCCCGCATTTTGCTTTTGGCGTGCACCTGAATCCGGACTTGCCGGATCTTGAAACCACTACAATCGTCAATTTCTTACGCGCCTATTTTTGCCTGTTTGACTGGATCTCTACTCAAGAGGAAGTTGATCTCGCCCGAAAAATCACCCCATATATAGATCACTTCGGCAAAAAATATATCAAACAGGTAATAGACCCCAACTACAATCCTTCGCGGCAACAGTTGATTGACAACTATCTCGATTTAAACCCGACCCGGAACCGCAGCCTGGATATGTTGCCGTTGTTTGCCCACCTAGACGAAGCCCGCGTCAGGAAAGTCATCGATGATCCGCGCATCAAACCACGCCCGACTTTCCACTATCGTTTACCAAATTGCGATATTGACAATCCGCAATGGAATCTCGATCACTGCTGGTTCGCGTGGCTCGAAGTGGAAAGCCTGAGTAACGACCCAGAGCGGCTGCAGCTATTCTGTGCTGAATACAATGACGTAATTGATCGCTTGATTCCTCAACCCACTAAAAAGTGGTGTGAACGTACAGAGCAGCTGCTCGCAAGGTAGGAGTCGACGTGAAAAAGGCTAATGCCAGGCCGTTAGTGGTCGTAACGGGGCCACATAAAAAGCTGCGTTTCGCCTGGTGGGGAACGCGCTTGATGCTCTGGCTGAGTGGTTTAAAGGGGCATTACGTGACGTCAGCTAACGCCGATTACCCACCCAATGTCCGTGGCGTTGTCATTGGCGGCGGTGACGATATTAACCCTGAACACTATGGCGCCTCAGGGGACGCGGGGTCTGAATACGACTCGGCTCGCGACGCATTTGAATTGCATATTTTCAGGCAAGCTTTTGCCAATGGCCTACCCATACTGGGCATCTGCCGCGGTTCACAGCTCATGAATATCGCCCAGGGAGGTAATCTACATCAGGATTTAAGGCGGTTGCGTCAGGCAACGCCAAATAAAAACTCATTATTTCCCATTAAGGACGCGCTGCTCCAACCGGGATCAGAACTCTGGAGAATCATTGGCCAAGACACAATCCAGATCAACAGCTTGCATAATCAGGCCAACGACCTGATCGCTGAAGCCTTTACGGCTGTAGCAAAAGATCGGGATGAATTCACTCAAGCAATTGAAAACCCGCAGCATCCGTTCATGATAGGCGTGCAATGGCATCCAGAATACATGCCGTACTCGTCGAGTCAACGCAAACTGTTTGCCGCCTTTTCTGATGCCGTTAAGGCCTCGGAGAAAACGTTGGGCTATACCGAGGACGAGTAACAACTCTTGAGCTACCTAATACTGTTTCTAAGTGCCTTTGGCGCAGCAACAATACTGCCATTTTACTCCGAGGTCGCCTTTGTTGGGATGTTAGAATTAGATCATGACCCGTTCTGGGTATGGTGCGTGGCGACTGCCGGCAATACATTTGGTGCTGTTGTTAACTGGGTCATGGGACGTTATTTCACGCGTTTCGAGACCAGATCCTGGTTTCCCTTCAAAGCTGAATCATTACATAAAAGTCAGGCCTGGTTTCAAAAGTACGGTGTCTGGAGTTTGCTACTCGCCTGGTTGCCGATCGGCGGCGACGCGTTAACGGTTGTCGCCGGCATCATGCGAGTTAGATTCGATGTGTTCTTTATTCTCACTGCAATCGGCAAGGGTGGCCGCTATGCAGTGCTGTATTTTATTTACATTGGGCTGATTCAGTTGACCGTAGGTTGAAGACAGTAGGCGCCGAAATTGTCACGAAGCTCATCAACTAACGGCGTAAATCTCTGCAGAAATAGAGGCGTCACTTCACTGCTGTAAAAGTTAACGGGGCTGTAAATGCTTACAAAATTGGTTGGGCACGCCAGGCCGCTGCTGCTACTTTTTGGTTTATGATTCGTCAATTGGTTTGACTGGATAGTGCCTCAAAATCTTATCTATCGCAGGATGGATTTCACCTTTCAAATATGCGGGATCGTAAATATCGCCTTCGGCAGACCCTAGTTAAACCTACTTGTTAGAAGCCCTGTCAATCGCGTTAATGGCGATGGTGCTTTGCGTGTATTTCCTAGTCCTGGTGCTGTATCCCGAATAATAGGAATAGGGAATGCTGTAATTGAAGTGAGGATAGTGATTGTAATTCTGATTGTAATTCCGATTGCCATAATAAATATTATCGTTGTAACGATGATTATAGGGGTAGTTGTAATATGTAAAATTGGAATAGTTGTAAGGGTTGCGTTTGGTAGCTCGGATTTGTGTTCAAATTGAGAATTTCTCGGTTCGATGCTGTATTCCATGGGTTTGGCCTTGTCGTGTGTTTGCTGGAGATTGACTTCGATCCGAGGAAAATAGTGGTGATCAGGGTTTTCAGGTTCGCACCTTGGGATTTAGTGGCGACATGATATAGACATGTTTACGCTGTCATTACCTGCGTAAACTGACAGTGAGGATGCTAATTTATCTAGGAGTTTAGATATGAAGTATAAGAAGGTTCTGTTGGCGGTAGATTTTTTTGCCGAAAACGTCGACGTTATTCAGAGAGCGAAAGAGCTCGCAGATTTATATAAAGCGGAACTCAATATCGTTCATGTTAATTCGCCTCTCATCATGGCCTATGGTGGAGAAGGGTACGGCGTGACCGGCCAGGTCGCAGAAATCGAACTTCAAGTGCAGGCGGATAAAAGGCAGAAGTTGGTCAATCTGGGATCAGAACTCGGTTTAACCGACCAGCAGATATTTCTTCTTGACGGGCGCGCTGCGAAGGAAATTCACCACCTCTGCGAACAGCAACACATTGATCTTTTAGTGATTGGCACTCATGGTCAAAGCGGTATTTCTTTGTTGCTCGGTTCTACGGCCAGCAGCGTGCTTCACGGTTCAGGTTGCGATGTGCTGGCCGTCAGAATTCATAGCTAAATCTCGAGCCTCGCTTGGCGAGTGGTTGAGGATTTTAGGACAGATGGTATTCAAGAGAGTCCTATCTATGTGATCGCTATTGACTGGTGATGAGCGAAAAGGGTTGAGCTAGGTAGTCGAGTTTTTAGAGCCTTTGGCGCTGAAAAAATACTCGCATTCTACTGCAAGATAGCCCTTGGCAGGATATTGGAGTCAGGCAAATGTTCATCATTCACACAAGGAAAAAAGCGATAATTAAAAACGACTAGAAAGCGAAGGCGCCATCATCGGGATCGAGGTTTCTGGGAAGATTGGTTCTACGGTAGAGAACAAATGGATTGAGATATTCGACAAGGTTATCGCTGAACAGGGGCGCATCAATATACTGGTTTTCTTGAATGCGAAATTTGGCGTTGGTGTCGATGTTGCTTATGATGATCTGAAGTAGACATTCAAGAATCTTAAGAACATGAACAAGCTCTCGATTGTTTCCCAAAGCTCAGTTTTGGCATGGCTTGTGGCAGCAGACAGTCCATTTGGGAAATTGCTAGTTATCAGTGAGAAGCACTTTGACACAAGTCATTCCTCTCGCTAAAACGCCGCTCCTCTGTTGCTATGCTTTGGGCGCAACTGAACTTAACGTTATGTAAATATCGACGACTTTTGAATTTTAGTATTTAGAACCCAATTCACAATTATCGGAGCGCAACTAATGGGATCGAATGAAGCTGACCAGAATACACTCGACATCGCAAACTTTGCGGCCTTAAAAACCGCCATAGCAAATAGTGAAGAACTGTTGGTAGAAAAAATATTGGGAGACCTATCGATGCAAGAACTTGAAAAAAGCTATCTCATTGACTTAGCCAAACTAAACAATAATCCCGCTATCATAAAGTTACTAGAAGATATTCCCATAACCAAATAGACAAAATATATTTGCCATAGTTTATTTTTCTTCCACTTATCAGTTCCTTGGCGTGCCGGTTGAGGCAGGTATTTTGTACCCTTTGTTTGGTAAATTGCTCAGCCCCATGATTGCCAGCGCGGTCATGAGTATGAGTTCAGTTTTGGTCATCGCCAGTGCGTTGCTAGCTGCCGGGTATTTCCAGTTTTATTCGGCAGAATTTCTC
The DNA here is from genome assembly GCA_051278195.1 of Candidatus Azotimanducaceae bacterium. Lineage (GTDB taxonomy): Bacteria > Pseudomonadota > Gammaproteobacteria > Pseudomonadales > Azotimanducaceae > JAHRVQ01. The sequence continues at coordinate 15,622 of JBNMQM010000033.1, forward strand.
GCGGTCAATATCGCCGCCCGTCGTATAGCGCGGCTTTAGAATATTTGGTTCGACCGGTACCTGTAGCAAAGAATGGTTAATCTTCAACCACTAAGGTCATGAGTGACGTATTACCACCAGAAGCAGTAGTATCTATACTGATCGTTTTTTCGGTTAACAAACGCTGAATTAGATGATCAAAATATTCTGAACTGATGACTGGCAATATTGCGCCTTGACGTTCAGCCAACTTCTCACTGATGTAATATGCGCAGTCGCAATGACTATCAACAACAACACCGGACAATGCTGGGTGTTTCAATAATGTTGATAAGTGACGTAATCGGGCGACCTGAAAAACATTCTCATCTTCGCCTGTTGCAATGAATTCATCTCTAAAGGCTATTGCTTCGTCATAAAAAAAGTCAGAAACAACAGCAACAACTGTATTACCAGTTGCCAAAGCCGTTACAACAGACACTAACCAAAAGTGAAAGGTAACATTTTCATCTGCAAAACAGATAATGTTGCCACGATTTTCCAAATAGAGAATATTAGACTCACCTGTTGGACCGGGCAAAACGTTTGGTTCTTTTAAGTGTTTTTCAATGCGAACTAATTGTGACCGCGCCGCTCTTAAGGTGCGAGCTAAATCGTCTGCTAAATCATTAACGATATCGACACGGGCAATTTTTGCTAACAGTTGGCTAACACATGAGATACGCGTATTTAACTCGGTGAAGCGCCAGCCTTTTTCTGCCGCATTAGCCCTATCCATAAATAATACTGCTTCCGCTGCCGATTCGGCGTCTCCGTCTAAGGCTTCTATTTGCGATGGTAACAAGTTAGTTTTCTCTGTATTGAGAGTTGCTTTTTCTTTAACTAAACGCGTCAAATAGTTGGGCCCTCCAGCTTTTGGCCCTGTGCCTGAAAGACCACGGCCGCCAAAAGGTTGTACACCTACAATCGCGCCAATCATATTGCGATTTATATAAACATTGCCTGCTCGTGATAGCTTCGCCAAATGAAAGGCTCGCTGTTCAATGCGGGTATGTATACCCATTGTTAAACCGAAACCTGTGCCATTAATATCATCAATGACGTTTTCTATTTCATCGCCTTTAAAGCGAACTATATGGACGCAGGGTCCAAATACTTCCTGCTTCAGCGCGCTAATATTTTCTATTTCATAAAGTCGAGGTGCGAAAAATAAACGTTCATCAATCGGTACTTCATCTGAAATACTGCATTGGTATAACAACTGACCATTAGTTTTCATATAGTCACTGTGAGCATTGAGTGAATCTAGAGCTTTTTGATCAATGACAGGACCTACGTCAGTTCGTAATTTTTCTGGGTTGCCCACATGTAATTCTGCTAATGCGCCTTTGAGCATTGTAATAACATCTTCAGCGATATCGTCTTGCAAAAATAACACTCGAAGCGCAGAACAGCGTTGACCTGCAGATTGGAACCCTGAAGAAATCACATCATCAACGACTTGTTCAGGCAAGGCGGTAGAGTCAACTACCATGCAGTTTTGACCACCAGTTTCAGCTATAAAAGGTACCTGAGCGCCACCTCGACCAGCCAGAGTTTGTGAAATTGTAGTCCCTGTTGCATTAGAGCCCGTAAAAATAACTGTTTGAATACGTGAATCAGGAATAATGATACTGCCGACTTCACTACCCCGGGCAATAATCCCTTGTACAACACCATGAGGTAATCCAACCGACGTCATTAGTTCAATCGCGCGCAGCGCAATTAAACTTGTTTGCTCGGCCGGTTTAGCCAGCACCGTATTACCAGTAGAGATTGCGGCAGCCACTTGCCCAATAAATATGGCTAATGGGAAGTTCCAAGGACTGATACATAACACGACACCACGAGCTTCTAAACGATCATCTTCTGCAAGTTCAATAGCTTGCTGCGCATAATATCGACAAAAATCAACCGCCTCTCTCACTTCATCGATACCGTCTTGAGCAGTCTTTCCCGCTTCCTTGATACATAAGGCAATAAGCTCGTCCATATGATGTTCAAGAACATCGGCAACACGGCGCAATAAAGCGGCGCGTTCAGATACCGGTGTTTGTGACCATGAAGCAAAGGCAGTTTGAGCCTTATCGATCATCGCAAGCATTTCATCGTTGTTGTGATGCCGCTGAAAGCCAATAATCTCACTATGATTTGCTGGGTTTCTTATGGCGGTAGACCCTTCTGGCGTGTCATTTTCTGAGAACAGATTATCTGAAAGCCAGTTATCTAGTGACGTTTTTAAAGTGATTATTGAATTAATGTCAGTTAAATCTAGGCCTTTAGAATTATCACGACCGACATCTTTTTGGTCATGGTATAACGCAATGGGTTTGATTATTTGGCCATTATATTTGTCTTTTAGGCGCAACACTTTTTCAACAGGATCGTCGAGTAAAGATTCGACCGATCGAGATTCATCAACTATGGCGTTAACAAAAGATGAGTTAGCGCCGTTTTCTAACAAACGACGGACTAAATAGGCTAGTAGCTCTTCATGAGGGCCCACCGGTGCATAGACGCGACATTGAACATTTTCCTTTGTAACAACTTGATCATACAAAGAGCCACCCATGCCATATAGGCATTGAAATTCAAAAGTTGCTTTGTCATTGCCCGCTAGCTCAAGAATAGTAGCGACAGTGTAAGCATTATGGGTAGCAAACTGCGGATAGATGGTAGATCTGTATTCTAATAATTTGTTCGCGCAAGCGAGGTAAGAAACATCAGTAGAGGCCTTTCGAGTGAATACAGGGAAATGTTCATGACCACCTTTTTGGGAATTTTTAATTTCCGTATCCCAGTAAGCACCTTTTACTAAACGCACCATCATTTTGCGGTCAGCTCGCACGGTTAATTCACGCAACCAGTCAACCACAAAAATGGCGCGTTTTTGATAAGCTTGCAAAGCCATCCCAAAGCCGTTCCAACCCACTAATTCGTCATCACTAAATACCGCCTCAATAACATCAAGTGATAGTTCTAATCGTTCAGATTCTTCTGCATCAACGGTTAAACCAATATTGTAGCTTTTTGCTTGCAAACAAAGCGCTTTAAGCCTCGGCACAGCTTCAGTCATTACCCGTTCTTTATCGGTGAATTCGTAACGAGGATGGATAGCAGAAAGCTTGACTGAGATACCAGGAACTTTGCGAGGATCGTTTTTACCCGACGCACGAGCAACCGCGCCAATGGCATCTATAGCAACTTGATAAGCTTTATAATACTGATCAGCGTCGTCCATGGTGCGTGCACCCTCACCGAGCATGTCGTAGGAATACACATAGCCTTGCCGCTCCTGATTGGCAGCGTGTTCAGTTGCAGCGAGGATAGTTTCGCCCATAACAAACTGCTCGCCCATAATTCGCATGGCGTAGTTCATTGCTTTACGAATAACAGGCTCACCTAAACTACCGATGATTTTTTTCAATAAACTGAAGCTGTCTTGTTTACGTTCATCCGCATAATCGACCATAGTGCCGGTGACTAATAACGCCCACGATGAGGCATTCACGAACAGTGAGTCACTGCTTCCCAAATGACTGCTCCACTCGCCTTGAGAAATCTTGTCACGAATTAAGGCATCTTGAGTGTGCTTATCCGGTACACGTAACAAGGCTTCGGCCAAACACATCAATACCACACCTTCTTCACTTGATAGTGTGTATTCTGCTAACAAGGCGTCTATCGCACCATTACCCGATTCGTCTTTACGAATTTGCAGGGAGAATTCATGGGCTTTTTCCCACGCCCTGCTACCAGCACTGGCTTCAATTTCTGCCAACGGTAGAATATGTGCTACCGCGGAATTTTCATCGATACGATAGAACTCACGAATTTTCTGCCGAATAGAACTGTCTGTGCTAAACGAACCGGTAAAAAGCATGTGTTTATCCTGAAATATTATTGAATAATGTTTCGCAAGTACTTAAGCCAAGTACTTAAGCCAAGTACTTAAGCCAAGTACTTAAGCAAAGTACTATCGCGGGTTTACGCGGTCACTTTGCGCTGACCCTATCACATAAAATATCGATAGGCTGAGTGGCACGCTCGCTACTCTGCAGTAGATGAAGTGCTTTTATTTTTCAACATCAGCTCGCTGGCCACCATAATCGGCAAGACGTTTATAGCCGCGCTGTGATTGCAGCCCTTCAGCTCTTATGAGTCGATAGACACGGTTTTAGCCACAGCTTTCTCCTGCTGACTGCATGTCGTGCCATTTGGCCCGGCACACAATCTCCTATTTGACTCAAAGTAACATAGGGTGTTGCATTAACCGATTGAACTCACAGCGGCCTCCTTTAGGATATCGCGCTCCTGCGTTACCCGTTTGAATTCTTCTGTATCCCGAAAATCGCCTCCAACCCTGTGAGAACAAGCGAGTGTTAATGACGAAATGTCTATTGTAATAGATAGAGATGCTAGCTCGTTCAGCAATCAATCAAAGCTAACCGACGTAACGAAGAAGGCCGATGAGCCGAACATCGGCGCCACGATGACGGGTCTGTCGATTGGTCGCACAAGCGACATTTGCGCCCAAATCGACGCTTATGGAAAAACCTGTCCTTAGCCTGATTAATCTCAAGGTTCAAATCGTGTAGAATCGTCGCCTTTCCGCAAGTCACAATCAATATGAAAGTACGAACTCGAGTTGCTCCTTCTCCAACCGGTGACCCCCATGTGGGTACAGCCTATATGGCGCTTTTTTGTCTCTGCTATGCCAAACAGCATGGTGGAGAATTTGTCCTTCGTATCGAAGACACGGACGCTGCTCGCTCCACACCAGAATCTGAGCAACAGATCTTTGATTCTCTCAAATGGCTAGGGCTGAACTGGGATGAAGGACCCGATTGTGGCGGCCCCCATGCGCCCTATCGACAAAGTGAACGGGTTGCCCAGGGCATCTATCAAAAATACGCGGATCAGCTGTTAGACGAAGGCAATGCCTTCCGCTGCTTTTGTTCAGCAGAACGACTGGATCAGATGCGCAATGAACAAATGCAGAAGGGTGAGAGCGCAAAATACGATGGCTTGTGCCTGAACCTTGCGGCTGCTGATGTCGAAGCAAAGGTTGCAGCTGGCGAGCCCCATGTCCTTAGAATGAAGATACCTGAAACCGGCACTTGCCTGGTTCAGGACAAGTTGCGCGGCGAGATCGAGATCGACTGGGCGCAGATTGATATGCAGGTGCTGGTCAAAACCGATGGTAATCCCACCTATCACCTTGCCGTGGTCGTTGATGATCACCTAATGGAAATCACCCATATTATTCGCGGTGAAGAGTGGATTAATTCCGCACCGAAACACATCTTGCTGTATCAATATTTTGGCTGGCCGATGCCGGAACTGATTCACATGCCGCTGCTCCGAAACCCAGACAAGAGTAAGCTCAGCAAACGTAAGAACCCGACTAGCATTAATTTCTATAAGCGCATGGGCTTTATTCCGGAAGCAGTGCTGAACTATCTCGGCATGTTGGGCTGGAGCATGCCCAACGAAGAAGAAAAGTTTGCCCTGTCTGAAATGATCGATCAATTTGATGTGAATCGCATTACGCTGGGTGGCCCCGTGTTCGACGTTGAAAAACTAAAGTGGCTGAATGGTCGGTGGCTTCGAGAAAATCTGTCCGACGAAGAGCTTGTGGATCGTATTGCCGATTGGGCATTCAACCGTGAAATGCTCTTAAAGACGATGCCCTTGGTGCGAGAACGATTGGATGTATTTTCTGATCTTGCACCTAAAATCAGCTTCCTTGTAGAAGGGTTGCCCGAGATCTCGCCCGATGCTTTTGCGAGCAAGACTTTGGCTGAAGAAGACGTACGAAAACTCCTGCAATTTGCCGTTTGGCAAACCGAGGCACTAAACGACTGGGACCGCGATAAAATCCACGACATTTTTATGCTGCTTGCTGAAAAGCTAGAATTCAAAATACGCGATGTCTTGGCACCCATATTTGTCGCTATCAGCGGCAAACCGGTGGCGCCGCCTTTGTTTGATTCGATGGCGATTCTTGGCCCCGAAATGAGCCGTGCAAGGCTCCGCCATGCGTTAGAGATAACCGGCGGCGTGTCCAAAAAGCAGGCAAAGAAACTCGAAAAAGAATACCGTCAGCTCTTTCGTTAATACTTACCTAAGTATTAACGGGCGCACGCGATATTTGATGGCTAGTGTTTTTAGGCCAGATACAAACTGAGATTGAACCCAGTTCGGTATGCCGGTTAGTTCTATATCGTCAATCTTGTCCAGTAGCGCTTTATACAAAGCGCGCATTTCCATTTTTGCCAGTAGGTGACCAAGGCAATGATGCGCGCCGTGGCCAAAGGCGACATGCTTGTTCGGGCGACGATCAACCTTGAATTTACAGGGTTCATCGAAGACAACTTCGTCACGGTTTGCTGACGCATACATCAGCATCAATATAGGCAACAGGGTCGTTGTGGCGGATGTGTGTTATTAATTCGTGTAGTTTGGTGTCATTGCCGTAAGTTCGGAGGTCTGCGATGGCGCGGTAATGCATGAAATTATGCTCAACTGATAGCTCACTATGATTTTTAAATTTGCTTGAACCAAGAGCAATCGAATGTGCGCCAAGCGACGTAAATTGATATAAACAACCACCAAATTTTGCTTAAAACTATTTCAAGAAAGGAATTATGAATGTCTGAAGATCTGAGTGCATTTCGCTCTGAAGTGAGCGATTGGCTGAAGGCCAGCTTTCCCGCTTCCCTAAAGGGTAAGGCGGCAGAGATTGTCGAAGCGTCGTCCGAACGAGACGGCCTCAAAGGTGAGGCGCTCGAATGGCGTAAGGCCTTAGCTGCGAAAGGTTATGGTGCGGCGACCTGGCCAAAGGAATATGGCGGCGCGGGTCTCTCTCACCCCCAGGAGAAAGTTCTCGGTGAAGAGATGTCCAAGGTTGGTGCTATTAATCCAATGATCGTGCTGACAGGCATGGGGATCACCATGGTTGGCCCAACCGTACTGGAATATGGCACTGACGAGCAGAAGGCCAAGCATTTACCTGGCATTGCCAGCGGTGAAGTTCGCTGGTGTTTGGGTTTATCAGAGCCCAATGCTGGGTCTGACCTTGCTTCTTTAAGCACCAAAGCAGTCGAAGACGGCGACAACATTGTCCTCAACGGCCAAAAGGTTTGGACCTCCGGTGCGGACAAATCTGACTGGTGTGGTGCGGTTGTGCGAACCAACCCAGATGCGAAGAAGCGCGATGGTATTAGTTTCGTTATGTTGCCCATGGACCAGCAAGGTGTTGAAACGCGCCCCATTAAATTGATCTCTGGTTATTCGCCCTTCTGTGAAACGTTCTTTAATGATGCCATCGCGGAGAAGAAAGACCTGCTCGGAAAACAGAACGATGGCTGGAGTGTTGTAAAAAGATTGCTTCAACATGAGCGACAAAGCCAAACCAGTGCTCGAAGTCCGTCGGTTAAATCGGAATCGGTTCAAGACATGGCAAAGCGCTATGTTGGCACGGACTCCGAAGGCCGCCTGGATGATCCAGATTTGCGGGCCCGCATCGTGTCCCATTTGATGGACTCTAAATTGCACAACCTGACCGTGGAACGAATCACAGCTGAGGCACGCGGCAATGTTGAAGTCAGTGCAGCGGCATCTATTTTGAAGAACTCAGCCACGCGTGTAGCGCAAACTCGGGCTGAACTCAATCTCGAAATCGCCGGCAGTCAGGGTCTCGGTTGGGACGGTGATGAATTCACCAGTACGGAATTGGATAACGTCCGAAATTGGCTGTTTGGTAAAGCGATCTCGATCTATGGTGGTTCCGAAGAGGTCCAAAAAAACATCATCAGCAAGAACATCCTCGGTTTACCCGAAACGACACAGCAGGGATAAGCAACATGGCAGCATTGAACGAAGAACAAACAATGATCCGCGACCAGGCGAAATCCTGGGCGACCGATCAGGCACCCGTGCGAAAATTTCGTGAATTGCGCGATAGCGGTAATGAGCTGGCATTTGCCGCACCGACCTGGCAAGCGATGGTGGACATGGGCTGGACCGGGATCATCATTCCTGAAGAATACGGTGGCTCTGATCTGGGTTATCTAACGTTTGGTTTGATCTTAGAAGAAACGGGCAAGCACCTGACGGCGTCTCCGTTATTTGCCTCGGCGTTAGTGGGTGCAACCGCTGTGCTGTTGGGTGGTTCTGACGCGGTCAAGCAGTCGGTCTTACCGGGTATTGTCTCAGGCGATCAGATCGTCACCCTAGCATTGGAAGAGGGGCCTCGTCATAAACCTGAAGCAACGGCATTGGCTGCTGAGAGCAGCGGCGATGGATTCAAACTGACCGGTGACAAGACATTTGTTGCCGAGGGGATGTCTGCGAGCAGTTATATTGTACCCGCACGCACCTCTGGGGTTGCCGGGGATACCCATGGTATTTCCTTATTTTTGGTCGCCGCCGACGCCAAGGGCATTAGCCGAAATGCGATGCATATGATGGATAGCCGTGGTTACGCCAACGTGCAGTTTGATGGTGTGGCGGTTGAAGGTGGACATTTGCTCGGCGAACTCGATCAGGGGTTTGGCCTGTTGGAACAGATTCTAGACCGCGCTCGAGCAGGACTGTGTGCTGAAATGCATGGTACTGCCTCACAAGCGTTTGATATGACCTTGGACTATCTGAAAACTAGGGTTCAGTTTGGCCAGGTGATTGGTTCCTTTCAGGCGCTCGGTCATCGCGCGGCAGATTTATATACTGCGAAAGAGATGACGCGATCTTGCTTTGAAGCTGCGCTAAAGACGATCGACGACGATACCGACAATATTCCAGAGATGGTGGCATTAGCGAAAGCGCGGGTCGGTGAATACTTGCACGAGATGTCTTGTCAACTCATTCAAATCCACGGCGGCATTGGTATGACCGATGAGTTCGATGCGGGTTTTTATCTGAAGCGTGCCAGGATATTAGAAACGTCGTTCGGTAATCAAAGTTACCATCGTGAGCGTTATGCGAGAATTCTTGGGTTCTAGAGTTTAAAGCCCTCGAGTTTTTGAGAAAAAAAGCCCCGAATCATCGGGGCTTTTTTTTCACATGCCTATTTTGCACAATCTATTTTTTTGTGAAGGCACCAATGCGCTCTTCCATGTCAGGCCCACGACCTTCGCTCATAAAGACTTCCCACTGCAATCCACCATCCATTGAGTTGCCGTCGGTGGCTTCAAGCAAACGTTTGTTTGCAGCGTGAGAGAAAGACGAGTTCGCACAAATCTGTTCGCAAAAAGTTTCTACCTCTGGCATAAAACTATCGTTAGGAAAAATCAGTTCTGCTAAGCCAATCTCAAGCGCTTCCGTCGCGGAGTAGGTTGCGGCGGTAAACATCATGCGTTTTGCCGTAGCAACACCCACACGTCTCGGTAAGCGTTGGCTCATCCCCCAAACTGGCGTGAGTGCCCATTTGGCATGTGTATCAGCAAACTTGGCGCTTTCGGCGGCAACGATAAAATCCGCTGCCAGGGCAACTTCCAGAGCGCCGGTGTAGCAATGCCCATGTACAGCAGCAATGACGGGCTTCGGTAAGCGCTCCATCATTCGCAACGTTTCGGAATGCCAGCCCCTGGATGGTACACGTTCGCCTGACGCGATATCTGCGAGATCGTGCCCAGCAGAAAAGCATTTGCCAGCACCCGAAATAACCACGCATTGAACATCGTTGTCCCGACCAATCTGTTCGATGTGGGTGCGCAATGCTTCGAACATGCCAACCGTAAGCGCGTTGAGCTTGTCCGGTCTATTGAGCGTGAGAAATGCGGTGCCATTTTTGTTTTCCCGCAATACCAGAGCGTCGGCCATGTATGTTCCCCTTTGTGTTTTGAGCAGTTAGATAGAATTTATCGTTAGCGCATTATAAATAGAGCATCTGGACTCGAGTGTAAGTGAATTATGCTTGGGATTCACGGTGCCAAGCGTCGCGCGACCACGACCTTGATTGGTCAGTAACACATGATCGTTATTAACCCTGCCGGCTAGCAGCTCTGGTTGAATGCCGATTCTAAGAGCGTGGCTTTAGGTCATCGGTTTGAGTCTAACGCGTTATTACCGTTAAAGACCTGTGGACGATGGTTTGGGTTTCATTAGTGGCAAATAGGCGGGTCCTGGTTCAGTTAAGCTTCTACAGGCCGCGATGCTTATCGCGGGTTCTTACAAAGTGATTACATCGCAGCGGCCCAAACCTAGTTACACTATAAATTCATACCAGCTGCGCTGCATACCCCTCGCTGGGATGGGAGCGCGTGGTGTGATACAAAAGACGAACATTTTGGATATTTGGTTATTCTATGATTACCCCTAATTGAGTGATGACCGCCCCCGTCCTGGTCAGCCACCGTCTGAACTTGATGCTAAGCAAGCCCTGCGAGATTCAACCAACGCTAGGCTCAGTTCAGCAATGGCCGCAGGCAATGTAGGGGCATGGGTCTGGGAGCTGGACACGCAGCAGATGATCTGCGATGAATTTTCGGCTCATCTGCTCTCGATCGACCCTGATCTGGCGCGCAATGGATTCCCTCTCGATATGTTTCTTCAGGCAGTGTTGCCGGAGGAGCGCGAGGACTTAGCGCGCGCTCTGGCCGCAGCCCAAACATCGACAGGTCTCCACGAGGCTGATTTTCGTGTGCGCCATGCCAATGGTGAAGTACTGTGGCTGAGATCTCGCGGCCAGCGAGACGTCGATCAAGACGGTAAGCTAGGCAGACGCCATGGCATTTTTATGGATGTAACGGCGCAGAAACACTCGGAGGTACAGTTGCGCAGGACGGCGCAGTTACTGGAGGCCTCACAGTCCATCGCCCATGTCGGTGGTTGGGAGCTCGATGTTAGGAGCTGGCAGTTATTTTGGACTGACGAAACCTACCGCATACATGACACGTCAGCAGAGGAGTTTAATCCCACTCCGGATGCTGCTGTTCTGAGTAATTTTTTACCCGAGTCACAGCAGCTTATCCTCGATGGATTCAATGCCGCCATTTCGCATGGCACCGGTTACGATCTGGAATTAGAGACCCTGACCACCAAGGGCCGATTGATCACCGTGCGTACGACCTGTGTCGTGACAATGGACCAAGGACAGCCCGTCAAAATGACGGGTATCTTTCAGGATATTACCGAGCGTAAACACGCCGAAAAAATCCACCGAGAGAGTGAAGATCGATTCCGGATGTTGGTTGAAGGCACTAGCGATATGGTGACCATTACCGATGCAGAGGGTAGGTTTACCTATGTCAATGACCAGACAGCTCTAGTTTTGGGGCTTGAGGTTGCAGACATAATCGGCCGCCGAGCATTCGATTTTGCTCATCCTGATGACCTTGTGCCCTTATTACAATGGTTTGCTGACAGTATCGCAATGGGCGAGGCGCTGGATGTGTTTGAAATCCGCTTTGTACATCAAGACGGTACGGTGCGTTTTTTTATCTGGTCGTCAACGTTTCACTTCGACGAGCAAGGCTTGTTAACTCATGTCAACAGTATCGCCCATAACAATACCGCGCGGCGTCAGGCGCAGGAGCAGCACCAGCGTCTGGCGACGATCGTCGAGAATTCAGCAGATGCGATTCTTAGTAGAGCGCTAGACGGTAAGATCACGAGCTGGAACGGTGGTGCCGAAAAGCTGTTTGGCTACTCGGCTGAGGAAATTGTGGGTAAATCCATCAGCCGGTTGATTCCGGATGACGAGCATCTCAAAGCGGCTTCGTTTGCTGAGCGCCTGGATGCAGGTGAGACGGTAAAAGACTATGAGACTGTTCGGCGCAGCAAAGATGGTCAACTCGTTCAGGTGTCCGCGACGGTTTCTCCCATCAAGGATGCCGATGGGAAAGTTACTGGTACTGCAGGTATTTATCGCAATATTACTGCTCGAAAATTGGCAGAGGCTGCGTCGCAAGAAAGCCAGGCCCGACTGAAGCTAGCCATGCAGGTCTCTAACATCGGCCCTTGGGACTGGGATATGGTCACTGGCGATCTTAATTTATCGGTCGAATGGAAAGCGCATCTGGGTTTTGCTGACGATGAGATAAGTAACAATCTTAGCGAATTTGAATCCCGCGTACACCCCGACGACCGGGCGCTCATCCGGACATCTGTAGACGAAGCGCGCGAGAATCCAGCCATGGGATATGCACTCGATTTTCGATTGCGTCATAAAAATGGGTCATACCGGTGGATGCAATCCAAGGCTCTCATGATCCTAGATTCGCAAGGCTTGCCTGCCCGTATGATCGGTGCCCATGTAGACCTGACAGATCAAAAAATTGCGGAACAGCAGGCGTTTCGCTCCCAGCGTTTGGAGAGTCTTGGAACGCTGGCCAGCGGTGTTGCCCATGACCTTAATAATGCGCTAACACCGATATTGATGAGTGCTGAACTATTGCGTCTAAAGTATCCTCAAGAGTCCTCGAGTATCGATGTGATCGAGGCAAGCGCCTTGCGAGGTGCCAATATGGTAAAGCAGTTGCTAACCTTCCCGAGGGGCGTGAGCGGCCCGCGTACAGAGGTGGATGTTGGACTCTTGATTGCCGAAATGCAGAATTTAATGCAGGCCACCTTCCCGAAGAATCTTGACGTGCGAGTCATTTGTGCCCCCGCGCTACCCGCTGTATGGGCTGATTCCACTGAGTTACATCAGGTTCTGCTCAACCTCTGCGTCAATGCGCGTGATGCGATGCCTGACGGTGGCACCGTTACGCTGACTGCCCAATACCAGACATTTCCAAAAGCGCCGACGGGAACAGTGACGCCCTCTAAGCCTGGGAATTACATTGTGGTTACTGTGAGCGATACCGGGATCGGTATTCCACAAGACATAGACGAGCAAATATTCGACCCGTTCTTCACCACAAAGGACGTTCATAAGGGCACGGGCCTAGGGCTTGCGACAGTTATGGGCATCGTTAAGGGCCATGCTGGATTCATCAAGGTGCAATCGAAGCCAGGCGAAGGGGCGACGTTTACCGTCTTTCTGCCAGTTAACGATCGTACTCGTGTTGCCCCGCCCGTTAGGGTTGAGGAGGGCGTGCCTCAAGGGCGCGGAGAAACGATTCTATTTGTCGACGATGAGGCCACGATACGAGAGCTGATGAGAAATTCGCTGACCCGGCTCAACTATCAAGTCTTGACCGCCGTCGATGGCGCTGACGGTTTGTCTCAGGCGCTTGATACTAACGCCGACATCAAAGCATTTGTGACTGATTTGAATATGCCGAACATGGGTGGCTTAGCGATGGCGCGAGAGCTGGTCAGGCAGCGGCCAGACCTACCGATTCTGGTCGTCAGTGGTCGAATGGAACCTGGTGTGTCAGATGAGTTTTCCTTGCTGGGCGTAACTCATCTGTTAGCAAAACCATTTACCGAAAAGCAATTGGCGGTGGCACTGGATGCGCTGTTGGCAGGCAAGGAGGCAGGAGTCTGATGTCCGACATTTGCCATGCGAAATAAGTGTGGCAGGGTAAAACCGGACAACGTTTCTGGGTAGCTGGTTCAGCAATGTGACCAACCAGCCGCCGCGATCAAATAGCGCCGTCTCTGGTTGCTGTTATTGGGCTTTGAGAAATTCTCAGGCTTCAACTGAGTGATCCTGGCATATTATCGTAATGTTCTTCTCACGCCGCTCATGCGCAGTGCTCAGCTTAGCCGCATAAACGTATTGCTTTAGTTGATCTAGTGTCTGTTAATTACGAATTTTGATCTCCTAGCAAGTCTTGAAACCGAGAATTCACTCGGCTGCATCAATATGGCGCGACTGAAATTGTCGAAAAATTTCACACCTGGATCACAAGCAATATTTCGTCTAGGGATAATTTATTGTTAGTAATAGACATCATTTTGATGACGATCTATTTTCAATTGATGCCTCTAACGGTTCGCTATCTCAACCCAACTCGGTGAGCTATATAGTGTCAATCAGTTGACTGGAGCCTGGACATCTTTTGGCGGTAATTTTGATAGTCCTACTTTCCCAGGTCTAACATTTAATAGCTCAACGGGTACCCTGTTTGGATCGGAAAGCAACTTGCAGGAACTGTTTTCTATAGATACGAATACAGGTGCACGCACGTCCATTGCTGAAATCGCCGAGCTTGTGGTGTTGCGTTCCAGCTGGGATGTCATGCTGAATATGAATTTCTCAGCTACTGATCAAACTAAATACCCAGCAATAAACTATGTCACCGGCAGGTTCGTAGGTATTGTCAGTCGCTGAGGATTATGATTGAGTGCTAAAACGCAGAATGAAAGAAAGTAACGACGACGTCATTAAAAATATTAATTTAGGGAGCAGCAATGAATACTAACCGCCAATGGCTACTAGCACACAGACCTTCCGGTGTTGTGGGAAAAGAGAACTTTGATTACGCAGAAAGTTCGATCCCTGAACCTGCTGACGGCGAGGTTCTCGTGCGCAATTTGTGGTTGTCTTTTGACCCTACTCAGAGGGGCTGGATGGAAGATCGTCCAAGCTACCTGCCGCCAGTCAAATTAGGTGAACCCATGCGAGCAGGATCAATTGGTCAAGTGGCTGAATCTAAACATCCAGACTTCGCCAAAGGCGATATCGTACAAACCACGGGAGGTTGGCAAGACTTCGTGGTGGCTGCACCCAACCAAGGGGTGATGGGCCTAAACAAAGTACCTGACGGAATATCACCAGAAATGATGTTATCTGTGCTCGGCGTTACCGGCCTCACCGCATACTGGGGCCTGTTGGATCTTGCCGATCCTCAACCGGGTAAGACGGTGCTAATTTCTGGTGCGGCGGGTGCGACCGGTTCTGTTGCTGGTCAGATCGCGAAGCTAAAAGGCGCCCGCGTGGTCGGAATCGCCGGTGGTCCAGAAAAGTGCCGATGGTTGAAAGAAGAGGGTGGGTTTGATGATGTCATTGACTACAAAAACGAAAACGTGAATGAGCGAATTGGCGTGACCTGCCCTAACAAGGTCGACATTTTCTTTGACAATGTGGGTGGCGACATTTTGCAAGCAGCGTTGAACCACCTCAACCTAAAAGCCCGTGTCGTCCTTTGCGGCGGTATATCAGGTTACAACGCCACGTCTCCTATCCCTGGCCCTTCAAACCTTATGAACCTGGTTATGATGCGGGCACGCATGGAAGGCTTTATCATCATCGACTATATGTCGCGAGCCGGTGAAGCGATTGAGGAACTGTTGGGGTGGATCGAAAGTGGCGACCTTAAGTATCAGGTGGACGTGCAGGAAGGCTTCGATAATATCCCAGACACACTTAACCGACTATTTACAGGTAAGAATATCGGTAAACAGCTGTTGAAAATCGCTGATCCAATTTAGTGATTGAGGCGCGCATTTTTCAGCTCGAAAAATGCGCGCTATTCGCTGACCTTATTACCCGCCTTAAAGACCGTGAGATTGTCATGGTGCTGTAGCACTGTGATGTCACTTAGGGGGTTTTCGCTCACCGCAATAAAATCTGCGGGTGCACCAGCAACAAGCGTTCCCAGACCTCGATAAGCAGACATCATCTCGCCACCGTTTCTGGTGGCGCAGTGGATGGCCTCTATTTCGCTCATCCCAAACAGCTCGACAAAGTACTCAAGATCCTTTGCGTAGGTACCGTGCGGCGCAATGCTAATACCATAATCGCCGCCGACCACCAGCTTAATCTCAGCCGCACGCATTTTAGCAACAGACTCTATCGTTGCTTCAATTTCCGCTTCGTACCCCTGTTTTATCGCAGTGGCTTTTGGGATGCCCAGAGATTCACATTGTGCGAGGTACTGAACTTCCCAAGCAATAGCCGGACCAACAAAAATCGAGTCACGTTTAGCCGCCAGTAGATCAATCGCCTCGTTATCGAGATAGTTGGCATGCCCAATAAAATCAACATTGGCAAGTACGGCCTGTTTTACAGCGGCTGCAGAACGCGCGTGACAGGCAACTTTAAGATTACGACGATGGGCTTCATCAACGATGGCATTCACTTCTTCGTTGGTGAAGGATAACTCTCCGGGTGGGCAGGTTGGATTTATCGCCTCTCCGTCGATAAATATTTTGACGACATCGACTCGTTGTTTGCGTTGTTGGCGTACCGCCTGTCTGAGCGCCCACGGACCATCTGCAATCTGACTTAAGCCACTGTTTGAATCGACATTGCTCGCGGTGGCACCGAGGTCACGGCCTGCTGCCATCAGTCTGGGGCCGACAATTTGCCCGCTGTTTATGGCGTCTCTTAAAGCGACGTCAATGGCGTAGGTAGAACCGAAACTCACCGCAGAGGTGAAACCGGCATTCACCATCTTCTGGGCATTTTTAACCGCCGTGATGGTGGCCGACTCTACTGGGGTTTGACCAATGGCAAACGGGCTGGCATCAGAAAATGACAGGTGCGCATGAGTTTCAACCATTCCGGGCATGACAAACTGATTGTCGAGATCGGTGATTTCGGCATTGGCAGGGATTTGCGGACTTTCCGCTGTGGAACCGGCATAGGTGATGGTGCCGTTCTCCGTCAAAATGATTGAGTTCGCAATGATCTCGTCAGAGGTACCGTTGAAGAGCTGTAGATTCTTAAATAAATGAGCCATTTTTGGGGGACCCCTAGTCTGTAAAATATGCCGTTTTCATTTCACCGTTCGGCCCGTATACAGGCTCGCTGCGCTCGACGAGATGCGCCTGGTTGATACTTTGTGTGATACCCGCGCTGCTGAGTACCTCTACCATCTTGAGGTAGTTCGGATGTTGAAAGTGGGCCGCGAGGCTATCACTGTCATCCCATAACTCATAAACCTGAATACGCGTCAAGACCGAAGGGTCTGGTGCAAAGCAGTAGGCCTGACAACCGGCTTCCTCGTCGCGGGTGGCTAATTGCACATCTTTGGTAAGTGCAACGGCATTGTCTCGTGCTTGCTGGTTTTCGAATTCAAGTGCGGCAACAACAACAATCATAGGTAACTCTCCTTAAAAAATTTAGTGTTATGCGGGCAGCTTGCCGCGAGTCCAGCGTCGATGTGACGGTCCTTCTGGACCACGTTTAGCACCAGCATGCTCGGGATAAACCGAAGCGGTATAAAGATCGCCGTGTTGATCCATTGCCAATTGATGTATGTAGATTGCAAGGTCTTCAACACGGCTAAGGACTTCGCCAGTGTCTTCATCCAATATTGCAAGGTTGCTCATCTTATCGCTGGCGTAAATATGCTTACCGTATGTCGCGAGGCTAAGCGGCATGATGTGTGTCCACTCATCGATATGGCCACCTTCACTGTCGAACCTCTGGATGCGGTGTTTGCAGTCGGCGTCTGGGTGATATCGATGTGCCGCTATCTGGTCGCGCACTGTCATGTAGTCATGGAAGTTACCCCCACATAGGTCGGCGACCAGTAATCGTCCTTTGGAGTCCTGTGCGATTGCATGGGGCGTATTAAATTCTCCCGGACCACGTCCCCAGGTGCCCACGGATTTGATGAATTCGCCTTTTGGCGTAAACCAAACCAATCTTGAATTCCAATAGCCGTCTGCCACGACTATATTGCCATTGGCTTGTACCAGCACAGCCGTAGGTCCGTTGAAATGGGTTTCATCGCAACCCCACTTGCCGAAGGTGCCCAGGGTCAGCAGCAGTTCGCCTTCCGGCGTATATTTTTTGACCGTATGACCGTCACGATCAGTGGTCCAGAACATACCGTCTTTTTCGATATATAACGTATGCGCGCCCAGCGCAAAGCCGCGTTCGTCCGAGGGACCCCAGATGCCGAGATAGTCACCTTCTCTCGAGAACATTGAGATGCTGCTTTTGCCCATCATGTTCTTCATCGCAAGGGGGTGCGCGGCCCAATGCTCAATATCCCGGGTAAAGAGGTAAACCGTACCGTTGCGATCAACGGCTACGCCAGATCCCATTTCAAACGCCATCTCTGGTGGGTACTTCGGCCACTCTGTATCAAGCCTGTAACCCGAGCGAGGATCATTGTTATCCGTATTGTCATCAACGTCGTGGGATACGCACACAGCTAGAGTCCTGTTGTTGTCGCGAGCAGCCGTTAGCTGACGCTCTTTTACACCACCCTATAGAGGCGAGACCTGCGTGACAAGCCACTACAACTCGCAATATACGGTCGGAATGGACTCAGAATCTATCGAGGAGAGGATGAGGCCGCTATACGATAAGTGATAAGCAAGGTGCTGGCATTGCTGACGTGCATCTGCCGAATATTGACGGATTGACGATGGTTCGAGAGCGGCGGCGGGAGCGCTTGAGAAGATTTTGGCATAAAAGGAATGAGTTGGATCAGAGCAAAGGGACAACCAAGGAACAGGCACCGCTTCTGCGCGCTGGGCAAGTGCGGTGTTTTCATTCAGTCCAAAGACACAAAAAAAAGGCACCCAGGTGGGTACCCTTTTTTGTTTGGTGGAGCCAAGCGGGATCGAACCGCTGACCTCAACACTGCCAGTGTTGCGCTCTCCCAGCTGAGCTATGGCCCCAAATTCTTGCTTTAGATCATATTCAGCCTCGAGTGTTGCGCTGTCGTGCGCGACCGGTCCAGCTGAGCTATGGCCCCAAATCTTCTAATACTTCCTTCCGAGCCTCAAAGAGCAGCCCAAATGGGAGGAGCGCATCCTATCGAATGTAGATCCGGGAATCAATACAGACTGGCATGACAGCATGTTATCGCCAGTTTAGTGGGCCTGGTTGGGTATTGTTTGATCCAGAACGGCGGGTTAGATGCTGGAGAATCGTTCTGTAGATGCTTACAATCGCGATTCGAACTAGAAAATCGACTACAAAATCAAAATGGGGGAACACACATGAGTGAATTTAAGGATAAGGTCGTGGTCATTACCGGCGCTGGCGGCGGTATTGGTAAGGCACACGCACTCGAATTTGCCAGCCGCGGTGCCAAATTGGTCATCAACGACCTAGGCGGTAGCGGCGACGGTGTTGGCGCAAGCGATGCGGCGGATGCCGTGGTTGAAGAAATTAGGGCCGCAGGCGGTATCGCGATCGCAAATAAGGCTTCGGTATCGGATAAGGCCGGCGCTAAATCCATCATTGATGATGCGGTGGCTGAATTTGGCACCGTAGATATTCTAATAAACAACGCCGGTATTTTGCGCGACAGGAGTTTCAAAAAGTTAGATTTGGCAGATTGGGACATCGTCATGGACGTGCATCTAAACGGTAGCGCCTATGTCACACATGCTGCTTGGCAGGTCATGTATGAGAAGCAATACGGTCGAATCGTTTTCACTGCATCAACCTCTGGGATTTACGGTAACTTTGGTCAAGCAAACTACGGTGCTGCAAAAATGGGCATGCTCGGTTTGGCTAATGTTCTGGCTCAGGAAGGGCGATCAAAGAATATTCGCGTTAACGTCGTATCACCTGCTGCAGAAACACGCATGATTGGTATGATTCCCGGTCGTGATATCGATCCCGATAACCCCGATCCCATGTCCCATCCAAAGCTTGTGACACCGGCAGTGATGTTGATGGTGGCGGAAGATGCGCCAACCAATGTCGTCATTCAGGCCGGTAACGGCCGCTATTCGACCTGTGCTGTCTTCAACAATGAGGATATACAGTTTGGTCCAGATGTAACTTATGAAGACTTATTAGAAAAGAAAGATCAACTGCTCAATATGGATGCCGCAACGCAAGGTTGGACCTGGCGCAGGAAACGAATGGCAGAAATCGCCGCTAAGAAAAAGTAACAAGAATCGTTGTTAGAGAAGGGGCCGCTCGGCCCCTTTTTTATTTAGTTGGTCATTAGGTGCTGGTGCCTTTCAGGATTACTGCGGCCATTACGATCAGATACAATAAGACTTCAAAAAACAGGTGTAATACGACTGCATGATCTCAAAAAGAGTAATTTTAGGCTTCACTATGGCTGTGGTGCTGCTCTTGATGGGCACGGTCCACTTTCCGGTAGCGGATAAGGTCGGCACCAGTATCTTTATGCCGGAAGACGTATCTCTGCCGCTAGCAGCTGGCGAGTCATTTAGGATCGATAACTTCAATGTTCAGCGCGGTAAAGGCGAAGATGGTGTTCGTGACCTTTCTCGCGCGGCGGGTGTTTTGCAAGGTGCAGACATCGCTGCGATTCAAGAAGTTTCCGGAACAATTTTTTACGGTTGGCAAAACCAGTCGAGGCAACTGGCAGAAGCACTAGGAATGGGCGATTTGTTTGCCCCTACCAGTTGGAAGTGGTTTCAACCCTATGCAGGGTCAGCGCTACTCAGTAAATTCCCCGTTCGTTCCTGGGCGATAGACCAATTGCCAGCGGCAGAAGGTGACAATGGCTACCGAAACCTTATTACCGCGATTGTCGACATTCAGGGCCGTCCGGTCACACTGTTGATCACGCATCTTGACCGCCGGGAATCGAATGCGCTGCAGCTGGATTATGTGTTCGAGCGGTTTGTCGCAAGCGCTGGGCCGACCATACTGCTGGGTGATCTCAATACCGATCATTTTAATGAGGCCATTCAACAGATGGTGGCAAGCCCCGGGGTTCGAGATGCCATCCATGAATCTATTGGTCAGTTTTGGCGCCTAGACTGGATTATTACCCGAGGCTTTGATGTGGTGCAGGGTGGTCATACACCAAGAGGTATCTCTGACCATGCCCACTATTGGGTTGAGCTGGCGTTCACGGACACTGCAGCAGCCGCTGCGGCAAGTTTAGCGGCCGGTGAATGATAGGCCCTATAAATATTAAGGAAACAGTATGACTAACATCGGCACACCGCTATCTGAAGTCCCTACCCGGGCGATCCTGCTGGGTAGTGGTGAATTGGGCAAAGAGGTTGCAATTGAACTGCAGCGTCTCGGGGTCGAAGTGATCGCCATTGATCGCTATGCCAACGCACCGGCGATGCAGGTGGCCCATCGGAGCTATGTGATTTCGATGCTAGACGGTGACGCATTAAAAGAAATTGTCGAGCGGGAAAACCCGGATTACATCATTCCTGAGATCGAGGCCATCAATACCGACGCACTGGTGGCACTTGAGAAAGATGGCTACAACGTGGTGCCGACGGCTAAGGCGACGCGACTGACAATGAACCGAGAGGGCATACGCCGACTCGCGGCTAAGGAGTTGGGTTTGCCGACATCACCTTTTGCATTTGCGGATACCGAAACCGAATATATAGCTGTGGCTGCTGAAATTGGTCTGCCATTTGTGGTTAAACCGATTATGTCGTCTTCGGGTAAGGGGCAGAGCACCGTGAAAACAGAGGAAGATATTGAATTGGCCTGGTCCTATGCACAATCTGGCGGCCGAGCAGGAGCCGGGCGCGTGATCGTTGAAGGATTTGTTGATTTTGATTACGAGATCACTTTGTTGACCGTTCGCCATAAAGACGGCACGAGCTTTTGTGCGCCGATTGGGCATCGTCAAGAAGACGGTGATTATCGGGAATCCTGGCAGCCTCAACCGATGTCGAGCGAGGCACTTAGCAAAGCTGAAGCCATGGCGAAAACTGTGACCGATGCTTTGGGTGGCTATGGATTGTTTGGCGTTGAGCTATTTATCCGAGGCGATGAGGTGATCTTTAGTGAGGTCAGCCCCAGACCCCATGATACCGGTATGGTCACGATGATTTCTCAGGATCTATCAGAGTTTGCTTTGCATGTTCGAGCGATCATGGGATTGCCGATACCCAGCATCCGCCAGCTAGGGCCCTCAGCCTCTGCGGTATTGCTGGTTGAAGGCGAATCAGATTGCGTGACTTTTTCTAACCTTGAGAACGCGTTGCAAGAACCCGATACGCAAATCCGTTTGTTTGGCAAACCAGAAGTTCTCGGTCGTCGCCGGATGGGCGTGGCACTGGCACAAGGCACCAGCGTGGATGACGCGAAACAAAAAGCGATCCGCGCGGCCAATGCAGTTACGGTTTCTCTGAACTAGCCAGTGTTGCGCATGCTGGCAGCAATTCCGGCGATCGTCACCATTAGTGCCTTATCGACATTCGGGTGCAATCCAGGTGCATCCCGCCGGCATCGAGACATCAGTTCTATCTGCAAAAAGTGCAGCGGGTCAGTGTAAGGGTTGCGCAGTTCTAGCGAGCGTTTGATGCTGGGTTGGTGCGCTAGCAACTCATCCTGATCGGTTAACGACAGAATGTTTTGAATTAACTGCAATATGCGTTCATGGAACGATTCGCCAATGGGGCGTAGCGCTTCGTCCACAAGTGCCGTGTCATAGTGGCTTGCGATATCCACATCGACTTTAGACAAAACCATTTCGAGCATATCTAATTGCGTTTGAAAGAACGGCCAGTCGTCGATCATCTCTTTGAGTACGTGCAAGGATTTGCCTTCCATATTTTGCGCAAACGCCTCATCAGTGCCTAGCCATGCCGGTAGCATTAGCCGCTTTTGAGTCCAGGCAAATACCCAGGGAATGGCCCGTAAATCTTCAATGCCACGGGAAGCCTGATCTGTGCGTCTAGCGGGCCGACTGCCTAAGGCCAGCTGCGTGAGTTCTCTCTCCGGTGTGCTTTGATTGAAGAAGGTCACGAAGTCATCATTGTCTTGTGTTACAGCACGATAGCTATCGCATGCCACGTTGGCCATTTTGTCCATCAGCATGCGCCAGTTATCTCGCGGTTGTGGCGGTGGTAATAGTGTTGCTTCGATGGTTGCGCTTAACGTTAGGTCTAGACTGTTTAATGCGAGTGCAGCAGAGCCATATTTGAAACGTATGACTTCTCCTTGTTCTGTTACACGCATACTGCCCTTAACGGACCCGGGCGGTTGGGACAAGATCGCGGCGCGAGCTGGTGCTCCGCCGCGGCCGACGGTGCCGCCGCGACCGTGAAATAACGTCAAATTCACACCATATTTTTCGCTCACAGTGACCAGATCTTCCTGGGCGCGATATTGAGCCCAGGCGGCGGCCATTTGGCCCGCATCTTTCGCTGAGTCCGAGTAGCCGATCATCACTTGCTGACGACCCTCTATGTATTTCGTATACCAGGGAATCCGCAGTAACCGTTCTAGGGTCCAGGCAGAATTCTCAAGGTCGTCCAGGGTTTCAAACAATGGCACGACAGGAATGGGAGTGGCGAGCCCGCATTTTCTGAGCAGTAGTACGACGGCTAAAACATCAGAGGGGTTTCTCGCCATAGAAATGATGTAACTCGATATCCCCTCAGCTTGGCTGTTTGCAGCGAGTTCAAAGGTGTCGAGTGTCTCTCGAATATCTGCATTGGGTTCCCACTCGTCTGGGATCAGCGGGCGTTTACTTTCCAATTCTTTGATCAAAAAATCTTGTCGTGCTTTTTCTGGCCACTGACTGTAACTACCCAACTCAAGATACTCTGTAAGCGCGTTCAGTAGTTCTGTATGTTTTTCTGCATTCTGGCGAATATCTAGATCAACGAGCGTGACCCCAAAAGACGCGATTCGAATCAGGGTTTCTTTGAGCAACCCCTCGGCAATGATTTCCATGCCGCACTCAACTAGGGATTCATAACAAACCTTAAGTGGCTCGAACAACTCTTTTCGGGTCAGGATTGCTTCAGCTGGTGGTGGTTTTTTGGTAATCGACCACTGCCTCGTTATGATGAGGCGCTCTCGTATTTGGCGCAGTAAGACTCGGTACGGTTCATGGCTCTCCTCATCGCACAAGGCATGCACAGCATCGCTACATTGACTCATCGAAAGTTGCGATAACAGTTCATCGATGTCGCGTAGGTAGAGATCGGCGGCCATCCAGCGAGCCAGCCGATTGACTTCCTCAGTCACAGCAGCAGTGACATTAGGGTTGCCATCTCGATCTCCGCCCATCCAGGATGAAATCTTGATGGGTGCTGCATTCATTGGCAGTGACTGGTCGGTATGTTCCTTTAGAAGCTGATCTAATCCTTTCCATAGGCGTGGAATAGCGTCCCAGAAAGAGTGTTCGATTACCGCGTAGCCCCATTTGGCTTCATCCTGTGGCGTAGGGCGTTCGGTGCGAATTTCATCTGTGTACCAGACCTCTGCAATTAGCCTTTCCAAATGGCGTCGATCCTGCGGTTCCAGCTCAGATTCTTCCGTGACCTTTTCTAATTGGGAGGCAATTCGATTGTACTTCTGGATCAGCGTGCGTCGGGTGATCTCGGTCGGATGTGCGGTTAACACAAGCTCGCAACTAATATTGCTTACAGCATCGTAGATCTGCTGTTGATCCAGGCCATCATTGTTCAGGTGTTCGAATAATTGCTGGAGGTAAGAAACTTCGGGAAAGGGCGCGCTGCGCTCAGCAGTGGTTTCTGCTTGTTCGGCAATATTCGCGAGATTCAGAAACTGATTAAAAGCGCGCGCGACGTAAATCATTTCGTCGTCGCTGAGCGCCTTTAGGACAGTTTGTAGCTCGTTGTCGCTGTGCTCATCGAGGCGTCGATCCTTTGCCAGTTGCCTTATTTCTTCGATCTTGTTGAGAAACTCGGTGCCATGTTGGTCGGTCATGGTCTCGCCCAGCAAATCACCGAGTACGCGAACTCGATGTCGCGATCTTCGTGAAATTACTTCATTCACTTTGCGTCTCCTGTGCTCCGGCGCACTGCTCTGCGTAGTATAGGTAGTATAGGTGCGAACTAGCCTACAAAAAGTTAGAGTATAGCGCTGTTAAAGGGTGGAGAGCACAAGCATGGACAGAATGTACGACATGACCGGTAAGGTTGTTCTGATCACGGGCGGTAGCCGTGGTCTGGGCCGCGCGATGGCGCTTGGCTTTGCCTCTCGGGGCGCAAACGTCGCGATTGTCAGCAGAAAGCTGGATAGCTGCATCGAAACGGCCAAAGAAATTGAGGCGCTAGGCGTTGAAGCCTTTGCTTATGCCGCCCATGTTGGAGATTGGGATGAGATCGGCAACATGGTGGATGCAGTCTATGAGCGGTTTGGTAAAGTCGACGTTTTAGTCAACAATGCTGGGATGTCACCTCTTTACCCCGCGCTCGATGAGATATCAGAAGCGCTATTCGACAAGGTAATCGCTGTTAACTTGAAAGGACCATTTCGCTTGAGTGCCCTGGTCGCGGCCAGAATGGTCAAAGGTGAGGGTGGTTCTATTATTAACGTCAGCAGTGTCGCGTCAGTCACAAAGAGCCCCAATGCGGAGCCTTACGGTGCGGCGAAAGCCGGTTTGAATGCGATTACGCGTTCTTTTGCAGATGCTTATGGGCCCAAAGTACGGGTAAACTGCATCATGGCCGGGCCATTTTTGACAGATATTTCAAAGGCCTGGGACCTCGACGCGTTTAACGCGCGGGCCGAGGCGACTATTCCATTGCAGCGTGGTGGTCAACCCGAAGAAGTTGTCGGTGCGGCGCTTTATTTCGGCAGTGAAATGTCCAGCTATACGACCGGTGCGATATTGGCGATTGACGGCGGATCGCACTAAATTGCAAAATCAACTCAGAAAGTCACCAGAACCTAGAACATGAGAAAGAGGGTAAGTACATGAGTGAACAACGCGCACAGTTTCGTCGCTTCGACGAATGCACCAAGGAAGACATGGATATTATCGGCGAGCACATGGCAGGCTTTCGCGATGAACTGCCAGGCCGTGTTATTGCCCATCTAGAATTGCTTAAGGGCGATTGTGGTGGGTTCAATGTGGATCGTTATGAGCACAGCCTGCAGACAGCTACCCGCGCCCATCGGGATGGCCGAGACGAGGAATACGTTGTATGCGCATTGCTGCATGATATTGGCGACACACTGGCACCTTACAATCATGGTGCTCTGGCGGCGGGCATTTTGAAGCCGTTTGTTTCAGATGAGAAAAACCTCTGGATGCTGGAACACCACACGTCGTTTCAAGGCTACTACTTCTTTGAGTTCATCGGTGCCGACAAGAATGCGCGCGAAAAGCATCGCGACCATCCTGCCTATGAGCACACTAAGGAGTTTATCGACAAGTACGATATGCCGGCGTTTGACGAAAACTACGACACCATGACCATCGAAGAATTCGAGCCTATGGTACGACGAGTATTGTCAAAAGCAGCTTAGCTATAGTGTGTTGTCGGCAGCGGGAGAAAGAACACCCGCTGCATTCGGCTTCCGGAGTACAGGCTCTAACGAAACTCCATACCGTCAAACTCGCCAGATTCGCGCCACTCATTGATGTAACTAAAATACGCCATGGCACCATGCGGATAACCGACATAGTATTTTGCGCCGGGCCCTGAGTCTTGGCCCTCATTGTTGTAGTAGCCAGGCGTGCAATCCGGCGAACCTAGCATGCCGCCTTGATTGGTGAGCAGTAACTCAATCCATGAATCCTCGGCGGCTTGGCTGACTTCGATTTCCTTAAAGCCATTATCCATTGCGTGCTTAATGGTCATCGCAATGGTTTTGCCAGACTCGGTTAAATTGTGCGGCACATTTGAAATCAGGTTCGCGCCCTGAGTGGGCTGTACTATGAATGCATTGGGGAAGCCGCGGACATGAGTGCCATGTTTGGTCTTCATACCTCCCGCCCAGTAGTCCGACAACTTCAGACCATCACGGCCAACCATATCGTATCCCGCGCGCCGCTTGTATTCCGTGCCGACTTCAAAACCAGATGCATAGATGATGCAATCGAGTGGGTACTCTTTGCCAGCAACGACGATGCCATTTTCGGTGATTTTTTCAACGCCTTTACCGTCGGTATCGACAAGGTAGGTGCCTGGCTCGTTAAAAGCCTGCAAGTACTGATCGTGAAAGCATGGTCGTTTGCAAAGCTGGCGGTACCAAGCTTTTAGACCCTCTGCGGTTTCCTTGTCTTCGACAATGTGTTCGGCGCGCTGACGAATTTCTTCCATTTTTTCAAAGTCAGAGTCTTCATATGCGGCTAACATATTCACTGGGGTGCGATCCGCTGGTGCTAGTTCCATGATCTTGGAGCGGACGCGTCGCGACAATTCTGTCCAACCATCCATGACCAGATCTTCGCTTGCGCTACCGCCCGTCTGGTTAGAGGTGAAGTTTTCTAACCAGCGCTGTTGCCAGCCTTCAGTTGCCATTTCTTTGAACCACTCTGGATCCGTCGGCTGGTTATTGCGTACATCGATCGAAGAGGGCGTGCGTTGAAAGACATAAAGTTCTTTGCAGGCTTTTGCCAGGTGCGGTACGCATTGTACCGCCGTTGCACCGGTACCAATGATACCTACGCGCTTATCTTGTAGGTTCTCTAGTGGAGCACCTTCAGGTGTGCCGCCAGTGTATTCATAGTCCCAGCGGCTGGTGTGGAACGAGTGACCTTTGAAATCCTCAATGCCGGCGATGCCAGGTAATTTTGGAACGTGTAATGGCCCTGTGCCCATGGCGAGATATTGAGCTGTGAAGGCATCGCCGCGGTTGGTCGTGATCAACCAGCGGGATGTGTCGGCTTGCCATTCGAGAGCGTTCACTTCTGTGTGAAAGAGGGCGTTGTCATAAAGATTGTATTGCTTACCAATCCTTTGGCACTGAGCCAGAATTTCGGGCTGATGCGCGTACTTTTCAGTGGGCATGTGATTGGTTTCTTCCAGCATCGGCATATAAACAAATGATGCAGTGTCACATTGGGCGCCTGGATAGCGATTCCAGTACCAGGTGCCACCGAAGTCGCCGCCTTTCTCAATGATGCGTACGTCCTCAATACCTTGTTCTTTAAGTCGTGCTCCGGTGACCAGCCCAGCAAAACCACCCCCAATAAAAGCAACAGTGACGTGATCTGTCAGGGCATCTCTTTCCTGCCGCGGGGTGTAGGGGTCTTCAAGGTAGTGGGCAAGCTGCCCTTTGAGTTCTAGATATTGACCGTTACCATCGGTGCGTAAACGCTTGTCTCGCTCTTCAAGATATTTCTTTTTCAGCGCTTCTTTATCGACTGCAATTCCCATGGTGTTCAGCTACCTATCGCAAATTTGTCGTTATATTTGCACCGAGAAGGAAAGCAGTCAATTTTCGCTTGCGAGCAGGGTGCTCTGTGTTAGCAAGGTATAAGCTGGTGTGATGTCTGAGCGGTTGTTCGGCCGCAAGAGGATAAGCAGGAAAATAGGTGTTCTTTGGGCCTACTGCATTAATCATGTCTTCTCAGGGTGATGGGTCCTTGTCGCGCTATCGGTCCAACAGATTACTGATGAGGTGGCTGTCAATCTTTGAAACTGTTTGCCGGTTGTTGTAATTAACTCACAGGTGACCAGATCGAAACCCGTAAGCCACCCCCCCGTTCCATTCAGACTCTGCTTTGGTGAGCGCCTGCGATGTGCTTTCCATAACGACCATCAGTAAGACCAATCGAACCACTCGGGCAGCATGGTCAGTGTGTAGATGATGAGGCCGGCGAGGCCGCCGACAATGGTGCCATTGATGCGTATGAACTGTAGGTCTTTGCCGATTTGTAATTCGATGCGTTCGGACGTGGCCTGTGGATCCCAACCCTCGATGGTATCGGCGATCAAACCGGATACCTCATGGCTGTAGGTTCGGATCAGGTAACGCGCAGAATCGTCTGCCCAGCCGTCGATTTTGTTGGCGAGTGCGGTATCGGACAGAATTGAGTGGCCGAATTTAATCACCGCGTCTTCGATCGCATGCTTGAGTTCTGCGTCGGGGTTTTCGCTTTGCTCAAGTAACGCTGCTTTTATATCGGCCCACAGTGAATGGGTGAAATCACGCACGGTTGGCTCGTTCAAAATATCTTCTTTGAGGCTAATTTCTTTTTCTTTGATGTCGTCGGAGTAGCGCAACTGTTCCATAAATTCGTTGCTCATTTGCATCATGCGCACGCGAACCGGATGGTAAATATCGACCTGCATGTCATAGAGCGTTTTACTGACCCCGCGGACGATCTTATGGTAGACAGCTTTGTCCATAGAACCAGGAAACCACCAGGGCGTTTCTTGTTGTACTTTTTCCCGAATGTCATCGTCACTGTCTTCTAACAGATTCAGGCCTATTTTGACGAAGACATCGAACAGGTCTTGCTGGCGACGGCCGGAGGAAATAAACGTCAGGAGGTCGCCGATCATGGGTGCGAAAGACGTACTGCGGATCTTGGCTTCTAGTTTTGCTTCAATCAGTGTTTGGATATCTTGATCGTTCATCACCTTGACCACGCCGCTTAGCCCGGCCGTGACTTGGGTGGCAATAGCGCCCGCGTTAGTGGGTTCAATAATCCACGCGGCAACTCGTCGGCTCAAGTTCATAGAACGAACCTTGTCCGAGATAACATCCTCAGAGAGGAAATTTTGTTGGACGAAGCCACCAAATTGCTCGGCAATGCTGTCCTTTCGATTAGGGATGATCGCGGTGTGCGGGATCTTGATGCCGAGTGGATGGCGAAATAGCGCAGTGACGGCAAACCAGTCAGCCAACGCGCCAATCATCGCCGCTTCTGCAGTCGCTTCGATAAACCCAATCCAGACATACTCACCATGAAAGATGCGCGTGCCAATAAATATGACCGTCATCAATACCAACAGTCCGGTCGCCGTTCGTTTCATCGTGGCGAGTTCTATGGCCTTTTGCTGTTCGCCAACGTTGTTAAATTCCAATGTAAAGTCTCGCCAGAGGGATCAAAGTTCTGCCCAGCATAATAAACCATATTGGTGTGCATTAATGGTTAGACGCTGAAACTGAGCCGAGCGTTTGAAATTTCGATCGCCGGGTTGCATTTCAGCTCTAATAATAAGGACAATGCCTCCCTTTAGCTGACAGGGATTACAAATGGGCTCGTTTAATATGCAGGGCAAGCACGTAGCCATCACCGGTGCCTCTTCGGGGTTCGGCGCTCATTTTGCGGGGGTACTGGCTGATGCCGGTGCCAAGGTCTCTTTAGGCGCGAGGCGGGTGGAAAAGATTCAAGCGCGAGTCAATGAAATTAATCAGTCTGGTGGTCAGGCCCGTGGTTTTGTCCTTGATGTCACAGACCCCGACAGTGCGGCTGCATTTTTAGACCAGGCGGAGGCAGAGCAGGGGGTAGTTGATGTGTTGATCAATAACGCCGGTGTCGAGGCGGGTGCCAAAACCTACGCCATGATCGATGACGATGACTGGGATTATGTTTTCGACACTAACCTCAAAGCCGTATGGCGTTTGTCCAAGTTGTTTACTCACAGGGTAGGCGCAGACAAGGCGCGACAAGGCAACATCATCAATATTGCGTCGATCACCGGCTTTCGGACCATAAAAGGTCAGTTCCCTTACGCGGTTTCTAAAGCAGCGCTTATCAAAGCAACCGAGATCATGGCGCTTGAGGGGGCGAAGTTTGGTCTTCGAGTCAATGCGTTGGCACCGGGTTACATTCTGACTGATGTCAGCCGTGTACTGATCGAAAGCGAGCGTTCGGAGAGCTTCGTAAAGGGTATTCCCATGCGGCGTTATGGGGAATTTGATGATCTGGATGGGCCTCTCTTGTTATTGGCCTCTGATGCTTCGAGCTATATGACAGGTACGACCCTTGTAGTTGATGGTGGACACATTTGTGCGGAGCTTTCCTGATTGGGCACAGAGCAGCGCTTGGGAAGGGTTTGATCTATAACGGGATCAAAATCGTAATGATAACAATTCTCATATAGGTTACACTTCGCGTTCTGCTCTTGAACGAGCTGCACCCGGAATTCTATGAATCTAGCGGATATATCGCCGAAATCTAGCTGTCGCATTGTCAATGCGGCCGCAGATCATCCTGATTTACAGAGCCGTTTGTATGCCCTCGGGCTTTATCCTGGCGCTGCGGTTGATGTGCTGCGCTATGCACCTGCCGGTGACCCAATGCAGATTCGAGTGGGTACGACGTTACTGAGTATTCGAAAGCAGGAAGCGTTGTTGGTTGCGGTCGAGGTCGTCTGATGTCACTTCATGCCGTCGCTCTGATTGGCAATCCTAATTGTGGCAAGACCACACTATTTAACGCACTCACCGGCACGCATCAACGCGTCGGAAACTGGCCCGGCGTTACGGTCGAGAAGAAATCTGGCGAGTTTTCGGTTGACGGCGTCAAGCTAGAATTAGTCGACCTGCCTGGTATTTATTCCTTGGAGCAAACCTATTTAGGTCTTGACGAACAGATCGCCAAGGATTATTTGGACGCTGATGAGGCTAAATGCATCGTCAATATAATCGATGCCAGTAATATCGAGCGCAACCTCGTGCTCACCCAACAACTGCTTGAGCAAAACATCAACGTGATTGTTGCGCTGAATATGCTCGACGTTGCAAAACAACAGGGTACGGTTGTCGACGCGGTCAAACTGTCAGAAAAACTAGGCGTTCCTGTTGTCCCCATCATTGCCTCCACTGGTCAGGGTGTGCCTGAGTTACGCCAGTTAATGTCAGACCGTATTGATGTCGTCGCAGAGAAAAAACCGGCGCTGGCAGATGATTTTGCGAACGTGTCTGAAAAACTGGTCAGACGCTATCACACCTCACGGGTGCTGGTAGACGGTGTCGTAGAAGTGACGCCAATGACCCACACCCTAACCGAGCAAATCGACCGTTGGGTGCTGAATAAATGGCTTGGGATACCATGCTTTCTACTCATGATGTATCTGATGTTTACGGTCGCCATCAACATGGGCGCCGTGTTTATTGATTTCTTCGATATTCTGTTTGGCGCAATATTTGTCGATGGCAGTACTGCATTGCTCGAGCAACTTGGAACACCACAATGGATGATCGTCATACTGGCCAACGGTTTGGGTGGCGGCATCCAGCTCGTGGCAACTTTCATCCCAGTGATTGGTTTTTTGTTTTTCTGTTTGTCAATTCTGGAAGACTCCGGTTACATGTCTCGAGCAGCCTTTGTCGTCGATCGCCTTATGAGCCGCATTGGATTGCCTGGCACCGCTTTTGTGCCGTTGATCGTTGGCTTCGGCTGTAATGTTCCCGCCGTCATGGCGTCGCGGACGTTGGGTCGCGATAGTGACCGTCTGTTGGCGATATCGATGGCGCCGTTTATGTCCTGCGGTGCCCGGCTCACAGTCTACGCCTTGTTTGCTGCGGCCTTTTTCCCCAAAAATGGTCAAAATATTGTCTTTGCGCTGTATCTCATGGGTATCGCGATGGCGGTTTTGACTGGCTTTATATTCCGTAAGCAGATATTCCGTGAAGAAATGACGCCCTCTTTCCAGGAGATGCCGGCCTACCATATTCCAGTGCTGCGTAACTTACTGTTGACGACCTGGATGCGGCTTAGAAGTTTTGTGATGCGCGCGGGCAAGACCATTGTGCTTGTGGTTATCGGGCTTAGCTTCTTAAATTCCTATGGGCTTGATGGCAGTTTCGGTAACGAGGATTCCGAGGCGTCTGCCTTGTCTGTCGTCGGCAAGGCCATCACGCCAATCTTCGCGCCTATCGGTATCAAGGAAGATAACTGGCCTGCCACGGTGGGTCTGTTTACTGGGATATTTGCCAAAGAAGCAGTCGTCGGCACGCTGGATGCACTCTATAGCGATCCCGTTAATGACGGCGAGCAGTTGGGTCTGTTGGCTGCAACTGAAGCGGCCTTTGTTTCGGTTTGGGACAACGCCCAGGATTTGGCCGGGGCGTTAACTGACCCTTTAGGTATCTCATTGGGTGATCTATCGGACTCGGCTGGTGCAGCCGCAGATCAAGGCGTAACAACCACTACACTCAGTAATATGGCTCAAGCGTTTGGAACCCAGTATGCGGCCTTTTGCTACCTTGTCTTTGTGCTCTTATACGCCCCTTGCGTTGCAGTGCTAGGCGCCACAGCAAAAGAAGCAGGCTGGCGTTGGATGGTGCTTATCTTTACTTGGACCACCTTCGTTGCTTACGCCACATCTAGTGTTTTGTTCCAGTTGAGCAGAATTGGTGAAGCGCCCGTTTTCGCTGTCAGTTGGATAATCATGACGGCGTTGGTGGCGACGGTGTTCATCCTTTCCTTAAAACGTATTGGTCAGCGCGCGTTGCCGTCGAATCTAATCCAAACGGTACAAGTCACTTAAGCGTTCGACTTATCGCCCTGATTTGCCTCTGTGTGTTAATGCAAACGTGCAACAAAAATGCCAAAATGCCGTTAATCTTCTTAATGGCCTTCCAGCTTGGATATCCGCACAAAATTAGCTCTGGTACTGGTGTTCGTTTCCCTTATCAGCATGGGTCTTATTGCGCTCTTTGCTTACCAGACTTCTGCAAAATTGTTACAAGAAGTTTCTATCCGGCAGCTTGATGCTTTGGCAGAAAGCAAGGCGATGGACCTCGTAAAAGTGCACCAAGGGTGGCGGGATAAAACCCGATTGATCCGCAATGGTACTGAAATACAAGAAGGTCTCGCTCAGTATCTTGCCAATCACGGTGATGTTGCAGATCAAAAACTGACCGAAATTCTCGAACACACAGCGCTGAGTGTAGAAGGCGTGGAGCGCGTGACGGTCGTTAATCTCGCCGGTGAAGAAGTTTGCGATGTGGGTAAAGCTCAGGTGTTCGCCGAAATTGAATTGCCGATGGGAGACCGGGAAATCGTCTATCAGGGCGCGTATCTGTCTGATCAGAAAGGCTTGTTGGTGGTGTTTACTACCGCGCTTGTTGTTGATGGCGACGTTGTTGGGGGGATGGAAATTGTCTTTGATGCTAATGATCTTGATCGAGTGGCAAGTAACTACACGGGTTTAGGTGAAACTGGTGAGGTGATTGTTGTTACCCGAAGCCGCAATGACAAAATATTAGTGCTCAATCGCTTGAGGCACGAGGGCGACCTGGTAGGCCCCGGGGAAATTCCGATTGGCCAAATGTTCGATCCTGTGAGCCGAGTTTTGGCGGGTGAAAGTGATATTTATATTGAAGATGCTATCGATTACCGCGGTGAACACGTATGGGCTGCGACCCGATACATGGCTGAGCTCGGATGGGGGTTGGTGGTCAAAGTGGATGCTTCAGAAGAAGGCGAACGGGCGACTTTTCTTCGTGACACGATGTTTGATATTGCGCTCGCGCTATCTGCTTTCGCAATAATAGGCGGCGCACTGCTTGGTTTTTATCTGGCCCGGCCCATCCACGATCTTGCAGTCTTAGTTGAGCGTATGCGACACGGTGAGAGTGATTTACGCGCCAATGTTAAGGGCGACGACGAAATTGCCTATCTCGGTGAATCTGTGAACGCGCTCGTTGATTACATGCAAGAGGCTCAGGTTCAGTTCCCTTTGGATAAATTGGGTCGAGATCAAAAGCGTGATGTTTGAAGCACTGGATTTTCTCAAATTATTCGGCGGCTTTGTCTATCTGTTGATGGGAGGTGACTTGTTGGTGCGTGGCGCGTTGGGTCTCGCGAGAGAAACCAATATCTCCCCCATGGTGGTGGGTCTGACAGTTGTCGCAATGGGTACTTCGGCGCCAGAACTGATGGTCTCTACATTCTCTGCATTATCGGGTTATCCTGGAATCGCAATTGGTAATGTCGTCGGCAGCAATATTGCCAATGTCTTACTCGTGCTAGGGGTACCGGTTTTGATTCATCCAATTGTTTGCAACCAAGAAGGTTTAGGCAAGCAAACGAGTTTGATGATTGCAGTTTCTCTGTTATTCATTCTGCTCTGCGTTTTTCAGCCAATCACTTTTTGGTCCGGTGCATTGCTGGTCGCCATTTTGCTAGGTTTCCTGATCTCAGCGACTCGAGGCTCATCGCTGATGCCTGGTCTGGACGGCGCTGAAGAAGAACTTGAACGTGTGCTCGGACTGCCCAGCAGTTCTGCAACGATCATGCTCTTTATTGGTCTCGGCGTTATTTCGTTACCGCTGGGTGCTGATCTGATCGTCGAGGGTGGTATTGGGCTTGCCAGTTCATGGGGAATTCCAGAAACGGTCATGGGCCTCAGTCTGATTGCGCTGGGAACATCGTTGCCAGAACTGAGCACCACGGTGATCGCGGCACTGCATAAAAACTCTGACGTGGCGATTGGTAATGTCGTAGGGAGTAACTTGTTTAATATTCTCGCCATTCTCGGCATCACAGCGATGATGACCGATATACCAGTTGATGCGTCATTCCTCCGTTTTGACCTCTGGGTGATGTTGGGTGCAGCCGTTGTTCTGTGGCTGTTTGTGCTTCTAAAAGCGAGAATTGGTCGAATTGCGGGCGGTTTCCTCCTCGCGGGTTATTTCGGTTATATTTATCTCATTTTTTGACGGATCTTGATAAGGCATAACAGACCGATTCGCGAAAACCTGTCAGTCTGCTATACCTAAAAGAGACAGGTTCAAGCCTGCCAGATGTACTTTTCAAGCCCCGTATTGCGGGGCATTTTTAATGCCTGTCGAACACACCCCATCTATATTCTTTGCAAATGCGCGTTGTGGTCTCTCATAAGGCTGGTTTATTCTTGCCGATATAGACAAAACGGCTACCAGGCATAGGAAGAGGGAATCATGGATTTACAGGCTTTTCGGGAAGATGTTGAATCATTTCTAGCAAACCATTGCCCACCTTCAGCAAGAGGTAAGGGTGAAATAGTCACGATTGGCTCTAAGCGCCCCATGAAAGATCCTGCTCTGCTGGCATGGCGTCATGCATTGGGCGAACGCGGTTGGACAGTTCCGATGTGGCCGAAAGAATATGGCGGCGGCGGCCTTAGCCGAGAAGAAGCCACCGTGTTGATGGATGAAGTGAACAAAATTGACGCGCGTCTGCCAATGCCAGGAATGGGCACGTCGATGATTGGCCCAACCCTTCTTGAATATGGCACCGAAGAGCAGAAAAAACGCCATATACCAGGTATCGCCAGCGGAGACGTATCGTGGTGTCAGGGTTATTCAGAACCTGGTGCTGGCTCAGACCTGGCCAGTCTGCGTACCAAAGCAGAAGATAAAGGCGATTTCTTTGAAGTAAATGGTCAGAAAATCTGGACCTCTGGGGCACAATTTGCGGATTGGATTTTTGCATTAGTCCGCACAGACTTCGATGTGCCCAAGCATGAGGGTATTAGCTTTGTGTTAATGGACATGAACCAGCCCGGTATCACCATAAAACCTATCCGACTGATTTCTGGCACCTCACCTTTCTGCGAAACATTCTTTGATAATGCGATTGCCCACAAGGTCGACCTGGTCGGCCAGCTCAATCGTGGTTGGACCGTCGGCAAGCGATTGCTCCAGCATGAGCGCTCAGGGCAGGGTGGGATCGGCTCGGCTCCCGCTCAACGTCCGGTTAAAGTGACTCGCTTGCAAGACATTGCCAAGCAGTATGTTGGCGTTGATCCAGCCGGAAAAATTGCGGATCTTGGTGCCCGCGAAAATGTCATTCGCATGGCCATGAACAGTAAAAGTTTTAGACTGACGCAAAAACGTGCTCAAGAAGAAAATGCTTCCGGGCAGACTCCAGGCGAGGCGTCTTCCATTTTTAAGCTATACGGCGCGACGCTCTCTCGCGAGACTTCAGAAATGAAGTGTCAACTGATGGGCACTCAAGGGTATGGCTGGGAAGGTGATGCCTTCACTTCAAAGGAAGTTGAATCAACTCGAGAGTTTCTTGGCGCAAGGGCGCACACCATTTATGGTGGCACCAATGAGGTTCAATTGAACATTATCGCCAAGCGCGTTCTCAGTTTGCCTGACTAGCCATGCACCGCGGCATAACCCGGTTCATTATCGAAGTTATAAAGGTTTTCTGTTTTTACAACATCAAACCCAGCATCGTGGAG
>JBNMQM010000034.1:0-51447 GCA_051278195.1 Candidatus Azotimanducaceae bacterium
GTAGCACCAGCCGCGCCGATAGCACCCGCAAGACCCGTTGCACCAGCTTCACCTTGAGCACCTGTCGTTCCCTGCGGGCCGGCAGCGCCTCCCGGCCCGGGTGTTAGCGCGATTTGAGTAATCGCGGTAGCGTTCGCCGCATTATCCGCGTTTAGCGCCTGAAAATTGCTGTTCACATCTGCTGCAATAGCGGGCGTACCGGCTGTAAAAGTGACGAGTTCAGCCGCAAAGCTGGTGCTTGCCGCTAGAGATAGGAGGGTTGCCCCAATAGCATTCTTATATCGCACAGTATTCTCCGTGATGGTTTATATATATGTGCGATGGGAGTAACCCTACTCTCACCATTCCATAAAATAAGTTCATCAACAGAGTATCGGAGCAACGTATGGAGCGCCCCCCCAAATCAGGGGAGGTTATTTAAAGGATGAATCCAAAGAACGCAGTAAAGAAACAAAGTTTTGTAGGCTACGAACATCAGTTTTATGCAATAGGGCCTTGATATGGCTCCTTACTGTACTTTCAGTTATTTCCAGTTTCTGAGCCACCTCTATCGGCGACATTCCTACCGCCAGCAGCCGAGCAACATCAGCTTCTCGAGAGGTAAACGCAAAAAATGCAGCCGCTGCCTGACTTGTCCAAGCAACTTCGCTATCTAAAGGTTTGACAATGACTAGTACCAATTGATTGCGCTTCAATAAACTTGTGCTTTCAAGCAGCCAGGGCACGACCCGAATACTGTAAAGCCGCCCATGATCTTCCAATCGAGTCACTTTCGAGAGCCGGGCATTCGAGATTGAAATTGATGACTCGCGCACAGTGCAAGCAAATTGTTTTCCGCTTGGACCCATAATCGACAAAACACCAGACTGCAGGCGAACCGGCCCTCTTTGCCTCACCAAAGCGTCTGCTGCCTGATTAATTTGGTGCACTCGACGGTCAGCACTACAAAGAAACGCCGCATCGACCAGAGATTCCAACATAGCCGTGGCGGGATGGCCGGACGTAGTGAACTGATCTTCTAACCAAATGGCTTGTTTAATGTGAGTCGTTAGCAGATTTGCGAGCAGCAACTCGTCTCCACTATGCTCACCCTGACTAGAACTTCGCTGAAGTACGTACTGAACGGTGGCGTCGGTTTCCTTGATTATCATGCGGCCACCAATGGCATGGTAGATATCATTCTTTCTTAAAAAGTCATTAAATATTTCCGATTTGAGAAATTGACCCCTGGGGTAAATATCATCGCCTCGATAGAATCGATCAAGAGGAAGTCCAACCATAGTATGTATCCAAGGATCGACCTCAATATAATGGTTGGCCCAATCTTGAACGAGTTCCTCATCAACGCCTAGAAAGATTTTTGGTCGAATATTGCATCCAGTTGCCCCGTCCGCAATGCTAAGAATGCCACCTTTGCTCCCCGTCGTGGCAACCAAACTAGTGAAAAACTGTTCCCACCCAACAGCCTCAAAGGGCGCCATATAGACCTGTCTGATCAAATCATCTATCGTTTCTTGCATACGCATATTTGATCTTCCAGCACAACGATGCAATCAGTTTAGTGTCAGGCGACTCACCAAGCAACACCACAAAAAGGGCGTGTTGCTGGGTGGTTGGGCAGGTCAAACTTGAGAGATATTCGAATTGTTACTAGGCACTAGTGACACCAACCTGCCAATGAATTCCATTGGGCTCAGAATAACGTGACCAGCAAGCGAAAGACGCTGTGCTGCAATAGCACGACGGGTAATATAACTGCACACTCGCTCAAGCTTCTTGCGCTGAGCGGCTTTGCAGGCAACACCTGTATGCAGCGAAAAACCTCCGCGCCGACTCGAAGATCGCAGGTAGTATTTGTAGAGTGAGGGCCTTCTTGCCGGCATTGGGTCCAAAAGCCATACGGTAACCGATGGATGCACCGACTATACTTGACATGGCATCTTCAGCATCGCTGTACAAGTCTAGGTACTCAGATTCAGCGTCCCTGATCAGATACCCTGCTTTCTCAAGATAACGAGACACCCGTGCTGCTATTTTTTGCGCCACCTCGTCCAGATCCTGGGAAGTGCAAGCTTGTCATGGCTGGCGTTGACCTATGCACCTTAAAATAACTAATGGGTCACTCGACCATTCAAATGACCGAACGCTACGCTCTCCTTGTGCCAGAACATAAGGCGAGCGCCGTTGAGAAGTTGGTCAACTAGCTGTTTAAGCTTTGCGGCGCAGTCTTAAGAGCACAAGGCCAAGGCCAAGTAAGACCAGTGACCCAGGCTCAGGTACCGATATACCGCAACTGCCAGCACCGGTGGCACCACCAATTGACAGCGTGACACAACCGGTCGCGCTGGCGCCGCTGTCATCGATGTCACTATGCGCTCGCGTTTTCGCCAAAGAGAAGAAGCGGTAGTTGTGGCCGGCAATCAGGTTACCGCTCAGACTACCTATGTTGATGTTATCAAAATCACCGTCTCCGACGGCACCCAACACAAAAGACGCATTCGCCGAATTTTGAGAATCAGTGACGTCCTGAAACAATTTAATTGTGCTATTAATATCAGTTATGTCCTCCAGATACACGTAACTCAAGACCAGGGCGGACTCAGCCACGTCTGTGACACTAAAAAGACCGCTAATGTCATAACTCGTATCTTCATTGGCGGTGAATTCCATATTGCCCTCAAAAGTCTGGGCAAAGCTATTCCGAATGCCCGTTCTCTCCATAGCAAAATCAAGGTCGATGAGTGCGCCGCTACTCGTGCCGATATAGTTAGCATTTATAGTGGCAGAGTTACCACCAGAGACGGCCGACAGCGATCTGACGCCAAACGTCGTAGACCCGTCAGATTGGCTATCAGGAGCGCTAACGCGATCCCACGCACTTGCAGTTAAACCTGATTCCGTGATTGTTATAGGTGCTGCGTGCGCACTGACGGCTAGCGTAAGGGCGGCTAATCCGAGTAAGGCTCGGGGGATCGACTTCATAGTTTTCAACATCATCTCAATTTTGTTAGTTCCTAGTTCTACAGCCGCATTAATCATGCCGGCCTATGTAACGTCTTGTTTTAGTAGAGCTATGTTTAATTCCTTCACCACTACTAATGAAAAGTGTTAAAAATATCGACGAAGTATAAGTAGAATTAACCACCTTTTTTCTAATGGTCAATGGTTCAGAAGTTGACTAGCAGGTTTGTTGAATACGGATTAGCTGATTTTCTTTCCTGCAATGCCCGAATTTCATACTGAATCAGACTGAAAATCGTCAATCTCTGGAACGGAATCGAATGCGGCCCCACCGGTCTCCAACGTCAGATGAGGATAGTTGCTGGTTCGAATAGACCATCAGCGCGAGTGAGCGGAGAAGACAACTACCAACCTAACCAGTTTGTCTATGGCCCAGGTGTATTTTTCATCCATCAAACCTGCGACAGAGACGTGACTCCCAATTTTGCAAGCCCGTTGGAATGGCTTAGAGGTAAACCCAGTCATTTACGACGAAATCTTAACGAGGCTGACTGCGGGTGTCTTGTAGTGGTCGAGCAGACATAAAGGCACTTCATAAGGCAGTTGACTATGCGAAGCTCCAGTCTCCCAGCGAAGACGATTTCATAGTTCTTGGAGATTTCAACGCTTCTTGCTCCTATGCTAAACCTTCTGATTTTTCACAACATCCAATCGCCACAAATTACGTCTGGCTGATCCCTGATGATGCTGACACAAACTGCTCTAGTAAAACTTGCGCATACGATAGAATCTTGGTGTCGCTAAATACGGTTAGTGAGTACTTGGATAGCTGGGGAGTCAGGCCGATCACTTCCACGAAGGTATCTGATCATTTCCCAGTTTGGACGAAGTTTTCGATACTAGAGAACTAGAAGAGTGTTACTTATAATTTTGGTGGGTCAGATGGGGGTTGTCTTTCCAACCTCTGTGATTTATTTTTATATATCAACAGGTTAACGACCTAAATTGGCGGAGAGGGAGGGATTCGAACCCTCGATGGGCTTTAAACCCATACTCCCTTAGCAGGGGAGCGCCTTCGACCACTCGGCCACCTCTCCAAACAAACTTTCTAATCAGCATGGCGCTGATTTGACTACCCAAGTCAATCTCATATTCGTGACGGGATGATGTCGATGAAACTGACTCGCGAGTAAATCATGGTGCGCTGGGAGGGAGTCGAACCCCCGACCTCCTGGTTCGTAGCCAGGCGCTCTATCCAACTGAGCTACCAGCGCGCGACGAGGGGCGTATTATCAGGATGCGGCGCTATGCCGTCAACTTTGAATCTACTAATTACGCATAAGTTAGCGGATTTTTTCGTTTTGAATGGGGCTGTCGCTCAAACCAATGAAATCTAGTGCCTGATTGAGGCTTCGGAACACCTCGAGATTGATACCGCTGTTGCTTGCAACTGAGGCTAATAACCGCGCCATACCGAATGTCAGGTCATCAGGCGCATACACTATGATCTTACGATCCTTGCGCGCGACCTTCGGCTCTGGGCGCTGCCGCGCCGTTTCATTGTAGTTGACCATGCCTTTAGGTGTGACCGTGTAGTGTTTGACCGCGGAAAAGTCAAAGAACTGATCGAATTCGATGTAGCTATCTAGTTCATAGAGTTCCGGCATCAATTTCAGGAGTTCTTCGTCGTCCACAGCCCCACTAAAAGCAACCCTGATCACAGACTCGGCAACATCTTCGACAATGCTATACGTCATTTAGACCTCTCTTACACACTGTTAGATTAGAGCAGTTTATGAAAATTCTCCAACCACACCATATATTACACTATTGCTAAGATCGACTCTATAACTGTAATATTCAGGTCATGAAACCCAGCAACATTATCGTCGATTTATTACGCACTTATGGACAGCGCGGCGCGAGCGTTCAGGACATTACTAGCACCGGACAGCTGTTCGGCTTTAGTGATAATCAGATTCGGGTGACCCTCTCAAGGCTGGTTAGCCGCGGTGTCATCGAAAAGCTAATGCGAGCACAGTACAGACTGTGTCAGACCACCGATCCAATAAATGAGTTTGCTGAGCGCTGGCGAGCCGGGGAAGCAAGAGTAAAACCTTGGCCGAAAGCCATTTGGTTATGCATCCATATCGTTGGGTCATCCCTCCCTGCGACAAAAGCTGAGTGGGCACTTACCAATCACGGCTTCATTGCCGTCGAAACTGGGTTTTGGATCAGGCCTGACAACCTGAGCACGCCAGCCACCCTGCTAAAACAACAGCTGATTACCCTCGGGCTACCTGCCAACGCCATTGTGATCAAAAATGCGCAATTAGAGCCATCGCTTGCCGCGATGTGGCTCGAGTCATTTGATGCCTCTGCAATAGACGCCCGCTATCGGGATATGAATGAGCAACTCCAAGACAGCCTTTCCCAGCTACCGAATCTGTCCATTACCCAAGCTAAGAAAGAGAGCTTCGAACTAGGCGGACGCGCCATTCAGGTTCTGGCGAAAGACCCTCTGCTGCCAGAAACCCTGCTTTCACCTGTTTCAAGGCAACAACTCTGGCAGACCATGCGCCACTACGACGAGGCAGGTCGACACATATGGGCTGGCCAGCAGCCACCTGATACAACACCCACATCCCAAATGCATTTTGAAAGGAGCGAGGCCACCTTATGAATATTCGCGACCTATTAACAGCGGACGAATTGAGCGCGGTGACCAAGCGCAGTGATTGGCGTGCCACGCGAATTGTTCTGT
Organism: Candidatus Azotimanducaceae bacterium; assembly: GCA_051278195.1. Classification (GTDB taxonomy): domain Bacteria; phylum Pseudomonadota; class Gammaproteobacteria; order Pseudomonadales; family Azotimanducaceae; genus JAHRVQ01. Next base: position 5,726 of record JBNMQM010000034.1, read on the forward strand.
TCGACTGGGCCATCATTATCAGCTCCTTTTACTTGATGGCGAGCTACCCCAACCCAATCACAATTCTATTGGGGATATTTCTACTCGGCGCGCGACAACTAGGCCTGGGCGTGATTGTCCACGAGGCCGGTCATCGCACCCTGTTCTCTTCAAACAAGGTGAATGATTTTGTCGGTAATTGGCTATCAGGGTACTGGGTGTTCTCACACAAGGACGCCTACATGCGCGGCCATTTGAAGCACCACCTGGAAGCCGGCAACGACACCGATCCCGATCTGGGTAACTACAAGAGTTTTCCCGTGACCCATAGCAGTTTGAAGCGAAAGTTTATCCGCGACTTAACCGGGCAAGTTGGCTGGCGCCGGATCAAGTCTATTTACCGTGGACTTATAAACATCCGTCAACTGAATGATGAAGCGCGCCGTTATTTGCTGCGTAGCGTATCGGCAAATGCGCTAATGCTAGTCGTGCTGACGGCGCTGGGTTACGCCTGGCTCTATCTGGTGTGGGTTACAGCCTTTATGACAACGCATATGCTGATCGTGCGCATACGGCAGATTGCAGAACATGCAGGTGTGCCGGACAACTTTGACACCGACCCTCGAATGAACACGCGGACGTTATACATTAATGCCCTAGAGCGATTGTTTATTGCGCCCCATCATGTGAACTACCATCTTGAGCATCACATGCTCGCCTCAGTGCCGATCTATCGACTGGAGAAGTTGCACAGGCTATTGATGAATAAGGGTTACTACGATGGCGTGACGTTTCAGCGGGGCTATGTAGACTTGCTACGAAACGTCACGGTGCCGGGATAGTGAGGTACTAACTCTTCTTTAACGCTCATTTAGTGATGGGTGCCTTCTTTACAATCACCCTCTGCTTGGATGCGATCGTAGATCTCCTCGCGATGCACCGACACCTCTTTAGGTGCATTAACACCTAACCGAATCTGGTTACCTTTGACGCCAAGTACTGTCACTGTCACGTCGTCACCGATCATCAATGTCTCACCTGCGCGGCGGGTCAAAATTAGCATTATCATCTCCCTTCTTAAGTTCTTTGTGCCGTCAGCATTAAATCGGCTTCAGCACGTTCTGACTTAAGTATTGTAGAAGGGAGAGAAAAATCAAAAACATGCTTAGTACGTTTCTTAATAACGTTCGGCGAATTCTACGCAAGAGATGTAGTGCACACCAAGACGTCAACGCTTTGATCGCGACGCCTTGTTTGTCGTCAATTGTTCGTCGTATCGGCGTCCAATTCGAAAGCTGCGTGCAAAGCTCGCGCGGCAAGTTCTAGATACTTCTCAGCAATAACAACTGAAATTTTGATTTCTGACGTCGAGATCATCTGAATGTTGATCGATTCGTCCGACAATGTTCGAAACATTAAGCTCGCAACACCGGCATGAGAGCGCATTCCAACCCCGACCAATGACAATTTTGCGATCTCGTTATCACCGGACACTTCACGGGCATCAATGTCTTCTGCTACTCGATTCAGAATCTTGGTGGCTGCAGCGTAATCTTCTCGTCGAACCGTGAAGGTGAAGTCCGTGCTGTTATCGGCAGCGACGTTCTGCACGATCATATCGACTTCGATATTGGCATCACTGATAGGTCCTAAAATACGGGACGCGATACCAGGAATATCTTTTACCCCTAGTACGGTGAGCTTTGCTTCATCACGGGTGAAGGCGATGCCGGAAATAATAGGCTGTTCCATGACGTCATAGTCCTCGCTGGTAATCAGTGTGCCCGGAGCATCCGAAAATGATGACAACACACGAATGGGGATTTGATACTTGCTGGCAAATTCTACGGCCCGGGAATGTAGTACCTTAGAGCCGAGGCTAGACAATTCCAGCATTTCTTCGAAAGTGACTCGAGATAAGCAACGTGCGCTGGACACCACTCGCGGGTCGGTCGTAAAGACACCTTCCACGTCGGTGTAAATCTGGCATTCATCGGCCTTTAATACGGCTGCCAGCGCAACCGCGGTGGTATCAGAACCGCCGCGACCGAGGGTGGTGATGTTGCCATCGACATCAATGCCCTGAAAGCCCGCCACAACCGGGACCACACCTGACTCAATGTCCGCTTTAAGGCGATCGACATCAATGTCTAGTATTCGGGCTTTGTTGTGGGCATTGTCGGTGAGAATTTTTACCTGGCCGCCGGTATAACTTTTAGACGGACAATCGGCTTTGATTAAGGTCATCGCCAATAGCGCCGCGGTCACCTGCTCACCGGTTGAGAGCAACACATCGATTTCTCGCTGTACCTGATCTGTATCTGCACTGACGGCCTTCGCGAGATCATCCAAACGATCGGTTTCGTGGCCCATGGCTGACACCACGACAACAACCTGATGTCCGGCTGCGCGACTGGCCATGACCTTTCGCGCGACATTCTGAATGTGCTCGATCGATGCTACCGATGTCCCACCAAATTTTTGAACAACAAGAGACATTAGGTCAGTAGATCCTTTAGATAACCCGCAACAGAATCCAAAGCCGCAGGCAACGCATCCACATCGGTACCACCGGCTCTCGCCATATCAGGTCGCCCGCCGCCCTTGCCGCCGATTTGTACGGCGACATGGTTGACCAGCTTGCCCGCATTAATTCGGTCCGTTAGATCTTTGGTCACGCCAGCGATCAAGGCGACCTTGCCTTCGCTTACTGCGGCCAAAATCACCACGCCGGACTGAAGTTTGTTTTTAACTCGATCCATAGCGTCTGGCAGCGCTTTTGGGTCACCGCCTTCTAACAGATGAATCACAGCCTTCACGCCTTCGATGGTAATGGCTTCGTCCGCAAGATCCTTGCCGCCGCCACTTGCCAGCTTCATATTTAGACTCGACACATCCTTCTCGAGTTTTTTATTTTGTGCTACCAGCGCCGCCACTTTTTCAATCAGATTGGTGCGATCAGCACGAACTAGGCCCATTGATTCATCCAGCATGTCGTCAACCGACTCAATCTGTTCAACGGCTTTGCCGCCTGTAAGCGCTTCGATTCGACGCACGCCAGAGGCAGTGCCTGTTTCGTTGGTGATTCTCATCAAACCAATATCGCCGGTCCGACTCGCGTGGGTGCCGCCGCAAAGTTCGATTGAGAAGCCATCGCCCATCGTGAGAACCCGAACGTCTGCAGAGTACTTTTCGCCAAATAGCGCCATAGCACCTTTTGCTCTGGCATCTTCAAGCGCCATGATTTCGGTCTGAATGGGTGAGTTCAACCGCACCTGCTCATTCACCAATCGCTCGATGGTTCGAAGCTCTGATTTTGTTACCGGCTCAAAGTGAGAGAAGTCAAAACGCAAACGATCTGCATCGACCAGGGAACCACGCTGATTCACATGCTCGCCTAAAACAATCTTCAGCGCCGCATGAAGCAAATGTGTTGCGGAGTGATTGAGTCGCGTCGCGTCGCGCACTTTACGATCGACCTCAGCGTTCACTTGATCACCAACGCTGAGGCTGCCCTCAAGGAGCTTGCCGTTATGTAGAAATGCATTGCCGCCTTTTACGGTGTCGAGCACATCAAACGAGATACCGTTTGCATAAAGCTTGCCCGTGTCACCTGCTTGGCCACCGGACTCGGCATAAAAGGGTGTTCGATCTAGCACTACGAGAATGCTGTCACCCGCGTCGGCGCTCTCAACACGAACTTCACCGCGAAAAATCGCAGACACGGTGCATTCACCCTGCAGCGCTTCATAGCCTACAAATTCTGTGGTTTCTTCAAGTTTGTAGGTGCCCGGATCGACAGTCCCAAATTTAGACGCAGCACGAGCTCGAGTACGTTGCGCTTCCATGCTCTTCTCAAACCCCACCATATCGAGCTCGAGACCTTTCTCACGGGCGATATCGGCAGTGAGGTCGGTTGGAAAGCCATAGGTGTCATAAAGCTTGAAGACAACCTCGCCAGGTATCACTGACCCTTCAAGGTCTTTCACTGAATCTGACAAAATTCGCAAACCCTGATCCAGGGTCAGTTCAAATTGCAGCTCTTCTTTGAGTAAAATTTTCTTCAGCGAGTCCTGAGTCTGAACCAGAATGGGATAAACGTCGCCCATTTGGACCACAAGTTCATCCACCATCTCGTGAAAGAACGGGCCACTGGCTTGTAATTTACTCCCGTGACGCAGGGCGCGACGAATGATCCGGCGCAGGACGTAACCTCGACCTTCATTCGACGGCAATACACCGTCAGCGATCAGGAATGCACAGGAACGAATGTGGTCCGCGATGACTTTCAGTGACGGATTGGTCAGATCTTCATAGTGGAGCAATCCAGCGGCTTTCTTGATCAAACCCTGGAAGAGATCAATTTCATAATTATTGTGGACGTTTTGCAGGACGGCGGCCAATCGTTCCAAACCTAAACCGGTATCCACGCAGGGTTTTTTAAGAGGGGTTAGGGTTCCATCTGCAGATCGATCAAATTGCGTAAACACCAGATTCCAGATCTCGATATAACGATCCAATTCTCCATCCGGGCTACCGGGAGGACCACCGGGCACATCCGGACCGTGATCATAGAAAATTTCCGAACTGGGACCACAAGGTCCAGTATCGCCCATGGTCCAAAAGTTATCATCGTCACCGAGGCGGCTCACCCGCTCGATTGGAAAACCCATTTCCTTGACCCAGATGTCTTCAGCCTCGTCATCATCCGTATGAACAGTGACCCAGAGCCGTTCTGGCGGTAATTTAATGACCTCTGTTAAAAACTCCCAAGCAAATTGGATGGCTTCTCGTTTGAAATAGTCCCCGAAACTGAAGTTGCCCAGCATTTCAAAGAAAGTGTGATGACGAGCCGTGTAGCCAACATTATCCAGGTCATTATGCTTGCCACCGGCGCGCACACAGCGCTGACAGCTGACCGCGCGGGTATAGCCACGATTTTCGCGAAAAGCGAATGCTTCCTTGAATTGCACCATCCCCGCATTGGTAAACAACAAGGTCGGGTCATTGTCAGGCACAAGAGATGCGCTCTCAACAATGGTATGTCCCTTAGAGACAAAAAAATCCAGGTAGGCCTGGCGAAGCTCGCGACTATCCATGACTTATAATCGATAAGAAAAAAGGAGGCTAAAGATACAGAAAAAAGGCGCTTTCAGATAGGTTTGAGGTCGAATTTCACCGTTTCATTCACGCTCAACGGCAGAAATCTGCTCAAAAGAAAAGCCTCGTTGTTGCAAGAACCGCTGTCGCTTGGCGCGCAATTTGGCCGTCAGGTTGGAATCTTTGCCACCAAAGTCTTCTCGGGCAAACTTTCTGGTCGCGACATCTATCGCCAGCAATTGCCAATCTACCTCGGCCTCAGCCATTGCCTGCTCAATGAGCGAATCATTAAGGCCCTTTTGGCGCAGTTCCATCTTGATCTTCATGGGACCTTGGCCCCGATTAACCCTCGACCGGATAAATGCCTCGGCGAGTCGAGCATCGCTTTGCAGGCCTGACTCAGTTAGCTTGTCGACCTCTACTTGAATCAAGGATCGAAGTTGCTCAGCACTTAATTCGGGCTCTATTTCAGGTTCTGAATCAAAGTCTATCTCAGAGTCTGTTTCAAGGCCTGTCTCTTTCTCGGAATCAAAGCGTGAATCATCATCCGTGTGAAACCCCAAATCGGCGTCATCATTTGATGGCCGGTTGACACTGAAACGTCGGAAATTTTTTCGAGATGCGTTTTTCGAAGTGTTTTTAGAAGCGTCTTTGAAAAAACTTTGAGAGGATTTTTGAGCTCGGAGAGCTTTATTAAACCGACGTAGCAACTTTTCACAAAGCTCGCCTGCGCTATGTTCACGCCGCGCCAACAAATCCATTGCGGCGCGACGAACATCGGTTGGCGATATTGACATGCTAGCCAGAGATTGGCGTCACGTTATCGTCCACTTCTTTATCATCCTTAGGCTCGCCATCATCAAGCAATTTCGCTCGAACCAGTTTCTCGATCTCGATCGCCAAATGAGGATGCTCGGTGAGGTAATCAGAAGAATTCTTTTTGCCCTGGCCAATCTTTTCACCCTTGTAGCTATACCAGGCACCCGCTTTCTCGACCACTCCAATTTGCACACCTAGATCAATGACCTCACCCAGACGGTAAATACCCTTGCCGTATAGAATCTGGAATTCTGTCTGTTTAAAAGGCGGCGCAACCTTGTTCTTGATCACTTTAACGCGCGTCTCGTTACCGACAATCTCATCGCCGTCCTTGATGGCACCGATACGACGAATGTCGAGACGAACTGACGAATAGAATTTAAGTGCATTACCACCGGTGGTGGTTTCAGGACTACCAAACATCACACCGATTTTCATTCGAATTTGGTTAATAAACACGACCAGTGTGTTGCTGTTCTTGATGTTACCCGCCATCTTTCGCAGGGCTTGGCTCATCAAACGTGCCTGCAGGCCAACGTGGTGATCGCCCATTTCGCCTTCAATTTCTGCCTTTGGGGTCAGGGCCGCAACGGAGTCGATGACCACAACGTCTAGCGCACCGGAGCGTACTAGATTGTCGCAGACTTCTAGAGCCTGCTCGCCGGTATCTGGCTGAGATACGAGCAGGTTTTCTGTATCAACGCCCAGGTTTTTTGCATAGATCGGGTCAAGTGCGTGCTCGGCATCGATAAAAGCGCAAGTACCGCCAGCTTTTTGTGCCTCGGCGATGACCTGTAGCGTCAATGTGGTTTTACCAGAAGATTCTGGACCGTAGATTTCAACAATTCGGCCTCTTGGCAAACCACCGACACCCAGGGCGATGTCCAACCCGAGTGAACCCGTCGAAATGGCGGGGATGCGCTCATGAGGCGTATCGCCCAGGCGCATGATGGTGCCTTTGCCGAACTGTCGCTCAATTTGCGTCAGCGCCGCGGAGAGTGCCTTGTCTTTTTGACCGTTATCTAATCCTGCCATGTGGAAAACCTTCTATCTAAATAATTGAATATTTGCTGCTCTATTTACTGCAATACTATCTCTCGAAGTATTATCTTTCTAAATATTGTCTTTCGAAACGCTATCTCTTGGAATATTGCCTGAAAGCAGCCCTCTTTCTTGATTGTCTGGCCCCACAGCCTCACGAATCATTCATGGTGTATTTATACTGTACATTTAAACAGTATTCAACCTTTGAATGGCAGATTGGCCAAATTTAGAAGTCAAGAAACCAAGACCTGACCCCCATGGTGCATCGACCCTGTTTAGACGGGTGATCTACTTACAGGTTTAGCAGCAGATATCCGTCATCTATACGCAATTGGGCCTGCTCCAGCTCAGTTCCTACTCAACACCAAGTGCCCAGCCGATCAAGTGCCCAACCGATACTGGGGGCTCAAGGTGATGACTGATAAACAGTGATAACCCAGAGTCCAGCATTGAATATCCTAGAGAGTAGTCTACAACGGCATTCTGGACACCGAGCAAGGGCATAAGTGTGGGTATAACCTCGCTGTAACTCGTGACTTTTGTCACCACAGCCGGTTCCACGCCTGGCAGCCACATCACCATCGGCGGACGAATCTGCCGTTCAGAGAAACTCCTCACCGTGGTCACCCGTCACAACCACGATAGTGTTCTCCCAGAGCCCTTCCTCTTTTAGAGCATCATAGATCCGCCCCAGTTGCTCATCGATAAAGTGGGATGAGTTCATGTAGCGGTTAAACAGAGCATCACTTTCTTCAGCTAACGAATCACGGGGCATCGTGGCGTGATTGAGATCTTCAAGATACGGTTTCCGAATGACAGAAGTGACCGGAAAATCATAGCGGGCGTGGGTCGATTCGTAGAACATGAAAACCATAGACGGCTGGTCTTCATCTCGCTCGTGTAACAGGCCAACAACCAGCCCGTTGTTGGCCGCGTCCCCCTGCCAGGGAGACATATCATTATCGAACTGATGTAGGTGTTCACCGGGGGGCGTCGCGAACAGGGCCTGATCAAACTCCGGAAAGGTAAAACTCGCACTGGTAAACATTTCCACCTGATAGTTCTGAGCAAGCAGCTGATCGAACAGCACAGGAGAGCGGTTTTCCTGCAAGAAAGACTCCCAGTACGAGCCGTAAATGACGTTGAGCAGGTATGCCGCCATAAAGTAGCCGGTCAACGGCCGGTCAGGTGCCCAATATAGCCTCATATCGGGATATTTCAGGATCTGAGCGTAAGCCTAAATTCGCAAATTTCACCAATATTACAAAGGTGCGCTATCCCCAGACTAGGAGATTTCCGGATCATTGCAGAAAAAGAAAAGCACACCCAAATCAACGCGCAGAACCGAAACACGGTGAGATAGACCATGCGTCGTTAGATGCAGCAATCGCAAAAATCAATCGGCAGGGGTCAACACTTGACTAAAATTTTTCGTTATTGAACAAAACCTACCTATGCAGGTCGCTCAAGATAGCGACACTAAGATCGTCTTGAAATTGTGATTGGCAGGTCATCCCGGGGCTTTGAAATGGGCGATTGTTGCACAGGCATCTCATATCCCTCAGCCACCCGCCAGGAATATTGCTTCAACATTTCAGCCAGCACCAACTTGATCTGCATGTCCGCAAAGTGCAGACCAATACACATGTGCGCGCCGCCGCTAAAAGGCACCCAGCTATAGGCATGACGTTTATGTTCTGCTCGTTCTGGACTGAATCTGACTGGATCAAATTCGTCCGGCTTGTCCCAGTATTCGTCCATATAGTGCGTGTGAATCGGGTAGGTCATCACCATGGCACCTGCTGGAACAAGATGGCCTTCGTACTCAAAGGCGGTGTTACTAAATTTCGGCAGCGTCGATAGGGGAGGATACATGCGCAGCGCTTCTTTAATCACCCAACCGGTTTCGGTCATCTTATCCAAATCAAAATGGGTCAAGTCAGCATGCGTCAGACCGCCTTCTCCGATTGAACTCACTTCGCTCAAGAGCCGCGCCTGCCATTGAGGATTTTTAGCCAGCGCGTAGGTAATACTCGTCAGGGTACTGGTCGTCGTGTCGTGAGCCGCCATCATAAGAAATATCATATGATCGACAATCTCTTGATCGGTGTAGCCCCTGCCCTGCTCGTCCGTAGCCTGACACAGCAGGGAAAAAAGATCCTGACCATTGCCTTCGCGCTTGGCCGGAATAAGTGGCAAGAAAAAATCACACATCGTTTGCCGAGCTTTAATGCCCTTCCATAACAGGGTGCCAGGGATCGCAATCGGAATTCTTGGCATTGATGCGGCGACCGTTGTTTCAAACGCTTGATTGATCTTGCGCGCGTCGTCGCCTAAATCCATGCCCAAGAAAATTGTCGCAGCAAGATCCAGAGTCATCTGCTTAAAGGTTGGATAGGCCAGCATTGTTCCATTTTTTGAAGCTATGCCAGAATCAGAATCTGACCAAGCAGCCACACTCGATCGCACTTGAGGGATCATTTGGTCGAGATAGCCTTGCATGGCTTTGCTCTTAAAACCTGCCTGCATCAATCGCCGGTGATAACGATGGTCGTCACCGTCGCGCAGCATTAACCCGTTCGGAAAGATCCGCCCGATGATCTTGTCCCAGGCCTTTTTATTGGAAAACGTCTGACCTTGATTCATTAGGCACAGGCGATGCGCCTCAGCGCCGAACAGATGGACCACGCGCATCTTGCCGACTTTTTGCATCACCACATTGCCATATTCGGCGCGCAGATCCTGACTATGTTCAAGCGGGCTATTGTAGCTGCGCTTCATATAGCGGATCGATTTCAGAATACCCATCTTAATAGGCTCTAGCAGCACTAGCTTCGATGGCTCTGAAGACAAGCCGGCCTGGGTCCCACTCATGATGCTTCCAGTTACAGCCTAGGCTGTTGTTGATTTGGGGGTTGATGGGGATTTGATAAAACTATTCGTGACATGGAAATACGCATAGCCACCAATCCCGCCCGCAACGCCTTGGGCAATCAAACCCGAAATCTCGCGGGTAGGTGCAAGCGCAGCCGCACCGAGCACGACGTTCGCCAGCAAGGGCAATGCCAACATGCTCGTGAAACCTGCAGAAACGTAGCCAATCATCCTTAAATGGGGCACAAAACGAATAATGATGCCGGCGAAGAGCAACCCAATCAGTAAGCCGACGGATACCAGCGGCAAGTAAAGGTCGTACATGTGGGTGACATCATGCAGTGCAGCGTCTAATCGTTGCGCAACTGTGACATCAAAGCCCATCTCCACAATTTGCCCAACATTACCCTGGCTGATCGCCAAAGCTCCGACAATATAGGTCACCAGGACCGCCACTATATAAGCACTTACGATTTTCATCTTAGTTTCCCTCTCACAATCAGCCTCCAGTATACTGGTGCCTCGCTACACAGGCTAAAGTAAATACCTATGAATATTTTACGCGCGATCACCCTCCTGGTTCTATCCATCCCCATTTCTATCCCTGGTTTCGCCGCCGACTACAAAATAGAAGTTGTGGCAGAAGGTTTGAACTTCCCATGGTCGATCGCTTTTCTGCCAAACGGCGATTATCTCGTTGCTATGCGTGCTGGCGAGATCAGACAAATATCGGCAGATGGCGACATTAGCCCTGCGTTCAAGGGAACACCTGCTGCCTATGTGGCCGGTCAAGGCGGCTACTTTGACATTGTGCTCGACCCGAACTTCGACACCAATCAAAGCGTTTATCTGTCTTACGCGGGCGGCTCACCAGCGGCGAATGCCACCACCGTTTTGAAAGCCACCTTGCGTGAAAGCAGCTTCGCTGACTCCACGATCATCTTTGCCGTCGAACCCACAAAAAACACACCACTACACTACGGCGGCAAACTACTCTTTCTTCCCGACGGCACATTAATGGTGACAACAGGAGACGGCTTCGACTTTCGAGAAGCCGCGCAGGATAAAAAAAGTCAGATAGGCAAAGCGATTCGGATTCACTCGGATGGCTCTGTCCCAGCTGACAACCCTTTTGTTGGCAACGACAGCGGCAACGATAAGATTTACTCTTATGGTCATCGCAACCCCCAAGGCCTCGCGCAAGACCCTCTGACAGGCAACATCTATTTACATGAGCACGGCCCCAAGGGCGGCGACGAGTTGAATCTACTCGCGCCGGGCAATAATTACGGCTGGCCTGCAGTGACCTATGGCGACAACTACTCTGGTGCTTATGTATCGCCGCTGCAGCAATATCCTGGGATCACTGACCCCGTTCATTACTGGGTACCGAGCATTGCGCCATCCGGCATGGCTGTTTATCGAGGTGACGTTTTTCCTGAATGGCAAGGCGACATTTTTGTCGGCGCACTCGTTGATCAAGAGGTTCGACGCTTAGAAATGGACAACGGCAAGGTCGTTTCTGAAACACCGCTATTCGCTGAGCTAGAGGCTAGGATTCGAGATGTTCGGGTCGGTCCCGACGGCAATCTCTATCTGATCACCGATGGAAACCCCGGAAAGATAATCCGCGTTACGAGATAGCACAAATGTGCTATCGACTAACCGTGCTCTCAAGTCCGAGGCTGTTATTACACTTAACAAAAATTACAGCCTGAGACTGACTTGCTTTAACCTCTAATCAACAACTTCGAGCAACTCAACTTCAAAAATTAACGTCGAGCCCGCGGGGATCGTCGCTGTCGATCTTTGTCCGTATGCTAAATCGGCCGGGATAAAAAACCGCCATTTGGCACCTTCTTTCATCAACTGAACGCCTTCTGTCCAGCCTCGAATCACTTGATTTAATGCAAAACTTGCAGGCTCACCACGATCATAAGAAGAGTCAAACTGAGTACCATCGATCAACGTGCCCTGGTAGTGAACCTTAACCGTTGTGCTGGCAGAAGATGGAGACTGACCCTCACCAGATTCAAGAACCAAATACTGTAATCCTGATGCTAAGGCGACGACACCCGCTGAAGATTTGTTTTCTTCAAGATACGCCTGACCTTCTTTACTGTGAACTTCCGCCTCTGCTTCGGTTTTCGCTTGCTGAACTTCAGTCACCCTGGTTTGAAACTGCGTGATCGCTGCGCGCAGTCCTTGGTCGTCTAGCTCAGAATCGCCCCTCAGACTATCCGTGAAGCCTTTCAGGATCATTTCTTTATCCAGTTCGACCTCGGTTCCTTCAATGCCTTGCAAACCATTTTCGATGTTTTTGAAGGCTGAAATGCCAATCGCATAAGAAAATTTCTGTTGCTCATCTTCTAAGTTAACAGTGGGTGCAGCCGACGCAACGGGCACGGCTGCTTCAGGCTCCGGTTGGCTACAAGCAGCCAGCAAAAATGCACCAACAATGATCGACAGACGAAAAAGATTAGACACGAGAAATCCCTTTATTTGATGTTTGATTTAAACCTGATCGGTGATGTGCAGAATAAACCACGTTTCCTCCTAGAAGCTATTGCTAACGTAAAACTTCCAAGGATTACTTCGGCTCCACCCTTCAATTGGCTTTTTCAATCGTTTCAACAGAAACGATTAGCTGTACGAATTCATCAAATGAGCACAAGCTGCTTTTTGGTGCATCAATAACTTTGCCAATTGGGTGCCAACGAACTACCCACTTTCTATTAACGACCTATTAACGACCTATTAACGACCTGGCAACAACTGAGGAGAAGTAAATGAACAAGACACTGACACGCACAGCGAAATTGCTGATTGCGGGTCTGCTGACAGCTTCACTGTCGCCACAACTGACAGCAGCAGAGCCGACAACGATGAGCAAACCAAAAGGTGCAACGGGCTCCGGCACGACCATCGCTGGCCAAGCAAAAACCAATCAGTTCTGGTGGCCAGACCAATTGGACCTATCGTCATTGCGCGACCATGACGCCCGATCCAATCCATTGGGTGACGATTTCAACTACAAGACAGCTTTTAACCAACTCGATATGGATGCGGTCAAAGCCGATCTCAGCGACATCCTGACTGACTCTCAAGACTGGTGGCCTGCAGACTTCGGTAACTATGGTCCATTTTTCATTCGGCTTTCATGGCACAGCTCGGGAACCTACCGGACACTGGACGGACTCGGCGGCGGTGACGGCGGCCAAATGCGATTCAATCCACTCAATAGCTGGCCGGACAATGGCAACCTGGATAAAGCGCGGCGCCTACTTTGGCCGCTCAAGCAAAAATATGGCAACAGTCTTTCCTGGGCGGACATTATGATTTTAGCGGGCACCGTCTCGCTAGAAAACATGGGCTTCCAAACCTACGGATTTGCTGGTGGGCGGACTGACGACTGGGAACCTGATTTGGTCTATTGGGGCCCTGAACTTGAAATGCTCGCTAGCGATCGAGAAGACTCGAACGGCAAGCTACAGCGCCCACTCGGTGCAACCCACATGGGTCTCATCTATGTGAATCCCGAAGGACCAAAGGGTAAGCCTGACCCTATCGGCTCGGCTAAAAATATTCGTGTCGCATTCGACAGGATGGCAATGAATGACGAAGAAACAGTCGCACTGATTGCCGGCGGTCACACATTCGGCAAGATGCATGGCGCGCACAAACCAGCTGACTGTGTCGGCAAAGAGCCCGCAGCTGCGCCTATTGAAGAACAGGGCCTTGGCTGGAAAAACAAGTGCGGCAAAGGTCATTCTGAAGACACCGTCACTAGTGGCCTTGAAGGTGCTTGGACTCAGGTGCCGACACAGTGGACCACGCTTTATTTGCAAAACCTGCTGAACTTAGAATGGGAGCAAACTCGTAGCCCAGCCGGTGCCATCCAATGGGCGCCAACAGAAAAATCAATGCATAGTTCTGTACCCGACGCTCATGTCGCTGGCAAGTTCAATGCACCTGTTATGACAACTGCTGACCTGGCCATCAAATTTGACCCAGCATATAAGGCAATCGCCGAACGCTTCTTGGCCAATCCAAAAGAGTATCGCCTTGCCTTCGCCAAGGCTTGGTACAAGTTGACGCATCGGGATATGGGTCCCAGCGAACGCTACCTTGGCAGCGACGTGCCTGCTGAAGAACTTATCTGGCAAGACCCTGTACCGTCTGCAGACTACAAACCCATCAGCAGCCGTAACATCAAGCAACTGAAACGAGACATTCTTGAGTCAGGCTTGACGACGCAAGAACTGGTACGTACTGCCTGGGCTTCTGCTTCAAGCTTTAGAGCCAGCGACATGCGAGGCGGCGCGAACGGCGCGCGTATTGCACTTGCGCCTCAAAACGAATGGGCCGCTAACAACCCTGCTGAGTTGAGCAAGGTCGTCACCAAGCTACAAGAGATCCAGACTGCATTTAATGACAGTGCTCGCGGTGGCAGACAAGTGTCCCTTGCAGACCTCATCGTACTTGGCGGTGGAACTGCAATCGAAAAGGCTGCGGCCGATGCTGGCATTGAAGTGGCAGTCCCTTTTGTTGCCGGACGTACTGATGCTACTCAGGCACAAACCGACGTCGCCTCATTTAACTTGTTAGAGCCAAAAGCGGATGCTTTCAGAAACTACTTTAATGCCACGACAAGCTACAAAGCGCCAGCAGTCATGCTGATTGACAAGGCCAATCAGTTAAACCTAACGGTACCCGAGATGACGGTACTGCTCGGTGGCATGCGGTCATTGGATGCGAATATCGGCGGCGCTAAACATGGCGTGCTGACGGATGCTCCAGGCACATTAAACAATGATTTCTTTGTGAACCTGCTAGATATGTCAACACGCTGGCAGAAAGCCTCCACCGAAGGATTGTATGAAGGGCTTGATCGCGCTACCGGCGCAAAGAAATACACCGCCACCACGGTTGATCTCGTCTTCGGCTCAAACACCGACCTCCGTGCCATTGCTGAAGTCTATGCATTTGACGGCGCAGAAGAGCAGTTTGTGAACGATTTTGTTCAGGCATGGACCAAGGTGATGCAGCTTGATCGGTTTGATCTTAAATTCGAGATCTAAACTTTGAGCATAAAGCTGCGGCAGGACCATGCCGCAGCTTTTTTCTTTTTATCCTTCCCTCCCTTCTATTTCGTTAAACGGCTTCCTTGAACACTTTCATAGAACATTTTCATAGAGCATCTTCATAGAACATCTTCATAGAACATCTTCATAGAACAGTTGGGCTCAGTCGCTCCATGGCGGGCAGTTCTCCTACTTATATGAGTCTATTGGAAGATGCGTTTTAACTATGCGCTCGGCGTTTTTCATTATCACAACGAATCTGCTTCGGCAAAGCCGGTTACCCTTGCAACCAGTGTTCTGGGGCATAACGTAGAGGTTCTATTGAACAATGTACCGAGGCAAGCAACCGTGACCAAACCATTTATCGTTGACATGGATTCTCATGTTTTGGAGCCCGCTGACCTCTGGGACAACTACCTCGAACCCAAATACAAAGATAGATCCATTAGCATCAAGCAAAATAAAGATGGGATCGAAGAGCTGATCGTCGACAACCAAGTCTTGATGGCGGGTCGACTTGCGGCATTGGGCGGCGTGGATCATGACGCGATAGATTTGTTTGTTAGGCCCGGCGTACGCTACATCGAAGGCTGCCCACCAGCCAGTTACGATACCGCGGCACGAGTAGAACTGTTAGACAGTTGGGGTGTCGATGCCGGGGTAGTTTTCCCAACCATCGG
Source organism: Candidatus Azotimanducaceae bacterium (assembly GCA_051278195.1). Lineage (GTDB taxonomy): Bacteria > Pseudomonadota > Gammaproteobacteria > Pseudomonadales > Azotimanducaceae > JAHRVQ01. The sequence continues at coordinate 21,306 of JBNMQM010000034.1, forward strand.
TATTCTTTGGGATAAACCAGAAGACCCCGAACTCGCCATGGCCTACGCCCGTGCTTACAATAACTGGCAATGGGATTTCGCCTCGCCGGCCAAGGATCGCATCATACCCATCGCCCACATTCCCTTGTACGACGTTGATCTCGCTTTGGCGGAACTTAAGCGCTGCATAAAACTCGGTTTTAAAGGGATGTTTGTGGCACCGGAACCCGTCAATGGAAAACGTCCTTCTCACCCAGATTTTGACCCGTTGTGGCGCGAGATGGTTGCAGCCGACTTGCCGGTTTGCGTTCATCTTATTGTGCGCTTTAACCGACCCGTGAATTCGGCAGCAGCACAGTGGTGGGACCCAACCAGCGAACCTATGAATCCAGTTTTCTCGTTTGGCCTTGGTGGCACCATGCAGCTTATTCCAGCCATTGCGGCGCTGGTTTGTGACGGTCTGTTTGATCGCTTTCCAAAACTTAAGGTCGCTATCGTTGAATCGGGTGCAGGTTACGCCGCATATCTGATGGATCGATTGGATGAGAAATACGCGCGCTTCGGTGCGGCGGTAAACCTGAAGCGCAAACCCAGCGAATACATTCGTGACAATATCTGGTTTGTAATGGATCCATCGGAACGCTCTATTGATGCACAGTGCGACCTGGTGGGTGAGGATCATTTCCTATGGGGTAGTGACTACCCGCATATCGACTCCCACGCCAACGCGATGCAAGAAGTACACACTGCGCTTGAACCCATGAGCGAACACCGCCGCAATAAGGTGCTGGGCGGCAATGCAGCGAAGTTGTTTGGATTGTCAGTGTGAAAGTATCTGTCTAAGAGCGCCCATCAAGGTCATGTTTCAGCTTAGACAAAATCAGACTCGTGGTACCTAAATGGGCGCCGGCTTAAAGAGGCGGAACTAAGCTGATGCTCCCAGCAAAGCCTCCACACGAGAACAGTTCGACCACCTTAGACATAGGCTGCTAGTTCAGCGTCCGTGGAATCGAGAGCACTTGGACAATCTCTTTAGCAACATCCTCTGCACTACGATTCGTGTTGTCAATAATCAGGTGATGGTGTGGAGATGGAATAGATCCATCCGAATTCATCCTATATTGAGCCTCTGAGGCTAGGAGGTTTTCCTCTGACCAATCAAGGTTACGTTTTGACGGTTTCTCCTCTAGGCGTTCTTGCGTCTTATTCCGGATCAGACGCTGATCAAGATCTGCCTTAAGCTCGACAATAGTGACCACTGCGTTTTGGTCTTCAAATGGTTTGCAAATGTCGGCAACAAATTTTGTGTCTGCTTCTTCATCCAAACCCCACACGAATGTGAAAATCAGCCCTGGTAAATCGCTATTCGCAACTTCTTGAACGAGGTTTTGCCGAAATGCATCAACCAGCCTTACGAACGACGGGCTGCCGAAAGGAAAAAACCGCAGGATCGGCTCGATAGAGAGGTGATTGTGAAACACCGGGATCCTGGCCAACTTGTTAATCTCGTTGCCAACCGCCATTTTGCCAACGGCAGGCGGTCCAAATATGATGATGAAATGCATCCTTAAGCCTCCGAAAAATTTGGCAAATCAGACATAAAAGCAGTCAGGATAGATTGCAACGGTTTCATACAGCGGTCACCCGCATCCAAGTCTTACTTGGGTTAATCCATTCCTCAAAGTGCAAATTATTGATCTTCAGCGCTGCCTCAATTCTAGATAGCGGCAAGTATTCTGTTTCGAAACTGTGACGCCAGCGCTTCTGCTCCACTCGATACTCGATCGTTATTTTCGCGCGTGATCCAATAACCTGGCTCGAGATGATCGAGGCGGCGTAGTGTTCGCCTGCACCGCCGTCACCAGCCTTTTGCTTGAGGATATCCGGGTCGTGAACTTCTGCCAAGAGGGTTCCTCCCACTTCCAAATGTCCTCTCGCGGTTGCAAGCATCATGTTGCGAATTTCATCATTAGGGCAATTGAGTAAACGGCTGGCCAGAAGCACGACCTCATAGGTTGTCTCTAACTCAAGAGATTCAATATCTGAGAGGACAGCGGCGGCTCCAACAATACGGCTTAACATAGCCTGAGAATTGTCGACGGCGGTAACGGTATATCCGGCTTTAACAAGAGGGTGAGTCAACCGCCCTGCGCCACAACCTAATTCTAGAAGTTTAGCCGGTGCTGGATGCCCTTTAACGATGCAGGCCAGCTCCTGATCGGTGGCGGACAGCTGCTGATAGAATTCAACGGAACAGCCATCCAACGTTTGTTCGCCGGGACCTGTGCCTGAATACTTGAGCCTACTTTTTCCTGCGGTTTGATTTTTCATACAGCTAACTAGCTTGTCATCCAGTTAATTGACATTTACGCCTCAAAATCCAAAATGCTCTTAGTCAGGAACGGTCGTCCTGGCTCGGTATCTTGTAGCCGCAACCCTTCCGAAGGCGAATAGAGGTGGCTGGCGAGACGCCGCCTTTTTGCGAATGACGCTTTATTGGATTGTAAAACATCTCTATGAAATTAAATATCTCACCTTTAGCTGCCGCCCTGGTTGAGTATATCTTTTGCTTAATTACGCGTTTTTTGAATGTCGCAAAAAAGCTTTCGGCGACTGCGTTGCCGTGACAATTTTCACGTCGACTCATCGACGGTAATAGTTTGTGCGCCATCATAAAGGCCAAGTAGTCCGAGCTGGCATACTGGCTGCCTTGATCGCTATGCACTAACACTTCGCTTTTGGGCTGCCTCTGCCAAACGGCCATCAACAAGGCATCACATAGACCAGCCAACGATTCGCCGAGAAAATAAACCCTATACCCTTGCCACATACAAAAACCTGCATGAGTTCTGACGTTAGTATGTCGCTAAGCCACGATTGATTAGGTACGTCAGGATTGAATTGACGATTCAATATATTGTCAGCGACGTCACCGGGCTTACCGCTTTTTATATACCGGTGCTTGTCGCCAATTTGAGCGTAACTTTGACTTAAGCCGAGTATTCTCTGCAGAAAGATCGGCCTTGCCTGAAAGTTGAGTGCTAGGTTAGTCGAATTTTTCAAGCCAGGCATACAAAGTATGAGTGGTCGTGCCGAGCCGCTGGACGACATCCACAACTGAATAGCACTGTTTGAATAGCACTGTTCAGTGATCTGCTTGACGGCTTCTATCTTGAACTATTCTGTGTCTCGTTTGAGCGCTTCCACTAGAAACCTGTTCATATAGTGCACCTCTAAGACCTAGGTGGCAGACGAGAATCAATTGCCCCACTAACCCTCGTTACAGGCGCTTCAACGCGAAGGAAACCAAATCTACAACATCTAAATTTGGTACATTGACTGTTGGCTGCCAAGCGCAATAATCTGTAGAACCTCCGATCTCATAGGTTAGTTCACCACCTACCACATCCGCCAGATAGACAATCTGAATGCTGTGAAATTGATCATCCGAGCCTTCGCGCACAAACGAATTTATGCCTAGAAAATCTGAGCACACAACATCAAGTCCTGTTTCCTCTCTCACTTCTCTCACCATCGCTTGTTCAGGTGATTCGCCAAACTCTATGCCTCCTCCAGGCAGCGTCCATCTCTCAGAGTTGGTGAGATGGCAGAGTAAAATCTGATCCTTCTCGCGCAGAATTCCATAGCACGCGATACGTGTTGTCTGTTTCATACTGACGTATTGAGCCCAGTAGACTGGTGCAGTAGCGGGATGTTCATTCGAATGAGTGAAGCGGCTGCCCGGCTATTTAAAACGTTACTGAGCATGACAGCCCCACCCGTCATTAATACCATTAAGGTCAGCTGCGTATTGTTGAAGCAAGCTTTCGTACTCTGTAATGGCCTGGTAACTGAGAACCATTGCAATTGTCGCGATGATTTCATAGGGGTAATCTTTCGATTCTTGATTGTCACAAAGCAAAACCTGTTGTCTATTGACGAGCAGTATCCCGCCAAACTTCAGCGCCTCGTCCTCTGTGGCAAATACGACCGCAAACTCGACATCTCTTTTCTCTGCCATGTCGTCTCCACGCTCGGACATATTCCATAGCGAATCACCGCTCATATCATCTGGAAACTTAGTAAAATCTCTAGTCATTTATTCCTCATAACCCGGCTTCTGTGGGCACAGCGCAGAAACTAATTTTTGTACATTATCATCACATTGGATTCTTAACGATAGACTTTACCAAACGCATTTGTTGCAGAGCAACCCACGCGGACCTCCCGCTTGATCGTTCAGGCGCATGGACAGAGGTTTCCGCTGGTTTGAATTTTGCGGCTGCTTGAAAATACTCAACGCGCTTGCCAGAATGCCGATAAGGTCTCGATCCATATTGTCGATTTCAGCTCAAGTTTTCAGCATGTTTGAGCAACGTTCATTTTCTCAATATTATTTTCCTATTCCATGGCACTCCATAACGTCGATAAAATTCTGGCGATGTATCTAACAGTCTTATGCTAGATGTTGGATTTTCACTCGCCTATTAAACAATCTTGGCCACGATCGCTGGTGGTATTTTCATTGCCCGGAATGTAGGAATTATTGCGGCGATCATGCTCGCGGCAAAGAGAAAGACAATACAGATCACAATATGGTGCCACTTAGATAATCGTAAAGAACATAGGCGACGCGTATTGCAACAAGGGCGGCGACGGCTGCAAGGAGATAGCGAGTTTTGTTACTGGCACGACCGACACAGACGTCCTATCCGCCAGTACCTGTAATTTTCAGATCGCCCGACATCTGTAGCTCTCAACACCTGTAGTTCTAGACATCTGTAGTTCTAGAGAAGGAAAGACAGCCGAGGCTTCATTAAATCGGAAACTGAACTGTACTAGGAGAAACCATCGTGCCACTAACATCGTGTCAATGGCGGTCTTGACGCAAATCACATGTTAGCGTTCATCATGAATGGTGGTCTAATTGGCATAAACGCTTGGAGGTTGGCCTAAAGGCAAACCGAAGAGAAAATCACAGTTCACGCAGGCTTCTGGAAAACTAAACAATCATGTATTGGCTAACCACAGCTCAGCTGAATGAGTTGAGTGAGGGAGCACTGGCCAGCGTCGCATTATCGATGGCCGCGACCAGAGTTCCGGTGTGAGACGGCTTGATCATGTCATCATCCCCAACCATCACAAAAGTCGCCGCCGTAATGTTGCCTAGCTGTTCGATTGTGTAAGCCGGCTGTGTCGTCCACATGGTGAGCGTTTTCTTAAAAAACTCGGGCCACTTCTCAGGATGGGGAGAGATAGCCTGATATGACGTGCGCGGAAAATCCTGCAGCTATCCATCCGCAGAATATTCGGCATCACTCAATTCATCGGGGATAAGCCCTTCAAAGTAAAAGTTAGAGCCAAATATCACGAGCTTACTGACCAAGCCCCGGTTGTTCATTGCAAGGTCCAGACCGGTTACGCGACCATCGCTCCAACCAACAACTCGGATGTTTTGAGTATCCAATTGTTCTAAAAGCTCGGCCGCGTCCTGCGACATCCCCGCATAGCTCTAGGCATTGGCGGTATCGGTTGAGCGCCCCCGACCTCGGCTCTGCCGCAATAACCCGCTACTAGTTACTGTGGTTGATGGTGTATTAAGCCGAAAAGGCTAGCAAACGATCACTAAAACATTGCTCCTACCAACGCACAAATACTAGTCAAAACTCACCAACCACCTAATTTTGTGACTTTTCACATGAAACGAAAGTCTTAGACCCAGCGGAGCATAATCCACCTCTTACTTAGGGAATCATCGTGAAAGAGTTCTTAATGTCACCAGAAGTTATCGCATTTCTGATAGCCGTATTTGGTTTGATAGCAGCGTATTTCCTCTCACGCTGGACGACCCTAGCCACCGTCTTGGTTGAACGGGTTGTCTACAAATTCATTCCTCAAAAAGACACGCCTGTCGCGACACACAACAGTGAAGTATTAGTGTCTCGTGTCGTTTTTTATCTGGCTCTGAGCTTCTTTTTGCTGCTTGCACTGAAATCTCTAGGCTACAGTTTGGTTAACGAAGTGCTTGATCTGGTCATTGTCTATGTCCCCAAATTATTGCTCGGCGCAGCAATCATACTGGGCGGTCTTGTCTTGGGACTGATCGCAAAGAGTGCGACCGAGAATTTGACGGAAGGCGCAGCGGCAACGGTCTTGCCAAAACTCGCGCAATACCTGGTCGTTATCAGTGCGGTTATTACAGGGCTCGGGCACATGGAAATCAACGTTTCGTTCGTTGCAAACCTGCTTTTCATCCTGTTTGCAGTGCTCCTCGGCAGCATTTCCATCGCCTTCGCACTCGGCGCGCAAAATGTTGTGGCAAACATGCTCGCGAGAAGAGAAATTGCTCACCTGCGGCAAGGAGACGAACTACGGCTTGGCAGCACAGAAGGCGTCGTTAAAGCACTCACGCAGCAGGGACTCACCCTAGAAACAGGGGAGGGCGAAGTGTTTGTTCCTGCTAGCTTGCTTACCAGCCAACCTTTCTTAAAGAAATCAGTGAGGGCAGAATGAAAGAATCGCTCACTCAAGCTTATGCACGATCACATCCGGCTAAAGTTGCGGCCAGACTTGGAGAATATGAACCAGAAGAAATCGTAGATTTTCTCAACTCACTTGAGACTATTACTGAGTCATCTGTGGTTGCCAAATTGAATAGCGCAAAGGCAGTTGCTGTTCTCAAGGCGATGTCTCACGAAGAGGTTGCTTCACTCATCAACGACGCGCGGCACGATGACAGCCTAACGATCATCTCGTACCTACCCATTACTCGTTATTCTGAGATCGTCGAGGCATCGGTCCAGAGCAGGGCTATCAAAGCCAAGCTCTATGGATACTCGGCAAAATCATTGGGCGCGCTCGCGAGCCCAGAATTCATTGCTATTGAAAAGGGTAAAAAAGTTTCTGATGCGTGGCTCGAACTCGATTCAGGCTCTGGAGATAGGGACTTACCGGTCTTTGTTGTCGAAAACTGCAAACTGCTTGGAAGACTGCCGTTGATGCCTTTGATGGCGAAAAAAAATGCAGACTTACCCGTCGAAAGGATGATGATTGAATCAGAATCTTTGGATGACAACGCCAATATTAGCTCAGTGTTGAGCACGACCTTCTGGGGTGATTACCATGTACTGCCTGTCGTGGACGATGACCAGCGATTGATAGGAGTCGTTAGTCGCCAACAGCTGGAATCTGTTAGCCAGACAACAACTGAAACAACAATCGGCATTGAACAAATTATGAGTGAATTGGCTTCGGCGTACATCATGGTCTGTGCTCACTTACTCGATTCATTGGTGGGAAATCGGAAATGAATATTTTAGCGTCGCTTAAGAGTGACTACATCGTTAGCTTTCCCAGTGAAGCCGCGCAACTTATTGAGTCAAACCCATCACTTGTTGAAGAACTTGATACTCTCCCAACGGAGGCGCTGCTGAAGATATTGGATCGCCTGGACCCCTATCACCTCCCAAGAGTATTTATGGGTTTGGCCGCTGAGGTTCGAAAGCAGGTCTTAGAAACGGCGAACGTGCGGCTAGCACTCATCATATTAAGGAGCCTTGAGACAGACGTCGCAGCGCAACTGCTGGACGAACTAGATGAACTTGGACGTAGCGAATTGAACAAGCTACTGCAGTTTTCGAATGACACGGCCGGTTACTATATGGATCGACCGCAAGCGCAGTTTCGGACCGATGATACGATCAAAATTGCCTTACAAAAGCTGCAGGACTCACAGCACCATAGTGCTCGTTCGATCTACGTGGTTGATGACAGTAATGAATTGAAAGGCAGGGTCGACCTGCAGGACATGGCGATCGCATCCGGCAACACGCTCTTAAACACGCTAATGAACGTAATAGAAGGATCTGTGGTACTGACCTCTCCTCGACAGGATCTATTGGATATATTCGAGAAATCTCGCACAGACTCAATCCCGGTTCTAGATCTCGAGGCAAAACTGATTGGGGTAATTCGTTACGGCTCACTATTTCAGGCTGTGGGCGATCAGGCAACGGCGGATCTGCAAAAAATGGTTGGTGCGAGCGCAGAGGAACGAGCTTTATCTTCAGCAACCTTTGCTGTCAAAAAACGTCTACCATGGCTGCATATAAACCTGCTGACCGCATTTCTTGCCGCCGCTGTTGTGGGCTTGTTTGAAGCGACAATTGCTCAATTTACTGCGCTTGCGATTCTTTTGCCAGTCGTTGCCGGACAGTCCGGTAACGCCGGTTCTCAAGCGCTAGCCGTCACCATGCGAGGCTTAGCCCTGAAAGAAATTAGCATCCTGCAATGGCGCGTGGTGCTGAGCAAAGAAGTTAAGGTCGGTATTATTGACGGCGTTGCGCTCGCCATAACTTGTGGACTTGGCGTGTACTTCTGGAGCGCATCTTTCGGCTTAGCCCTCGTTATCGCTATCGCGATGATAGTGGCAATGATCGCTGCGGGCGTATCGGGTGCGTTAGTGCCTATGATGTTAATTCGAGCGGGCCAGGATCCTGCGACAGCAGCATCTATCATTTTGACTACCGTCACTGACGTCGCTGGCTTCACGGCTTTCTTGGGTACCGCAACGCTGCTTGCGTTTATGCTCTAAAAAACGGGACGAGATTGTTAAAAAAGCGGCGCGCGCAGCACCATTAGAGACCCAGATAGCCCAAGTGGCTGAGACACTAGGTTCTTCAAGAATCCTGCAAATCGATTGCGTCTGTCTCTGATTCGGGAACAGCCTCGATTTCAAATAGACGGTCGTCTTGAATATTGCTCTCGTGGGCTGCAATCTCAACTTCCACGGCAGCGGTCTTTTCAAATCGAGCGATGTGAAACAGTGCCTCACCTTCATTGACCAAAGGCAGTTTGCCGACGCAGATAACGATACCGTCAGTCTCGGCCGCTAGAATCATTTCATCAGAAGAAAATGGCGCCGAAATCACACCCAACGTATGCCCCGCTTCAACCTTGGCACCGAGCTTTACGAGTGGTCTAAATATGCCATCCATCGGCGCTCTATACCATCGAGTGGATCGAGCGGTATAGGGCTCAGCTCGTACGGTTTGGATCCGCTTAATGGGCAACATGCCTAGGGTGCGCATGACACCAACAATACCGCGCACGCCGGTGACGATCGATTTTTCATCAAGTCTAAGCGCCTCACCGGCCTCATAAGTAATCACTGGAATACCTAACCGCCCTGCTTCCATCCGCAGACTATTGTCTATGAGCCCTGAATTAATGATGACCGGAATGGCAAACCCCGTTGCGAGTTGCTCGACGCCAGGCTCATCCAGTGCTGCGCGAATCTGCGGCAGATTGTCTCGGTTAACTGCTGCCGTGTGCAGATCAACTATGTGAGTGCAATGCGTTACGATCTCATTGAAAAATATGTGCGCGACCCGGGATGCGATAGAGCCTCGCTGGCTACCCGGAAAGCAACGATTTAGATCGCGCCTATCAGGCAAATAACGAGACTGATGAATAAAACCGAATATATTCACGACGGGCACCAGCACCAGCGTGCCGTGCAAACGGTTCAGAGTACGGAAGCTGCGCATACGTCGAATAATTTCAACGCCATTTAATTCATCGCCATGGACCGCAGCACACACAAGAAGAACAGGCCCCTCATAGCGGCCATGAATCACCTCAACGGACATGTTAAGGGGCGTACTCGTGTACAAGTTTGCCGTCGGCAAATCAAATTGAACACGCTCGCCAGGCTGGACCGTGTACCCCGCCAAAACGAAAGCTCTGGATTTTTTTCGCTTCGTTTTACTCGCCTTCTCTAGTTCATTTTCTTCGTTACTCATTCTATATAGTCCTTTTCCGCTGCCGAACTCCCTAGTTCTTCAGACACCAACTCTTTGATTTTTGGTTGGCGGCGGCGGCGAGTCTTCGGCGGAATCATTCCTCTCATAGATTCCAATTTTCCGTAACAAAGTAGTTTATCTTCTGGTTCAAGCACTCGGTCAGCACGCGGATTAGGAATGACTTTGCTGCCTCGATATAAGGTGAGAACATTAATATCTTGCTCTGAGAGCTTAGTCTCTTTGACCGTTAGACCGACAAATTTAGACCCAGCAGGGACATAGATTTCAGTCACACCATAGCCTTTGCTTACTGTTAAGCGCTGGCGAAGATCTATTTCAGGGAAGTCCACTTGCGCAGCAATGTAGTCAATCACAGCGCCCGCAACATCGAGCCCAGTCGAGGATTCAATGCCTTCAAGTCCAGGCGACGAATTAACTTCCATCACCTGTGGCCCATCTTTGCCTTCCAGCATATCGACGCCAGCCACTCGAAGCCCAAGGATCTGGGCTGAGCGAACCGCCGTTTCCTTATACTCATCGTCAAGCTCGATAGCTTCTGCTTTGCCACCACGATGCACATTACTGCGAAATTCTTGCCCTTCAGCTGTTCGGCGCATAGCAGCGACAACGCGATCGCCAACCACGAAGGCTCGAATATCCTTGCCTTTACTTTCAGCAACGAATTTTTGTATCAAAACGTTCTGTTTCTGACTTTGTAAAAGTTCAATGATGGATTCCGCCGCTTTCATCGATTCGGCTAAGAGCACACCAATACCTTGGGTTCCTTCAATAAGCTTGATCACAACTGGCGCGCCACCGACGCGTTCTATGGCAGGGATGACATCCTTTTTATCACGCACAAACGTTGTTCTTGGGATCCCAATGTTATGCCGGCTCAATATCTGCAGACTCCGCAACTTGTCTCGCGAGTTGGTAATGCCGTGTGCAGTATTTGCGCAGAACACGTCCATCTCCTGAAACTGACGCACGACCGCCGTGCCGTAGTATGTAATAGATGCGCCGATTCTTGGCAGAACCGCATCATATCCGCTCAGAACGCTTTGTCGGTAGTAAAGGTCTGGTACGCCGCGTTGCAGATCTATTGCGAACTTGAGGGTATCGAGCACTTTGACAGTGTGACCACGTTGCAAAGCGGCCTCCTTAAGGCGGCGAGTGCTGTAGGACTTCGGACCGCGAGAGAGTATTGCGAGTTTCATGCTATATTTCGCCCTTTGGCCATGCAGCCAAAATCAAGTAACGTTATTTAAGCAGAGATTCTACGGCACGGGCCGCTAATTGATAAGGAAAGATTCGGTATGAACGAGCTGTTGACGCTTGGTTGGCGTGAGTGGGTGGGGTTGCCAGATTTAGGAATATCGCGGCTTAAAGTAAAGGTAGACACTGGCGCTCGAACATCAGCTTTACACGCTTTTGAAGTGCGGCCATTTTCGGAAGATGGCATCCAACGTGTTGAGTTTAGTATACATCCTCACCAACGCGACAATGAAACCGCCTTGGTTTGTACTGCAGATGTTGTCGATCAAAGAACAATTATGGACTCCGGTGGCCATCGAGAAGACCGTTGGGTTATTTCAACATTACTGACAATTGGCCCGCATTCCTGGCCTATCGAAGCGACGCTAACGGCCCGAGATGATATGCGCTTTCGTATGTTACTGGGCCGCGGCGCCTTGAAGAATCGCGCAATCGTTAACCCTGCACTTTCCTATAGAGTCGGCATAAAGCGCAAAAAAGATAAGGTACAAGACGAATCAGAGTAACCGGAAATCATTTACTGTTTGCGATCTGAGCTTGGCACCTGCTGTCTTCGTTCTGGAGCAATACCTTTTAAGAGCTTACCCTAAACGTCTGCTCCGGTGATGATTCTCGGTTTTCCTCCCCAAATCAACACAGCATCATAATCTATCGCGCTATTTTCCGAACCGGTCGAGCTCGGCAAAGATTTCAAGTAGGAGATGACCGCTGCGATCGTCTTTGAACTATCTCGAATGACCAGTGGTCGTCGGCAATCGAACAGTAGAAACTTCATCAGCAAGCTCATCTTCTTCGATGACTTTAACTTCGTCAATTGTGAGAAGGTTCGAAGCCCCTTTACCCAGACGGCTTACCGAGAAAAAAGCGAGATTGAGACCAGAAAACATCGCCGGTTGAGAAACACAAAAGACAATCCCTAGCCAAATTAAAGTATCGACATCGAGCATCAAGAGTTTCTATAGAAATGCGATGCGATCCTGATAGACAGGATTAAGTTCTTAAGTATGAAAAGGCAGTACAGAGAAAATGTGACCACAGCCAAACGGAAGCTGACACCAACACTGAGTTGATTTAAATCGGAACCGAGCAGGCCGATGGACTAGACCACCCAAGTCGAGCTATGGCGTCTCGGGGCCATAATACCTAGATTTCAAATTTCATCGGACTACTGAAATAAATATATTGTTGAGGCAAGGCGATGGCCACGTACAGACGCGACTTTCACATTATTGTTGTTACTCTGGTAGTCTTTAACGTTGCCCATGTGTGAATGAACTATGGATCTGTTTGTTATTCTGAACCTTCTGGTTGTATTGGCGGGGATCGCCCTACTGCTCTGGTTGTCACGGCGTGCCGTGTCATTATCGCGACGCGTGCTGGTGGGCCTTGTATTGGGCGCGACGGCAGGACTCCTGTTGCAGTTAATCTACGGCATCGACAGTTTAACGCTCTCAAATACCCTAACCGTGACTAACATGTTGGGCTCGAGTTACGTCAACCTACTTAAGATGATCATCATGCCCCTGGTACTGGTTTCCATGGTGGCCGCCGTGGTTCGAATTGACGAGATCGCGACGCTCGGCAAAATTGGCGGCGCAGTGATCCTTATTCTCATCGGTACGACTATGGCGGCAGCACTTATCGGTGCATTAGTTGCGAGTGCATTCGGACTTACCTCGGCAGGTCTCACAGAGGGCGCCAGAGAAGTCACAAAAGCCAGTGCCCTGGTTGCCCAGCAGGTGACGGTGCAGGATCTAAGCATCGCGAACATGATCGTCAACTTTATTCCACAGAACATCTTTGCTGACCTCGCTGGGCTACGTTCGACCTCGGTCATTGCAGTTGTGATCTTTGGCATTTTGTTGGGCATTGCGGGCCTGCTACTCAGCCGCGACCTACCCGAACAGGGTAAGCAGTTCCGCAACTTTGTTGAAGTTGCTCAAAACCTTGTGCTGCGGCTCGTTCGGATTGTGATTGGTCTGACGCCATATGGTGTTCTAGCACTGATGACGAAGGTGACCGCAACTTCAAACGGTAGCGATATCCTCAATCTGTTTAACTTTGTATTGGCATCCTACCTGGCGATTGCGCTGATGTTCCTCGTACATGGTGCGCTGTTGATGCTAGCGGGCGTTAACCTGTTCGACTACTTCCGCCGAGTCTGGCCGGTACTCGTATTTGCCTTCACCTCAAGAAGTTCAGCGGCGACCATTCCGCTAAACGTAGAAACGCAGATTCGCGAACTTGGCAATGACTCGGCTACCGCAAACGTGTCCGCGAGTTTTGGCGCGACTATTGGACAAAATGGCTGCGCCGGTATCTACCCCGCCATGCTGGCAGTGATGATTGCACCTTCCATGGGCATCGATCCACTTTCACTATCGTTCCTGCTGCCACTGATTGGAATCGTCGCGATCTCATCGTTCGGTGTTGCGGGTGTCGGTGGCGGCGCAACCTTCGCCGCGCTAATGGTACTCCCTGCCCTGGGTTTTCCGGTTACCCTGGTCGCGCTGCTGATATCGATTGAACCGTTGATTGATATGGCGCGCACCGCGCTTAATGTTAATGGCGCCATAACTGCAGGCACAATCACATCTCGGGTACTCGGCATGAACGAGCCATCGAGAGAGTTGGTGACGGAACAGTGACAGTCGTTTTAGTAGGTTGATATATCAGACAAATTTATGCTTTTGCTGACCACTAGCTTGCCCTCTACATCCTTGAGACCAAACTGAATGCTGGGATCTTCTTTTGCCCAGTTGACCGAAACAAACCCATAATTCACATCTGTTGTGGCTTCAGACACTCGGTTTTTGTTTGGGCTCACGTTCTTCCACTCTTCTGTAAGACCTGAACTGGTGACATCCCACAAAGGATAATCAAGCCCATCCTCCAATTTGGATATTTCACCCCAGTGCGTATCACCACTAATGAGCATTACGCCATTAATGCGGTGCTTTTTGATTAAATCGAACAACCTCTGTTTATCGTCGAAGTTGCCCCAGGCCTCCCAACCAGTGAAGTCTGACAATACTTGTAGACTCGAGGCGACAATTTTTATGGGCTCAGGTTTTTGTAGTTCCAACGCAAGCCATTGCCATTGTTGTGCACCCAGCATTGAGCCTACTGATTTTGAGTAGGGTCCCATATTGTTAGGTCTGCGGTTAGCGAAATAATCAAATGTTCCGACGCTCGTTAGGTCGTCTCGTTGGTAGCGTAAGTCTGGCAAAATGATTCTAATTTGATGCGCGCCTTGCCCCACTACGTAACTGCCATACAGGCCATCTTCTCGTGTTCTACGCGGGCTATCTTGGGGGACGTCCCAAAAGTCTAACAGAAGCTTTTTGGATGCTTCTTTTTGAGAATAGTTCTTTCCGCCGTCATTTTCGCCATAGTCATGGTCGTCCCAAATGGCATAGGTTGGTGTCGTTTCCCTGAGCTTTTTAATCAGAGGGTTGGCGCCTAATTGTTTGTATTTTTTTGCTAGCTCCTCCATGTTTTCGGTATCGCCGTAAATGTTATCCCCTAAAAAAACAAAGGCGTCCTTGGGTTCAGACAAAATGGCATTAAAAATTGGCATGGGCTTATCTTGATGGGAACATGAACCAAATAAAATATGAGTTGTATCGGTTGTTTCGGCTTCACTTACTTGAACGAAAAGTAAGGCCAAGGCAACTGCCGATAACAATATCCAACTTTTATTCATGCATAATTCCTTTAGTCATTTACCTGCTTTTGGCCTGGCTGCTTCAGCACCAACACCCAAAGTAGAACTGATCCTATGCCGCGGTGAAGAGCCCGCGATTCATAGTCCAAAGCGGAAATTAGGAGCATGGACATATCCCAACCACAAAGATACTCTGGCGACTGACACACCAATGCCTTAACTCGCTCTAAGCGTTAAGCGCGCTAAAATTCTGTTGGAAATCATGTATACAATCCTCAGTGTTGCCACTATCACCACCCTACTGACAGCATTGTTTGTCAGCGTGAAATGGAGGCATCAACTTTGTGAAGGTAGCACTCCCACCTCCCTGCTAATTTTTTGCGCAATCCTTTTTACTTCTGGGCTGGATGTAGGGCTGATCATGTTCCCACTGGTTGAATTTCCAGTCTATGCCGAAGAAGCGCAATACAGTTTTGCTAATCCTCTAGCGATCGAATTTGGCTTCTGGGGGTTCTTGGTCTGGGGATTTTATTTTTTAACCACTTTCTATTTCTGCGCCATTGAACCCAAAGTAAAGCTTTTTGAAATTAGGGCCATCAAGTGGGTTAACAGTGCCGTCATTATTGCCACGTGCGCTTTTACAGGTTTTCTATTTTTAGATTCGTTGCCAAACTATATTGAAGGTATTGGCGCCGCGCCGAAGTACGCCTTAGTCGGCTTCATCGTTTTCTTTGCCGCTTATTCGAGTTCACATATACGCTATGTGAAATTTTTAAGCGTTACATCTGTCGCTCTTTTTCTGTTGTTGGGTGTGGCGCTTGCGTTAGATTCTGGCGCCTCATTGGTAGGTTATTCTCAAACGGCTGCGGGTATTAGTGAATACTTTACTAACATACATCATTTTTTAACGCCGATTGGTGATTACCACGGCTGGTATCTATTCTGGTGGTTCTCTTGGAGCATTATGATTGGGCAGTTTGTCGCGCTGTTCGTACCTCGCATGCCTACCTGGCAATTGCTGATGTCTCTACTTGTTGTTCCTTCTGTAGCACTGGGGCTTTGGTTTACAACCTTGTATTACTACTTCGTTAATGACATTGCTATACGCGCTACGTTGACCATCGCCATGGTTGGGGTCGGGATACTATTTGTGGTGAATTCTTTGGACTCTTTGATGCGCCTTTATTCGGACAATCTTGGTTTGAATGTGGCGCGGTTTGGTCTGCGTAATTACCTGCTGTTAAATTGGGCGCTCATTTATGGGTTGGTACTGCTGTATCAGTTCACGCCGTTTCAGATTGAATGGGTGGGCTTAGTAGTGATTTCCCTCTATGCCGTTATCTATACACTTCTGTATCAAAGACGAAAGCTTTGGTATGCACGGTAGTCAGAAAAGACAGCGCGGCCCTTCGGCCGCACTTGCACTGATTCACTTATCTAGCGGTCACTTGCATCTCACCAGAACTCAGATCTGTTAAGGCACCAGCAACGGCCTTGTGGTAGCAGCTACGTTGCTTTGAGATGCTCGACAGTGATCGAGTCCGGGTGTAACTAACGTTGCCGCAAACTTCGCTCGCAGCGCTTCGAATTTCATTTTCTAGTGTGGCACGTCCTTGTGCAGATTTGAGGTCCTCGACCTCGTAAGTAACCACAACACGATCGGATGAGACCTCAGTAGACTTAATCGCCGCCTGGGACATAATTGGTAATGTCATTAAACCAACAACAATCGCAGCAACGGCACTCTTTGAACTTAACTTCATAACAACTCTCCTCAGATAAAAATATGGCTCGTGAGTTCTAAGACTCAACAGTATTGACGCATATTTTCACGCGAGGGTTGTGGTGAAGTCGTTGAAATGCTGCTTCTATGCGATGAGATTTTTGAACGCGGGTTAGACCGAAAGCTCATGGCGACGAATGGCGATGTAAACGCTAATCATCATTTTTCAGCTTAACCTCAACCCGTAAAATTCTCGTGCATCTTTGAGCAGGGATTCTCGAAAATCCGGATGAGCAATGTTGATCAACGCTTGCGCACGCTCTGCCATTGAGCGGCCATTTAAACTGGCAACACCATACTCTGTGACAACATAGTCCACGTTTGCGCGAGTGGTCACGACGCCGGCACCAGGGCTTAGGGTTGTGACCAATCTTGATAAGGCGCCTTTAGCAGCAGTGCTTTTCCCGGCAGTGCTGGGCAGCGCGATGATTGATTTCCCGCGTTCGGAATAGGCTGCGCCCAGAACGAAATCGACCTGCCCGCCAACTCCAGAGTAAATCTTGGGACCGATCGAGTCGGCGCAAACCTGGCCACTCAGATCAATCTGTAGCGCACTGTTGATCGATGCTACCTGCCTGTTCCGACTGATCACCATGGGACTGTTAACATATTCTATATCCAGGAACAGCACCATGGGGTTGTCATCCACAAACTTGTAGAGCTTAGAGCTGCCCATAACAAACCCGGTCACAGTGCGTCCCCGCAGGACTGATTTTTTTGAATTGTCGACGACCCCCGCCTCAATCAATGGCAGCAGTCCGTCGGTAAACATCTCGGTGTGAACGCCAAGATGTTTAAGGTGGTGGAGATTGCCGAGTGCAGCATCTGGAATCGCCCCCACGCCCATTTGTAAACAATCACCGTCTTCGATAAGACCCGCAATATGTTCGCCAATTTTTTGTTGGGTTTCGTTTGCGTCACCGCGAACAACTTCAATCATGGGAACAGCTTCGGTATAGACATGATTGATGTCATTGATAGGGATAAAGCTCTCACCATGGGTGCGAGGCATATGGGGATTGATGTGGGCAATAATTTTGTCCGCCACATCACAAGCAGCCCGGGTCGCTTCAACCGACAAACCCAGCGAACAATTACCATGTTGATCAGGCGGAGATACCTGGATCAGAGCCGTGTTAAGTGGTTGCTCACCTCGACGAAACTGCTTGGGAATTTCTGACAGGAATATAGGGACATAATCAGCACGAGCCTCATTCACTAATTGTCGAGTATGGCGACCAGCAAAAAACACCCGGTTCCTAAGATGGCCTTCCAGTCCAGGGCGGCATAGGGACTCAGCCCCTTCCAAGTGAAGTTGCAGAAGCGTGACGTTAACAAGGTTCGCCTCAGCGTGGTCGGCAAGTGCGTCAACCAGCCTGACGGGTGTTGCAGCCATGGAATGGCACCAGATGAACTCATGGCTCTGAATGCAAGATATGGCAGCATCGGCGGTCTTATGAAATATCGTCATTTAGGTCTCGCCCTTGTCGATTTTTTTTTGGAGATTTTCACACAACCTCTTCACGGCATGCATGCGTGTATTGAACCTGTTGAAGGATAAACATGCATTGATGTGGATCAACTTTGGTGCGAAGGAATCAGCACTCGGAGTGGCAACCATCCCTGTGACTGATTGGCCTGAAATCTGATTTGATTCACCATAGGGACCCTTAACTAAACCTGACTTTCAAGGAGTTAGCCTAGATAAAAGCCCTGCAACTACTGCTCGCTGTCTCTTTCACTGCCGTCACCCAGGCGGCACAATAAACATTTCTTTTTAAGGCCTACGAACTACCTAAAGATGGTCGGCTTGTTATTCCCGTTGCCAAAGGTGATGCACTTCAGGGTACCGCTACCACTGTCAACGAGATAACCAACGGCGCCGTTGCACGGGCACCAAAAGAAACAGAGTTTGCGGGAGAAAAAGGCAAAATGCTGACGCTATTAGGCACGGCACCCTACTCGCGAATCGATTTAATTGGCGTGGGTGAAGGCCCGGTTGACCGCAACGCCACGTAAGACTTTGGTGGCATCTCCATCAAAAAAATGATGGTGTGGGCGATGAAAGGTGATCTTGGCGGTGCGGCTGTCGTGACCGGCACCATCCTGGCTGCGGCAAAGCGCGGCGCAAAAATTAATGTTGTAGTGCTGTCAGCCCTGGTGCCAGTTCGGGCGCAGCGTTTATCGGCTCTTTTAACCAAAGCGCAGCCTACGGTTCCAAAAGGTTACTCTGGCCGGGGGTTCGCACTTTGGATGAATACTTGCGTCGTCACCTCGAGCGAGAAGCCAGGGGGATTTCTTAAAATCTTGTTTTAAAATAGTTTTTTAGGTGCTGCTTGTATCCAGTTTTCTGTCGCGTAGTGGGTACTCGCGCAAGTGATATGGAAAGTGAGTGCGTGACGAGAGCTGGTGGAGAGGTTTGGCGCACTGTAGTGAGGCAACAGGCCCTTGAAGACAATCAATCCGCCTGCTTCAATTTCAATCGGTAACGCTGCCTCAGGCCAGGGGATGTCGTGCAGACTTCGCATTTCTGTTTCGTCATTGCGATGGCGAATAAACTGCTCTCGAAGAGGGTATTCAACGGGTTCTGCGGGCACCTGCAAGCAGCCGTTCTGAATCGTCGCGTCTTCAATGGCAAACCAAAAGGTTGTAACGGAGATGGGGGCAGTGAGAAAAAAACTGGCATCTTGATGCCATAAAATCTCGCCGCCTATCCGAGGTTGCTTAAAGATATACATCGACTGATGAATCTGGGGCTTAGCAAGGCCAACGTCAACGGCGATGTCTCGAATGCGCTGATCCTCGGCAAACCGAACGAATGCAGGATCGAGCTGATGTAACGCATGGCCGATCTTGTTGATACTAAGAGACTTATCCTGATTAAGGTGGCCATCCTCATCAAAGGCATCTTCCTCGAAAAAGCAGCTTATCTTGTCCGCAGAATTCAAAAAATAATGATCTCGAGTAATCGAGTGATCCTTGGTCGTGAAGATCGCTGACGTTGATGTGGGGTCAAACTCATCAACCATCCGCTTCGCCGCTTTCTTAAGCCCGTTCATTTCAGCAACGGTAAATAAATGAGGCAGTACTAGATAACCTTGTTGATGATAATCGTGTTGTTGGGTTTCATTCAGCATGTTGCGCATTAAAAACTAACTGGATGAAAAATCAAAGTGCCATAGCGATTCAACGCGATGGAAAGTCTTAGGACGCTCGTGCCTCTAGAGTTTTTTCAAATTGGTGGGGATAGTCATTAGGGCCGAGATCATCGATTGGATCTAAGCCTGACCGATGAAAGTAAGGCGCAGCTACGCCCTCCGCTCTAATCAGAACCGATACAAGCTGATGTTCAGTCGCACAATTGAACGCCATCTGCATCAGTTGTTTGCCAATGCCGTGACCCTGAATGATCGGCAGCACGAACAGTCCGTGCAGTAGACCATGCCCCGGTGAATGTTGAAGATCAATCGCGGCGACGCCTAGTATCTCCTGTCGTCGAACGCAGACAAACATAGTGTAGTGGTCAAGGTCCACTGCATCATATTGCAGAACGGCCACCGCTCTGCGTTTAAGCCGATCAGGCAAAGGCCAATTCATGACCGCTGACTTGATGATCGCATTGATGCCATCAAGATCAGATGCACAGGCGGGCCGGTAGCTGGCGAATAATTTATACATGCGCGTCTTACGCCACGAGCACAGAGTTGGATTCAAACAGGTTCTGGCGGTAGTAGCGTTAGGTCGCCCGGGGCGTGAGTACTAGGAGTAAGAACCGGGAAATAGTACCGGGTTGCGGCACAGCGCAGTGGTCTGGGAACCAATAGCGCGCGTAACTCCGTTATGCAACGCTTTGAACCGAACACGACAACTCCCGAGTCACTCACGGCCTCTATTCGAACGTTCTTCGCTGACGTCCTCAGTGACGAAGACTCGAGGGTTAGCCCGTTTCTGGGAGGAGAAAAAGCGGCACGTGCGCGCCTCCAAGACATTGACCCCGTCGATTACTGCCGCAGCCGCAACTACTATGCTGGCGCAGTCACACGCCTTTCACCCTACATCCGGCACGGTATATTGCATCCCGAAGCCGTTCGACAACAGGCACTAGCCAAAGCACCCGCTAAGGAAATTGAAAAGTTTATCCAAGAACTTACCTGGAGGTTTTTCTGGCAGCGTACTTACCAGCAGCATCCAGAGTGGATTTGGCAAGACATCGAACCCTACAAAACCGGATTCTTGAAGGATGAGTATTTTGCGGATTTGCCCATTGATATTGAGCAGGGTACTACCGGCGTTGCCTGCATAGATCACTTCATCCAGGATCTGCTGCAAACCGGTTATATGCATAACCACACTCGAATGTATGTTGCATCCTACCTGGTGCATTTTCGGCGAGTGAAATGGCAAGTCGGCGCCCGGTGGTTCTTACGACACCTCATCGATGGCGACCTCGCATCGAATAATTTTTCGTGGCAATGGGTCGCCAGTACCTTTGCTCACAAACCATACTTTTTTAACCTTGAAAATGTTGCGAAGTATTGTGGCAAGCACGTCGATTGCTCGCCTGAGCGTAATCAGGTGCTCGACGCGACCTACGCCCAACTCGAAGCAAGACTGTTTCCAAAGAAAAGACCTGAAAAGGAAGTTTTGTGAGTGAAACACACTTGAAAGAAATTATTTGGGTTCATGAGGATGCGTTGCGACGCGACCACCCGGTCTTTCTTGACTCAGGAGACGCTACCCGCGCCTTTATTTTCGACAATGCATCACTTGCGCAAAAGCGTTATTCATTGAAACGATTGCAGTTCATTATTGAGACCTTGATCGAAATGAACGTGCCAATTTACCGCGGCGACACCTGCGCTTGCCTGAAAGCACTTGCGGCAGAGGAGGGAGCGAAACGAATACGCATGGCCGATTCCCCCGACCCGGCAGTCGCCCAGTGCGCGACAAAACTGCGTAAAACTCTCGACGTGATCGAGATCAAAGACGATCCATTTTTGCCAGAATTGGACGGGGAATTTGCTCGCTTCTTTAAGTTCTGGGATAAGGTTAAAAAGCCACTACTGACATAGGGGCCGGCCTATCAATTTGTCTCCGCCATAAAAAATAAACTCAAAGCCAGCCACTTTGCCAACTAAATGTCCCTTTAAGTTGCCCTTTTGCTCTGTCCGTTAACTTCTTGGCTCTGCCGCTTTATTGAAAACCGTCACCTGTGATTGTTTCCTAGGGAAACTCGTGGCAGCATGGAGTTTTAATCCCAAATGAGAAATCCATGGCCGAGCAACAACTTTCAGCCGACAAGGTAGAGTTTCAAGAATATTGTCGAAACTGGCTCGAAGTAAACCGCCCTCCACCCACAAAAATCCCGTTGCCACAGGCTGCGTACGAGGTCACGTCTGAGGATCATCGTGCGTATTTGTGCGACTGGCAAAATCGCTGCTACGAAGCAGGCCTCATCGCAACAGACGTCGACAAAGCCTACGGCGGTCATGGTCATGATGGCTATCAATCCATCGCAAGCGGTGAGGTTAGGAAAGCCAAGGTACCTTACTTTATCAATTGGATTGGCCTAGGTATGGCAGTTCCTACTCTGTTGGTTCATGGCACAGAGGAACAAAAAACTAGGTTTTTACCACCAATATTTACCTCTGAAGAAATTTGGTGCCAAGGATTCAGTGAGCCTGGCGCCGGTTCCGATCTTGTATCTCTACAAACGTCTGCGGTTAAAGATGGCGATAACTGGATCATCAATGGCAGCAAAGTGTGGACGAGCCTTGGCGCACTCTCCAGCTGGATGCTGCTACTGGCGAGAAACGACAAAGACGATAAATACAACGGCATCACCTATTTTCTAGCTGAAATGGATCAACCCGGCGTTACCGTAAAACCCATTCACAAAATGACCGGCGAAGCCGGTTTTAATGAGGTCTTTCTAGAAGATGTCGTGGTCCCAGACCATCTGCGCGTCGATGAAGTTGGCGCCGGATGGAAAGTCGCCATGTCGACGCTCACCAGTGAACGCGGCGCATCAATGGGCGTTGGCGCCGTTGCTAGCAGCGAATCGCCGCTCTCGGCCATACATCAGGTGATTCAGCTTGCCAAAGATACCAAAAGAAATGGTAAGTCCGTGTGGGATGACCCGGTTTGGCAAGACAAGATCGTCAAACTCTACGAGCGCACCGAAGCCATTATGCAAAATGCCCGCAGGGGCCGGATCAAAGAACTCAACGGTGGCGCGATGCGAATACCCCTACAGGGCAAAGTAGTCGGTAGTGAAATTGGCCAGGCGCTCAATGAAGTTGCGCTCGGTATCATGGGAGCACGCTCTAGCCTATATGTGGGCGACGAGAACGCTGTCGATGATGGCAAGTGGGCGCTCGGTTATATGAATACCTATACCGGTACCATCTCCGGTGGCAGCAGCGAAATCCAACGTAATATTTTAGGCGAGCGCGTGCTCGGTCTGCCGAAAACTAAGTAGAGACGATATGACACAACCACGAGACTTTGGCTTCGACGAAGAAACCAGCATGTTAAAGGATGCGGTGAAACGCTTCCTAGACGAAAAATCGCCCCTCATTGCCTTAAGAAAACACTTAGCAGGAAGTGAAGATCCTTACCATGGAGAAGAAAGGGAACCGTGGTTTGACAGAGCTTTATGGCAAGAAATGACAGAGCTTGGCTGGCACCTGCTCGCCGTGCCTGAGGCAAACGGCGGCATTGGCATGGGACTCGTTGCAGCCGCTGCCATTCAGGAAGAAATCGGTCGTGCGGCGTGCCCTTGCCCCCTCACCAATACATTGCAATCCACATTCTTGCTTCGAGAAGCCAATGCGGCGACCTGTTTAGAGAAGATTGTCGCTGGCGAAAGCATGGGGCTTGCAGTTTTTGGCGAGGATGGATCGTTAGAAGTCGATTCAACAGACGTGATGGTAAACGGCACGACACTTTCCGGCACCAGCTGGTACGTACAAGACGCATCCAAAATGGACAATTTTATAGTGGCAGCTAAATCAGCTGCAGGTATTGGATTGTATTGCGTCCCAGCAAGCGCGGTAGAAATTAAGTGCGATAAGATTGTTGATCTAACGAGAGATCAGGCCCGCATTGTCTTATCCGATACGCCCGCAGAAGTTATTTCCGCACCAGGTGAGGCTGAGGCAATAATTACAAAATCTCTATCTGCAATTTACACCCTCCTTGCAGCTGACATTGCCGGTGCTGCTGAGTGGCAACTTCAGGCAACGACTGAATATGCCAAGATCAGAACGCAATTTGACAGGCCCATTGGTTTTTTCCAGGCAGTGAAGCACCCAATCGTCAACATGATGATCGCGACTGATGAAACCCGGTCACTGGTTTACAACGCTGCTTGCGCTTACGATCATGAGCCAGAAACCGCTGCTCGCTATGCACACTTTGCGAAATCCAGCGCTTCAGATACAGCCTCATTTTGCTCAAACCGGTCGACTCAACTGCACGGCGGCATTGGCTTTACCTGGGAGTCTGACGTGCAGGTTTATCACAAGCGACAAATGCACAGTCAGTTTCTATTTGGTGATGGTTCATGGCACCGTCAAAAAATTGCGCAGCAGCTTTAGTAAACAGCCGCTCTAGTGAACATTTGCCAGGTTGCGTACTTTGTATCAGACGCACGAGCCTCCGCACTCAAAATGCACAGGCAATTTAATTGTGGGCCGTTCCACGTCGCAGCAGAAATCAAGCTAGCTTGGGCTGAGTCGCGCGGCCAACCCATTGATTTTATTCATACTTCTGCATTCGGGCAGTGGGGGGAAATCATGGTGGAACTGGTGCAACAGGATAGTGAAGGCAGCTCTCCTTTTCGAGATATGTATGCACCCGGTGAAGAAGGCATTCACCACGTCGCTATGATGGTCGATTCCCTGCCTGATACCTATGACCACTATCGAGCCGAGGGTTATGAAATCGCGCTGAAAGCAAAGACCGCGACGGGCACAGAGTTTGGTTTCATTGATGCGACGAAAAGCTTGGGACACATGATCGAAGTTTATGAGCGGTCAGAGACACTAACCTCATTTTATACCTATATAAAGCAAGCGGCAGTTAACCCCAAGCCGGATCAACCTTTCCTAAATCAAACTTAGGTTCCTTCAAAGTCCGACTCAACTTCATCAAGTAGGTAACCACGCTTTTTGGTGCGATCGAATAACTTTTCTTCATCTGCAGCGATCTCCGCTGCGATCTCCGGCGTCGATAAATGCTTCATACAGGCTTTGAAAGATTCAGAATCTCGATACCAAATTTCTAACAAAACGTCGAAGTCAGTGGGCGACTCTTCCCCTGCCATAGGGCTGACATAACCCCGACTGTATTTAACGACATAGTCTTTCAGGTATTTTTCACCAATCAGCTTGTGATGTTGCTCGTAGTATTGCCGAAAGGCTGCCTTTGTCATTCCAGCCTTTCGCGTTAATGGCATAATAAATTTGACGATGCTCATCTGGCTTTAGCGCCTCCACCGACTCTCAAAATTTCGCCGCTAATCCAACTGGCTGCATCGGAAGCGAGATAGACGCATGCGGAACCGATATCTTGGGGCGTGCCAAGTCTGCCAAGGGGTATTTTCCACTCCTTTAAAATTTCCTCGGTTTGATCCCAACTTTTATCGAGAGCAGAAAGCATGACTTCCGTAGGAATGGCACCAGGCGCAACGCCATTAACTCGGATTTCAGGTGCAAGCTCTACAGAGAGTGTTTGAGTGATAGAGTTCACGCCGGCTTTTGCCGCACCGTAATGACCACTACCAGGCACAGGTCCGGTACCCGCGCCAGAGGAGATATTGATAATCGAGCCCGTCTCCATGTACTTCGCCGCGGTCATACAACCTATATAGACCGACGTTAAATTGAGCTCAATGGTCCTTCGCCATTCGTCCCTTGGCAAATCAACCATTGGCATCCTAGCGGTTGAGCCTCCTGCGTTGTTTACCCAGATCGTGAGCTTACCAAAAGTGTCTATGGCGACCTTAGCAAGCGCTTCGACCGCATCTTCATCAGTCACGTCTGTGACAACAGCCAGTGCTTTCCCACCGGCAGCATTAATCCCTGCAGCGACAGCTTCAATCTCATTCTTACGCCTTGCGGCAACGATCACTGATGCACCCGCATCGGCAAAGTCCTTAGCAATCCCTTCGCCAATTCCACGGCCAGCACCTGTTACAACCGCGACATGACCAGCAAGTCCAAAACGTTCAGATACAGACATAAATTCCTCCAAGACAATTAGCCCATAGACACAACAAAAGTGCTAAATTTATCACAATTGGCCTCTGGGAAAACCAACATGAGACGGATCATTCACAACGCACAACAGTTCACTCCTGCAATCGCGAACGAAGTTCTAGTCGGCAGATATTCGGCGCCCATTACTTCAGTAGACGTACAACCCCTTGGTGAAGGGGTTGGGCTCTTGTCCTCCATCGGTCGTGCCACACTCGGTTTTGGCTCTCTCGATTTAGACAAGGAAAAATCCACCACCGTCATCATTAAGGTGGTTTCCCAAAACGAAAATATCGAGATAGCTAAAGGCTTAAACTTTTATCTCAACGAGGTTAATTTCTATCGAGATTTAGCCTCTGGATGCCCAATAAAGAGCCCAGAATGCCTATATGCAGAGATTGATCCGGAAACCCAAGAATTCTTATTAATACTTGAGGATTTTGGTAACGAGGTGGCTGGCGACCAGCTCAAAGGTTGCGAGTCCGAAGTGTTAACGCTTGCATTCGAAAACGCCGCAAAAATGCACGCCCACTTTTGGGAGAGGGTGGATGGTATCCCGTGGTTAAGTTATCACGACGATGAGGAACTGACGCTATTCCGCAGAGATGCCATTTATAAGCCCAGTTTCCAACCCACTCTGAATGGGTTCGGCGAGTTGTTTCATGGAAATCTTGAACGGACGGTTGCTCGAATAGGCGAGCAGTTCGCCGAACTATCAACGGCGGCTATGTCTGGTCCACAAACCCTTACCCATGGAGACTACAGAATCGACAATATGTTACTGCCGGTTCGAGAGGGTCAATTAGAAATGATCGCTGTTGATTGGCAGAACACACGAGGCGGGAACTGTACGCATGATATTGCCTATTTTAGTGCTCAAAGTTGTGGCCCTGAACTTCGCGGAGAAACTGAGCTGGCAAGCTTGCGGCATTACCACGATGTACTGATCGCGAACGGCGTGAAGAACTACACTTTTGATGAATGCCTAACGCACTATCGACTCAATCTAATGCTCACCATGATTACGCCCATTGCTGTTTGTGGCACCTTGGACTCTGGCAACGCTCGCGGCGAAGAGCTGGGTAAAATCATGTTATCTCGATCTCTTGCTGCTCTGGAAAGCATGGAGTGCGATCAACTGCTCAATTAGCCCTCAATTAGCACCCATCAACTGTTAATTGATAAAAGTTGATGAGTGGTAATTAGTGGCCACCCAACCTTGAGTGACCGCATTTTTGAATCATGATTTTTTTCGATAAATAAAACAATCATTCCTGTTTGTTTTAAATAGATAGATCTTTCAAACTTTTATCTCGGCTCCAAACCCTTCTCAGCGCGAAGCTTATTCATCCGATCCACATCGACGGCCATACGCTCACCTAGTTCGCTTTCGTCAATGGTCCCGGCCATGTGCTGCCCGGCCTTTGTGCCGTTGTACATAATCTTTTTGGTGGGTGTCACCGCGAGAACGGTTCGAAGAGGCGAGTCCAGCACGTCGTAGAAAAAATCTGCGCCCTGGGTGTTATCTGGGTTTAGCTTCTGTGAAAGCGCCTTGTAAAACCAAGTTTTGGTTTCTTCATCGTCGAAAAATTCGCCTTTTCCCTTGAAGGTGATGGCACCGCCCGGCAGACCAGCGCTATCCATAGCCTGAGGGTAACCATGAGAACTGACATTTACTGACACTCGATTATCACGCTTGATCGCAATTGTTCGGTGTCTGTGGGCAGAAAAGGTAATCCAAATTTTACCTTCATGCCAAACGAAGGCGTGAGTCACACCAACTGGCCAGCCATCTTGAGTTGCCCACATGAGGACACACTCAACCGAGTTATTCATAAGTTGGTCCACCTCGGCATCCGAGAATGGATAAATTGATACGATTTCGTGGTCGTGTGTTTGTGCCATAAAGTTTAATCCTTGTTACGAGTTGCCCAATCTAGAATATGATGGAGCACTCTGTAAAGACAAAAGAGGTGGTACACTTTTTCTGTCGCTCACGAGGTCACACCATGAAAGACATGATCAAAATTTTAACCGAACCGTCTGACCCTGCTTT
Source organism: Candidatus Azotimanducaceae bacterium (assembly GCA_051278195.1). Classification (GTDB taxonomy): domain Bacteria; phylum Pseudomonadota; class Gammaproteobacteria; order Pseudomonadales; family Azotimanducaceae; genus JAHRVQ01. Next base: position 49,129 of record JBNMQM010000034.1, read on the forward strand.
ATCACCCGGTGAAGCCAGGTGCCCCGGACCTTCGGTTAGGGAAGTCCTTGAGAGCGAAGATAGCCGATTCGATATCGGCTTAATGTCATCAAAGTCCGATTTTTTGGGTGATCGTGATTTGCCTTTTTCACGGTATACATCGCTGGAATTTTACCAAAATGAAATAGACCATCTATGGCCTAAAGTTTGGCAGTGGGCTTGCAGAGAAGAACATATTCCTAACCCTGGTGATTACATGGTTTACGACGTCGGCCCTTATAGCGCCCTCGTCATCCGGGGTGAAGACAATCAGCAGCGGGCATTTGTGAATTCTTGCCCACACCGCGGGATGCAGCTTGCTGACTCTGGCAGTGCAGGCAACAAGACCTTCATACGATGTCCCTTCCACGGCATGACATGGCAGACCGACGGTTCGTTGCGAGAAATTCCATGTCGATGGGATTTCCCCCACGTTGACGATGCAGAGTTTGGTCTTTCGGAAATCCCTTGCGATAGCTGGGCTGGTTTTATATTTATCAATTTCGACAAAGACTGCTCGCCGCTTGATGAGCATCTCGAGGTTTTACCAGAGCACTTTCGCGATTGGGGCTTAGAAAATCGTTTCGTCGCAATGCATACAAGCAAGGAATTACCAGGCAATTGGAAAATGTGCATGGAAGGATTCCTTGAAGCTTTCCATGTACTCGCTACGCACCCTGAGGCGCTACGAGCCTCTTCTTGGGCAAACACGCAGTACGATATTTTCGGCGAAAACGTCTCACGCTTTCTGCAAAACTTGTCCACCGGCAACCCACAAATTGATCAAACTGAAGCTGAGATATATGGATTGTTAGGCTACGACCCAAATGAGCTTCCGGCAGATACGACGGCAAGACAGCAACATGCAGCGAACCTCCGCGAGTCACTTGGAAAATCATTTGGTACGGACCTCAGCAAGGTCAACACTTCACTGATGCTAGATTCAATCGAATACCATTTATTCCCGAATGCATGCTTTTTTCCAGGCCTGCAAATCCCTTTGATCTATAGATTTAGGCCCACATCCGTAGGCACCTGCATCCATGAAATTATGCTGCTTCAACCAATTCCTGATTCGGGTGAACGTCCAGCGCCAGCTGAGGTGATTTTTCTCGATGAACAAACGTCTTACAAAACCGTCGACAACTTCCCCCTTGCCCACGTATTGGATCAGGACACTGAAAACTTCAAACGCCAGTGGGCTGGGATGAACGCGTCTATGAAACCGGGTCAAACGCTGGCGAATTACCAGGAAGCAAGAATACGAAATTTCCACAAGACACTGGATAAACATCTTAATGTCAGCAAGGAAAACACTAGTTTTTAGCACACAATATCAATAATCATAGGAGCAGTTATGTCAGACCCATTTCGACTAGATGGCAAACGAGCGGTCGTCACCGGCGCAGGAAAGGGTATCGGCCGAGGTATTGCGGCACAATTAGCTCGAGCGGGAGCAGACCTCATTATTAGCGCGCGCACGCGATCAGACCTCGAAGAACTCGCCGACGAGATTGTTGCGCTCGGACGTAAAGTCGAAATCGTGGTCTGCGACGTCACGAGCGCCGAGCAGCTAGAGGCACTTGCCGCGGCGGCTGTCACATCTGGCGGCATAGATATTTGGGTCAATAATGCAGGCGGCCTGCCAGATGCGACGCCAAGGTATTTGACCAAAACCCCAGAGGATCGCTGGGACGCCCAGTTGGATTTGAATCTGAAAGCCGTCTTCATGGCCTGCCAGGTAGCGGCCAACAATATGACAGAGGGCGCAATAATTAATATTTCATCCAGTGCGGCAAAATCTCAAGGCAGCGTCAAGAACGGCCCCTACAGCGCATCTAAAGCCGCCGTAAATAGCCTGACGCAAACTTTCGCCCTGGAACTCAGCCCCAAAATTCGTGTTAACGCGGTGGCTCCAGGACCGGTTCCTACACCGAACTTCCATGACTCCACTAACTTTCCAGAAGGGCAAGACCTCCAAAAGTTACTCAGAGTCCCCCTTGGCAGGTTAGGAACACCGGATGATATCGGCAACGCTGTGGTTTTTATGGCGTCTCCGGCCTCTAGCTGGATCACAGGTCAGTGTTTGTATGTTGCAGGCGGCCTATAGTGTTGGCCTAGCCGGATAGATTTGAGCATACTAATTTCGCGTGCTACCAACATGCACTACTAATAAGTACTACTAACAAGTACTACTAACAAGTACTAGGAAAAAGGGGAAAATTTATGTCTGTATCAGAGAATCGTGGTGTTGATACTTGGCCAACCCAAAAAACGAAAGGCCACCTAATACCGGGTGAA